>OMVW01000029.1 GCA_900314595.1 uncultured Dialister sp. | reverse complement strand
CAGGGTGAATAAAGGCTTATTTCCCCTATATATGATAGAAGAACTTCGATTTAGAGGTATTTTATACGCTGCTAAGTTAATGATATTGCTGATAACTGCTGACCGGTTTCAGGCAATAAAAAACTGCAGCGACGAATCGCGGCAGTTCTTATCAGGACGATTAAGCCTTTTCTTCCATCTTTTCCTTGTAAGCTTCCTTTGCTTCTTCCTTAGCTTCTTCAGCCTTTTCCTTAGCTTCAGCAGCCTTAGCCTTAGCGATGGCAGCGTTTACGTTTGCGTTCAGACGGGATTTCTTGCGAGCAGCAGCATTCTTGTGAATGACGCCCTTCTGAGCAGCAGTATCGATGATGCTTACAGCGGCGCGGAAAGCTTCGTCTTTATTTTCAGTGGTAGCAGCAGCTACAGCTTTTTTAACAGCACCATGAATTCTGGACTTTACAGCAGCGTTGGCAGCTCTTTTAGCAGCGTCCTGTCTCATGCTTTTCATATTAGCTTTAATCTGTGGCAATGTATTCACCTCCCGTCTGCATTATTCATACCATGCCATTCTATCATATTTCTCCGCCTATGGCAAGAAGTGTTTTTAAGGAAATTTGGGGTAGAAACAGAATTCACTTTTTCAGATGACTTTATTCCCCATTGCACCAAAACTCCCGTTCCTGTAAAATTAAGGGAAGAAGAGAGGAGGGGGCGTATGTACGTCGGTGTGGATCTGGTGAAAATCGACCGTTGGGAGAGAATTCTTGAGAAATTTCCGGCCCGGGTGGAAAAGATTTTTACGGAGGAGGAAATAGCCCACTGTGAGAAGAAAGGGAAAAAGCGGGCCGAGTCCTACGCGGCTCTCTGGGGCGCCAGGGAGGCGGCGGGAAAGGCCATGGGCATCGGCATATTCGGCTCTGCCTGGCAGGATGCTTATGTGACCTGGACGAAGTGGGGCGCTCCGGTGCTCCATCTTAAGGGAACTTTTGAAAAACGGGCGAAAGAGCTGGGTATAAAAGACATGTCTATTTCTATTTCCCACGAAGACAATATGGCCATCGCGGTGGTAGTGATGGGAGGCGATACGCTTGATACTCACGACGACTGAGGAATCAAGAGAACTGGACAGGAAAGCCATGGAAGAGTATGGTCTTCCTGAGGCGGTACTCATGGAAAATGCAGGCCGCTCCGTCATTGAACTGATGAAGGAGGAATTGAGCTGGAAAGGGAAACTGGTTACCATCGTCTGCGGTACAGGAAATAACGGAGGCGACGGATTTGTGGCTGCCCGGTATGCCAATGAGGCAGGGGCTCTGGTGACGGTCCTCATTATAGGAAATGAAGACCATATGAGTGAGTCTTCGAAAATGTATCTCCATGTGATTGAAAAAATGGGGATGAACATTAAGCATATCAAAACAGGAAAAGAAGCGGAATTTGATATCGATAAGGCCGATATCATCATTGATGCCCTGATTGGGACAGGACTTACCAGGAAGGTGACCGGTGAAAAGGCAGATATCATCGGGCAGATCAATGCGGATGAAAGGAAAACGGTCATTTCCGTGGATATCCCGAGCGGTATGAATGCAGATACCGGAGAGTGCCCATTTGACAGTCAATGTGTGCGGGCGGATTATACGATTGCATTAGGCTCCATCAAACGGGGCGAAATGCTCTGGCCGGGAATTTATGAAACCGGTTTGGTCCTTTATTCACCCATCGGCATCCCTGACGGCGCCAGGTCAGATTTCCCTGTAAATCTGGTGGAAGAAAAGGAAATAGCCCGTATGTTTCCATATCGACTCCCCATTGCCCATAAGGGGACGAATGGTTTCATCGGCATTTTTGCCGGTTCTGCCGGCATGGAAGGGGCAGCCCTCCTGGCCGGTCAGGGTGCTCTTTATGCGGGAGCCGGCAAAGTGGCCGTGGTGACTGTGGAAAAAGCGGCCAAAGTACTGGCCTGCAAAATTCCGGAGCTCATGGTTTCTTCCATTGGCTCACCGGATCAGGACCATTTCACCGGAGACAATGCAGAAGAAGCGCTGGAAAAGGCAAAGGCCTATGATGTCATTGCCATCGGTCCAGGTCTTTCCCGTTCCCCGGAAACCATGGATTTTGTGGAGAAAATGGTCAAATCCTGGGATAAACCCATGGTGATCGATGCAGATGCTATCTTTGCTTTGAAAGAAAGACATATAGAACTCAAGGATTGTCCCGGCTTCTACATCCTCACACCCCATGTGGGAGAATTTGCTCATTTGACCGGTCTTTCGGCAGGTGCTGTGGAAGCCGGACGGATTGATGAGGCCATCCGTTATGCTGTAGATCATCAGGTGGCTCTTGTATTGAAAGGGGCTCCCACGGTGAGCGCTATGCCCGACGGCTGGGCATTCGTGAATACCACAGGAAATAATGGCATGGCTACCGGAGGCATGGGCGATACATTAACCGGTATTATTGCCGCTCTCCGGGGACAGGGAATGAAGCTCTGGGAAGCCGCTGTGGCCGGTGTCTATCTTCATGGCTATGCAGGAGATATGCTGTGGATGAAAACAAAGGCAGGCTATCGGGCCAGTGAACTGGCAGAAATGATTCCAATGGCCAGAGAAAAGATTTGCAAAGATGTTTCTGAAGGAAAGGAGTAATTTATGAGCTCAATCAAAAAAGTCATCCGCCTTGTGATGACACTCATTCTTTCTATTTCCCTGGGGCTGGCTCTTGCCGGCTGCGGCGGATCTTCCGGAGGGGCAGCTTCTTCGGGCAAGGCAAAATCCACCGTTTCTGAAAGCAAGGGAAATCTGAAAATCCGCATGCTCGATATCGGCCAGGGGGATTCCTTCCTTCTGGAAAAAGACGGAAAATTCGTGCTTATCGATGCAGGAGACGTGGAGCACCGGGAAGCGATTACACAGCTCCTTCGGAAATACAAGGTGAAAGAGCTTTCCAAAGTCATCATTACCCATCCTCATGCAGACCATCTGGGCGGTATGAATGCGGTTTTCAAAAATTTCAAAGTCGATGCGCTCTATGATGATGGTATGCCGGCAGGAACTGGAACTTATAAGAATTACCTCACCATGATTAAATCGAAAAAGATTCCCTATAAGACGCTCAAAGCCGGCGATGAACTGACTTTCTTCGATGGCGTGAAATTCAAAGTCCTTGGCCCGGTTACCAAAATCAAGGATCAGAAGGGAAATTCCGATTTCAATAACAATTCCATCGTAGGCCGCCTGACCTATGGCAAATTCTCCATGATGTTCACCGGAGATGCGGAAAAGGAAGAAGAAGCATCCATCCTTCAGAAGGGCGGTACTTTCAAGAGTGATGTGCTGAAAGCCGGCCACCATGGCAGCCGTACCAGTACCTCTCCGGAATGGCTGAAGGCAGTAGCCCCGAAGCAGGCCTTTATTTCCTGCGCCCAGGGCAATGACTATGGTCATCCGCATAAACCGACTCTTCAGAAACTGGAAAAAGCAAAAGTTGAAATTTACCGCACTGACCGGGATGGTACAGTCACTCTCACCACTGACGGAAAGAGCTACAAGATTCAGAAGGAGAGAAAATAATGAAAAAGGAAACGATTGTTGACAGGATTGAGGAAGACAAGGCAGTCCTTGTGACAGATGACGAGGAAACCATCATCCTTCCGGCAGACTGGTTCGATGATATTTACGAAGGTATGGCTATCGATATCACTTTCAAACATAATGAATCGAGGGAGAAAGATGCTCTTTCCGAAGCAGAAGACCTGCTGGCGGAAATCAAGAGGATGAATGGGGATGAGTAGAGACATTCATCGCCCGGTATGGACTGAGTCAGTTACGGTTTTCGTGAGTCAGCCTCACTACGGCGGGATTGTGTAATCCCATCAGCAAGATTCGTGAAGGTGGCGCCCTTAAATTATGGAGGGCGCCATTTTATATTTTTATAAGAACAGGCTTGAATAAAAAAGGGCACCTCATGAGAGATGCCCTTTTCAATTGAATTCAGTTGGAAAAACAGAATACATTCAAAGACTGCCGATCACTTCGAGCTGACAGCTGCCGGCTAACCACTAACCACTGACCACTAAAAACTAAAAACTTATATCATTTCCCGAATTTCGCAGCTGCATCCCTGACCCAGTTGAATCGTTCAGGATTGATATCCTTCGGTACGGTGCAGTCAGCGCCCAGGATAACGCCTTTTGTGCCGGCAGCAGTGAGGAGGCGATTTGTTTCTTTTTCCACTTCTTCCTTTGTGCCGGAGTAGAGGACCCCTTCCGGATTGTTGTCAAAACCGCCGATGACGCATTTATGGCTGAAAATTTCCTCGCCTTTTTCCAGCGGCACCCCTTCAAAGGCCACGGCCCAGTTGACTGCCTTGAACGGGTAGTCCTTGTACCAGGTAAGGTCATTGTGACAGCCCATATAACCGCAGATATGGAGCAGGTTGTAATCGGAAACGGAATTTGCCGCCTCCAGCACAGCCACTTCGGAAGGGGTGATGAATTCTCTGTATTTTTCTTCCGTCATATCGGGATGAGGGATATTCTGCACCGAAAGGTAGATACCATCGGCATGAGCGTCGGTAATGACTGCTTTGGCCAGGGTGGAAATATCCTCCGCAAGGACGGCCATCACTTCTTTCAGCGCCTCCGGGTCTTCTTTCATGAATCCGCAAATCACAGTCTTTGCGTCTTTTCCTGTCTGCTGGAATTCAATGCACCGGGTTGGGGCGAAAAGGTTGTAGAAAACCATGACCTCTTTGCCGTATCGTTCCGTGAGGATACCGCAGAGTTCCACCTGTTTCTGCACCCAGTCGGAATGGCGGCCCAGTGGCCGGATGCCTGCCGCGTCCCTGATGGATTTCAGGTCGTGAAGCTGTTCATGAGGGTAAAGGAAGAACCCATCCGTCATGATTTTTACGAAATCCGGATGCCAGGAATGATAAAAACGATCGTGCCCAGCCAGATTATCCGTCCAGGCGCAGGGATCCGCCAGAGCATCCGCATGCCTCTGATCAGCCAGGAAATGATGCCAGAATCCCACCGGTACACGGTCTGCCTCCCGGCAGTCAAGGGCTGCCTTGACCAGTTCTCTTTTTGTCTGTGCCATTTATTTCTCCTTGTGTTTGAAATACAATAACTGATTTTATAGTAACTGAGGGGAAATAAAAAAACAAGGAAATATTCATGCATTTCATTTGTTTTGGAATATGTAAGAGACGCAGAAGGAGATTATTTCGCACACAAAAAAACTCCGGAAATGGATAACCACTTCCAGAGTTTTTGTGGCGGAGCGTGGGAGATTCGAACTCCCGCACCGGAAACCGGTCTAACGATTTAGCAAACCGTCCTCTTCAGCCTCTTGAGTAACGCTCCATAGTGCTGACTTAAAGAATTATACCTAACAGAAGAGTCTTTGTCAAGAAATTTTTAAGAATTGCCATGGAAAAGAGGGATAGATGGACATCTACCCCGCAGGACCGGTTTCACAGCTGCATATACCCCATCCGATATGGGAAGGTTTCCCTGCTTCCCTGGCTTCTGTCGTTTTTCGATTCTATCCTATAGATTTTTTCTCTAATAGATATAAGTTTTTATTAAATCCCTTTTTTACATTTGGTGTATAATTAAAGACGTGGGAAAAGGTTTTAAATAAACATATGAATCAGGAAAATCATTTCCGGCACCGGCGCTGGAACCAGAAACAGCGCAGGTATCGGATTTGCCGCTGTTTTTGCCTTTTCTGTCCTATTGATATCCAATAGTCCAAAGGAGGAAATTGATATGACTATTTCTTATATTCTTCAGGTTCTCCAGGATATGAAAGACGGAAAAATTCAGGATCCCGGCTATATTAAAGATCTGGAATGGGAACTGCATAAAGCATTTCGCCGGGTGAGAAGAAGAGTACTCCGCCTCCGCTCCCGCGGCCAGTATGAAGTCGGTGAAATGGACCGGGCCAAAGTATCTGCCGTTTCAGGCCATATGGAAGAATTCACCAAGTACTGCTCCCGGGTCCGCAATTTCAATCTGAAAGACTGCGAAGGGCTGCCGGGTATTGAAACCTTTACCAAAGAAGGGTTCCAGGTGGATGAAATGATTGCCAAGGCAGATACCATTGCCCAGATAGAAACGGTCAGCTCCCTGGGCTTTACGCCCATGATGCTTGGATTTGGTATCCTGGATGGTGTTATTTCCCTTCCAAAAGTCAAAGTGGACAATAAACGCTTTCATGCCATGGATATGGAATATATCTCCAGTCTGATTGAAGAATTGAAAAATTACCAGATTCATGTCAGAAATCTGACGGACCAGCTGGAAGAAATCGCACAGAAGGCTAGAGAAGAGGCCGATGCGCTCAACGACCTTCATGATTACTTTGTTGACGGAATCAATGATGTGAAGGCTATCCTCAATGAAAAAGGGGAAGACTGGAACCGCTATACCCAGTCTGAAAAGATGCAGATTGCCCGTGCCATCCAGGTGGCCCAGCTCATTACGTCTCTCTTCCCGCACCTTATGGATGACAGCACAGGCGAAGTCAGTGAGAGCAGCAGAGAGGCCATTGAAAAGGCAAGACATGCCCTGAATTTCCGTGATGCCTGAACCGGCGATGAAGATTCGGAAAGTCGGTATGGAACGGTTTTCATAATAAAAATTTCACATTGGAATATAATTTTCCTCAGGAATAAGAAATATCCGGGGTTTCATTAGTTCCTGTCTATCAATTGTGGTATAATACATAAAAATTATTTATGATTTATAACGCTATGAAGGGAGCGTAAGTATGTCCATTGCATTTATCCTGCGTATGATTTCCGGGACTCTTGGCGGAAATGGCAGCAGTACAAAACCGGAAAGCATTAACAGCGAAGTGGAAAGAGCCAGGCACCGGGCAGCGAAAAGGATAAGCCGTGCCAGGGCCCGTGCGGAAAATGAACTGGGGAACCTGGACCGTGTCCGTATTTCCCTTATGTCCGGGGATATGAAGAAGTTTACTTCTCTTTTCGCGCAGCTGAAGAATGTGGACTTTCATGACTGTGAAAACCTGACAGGTCTTGAACATTTCAACAAGGAAAGAAAGAGCTGGAAGGAACTGGAAAATATGTCTGCCAAAGCCCTGACACTGGTGAATATGTCCACGGCCATCGATGCCATTGGTTTCGGAGCAGGTGTACTGGATCAATATGCCGTAGTTCCTGAAATCCGGGGGATGGAAGGCTTTAATGATGATGAGAAAGATGCAGAAGCGCTGAAGGAAATGAGCCAGCGTCTGCAGAATTTCCAGCAGGAAGTGAAAAAAATGTGCGTCACCCTGCAGGAAATCCGTCATCAGGCCAGAAGAAGTGAAGATGCCCTCATGGATCTGGGAGATTATTTTGAAGATGGTATTTATGATATCAAAAACATTCTTGCCCTGAAGGGAGCAGACTGGAAGAAATACGATCCGGCCCAGAAGATTCTCATCGGCCGTACATCACAGATTGCCCATCTCATTCGTTCCCTTTCTGAAATCCGTTTTCTCAATGACGATCTGACAGTCAGGGAAGAAATTCTGGAATCTGTCGATGCTGCTGAAGAGCTGCTCGATGAACTGGGAGCATGATTTTTAATATCTGACCTGAAAGGCCGGCATGGTATATCCGTGCCGGTTTTTTTGACAGGATAAGAGGATTCTTTTTAAGAAGTACAGATATCTTTTTCCGTGAGGCTGTTCTAAAACCCCTTTATTTATAGTAAAATATAAGAGTAGTTTGAAGAATAGCGAGGGTGATACAGGTGAACAGATTTCATAAATGGACGCTCGCCCTGGGAGCATCCCTGGCCATTCTCCTCGGCGCCTCAGCCGGGGCTTATGAGCCTTATTATCTCAATGGAAATACGAATCTGCCCATGATCGGGAATACCGGTGGTATTTATAATGATGGAAATACCGGGCTTTTCCTGAATCTTTCCACCATGGTCATAGAAGATGTCTTTGAAGACGGACTGCAGGCGAAAGTAAAGGTACTGGACGTCAAAGACGGAAAAACTCTTTCGTCAGGCTGGATTCGTCTCCGGTATGATGTCAATGGAAAAGCCTGGGCTCTTGGACAGGACAAACGCTGGCGAAGCATTCCCGCTGATGCAGATGATCCCTCCCAGCGGGCGGTCTCCTTCATCCGGCAGGAAATGGGAAACGATGCCCGAAGAGAAGCGCTTTCAGGACAGATTGTAAAAATCATGGAAGCGAAAAAGGAAAAACTGGGGAAGGTAGAACCGGTCAATGCCATTTCTCTGGTACCGGAGGAAGTTCCGGCTGCTCCTGCGGTTAAGAAAAAAGGCAGCGTACAGAAGGAAGAGCCATCCAAATCTTCTGCAAAAGATGCTGTAACGGAAGGTTCCGGGCAGAAGAAAGACCTGTCGGCACCGGCTGCCCCCAAAGAACCGGAAGCGGAAATCATGATTATTTCCATCAATGAAACTGATACGCAGGAGCAGGTTTCCCGGACCGGAAATTCCGGTGAAGCCTCACCGGTGGAAGGAAACGGCGATATTCCAACTGAAAACGGGGCACAGACAGCGGAAACGGAACCTGCTCCTGAAGAGCCTGCCGGGGACGATGGAAATGGACCGGCTGCCGAAGAACAGGCAGGAAATGGAACGGAAGATTCCGCTCCTCAGGAAGCGCAGGCAGGAGAAGCATCTCCAGCCGCGGAAAATCCTCCTCCAGAAGAATCCTCTGATGTCGTAATCACTGTCACAGAAGAACCGCAGGTGAAAGCGGAAAATACACCGCCTTCCCAGACGGATGTCACAGTAACAATAGAATAATTTTTTGCTGCTCCTGCCCGGTTCCAAATTCTAATCGGGGAGTCGGCTGTTTTTAAAGAGGTGCGATATGGCAAAAAGATATTATGAACTTCATGTGGCAGGCTGCACAAGACAGCTTCCGGTACTCAATATTTCCGAAAAAATGGCTATTGCCGGTTTTGTCATTCTGGGTGATACGGAAATCGTGGTCAACTGCGCAAAAGAACTGGCGAAAAAAGTACCGGAAGGCACGGAAGTCATTTTCACCGCAGAAACAAAAGGGATTCCGCTTGCCCATGAACTGGCCAAAGAACTGGGCATGAAGAGTTACGTCTGCGCCCGTAAGTCCGTGAAGGCTTACATGGAAGATCCGATCTGGGTGGAAGATGAATCCATAACCACCGCAGGAAAACAGCGGCTGTATCTTTCCGACAGTGATATAGACCTGGTTAAAGGGAAAAACGTGCTCCTGGTAGATGATGTCATCAGTACCGGCGGTTCCATGAAAGCCATGGAACAGCTGGTGGCCAAAGCCGGCGGCAAAGTCGTAGGCGAAGCAGCCATCCTGGCAGAAGGAGATGCAGCCAAACGGAAAGATATTATTTTCCTCGAACCGCTGCCCCTATTTGATGCGGAATAAGATTCTGCTGGTGATGAATGATTAATTACTAATCACTAACAACTAACTACTATTTCCCTCATTTGTCGGAATGCTTCAACGCGGTGAGAGAAGCTATGGTATAATAAATCAATACACCTATTTTTTCCCTACAGGAGGAAACAATGAAGCATCAGGAAATCGTCATGATTGTTGACTTCGGCGGCCAGTATGCCCAGCTCATCGCGCGGCGCGTGCGCGAATGCGGCGTATACTGCGAAATCCTGCCATACAACAAATCCGCAAAGGAAATCCTTGCCCAGAATCCGAAAGGCATTATCTTCTCCGGCGGCCCTTCCAGCGTGAATGCTGAAAATGCGCCGCAGGTAGATAAGGACGTATTCAAGGCAGGTATCCCGATTCTCGGCATCTGTTACGGTATGCAGCTTATGGCCAAAGACCTGGGTGGCGAAGTATCCAAGCCGGAAAAACATGAATACGGCCACACTGATTTTTACAGAAACGGCAGCTCTGCCCTCTTTGAAGGAGTTTCCCGGAAGACCGCCGTCTGGATGAGTCACGGAGACGCAGTTACCGATATGCCTGCCGGTTTTGGCCTGACCGGTCATACAGACCTGACTCCAACCGCTGCCATGGCCGATGAAGCCAGACGTTTCTTTGGCGTACAGTTCCATCCGGAAGTCGTCCATACTCCCGAAGGAACGACCATGCTGAAGAATTTCCTTTTCAAAATCTGTGAATGTGAAGGCGGCTGGTCCATGGGCAACTACATCGATATTGCTGTGGAAAACATTCGCGAGCAGGTAGGAGACCACAATGTGATCTGCGCCCTATCCGGCGGTGTTGATTCTTCCGTGGCTGCCGTCCTTGTCCATAAAGCCATCGGAGACCAGCTCACCTGCGTTTTCGTAGACCATGGTTTCCTGCGCCTTGGCGAAGCAGAACAGGTAGTGGATACCTTTACCAATAAATTCAACATGAAACTGGTCCACATTGATGCGTCCGCTCACTTCATGTCCCTCCTGAAAGGCGTGACTGAACCGGAAAAGAAGAGAAAGACCATTGGCGCTGAATTTATTCATACCTTCCAGGAAGAAGCCAATAAACTGAAAGATGTGAAATTCCTCGTCCAGGGCACTCTCTATCCGGACGTTGTGGAATCCGGTACCGCTACTGCTTCCACCATCAAATCTCATCACAACGTAGGTGGACTTCCGAAAGATATGAAATTCAAGCTGATTGAACCGCTCCGTGAACTTTTCAAGGATGAAGTCCGTGAACTGGGCCGCCAGCTGGGCCTGCCGGAAGAAGTAGTCAACCGTCAGCCGTTCCCGGGACCGGGCCTGGCCATCCGCATTATCGGTGAAATCACCCCTGAAAGACTGGATATTCTTAGAAGAGCTGATTTCATCGTAAGAGATGTCATTAAACAGCATGGTCTCTACAATGATATCTGGCAGTCCTTCGCCATTCTCCCCGCAGCTATCCGCTCCGTTGGTGTGCAGGGGGATGAAAGGACCTATGACTATACCGTGGGCATCCGTGCCGTTACCAGTTCCGATGGTATGACCGCCGACTATTTCCGCTTCCCCTGGGAAGTCCTCGATGAAATGAGCCGCCGCATCTGCAACGAAGTGGCAGGCGTCAACAGGGTAGTCTACGACATTACCTCCAAACCGCCGAGCACCATTGAATGGGAATAAATTAATAAACCGTGAGAAGTTCGATAAAATCTAGCTTTTCACGGTTTTATTTTTGCCTATTGATTCTATTTTGATTCTACTTTTCAGAAATGTTCTCTAAAGTGTCTAACAGGGTTGTTTCTTTTGAGGGGTACAAGTGGGAATAAGTCTGAAGGGTTGTTTCTATGTTCTCATGCCCTAACCTTTCTTTTATGAGTAAAGGGGAAAAGCCCAGTTCAATCAGTAATGAGGCGTGGGAGTGCCGTAAATCATGAACTCTTATTTTCTTGACCCCGGCACGGGGAGCATTTCTGTCAATAACAGTATGTAACCATGTGACGGTATAGGGAAAAACTCTGTCCATACTGGAAAGGCCATACATGGATTGAACATAGGCCCGTAAGATTTTTGCAAGGAACAGGGGAATTCCAATAACTCTTTTACTTTTGCCTGTTTTTGGTGGTCCGATGTATTCTTTTCCCTGAACAAGCTGATAAGTTTTATTGATGTTGATTTCATGAGGATATTTCTGAAATTCATCTTCTGTCATGCTTGCCAGTGCCCCGTTATCAATATCATTCAATGTGAGTGCCAGTAGTTCGCCCCGTCTCATGCCAGTATAGAAAAGAGTTTCAACCGCTATTCTTGCCGGATCATGTTCCTGAAGGACCGATATAAATTTCTTGAATTCTTCCAAAGTCCAAAAGGTGATTTTATCACGATGCTTTTTCCCTATGGACCCAGAAATATGAACGGGGTTTTTATTCAGGTTGCAATATTTAACCGCAAAATTCAATGAGGCGGTTAATTGGTTATTGATGGTTTTGATATAGGTTTCTGACAGGCCTGATTTCATGATTTCATTTTGCCATTTCCTGACAGTGCCCGGCTGAATCTCATTAATGGGGAGCTTGCCAAAATAAGGAATCAACCATTTTTCAAAAATGTTTTTCTTTACATATACTGTTCCTACTCTCAACCTGGCTTTACAGTCATTGAAATACATTTCATAGAGTGCCTGAAAAGTCATGCCCGGCTGTCCCTGTTCCCGGCTCAAATAATCATGCTCATAGGCCACGGCCTCACGTTTTGTGATAAATCCCCGTTTCAGGACCTTTTTTCTTTTTCCTGTCCAATCTTTAGAATAGAACTGAACATACCATTTCCCCGTTTTTTCATCCCTGTAAGCTGGCATATTGAAGGGCCTTCCTTTCCGCATAGTCTCAACCAATGAGACTATTTTTTTATTGACCAATCATCAATAAATTCTTTCAATTCCTCATCGCTCATTTCATCAATAATCTTTGTTGCCTTCTGTATTTCATCAGGGGTAGAAGAAACAAATGAAAGCCAATTTCCGCTTTTTTCCATGTATGCCCTGATCAACCAATAAATTGATTCATCAGAAAGATGCTTTTCCTTCCAAACAGGATTAAACCCTTTCTTTCTCATGACATAGGAAACAGCACGATTGAAGAATGATTCATAAAAACTGAAATGAGGCAAGTTTATTTCATTCATGTGCTTTTCAAAATTGCTGAATAGGTTTACATCGTCTGTCATACTTTTGGACTGTGGCTGTTTATTGCAGAATTCATCCAAATAGGGTTTTGTTCGTGTTTCCCAAATAGCGTTATCAATAGCCGGAACAAATGAATTTTTCAAATTATCCCTGACTAGATCAACGAACTTCAGGAAATCATCTGGTGAAAAGAAAATCAATGTGCTGATATGTTCTGAATCATGGAAGGGGAATTTCAGGAAAATGGCTTTTCCGTCAATAACGATTTCACCGCCAATCATTGAAAACAGGTCCCCGGCCTTCTGAAACTGAACACTTTCCCGGCCTAATAAATCATCAAGTGATACATCAAGAAAATCCGCAATTTTGCATAGCATTTCATATTTTGGCTCTGCTGAACCGCTTTCATAGTTCCGATAGGTGGAATAACTGATGTTTAACATTTTTGAAAATTCCAGTGCATTGTAATGTTTTTGCGTCCTGTACTTTTTAAGAATTTCATTAAATTTCATGTGAAAACACTTCCTTTCATTGGCTCATTCCTGTATTAATGGTTATTAGTGCATATTGGCTATGCTAATAATAGGACAACTAAAATGTTTATAACTTTAATATACTATTTTACAACTTGAAAAACAATATATTTTAAGCATATAATTTCATATAGACAATAAATGTGTTGAATTTCAAGCATAAAGGAGTAGGAGCAATGAACAGTAAAAAAGTATTTTCAAAAAACTTGCGAGCTTTCATGTATATTCAGAACAAAAGAAATTCTGATGTTGCTGATGCAGTTGGGGTTTCTGTTCAGACTGTCATTTCATGGACTAAAGGAAGAATCTTTCCCGGTGATGAAAACCTTGATAGACTGGCAAATTATTTTCATGTTCCAGTTGGTGCCCTGTTTGCTGAAAAGGTTGAAATCTGAATATCAATGCCAATAAAAAAGCCTGTCATGATCAGACAGGCAAGGAATTTATGAAAGGAAAAAACGATGAAAGAATATCTGACAGATAGAGTAGATCCAGTTGATTCAGAAAGCGGAAAGGCCCCCGGACGGGAACCGGGAGCCATGAGGACCACGGAAAGTGGTGGTCCTTCTGTTTCCAATTATAACAGGCTGATGGATGTTGATGAAGTCATGAAAGCCTGTGAAATTTCCAAAAGCCGGGCATATAAGCTCATAAGGGATATGAACAGGGAATTGAAGGCAAGGGGTTTCTATATCATTGCCGGGAAAGTGCCACGCAAATTTTTTGAAGAGAAAATGTATTGCTGATAGTTGGTGATTCTATGGCTGATAAATCAGAACATAAAAGGAAATTTTATCAACTCCCAGCTTTTATGGTTGATGACCCTGTTTATGATGGAATTTCCGCTGAATCTTTAGTATTGTATGCTGTTTTGCTTAACAGGTGGAATCTTTCATTGAAAAAACCTGAAAAATTTTCTGATGAATACGGGCCGTTCATGTATTTCAAGCAAGAAGAACTCGCCCAAAAAAGGAGAAAATCAGTGAAAGGTATACAAAGATGCTTTAAAGAATTGAAAGACTATGACCTGTTAGTGGTTAATCCGAGTGGAAGGGGTAAAACCGCAAAATTACGATTGGTTGAACAGGAAATTCCAAATCATGAAAAGACAGATTTGTCCGTTCATAAAGCCCCAAATTTAAGGGATAAGACAGATTTGTCCGCCCATGAACAGACAGATTTGTCCGCCCGTGAACAGACAGATTTGTCCGCCCGTGAACAGACAGATTTGTCCGCCCCTTATATAGAGAAAGAACTACATGAAAAAGAACTACCTGATAAAGAAATACAGGATAAAGAAATACTTTCTTCTAAAGAAAGAGAAAAGAAAGAAATTCAGCCAGTTCTTCCCGGTAATTCCCCAAAAGGGGAAACAGTGGGAGCCGGGAATCATGAGGTGCCTTCTCTTGACGATATAAAGAAATATGTGAGTGAAAAGGGTTTTACTTTTAATCCTGAACAATTTTTCAATAAGTATGCCAAAAGCGACTGGAAAACAGAAAACGGGAAACCAATCCATGATTGGAAAACTTTTGCAATGGTTTATGAAATACAGGAATTGAAAGGAAAGATGAATGAGTAAACAGGATTTCAAGCTGATCAAGATGAAAGCTATTGATGCATATGAAAATATAAACCAAATTTTCCAAATGGAAAGGAAGGTTGATTCAGTACGATTCATTCTTGAAATCAATTCTGACAGACTGACTGCAGATGGTTTCAGGAAAGGGGATCAAGTTTTTATAAAACCTGTTATTCACCTGATACATGGAAAAATCATATGCCTGAAGGCTGAACAGGTTGATTTCATTTTCCGTAGAGTGAATAAGATAAATGGTTCAATCTTCCTTGACCCTGTAAATCAGAATGGTGCTGATACTGGCAAGCCTGAACCAATGAGGGAAAGCGATAAGGAAAGAATCATTGGACAGGTTGTTCTTATTGCCAGGGATGCGGAACCGATGGGAGTTTCTTTCACTGATGTTACCTGAAACAGGAATATAGAAAGCGTGGAAATCTGCTGTTTCCATGCTTTTTGCTTATTCTTGCCTATGTAATTTATCATGGGGACTACTGGCAAGCCCGTATAGGCCAAAATAAAGCAATCCATGATAGGGGTTTCATGATGATATATGCAATCCCCTGTAAAGTCCCCCCGGTTTTCAATTTCTGAAGGCAATTCATAAGACCGATACGGGGACCTGTTTTTTATACGGGTTGAAAATTTGACTTTTTTTGAAAGAACAAAAAATAATTCCCTTAAATCTTCTATTTCCTCAAATAATGACAGAAATTGTCCTTTGTTTCCTGACTTTCCTAACGCTATAAAAAGTGGATGCAATTTACTTTAGCATGGTAAAAAGGTGAATTTAGTGATACATATAAAAAGGGAAGATTTAAATTTATACTGGCAATGGAAAAGGACCGGGAACAATGCCCGGCCCTGTTTTTATTTCCGTTTCAACATTCCATTGCCTTCTAAAGTTTCATATACCGATAAACGGCCCTTTAATTCTGATACTTGCCTTTCAAGAGTGGCGACTTTTTCAACCATGCTTTCCTGATCATCTTTCAACTTTTCATTTTCCTTTTTCAATTCTGATGCAATGGCCTGAACCAATGTAAAATTCTTTTGTGCATTACTGGCAACAGTCTGAAGGCCTTTCAACCTGTCTATTTCAGTTTTAAGCTCATCAATCGTATTTTCCCGGCTCTGCAATAAGGATTTATATTTCCTTTCCATTTCATCAAGTTCAGATTTCATCTGTTCTTTGGTGCTGACTGTTTCCTGTTTGAAGGAAGATGCTTTCCGTGAAAGGTTATAGGCACAATGGGTGAGAGTATCAATAGCCTCACTGATGGCTTTTTCCTCATCCCCGGCTGAACTCAACCATGCCAGTTGGCCCCCGTCCTGTCTGCTTGCCTGATAAATAGCCATGAGTTTTGCCAGTGTTGCCCCTGTTGGCTTATTCATTGCCCGGCTGATGGTTTTAAACTGTTCCCTTTCCTCATCCGTACACCTGATTTGAAGTGTTGACCGTCCAATTGTTTCTTTTTCGTCCATAATAACCGCCCTTTCATGAGATGTATTTCGTAATGTAGTAAAAATAGCGTATTACGTTATTTGTATTATATCATGTAATACAACACGGAACATAGGATTATTGAAAATTGAAACGGCTTTACAGAATAAAGAAAAGACATTACAGAAAAAAGTAATGCTGATACTTGCTTTTCAATTCATCATCGGTATACTGATAGAGTAGATCCAGTTGAATTATTTTAAGGAAAGCGAGGACGGGAACCAATGAATAAAAAGAAAGTCGCTGAAGAAAACAACAAATTGAAAGGCCTTCTGAAAACACAAAAGAAATCATATGCCTATATGGGAAAGCTCATAGGAACTACCACGGGGAACTTTTCAAATAAGATCAATGGATATACTCATTTCACGGCCTATGAAATTTATCTGATGGCAAAAGACTGTGGGATGAACGCTGAACAGGTGGAAGATATTTTCTTTTCACCATATGCCGGGCACGATGCTGAACATGAAAACGGCTGAAATTGGCCCGTAAAGCGTTTCCAATGGGCTGAAGGTATAATTTATCAGGGCACACAATGAACGGCCCTTATGAATCAAAATACGGGCTGTTTTTGCTATCCTGAAAGGGCTGAATCATCAGTATTTATCGTATGTGCAAGGGTTGAGTGCTGATTCTATTTTGATTCTAACAAGTTGAAAAAATCAAAACTATGAGGAAAATTATACAACGGGTAGTAAGGGAAGAAAAATGAAAACCACAATAGAAAGTATAAGCTCGATATTTTCATAGAATGGGAATAAGATTTAAAAATGTGAGAAGTCCGATACTGCCGGATTTCTCACATTTTTTTATTTATCAGTGATACCATTGTGATACCGTTTTTGATTTTTTCTCCTGCTATCCTTTTCAGATGTTAAAATAGAACAGGGAGATAATTTTCATTTTTCACGGGAGGACTACCCATATGGACGACAAGGTACTTGAAAACGTGCAGAAATCTTTTTCTCAGCAGGCCAGGAATTTCGAAACGAAGACCATGTATTTTTCCAAGCAGAACTATCTGGACTTTATTGTGAAATCTATCGAGCTGAAGGGTACGGAGGAAGTACTGGAAGCCGCGGCCGGAACCTGCGTCTGCGGAAGGACGATTGCGCCTCATGCGGCAAAAGTAACCTGCCTGGATATGACTCCGGCCATGATGGATGTGGGCAGGAAGGCGGCAAAGGAAAAAGGGCTGACCAATATTTCCTTTGTTCCCGGTTTTGTCGAAAAAATGCCTTTCCCGGACAATATGTTTGATGTGGTCATTACCCGTCTTTCTTTCCATCACTTTTCAGAAATGGAAAAACCTTTCTCCGAGATGTACCGGGTACTGAAGAAAGGCGGCAAGCTGGTCATCATCGATATGGAAGCTGCTTCTGAGGAACTTCGGGACATAGAAGACCGCATAGAAATCCTGCGTGACTTTTCCCACGTGAGAAACCGCAGCAAAAAGGAATTTGAGGAACTCTTTGCAAAGTATCATGTGGAAATTATCAGGAGAGGCTCCACTCTTTTCCCGGTGGGACTGACTCCCTGGATGAATCTGACCGATACGCCGGAAGAAAAGAGAAAAGAAATCGTCAGCCTTATGGAAGAAGAACTGGCAGGCGGAAAGAAAACCGGCTTTGCTCCATACAGGGAAAACGGGGAGATCCGTTTCCCGCAGCGCTGGCTCTTCTTCATGGGAATTAAATGATATTTTGAAATTCATCAGATTTTACCCGGAAAGGAATGACCATGACCTACGACTTTACTACTATGCCGGACCGGCACGGGAAAGATTCCATTGCAGTAGATGCATTTCCCAATCCTTTTATCGATGTACCGA
Source organism: uncultured Dialister sp. (assembly GCA_900314595.1). GTDB lineage: Bacteria > Bacillota > Negativicutes > Veillonellales > Dialisteraceae > Dialister. Next base: position 2,483 of record OMVW01000029.1, on the reverse strand, counting down.
AAGGGAAGGTAAGGGCGGGATTTGAAAGGATTCCCATGTGGATTGCAGATATGAACTTCGCCACCTGTCCCACAGTGACGGAAGCCATCATCCGCCGGGCATCCCATCCGTCTTTCGGCTACTTTATCCCCACCGAAGAATGTTTTAAATCCATCATCCGCTGGCAGATGGAAGGGAACCTTGTGAAAAATCTTCCCTGGCAGGCCATCGGTTATGAAAATGGAGTCCTTGGAGGTATTACCAGTGCACTCCGGGTATTGTGCAGCGATGGGGATCCTGTGCTTGTTCATTCGCCCACATATAACGGATTTACTTCCCAGCTGGAAAGAAATGGTTATCATATCATCCTTTCGCCGCTCAAACCCGATGGAAATGACGTATGGCGCATGGATTTCGAAGATATGGAGAAGAAAATCAAAGAGAATCATATCTATACGGTCCTTTTCTGCTCGCCCCATAATCCCACGGGCCGGGTGTGGCAGCGGTGGGAACTGGAAAAGACCATGGAAATATTCAGAAGAAACGACGTCTATGTCATTTCCGATGAAATTTGGTCGGACCTCACCCTTTTCGGCCATCAGCACATTCCCACCCAGTCGGTGTCAGAAGATGCAAGAGAGAGGACCGTCGCTTTCTATGCGCCTTCCAAAACTTTCAATCTGGCAGGTCTCGTTGGCGCTTATTCTATTATTTATAATACTTACCTCCGTGATCGTATCCGACGGTATGAGGCTTTGTCCCATTATAATGACATGAACGTGCTGACTATGCATGCACTGATCGGGGCTTATCAGCCGGAGGGGCGCGAATGGCTGTCCCAGCTTAGAAAAGTGCTGGAGGACAATATTTCTTACGCTGTTCAATTCATAAGAAATCATTTCGAAGGAGTCCATGTGTCCATGCCGGAAGGGACGTACTGCCTTCTTCTTGACTGCAGCAAATGGTGCGAAACGCATCAGAAATCTATCGAAGAACTGGCAGAAGCAGGTGTGGAAGTGGGTGTCCTCTGGCGGGAAGGGACCATTTACCACGTGCCTTGCGGGATTCGGATGAATCTGGCTCTCCCTCATGCCAGGGTGGTAGAAGCTTTCGATCGGCTGGATAAGTATGTATTTTAAATAAAGCAGAGGGAAAGCATGGCAAGTACAGCGGTGGACAGTGAAATTCACGGCTTCCTTTTCAGCACGGATGAAATGCGGGAAATCTGGAGTGATAAAAACTGGGTGCAGAAATGGCTGGATACGGAGGCGGCTCTGGCAAAGGCGCAGGGAGAACTGGGGTGCTACCAGCCAGGATATCGTGGATACGGGGATGGTCCTTCTGGAAAGGGAATCTTTTAAAGTCATTCTCCGGGATACGAAGGCCTGCCTTTCTGCGTGCCTGGAACTTGTGAAAAAGTACCGGGATACCCCGGAAGCCGGGCGTACTCATGTGGTCCATGCGATTTCTATCACTTTCGGCTATAAGGCAGCCGTATGGGCGGAGGAACTGGGCCGGCAGGTGAATCGTCTGGAATCCATGAAAGAAAGGATTTTCATGGGCGAAATGGCAGGAGCCGTGGGGACACTGGCCTCCCAGCCGGAAAAAGGTCTTGCTACCCAGAAAAGGATGTTTGAAATTCTGGATTTGAAAGTCCCCGTCATGCCCGGCACTCTTCCCGTGACAATCAGGCGGAATTTGCACAGGCCCTCGCTCTTCTGGCGGGGACTCTGGGCAGCATCAATCATGAAATCTTCAGCCTTCAGCATACGGAAATTCTGGAACTGGAAGAACCATTCTTCATGGGGAAGGTGGGGTCTTCCACCATGCCTCATAAGAGAAATCCCGCAGTCCTTGAAAATGTGCTGGCCCTTCTCCGGAATGTGAGAAGCATTGCTCCTGCCATGGTGGAAGCCATGGTCTGTGAGGATGAAAGGGACTGGGGCTGTTTCCTTTCTGAATGGGAAGGAATTCCCCGGGCCTGCCACCTCATGGCGGCAGCCCTTGCGAAATCAAGATACATTCTTGAAAATCTAAGGGCGAAACATATGGAACGGAATTTATCTGCCCAGAAAGGCCTCATGATGAGTGAATGCGTGATGATGCACCTGGCAAAGAAACTGGGAAGGCTTACGGCGCACCACATTGTCTATGGTGCCTGCATGGAAGCCTATGAAAAGGAAATTCCACTGAAAGAGGTCCTCATGGGGACAGAGGAAGTAAAGGAAGCCTTTACGGAAGAGGAAATCGATTTCATGCTGGATCCTCACAACTATCTGGGCCTGGCACCGGTCTTCTGAGACAGGGTGCTGGAAAAATACAGGAAAATAGATGAATGAATCCTGACCGGCAGATAGAAGCCGGCAGAGCGTGGGAAGCCGTTTCCTTATGGAAGTCGGCTTCCTTTTTTTGTGTAAAGAAAACCCCCGGATAGTCCGGGGGTTCAGTATTAGCTTTAGCGGTGATTTTCCAAAGACTAAACAAAAAACCTCCCATGATATAGA
>OMVW01000028.1 GCA_900314595.1 uncultured Dialister sp. | reverse complement strand
CCGAACAGGGTGAATAAGGCCCTATTTCCTTTAAACGCAATAGAGAAATTTCGATTTGGAAGCACTTTAGCAGCTGTTAAGTTAATGATATTGTAGTTATCACTTATCAGTAGCTCAAATACGTTGATTACACGTTGGTGTCACAGGAGTAATTCGAGGAAATGCTCCGTTTTGAAATACAGTTTCTCTGCACGGATGAAATCCTGATAACTGCGAACTGATAACTGGGAACTATATAAAAATGCGGCGCCCATGAATTTGCGCCGCACCTTCCCGCAATCCCCAATCCGCAATCCCCAATCCGATTCACTGCAGCTGACTCAAACCGTCAAAATGGGCCTGTGTATAGTCACTTGTCCCTTTTCAAGCGACCACGGATAAACTTATTTCTGCTACACTATAGGCAGAACAAAGGAATGCGCACTCCTTATTAAAAAATGAAGGAGAAAAACAAATGGAAAAAGCAGATAGAACGGAACTGGTATGCATCATTGACAAGAGCGGCTCCATGTGGGGCTATGAGTCCGACACCCTGGGCGGGCTGAACGGGATGATTAAAAAGCAGAAAGAAGAAAAAGGGGAATGCTATCTCACGACTCTTTTCTTTGACACTGATGTGAAGACCATCCATGATCATGTGGATATTCAGAAAGTGGCGCCCCTTCCGGCGGATGCCTATGAACCGGGCGGCTGCACGGCCCTTCTGGATGCGATCGGTCTGGGAATCAAAAAAATCAAAGATATAGAGAAGAGCCTCACCCCGGAAAACAGGGCGGACCATATCATTTTCTTCATCACCACCGACGGCCTTGAAAATGCAAGCCATGAGTACTCCTACCGGCAGATCAAGAAAATGATTACAGGCCTCCAGAAAGAAGGCTGGACCTTCCTCTTCTCCGCGGCCAATATCGACGCAGGAGAAGAAGCAGACCACCTGGGCATCGACAGGAAATTCGTCACGGAACATGAAATCAGCACCGAAGGCATCGATGTCTGCTTTGAAATGAACTCCCAAATGATGTCCGAGCTTAGAGGGAAAAGATAAAATTGCCTCCCGGCAGCGGACCGGGCGTTTAAGGCATATGAGCCGGGAACTTTGAAGTATTCGTAAGGCCTGCCGTCTGGACTTGTTTGATTGAGGCAATTGAGCGGGCAGCTTTGAGGTATTCGTATGGCCTTCCGGAAGCGGCTTGGGCGTTTGAGGCGTTCGGACTGGGAACTTTTAAGTATTCGTTGGGCCTGCCGCCGCGACTTGTCCGATTGAGGCAATTGAGCCGGGAGCTTTGAAGTATTCGTGGGGTCAGCCATTAGTCATTAGTCATTAACCATTAACCTCAATGTTCAGTTTTCTATATACATGGATTCCCGGTGATTCACCCCATTAACCATTAACCCCGATGTACAGTTTTCCAAATACATGGATTTCCGGTGATTTACCCCATTAACCATTAATCCCGATGTACAGTTTTCCAAATACATGGATTTCCGGTGATTCACCCCATTAACCATTAACCCCGATGTACAGTTTTCCACATACGTGGATTTCCGGTGATTCATCCCATTACCCATTAACCCCGATGTACAGTTTTCTCATACGCATGGATTTCCGGTGATTCATCCCATTACCCATTAACCCCGATGTACAGTTTTCTCATACGCATGGATTTCCGGTGATTTACCCCGTTACCCATTAACCCCGATGCACAGTTTTCTACATACATGGATTTCCGGTGATTCACCCTGTTAACTATTAACCCTGATGTACAGTCTCCCGACCCATATGGATTTCCGGTTATTCACCTGATTATCTATTACCCATTAACAGTCCTTCTGAATGAATTAGAATTCTGATCACTGATGACTCGAAAGGAGCATTATGAAAAATATTAAAATTCCGGCGGCCATCGAAGTGCGATATGAGACATGGTCCCGCTTTCTGGACGAGCAGCTTCATTTCCGTCTGAAGTCGGTGATTCATACGAAGGATCATGAGAAGCGGGTGCTGCTCTTTTCGCTGATGATCGGGGAGAGGTGGGGACTTTCGGGGGAGGATTTGGATATTCTCGGGGCGGCTTCCGTTTTTCACGATACCCGCCGCCGGGAGGACTGGCTGGATACGGGCCACGGGGACCGGGCGGCGGCGTATTATAAAGAGTACTGCGAAGAAAAAAATTTCCCTTACCATCCGGAAGTATTTGCCATCATGGCCTTTCATGACCGGGATGACAGGCGGGGAAATGAATTCATCCGCAAAAATTTCAAAGACTGGCAAAGGGTACTCCTTCTCTACCATATATTTAAAGATGCCGACGGACTCGACCGTTTCCGCCTGGGGGAAAACGGGCTGGACGAGCGGTACCTGCGGACAAAAGAGGGGAGGGGACTGGTGCCTCTGGCTAAAAAATTATCGGGAAAAGCAGTTAGCCGTTAGTGGTTGGAATTTCAATCCGGCCTGACAGGAAAATTCGATTTCCGGGAATCGGTTTCATCGAATGGGAAAGGATAACTAACCACTAAAAACTAACTGCTGCCGGCTGCCTGTCCATCTCTGCGAATCGGGTGTTGCACATTTACATCCCCTGTTTTACAATATTTCCAATAGATTTCGGATTGATTGGAAAGAGGTCTTATGGATGAAGGATTTTATTCGTCCTCTCCTGGATTTAAATGGAGATGGTGAGCTCACCTTTGATGATGTGCTGACGGCCATCGATGAAATAGAGGATGGCATGGAGCATGCCAGGAGCCACGGGGTGCGGACAGCCGTGCCCGGTTCGGTGATTTATGTGCAGCGAAAGCTCATCAAGCATTACGGTATTTTTGAAGGAAATGACAAGGTCATCCACCTTTCCTACACCCTGAAACCCATCGTGCTGCCTGCGATCGTTCATGAGTCCACGGTGGATGATTTCCTCGAAGGAGACCCGGGATTTCAGGTGGTGGATTTTTCGGCGGTGAAATGGGCCTATTCCGATGAAGAAACCCTGAAGCGGGCCAGAAGCCGGCTGGGGGAAATCGGCTACGAACTTTTCACGGACAATTGCGAACACTTCGCCCTGTGGTGCAAACTGGGTGAAATGCGCTCCCGCCAGGTAGACGATCCGATTCACAGCCTCCCGATCAGCGACCAGAGGAAATACGAAGAACCGGAGAAGGATGAGTGATGAGCGGTTAGCAGTTGCAGTTAGCCGTTAGTAATCAGTTTCCTATGAAAAAGGTCCGCTTCCAATCGGAAAGCGGACCTTTTTGCCGGGATTTTTAATTTCCATATTAAAAGGCGCCTCATTTATTTCAGGGCGCCATCTTTATTATTAACTAAAAACTAACGGCTAACGGCTAACAACTCTCCTCATTTGCTCCAGTCGTGATTATAGACGTCGTAATTTTTCTGTTTCTTCAGATATTCGATGGAAAGGTCGATGTCTTTTAAAAGCGCTTCTTTGTCTCTCGGAAGGGTAGCAGCCAGGCGGATGTAGTTGGATACGTGGTTGCTGCGGAAGATCATGTGCTCTGTGGAGGGGAGGTCCAGGTGCTCTACGATGACTTTCAGTTCTTCCATGAGGCCTGCAGGAGTGAGGGGTGTGAATTCGCCCCGTTCGAACTGGTCTTTCAGTTCGCTTCCGCGATAGAGCATGAGGCAGAGGGCGGAGAGATGGGTCGGCTTGATTTCATTGATCGCATGAGCCGTAGCCAGCGCATGACGCTCGCTCCCCGGGACGCCTGCGATGCCCAGGATGATCATAATGGAAAGATCCATGCCTGCCGCGCGGACCCGTTTGCCCACTTCGATGGACTGCTCTCCGTTGACACCTTTCCGGATATCTTTCAGGGTCTGGCTGTCTCCGCTTTCCATTCCATAGTAGAGGAGCTGGAGGCCTGCTTTGCGGAGCTGCTTCAGTTCTTCCACGGACTTCCGGAGGATATCTCCCGGCGCTGCATAGGAGGAAACCCTTTCCAGGTTCGGGAAATATTTCTTCAACGTGTAGAGGATATTCAGCAGCCTTTCCGTAGGAAGGACGAGAGCATCCCCGTCTGCCAGGAATACTCGGCGGATGCCTTCAGCATCGATGGAGTAAGCGATGGCGATCTGCCGCATGATCTGTTCATCAGATAATTTTTCAAATTTCACGCCCCTGTACATATTGCAGTAGGTGCAGTGGTTATGGGCGCACCCGCGGGTGACCCGGAGAATAAAGGAATCCGCCTCACTGGGCGGACGGAAAACAGGAGTATCATAATCATCAAAGAAATAACCGGGCATGGGAGTCATCCTTTCTTATATTTCATAGGGGAAATGAATGGAGAGCCAATTGGGGCTGGCGGATTGCGGGGAGGTGTGGCGCTGATGCGCCACCATTTTATATGGGGACTCTGCCCAGGCGAGGGGCAGAGCTTTGTCACGGAAATTATTGTAACACATCTCACCCAAAAACACAATTAAAAATTTAAATGTGTTTATTTGTTGACGTAATCTTTGGCTTCGGATAGATTTACATGGGGTGGTCGTGATTCGTGATTCGTGGTTCGTGATTCAGGTCCCGGGAATGTGTATCATCAATCGTGGTCCGTGCTCTGCGGAGGTGGCGCCCTTCGGGCGCAGTATTATATGGGGTCTTTGGCTCCCAATTGACTGAATGAAGAATAGGGGGACATTTATTTGGATTATTCTTTGAATTCCCTGATATGCTGTATTCCAGTTAGAAATTTGATTCTGGAGTTAGTATTTTTCTATCAGCTTTGCTTGACCATATATCAAAAAAGGAATATTATAGTTAAAGAAAGAGAAGAAGAAAGGAAGACGTCAATATGTTTAAAATTATATTTTATAAGCGCACTGACGGATCTGCACCGGTAGAAGAATTTTTAGACAGCCTTGACGTAAAAATGCGAAAGAAAGCAGTAGACAGCCTTTGTATTCTTAAAGAATTTGGAAATCGTTTAAGAGAGCCTCATTCCAAACCTGTGGGAGATGGACTTTTTGAGTTACGCATCAGGTTCTCAAATGATATTGCAAGAATCTTTTATTTCTTTATAATCGGTAATCAGATTATTTTGACAAATGGGTTTATTAAAAAGACACAAAAGACACCGAAATCGGAATTATTGCTGGCTCAAAAGTACAAAGATGATTATGAAAGGAGAAGTCATCATGGATGATCTTGAAAAATATATGGAAAAACAGATGAAAAATCCTGAATTTAGAAAGGAATATGAAGAAACCAGGGCGGAATTTGAAGTATCTCGTATTCTGATTAAAGCACGCGTTGAAGAAGGATTGACTCAGAAAGAGTTGGCGGAGCGATGTGGCATTCGTCAGTCCAATATCAGTCGTATTGAAAATGGTTCCTGCAGTCCAACCGTGGCTACACTCCAGGCCCTTGCCTCCGGTCTGGGGAAAAAACTGGATATACGATTTGATTAACGATGATTGGTAAACGTCCTGCGTTTTGCAGGACGTTTTAATTTTGGAGTATTGGACGGGTTGATAAATTGCACAGATATCTTCCCGGTACCGTTCCATGTGACACAATCGGAAGGTCCTCCATCGTCTCTTTCTTCCCGCTCTGTGGTACAATACTCTATATAAAATCCAACAGAATCGAGATAAGAAACCATGGAAAAATATTTTGATATCAATGAGGAAGGTTACAGCATCCGCTGCCGGTTTTTCTGTTATGACAAGGGAGCAAGGACTTTTGACAATGTAGTCCTCGTGACTCACGGATTCGGTTCTTCGAAGGAGACCGCGGGGACCGCGTCTTTCGGGGAGCACCTGGTTTCCAAATTCAAGGATTATGCGGCCCTTGCCTTTGACTGGCCCTGCCACGGCATGGATGCGCGGAAGAAGCTTTCCGTTTCCGAATGTCTCACCTACCTCACCATTGTGTGCAATTACGCGAAAAAAGAACTCAGGGCAAAGAATCTTTTCATCTATTCCACCAGTTTCGGCGGGTACCTGACGCTGCGCTACCTCATCGAAGTGGGCAATCCTTTCAAAAAGATCGCGCTGCGCTGCCCGGGCATCCATATGTACGAAGCTATGAGAAATCATTTATCCGATGATGATTATGTAAAACTGGAAAAAGGAAAGGAAATATCCGTTGGCTATGCGCGGAAGATGAAGATGGACAAATCCTTCCTGGAGGATTTAAGAGCCTTTGACGTGACAAAGCATGAATATTTCGACTATGCCGACGATATACTCATCCTTCACGGAACAAAGGATGAAATGATTCCCATCGAAGGGCCCAGGTCCTTTGCAGAGGACAATGTCATCGAATTCATCCCTGTGGAAGGGGCGAACCATCCCTTCCGGGACCCGAACCACATGGCCCTGGCCATCCATAAAATCATCGAATTCTTCCATGGGGATCTGGAGGAGTGAATCGTTTTAATTACAAATAAGACAGCCTGCTTCAAATTCATGAAGCAGGCTGTTTTGCATATAAGTGAAATAACTTTTGTTTCGGGCATAGCGGGGATGTCGGGGGTATCGGGACTGTCGGGAAGGTGCGGCGCATCAAAATTGGGAAGCGCCGCAGAATTTATAAAAGCAGGCCGTATTTCCAAACGATCATGAAGTCTGTCAGGAAATTTCAGGCTGCCGGGACCGGAGAAATTGATTCTGCGCGGTTTTAGTGAGAAATAAGAAAATGCAGTGTATTGATTTCATACACTGCATTGATTTAAGAAGAACTGTTTCAGGCAGAAATGATTATTCCGCTACTCCCACAGTCTCTCCTATTTCCACGAACCAGCCGGGGTTTTCGCGGCGAAGTTTTTCGAGGAGTTTCTTTCCTTCTTCCCTGCTTTCGAGGAGTACGAAGAAAGCGCTTCCGGAGCCGGTCATGAGGGCCGGGCGGCAGAGAGCGGCCAGGCGCAGCGCCGTATTTCTAAGGATTTCATTTTCTCCGAAAAGAGCCGGCTCGAAATCGTTGCATAGGGATTCGGCCAGGAGGTCCCGCCTTTTTTCTTCCAGCGCTTGTATGCAGGAAGTGGTGGTATTCTTCAGATGTTCCTTCATGCGGTCAATCATGCGGTAGGCAGCGGCCGTGGATTCTGCCGTCTGGGGACGGATGATGAGGAGGGGCAGCCCTTCCCAGGGGATGAGCTTCGTCAGTTTTTCGCCGATTCCTTCACACCGGCAGGCGCCGCCCAGCACGCAGAAGGGGATATCCGCCCCCAGGACTGCGCTCATGGCTGCCAGATCCCTGAGACTTCTTCCTGTGGGGTAGAGGCGCTCCAGTCCCCGGAGGACCGCCGCTGCATCGGATGATCCGCCGCCCATGCCCGCTTCGGCAGGGATATGTTTTTCGAGAGTCATATGGACTCCGCCTTTGACGCCCGTTTCCCTGAAGAAAAGCTCCGCTGCCCGGACCATGAGATTGTCCCGGCCCAGCGGCGCCTCGCCGGAAGTGATGGTGAGGGAAATATCCTCTGCTTTCTCCAGGGTGATTTTGTCATGAAGGGAAATGGAGTGCATCACCGAATCGATGAGATGATACCCGTCGTTCCTTTTCCCTCCTACAGAGAGGGTGAAATTAATTTTCGCATAAGCCGTTTCAGTGATCATGGGCTGCCTTTCAAAAGTGAACCTGCAATTGGAAATAGACTTATTCGTCAGTATTATAGGGGTTTATATGGACGGTGTCAAATATTTTGAAACGTCCAGAAAAGAACCGGCACAAACGCCTTAAAACTTCAAGTCGTACCGGTAGGCCCAACGAATACCCCAAAGCTCCCGTGCGAGTGCCTCAAACCGGCAAGCCGGACCGGCAGGCCATACGAATACCTCAAAGCTCCCAGTGCGAGTGCCTCAAAATCCCAAGCCGTACCGGTAGGCTAAACGAATACCTCAAAGCTCCCGTGCGAGTGCCTCGAACCGGCAAGTCGCATCGGCAGGCCCAACGAATACTTCAAAGCATCCAGTGCGAGTGCCTCGAACCGACAAGCCGCACCGGTAGGCCCAACGAATACCCCAAAGCTTCCGTGCGAGTGCCTCGAACCGGCAAGTCGTACCGGCGGGCCAAACGAATACCCCAAAGCTCTCGTGCGAGTGCCTCAAACCGACAAGTCGAACCGGCAAGCCATACGAATACTTCAAAGCTGCCGGCACAAGCGCCTCAAAATCCCAAGTCGTACCGGCGGGCCAAACGAATACCCCAAAGCTCTCGTGCGAGTGCCTCGAACCGACAAGTCGTACCGGCGGGCCATACGAATACCTCAAAGCTCCAGTGCGAGCGCCTCAAAATCCCAAGCCGCACCGGAAGGCCATACGAATACCTCAAAGCTCCAGTACAAATGCCTCAAAAACCCAAGTCGTACCGGCAGGCCAAACGAATACCCCAAAGCTCCCGGCACAAATGCCTCCAACCGACTAGTCGGAGAAGGCAGGCGAATCATTATTTCCTCGCTACCAGTATGACGGCTGCGATGATGAGGGCCATGCCCAGAAGGTCCCAGGCGCCAAAAAGGAGGTGGAAGAGGAAGAAAGAGAAAATGACCGACGAAACCGGCTCGATGGCTCCGATGATACTCGTTTCCGCCGGCCGGATGTAGGCCACGCTTCCCAGATAGAAGCAGAAAGAAAGGATCGTCCCGAAAATGACCACGAAGAAAAAGGCCAGAATCACATGGATCGAGAGGGCTCCGGTGAAAGGAGTCCATGCGGCCACCGGTCCCATGAAAAGAGAAGCGATGAACATGCCCCAGCCGATGACCACAGGAGATCCGAATTTCCGGATGATCCGCACGGGGACCACCGTATAAATGGCGCAGGCAAGGGCTGCCAGAAGTCCCCAGAAAAGAGCCTTTGGCGAGATGGCAAGAGCTCCGAAATCGCCTCCTGTAGCTACGAGGAAAGTCCCGGCCACGGCAAAGACAGTACAGCCGATTTCCAATCTGTCGGGAAGCCGCTTTTCCCGGAAACAATTCCAGAAAATGATGAGGATCGGATTGATATATTCCAGGACCGTAGCGGTCGGGGCGTTGCTTTCCGCAATGGAAGCAAAATACCCGTACTGGGTAGCCATCATGCCAAAGACGGAAAAGACGAGGATGGAAATACGGTCCTCTTTGTCCTTCCATATTTCAAAAATCTTTTTCCCCTGCAGGGCAAGCAGGGAGAGCAGCAGGACCCCCGCCAGGAGAAGGCGGCAGAAAGTAAGCCACTCCGGCGCGATCTGCTCATTGATGAGCAGGTACTGCCCGGCAATGCCGCTTGCGCCCCAGAGCACAGCCCCCAGAGAAGCGAAAATGATTCCCTTTTTTCTATTCGAATTCACGATATCCTCCTTTATTTATAAATACATATTATAGAATAAGCCTCAATCTGGCAAGGTCCGGTGAAGCACATTTCGGACAGGAAATAGAGAAACGGGCAGTTAGCTAATGGATAACAGGTAATGGTTAATAGCTGCATTGTACAGGCGGGCGAAGAAACTCTTGAATCATTTCGCCTGTCCGCACAAGGGATTAAAGGCCATTAGCCTCTAGCCGTTAGCCATTACCTATTAACCATTAACCATTAACCCTGATGTACAGCTTCTCCGCATAGACGGATTCCCGGTCATTTACCCTGTTAACCATTAACCCCAATGTACAGCTTCCCCGCATGCATGGATTTCCAGTCGTTCACCCTGTTAACCATTAACCCCGATGTACAGTTCCTCCGCATAGATGGATTCCCGGTCGTTACCCCTGTTAACCATTAACCCCAATGTACAGCTTCTCCGCATGCATGAATTCCCAGTCATTTCCCCTGTTAACCATTAACCCCTATGTACAGTTTCCCCGCATGCATGGATTCCCGGTCATTTCCCCAATTAACCATTAACCTCTATGCACAGTTCCTCCGCATAGACGGATCCCCGGTCATTTATCCTGTTAACCATTAACCTCTATGTACAGCTTCCCCGCATGCATGGATTTCCAGTCGTTCCCCCTGTTACCCATCAACCCCGATGTACAGTTCCTCCGCATAGATGGATTCCCGGTCATTTATCCTGTTACCCATTAACCCCGATGTACAGTTCCTCCGCATAGATGGATTCCCGATCATTTACCCTGTTACCCATTAACCCCAATGTACAGTTCCTCCGCATGTATGGATTCCCAGTCGTTTCCCCATTAGCCATTACCTATTACCCATTACCCATTACCCATTACCCCTGCATGCAGTTTCCCGGCTCTTTTGAATTTCGGTTATTCCATTGACTTCATGATGAGAATGATTCGAAAAATTAATCAAAATCTAATAAAATAAAATCCCTTTTTTGTACTATATAGGCAGAGAACGGAAAGGAAGCCCGGCCCGGGGAGGCGGAATGGAAATTCTCGAAGAATTTTTTTACAGGAAAGGAATTAAGACTATGAAAACTCTCGTACTTGCATTCAAGACCAATGGCACTTCCAACTTCAACCTGCGGGTGAAAAGCCCGAAAACCGGTCTCAGCCTGGCAGAGGCCGAGGCGGCCGCCGCTAAATTCATTCCGGTGCTCATCACCCGAACCGGCGCAGACGTGACCGAACTGGCAAAAGCCACCGTCGTGACCACCAGCACTGAAGATCTGAACTAATCGTATTTCTTAAGAAAGGAAATGATCAACTATGGCAGCAGCAAAAAATGTTTCTGATGTAAAACTCCAGGTGCGCTTTGAAAACGGCACCACCGCTTCCGGTAAAGCAAAAATCCAGACCGCAAGCATCTCCGATATCAAACTGGACGCCACCGACCAGCAGCTCTACGATGCAGGCAGCGCCTACGCCGGCCTCACCGACCTTACCCTCGAAAGCATCCGCCGCGTAGAAGTCTCCGACCTCACCGAAGCCTGAGAAAAAATAAAAAGCCCCGGGACCGAAAGGCCCCGGGGCTTTTTGCATGGAGCAGGCAACTCCGCAAGACCCTGCACGGTAAGAGCCGAACCGGCAGGCCCAACGAATACCTCAAAGTTTCCAGTGCGAGTGCCTCGAAACTCCAAGTTCATACCGGCAGGCCCAACGAATACATCAAAGCCCCAGTGCAAGTGCCTCAACCCCTCAAGCCGAACCGGCAGGCCATACGAATACCTCAAAGTTCCAGTGCGAGTGCCTCAAACCGACAAGTCGCACCGGAAAGCCAGACGAATACCCCAAAGCTGCCTGCACAAATGCCTCAAATTTCCCAAGTCGTTACCGGGAGGCAAAAAACCTATATTGTTATGTATATTTTATAAAATTTATAATTGACAATGAGTCGCTATGGGGCTATGATTTTAATATATTAAACAGCGCAATGATGCAAATCCGTCATTGCGCTGTTTGCGTTTTCAGATGGGAAAGCTCACCCGGAGCGCAAAGAAGGGATGGGGAGAGAAGATTTGCCGTTCATCCGGATACCGCGCCCCTGGGGAAATCCGGTGGCGCCATGACCCTTTCGGCTGCGAAACGGTAGACGGCAAAATCTGCGGCCGGCGAATACGACCTCGCCCACCGGCCCGATGAATACATGATCCTTTCGAAATACTACGAATCCATTCCCATTTATTATCGGTTCATGAAAAAATAAAATCAGTTGAAATAAGGAACGGAAAGGGGGTGATAGCATCCAAAATGACAAACCATAAAAAAGAACGGGCGGATGCTGTCACATCGAAAGACCCGTTCCACCACCCGGTCTATTTCCGCAGCCGGTTCTCCCCCTCTGGACCGGCCGAGGGATAGAATAGCCCGGCCGCCGTGATGCCCCACGGCGGCCGGGTTTTTATGTGATTGATTGGAGTCAATTGTCAGCTTTTCGGTTTGATTCAGCTGCGGTATTCGGGAGTTAGCCTCACCACGGCATGCCCTTTTTGAGTCAGCTTCGAGATTTCGGGGTGCGGGGTGCGGGAAGGTGTGCCGCTGATGCGGCACAAGTATGTATGGGGACTTTGCACAGGCAGTTTATTGAAGTCATTTGTCAGATAAGATGATTTGAGGCGATTTCGGTATTCGGGTTTTAGCCCTGTTCCCGACATGCACCGATGGAGTCTTTAACGAGATTTCGGGGTGCGGGATACGGGGTTCGTGAAGGTGTGCCGCTGATGCGGCACAAGTATGTATGGAGATTTGCACAGGCGGGGATAAAATCTCTGCAGGCACAGGAATGGTATTATAAGCGTTCCATTTGTGGTAAGCTTAGGAAAGGAGGTACGAAAAATGGAATTTGACGGAAATTATTATCCTTATCCTTCCCGGCGCGAGGTGGTGTATGGGAGGAAGGGCATGGTCTGCACGTCCCAGGCTCTGGCGGCCCAGGCGGGGCTGGATGCTTTGAAGAAGGGCGGAAATGCTATCGATGCGATTCTGGCGACGGCTATTGCCATGGTGGTGCTGGAGCCCACGAGCAATGGTCTTGGAAGCGATGCGTTTGCCCAGGTCTGGTTCCATGGGAGGTTATACGGCATTAACGGCAGCGGCTGGTCGCCGAAGGCTCTCACATGGAAAGCTCTTCATGACAAAGGGTATGAGGAAGTTCCCTGGAGGGGCTGGGCGCCGGTGATGGTGCCGGGGGCTGTGGCTGCATGGGCGGCCCTGCACGAACGATTTGGGAAGCTGCCTTTCAAAGATTTATTTGATGCGGCTATTTCCTATGCGGAGGAAGGCTATGTGGTCATGCCGAATGTGGCCATGATGTTTGAGGCCCATGCGAAGACTTTCGAATCCTATAAGAATAAAGAGGCTTTTTCTGCGCTCTTCCCCCTGTTTTATCCGGACGGAAAGCCGAAGAGGGCGGGGGAAATCCTGCGCCTGCCGGACGTGGCCAGGTCTCTGAAGCTTATCCGGGACAGTCACGGGCGGGAATTATATGAAGGGGAAATAGCAGATGCCATCGATGCCTGGTCGAAAAAGACGGGCGGTTATATCCGCAAAGAGGATCTGGCTGAATACAAACCGAAATGGGTGGACCCGCTTCACGTGAATTACCATGGCTATGACGTGTGGGAGCTTCCGCCCAACGGCCACGGAATGGTGGTCCTCATGGCCCTCAATATTGCCAAAGGCTGGGATTTTTCCTCCATGCCTGCGGCAGAAGCCGTCCATCGCCAGATCGAAGCGATGAAGCTTGCCTATATCGACGGGAAGCATTTCATTGCGGACCCGGACTATATGTCGGTAGAACCGCAGTATTTCCTGTCTGAGGAATATGCATCTAAGCGGCGCTCCCTCATCGGAGACTCTGCGCTTATGCCGGAACCGGTGAAATTGAACGACGGAGGGACGGTCTATCTCTGTGCGGCTGATGGGGAAGGAAATATGGTTTCCTACATCCAGAGCAACTTCAGGGGATACGGCTCGGGCATCGTCATCCCTCATTACGGGGTGACCCTGAATGACCGGGGCTGCAATTTCTATATGGATCAGCAGAGTGACAACTGCGTGGGACCCCGCAAGCGGTCGTACCACACGATTATCCCCGGATTCCTCACAAAAGACGGAAAGGCTGTGGGCCCCTTCGGCGTCATGGGCGGTTTCATGCAGCCACAGGGACAATTCCAGGTGCTCCTGAATTCCATCGAAGACCATCTGAATCCCCAGGCGGCCCTTGATAAGCCCCGCTGGCAGTGGATGGGCGGAAAAAATATTGAAACCGAATCAGCCCTGGGCGCGCCTCTCATAGAAGCCCTCCGGGTGAGAGGACATGAAGTGACTGTCAAAGATACGGTCATCGGCGCTTATGGCCGGGGAGAAATCATCTGGAGAAATGACAAGGGAATCCTCGCCGGAGGCACCGAACCCAGAGCAGACGGCGTAGTGGCTGCCTGGTAAAAATGGCCTCTGCTCTTTTATAAATAGTTCATCTTTGGAAAATCAAATAGTTTATTCCGCATAAAAAACCTGCTTTCCCATGGAAGGCAGGTTTTTTCATTCACTAATCACTAAAAACTGAAAATTACCCCTGTATGAGCCCCAGATACTGCCAGTAAGGAATGGAAAGGAAGAGGCCTCCTGTGGCGATGATATTGTAAACCATGGCATAAGGAATCATATCTTTATGGCTGAGTTTTTCATCTCCCCCTGCAGCTTCATAAGCGATGAGGAAGTTGGCATTCTGGTATTTGAAGATGAACTGCTGGGCCAGGACGTAAGCGATGATGCCTCCTACCCAGGGGCTCATGCCCGCTGCCTGGCAGAAAGGCGTGAGGATGACTACCATGAGACTGATGACAAGGGTCCCTGCGACAAGGACAAGCCGGGAAAGAATGACTATGACTGCGGCTGCAAGGATGAAGAGGCAGGGATTGGAGCCGATGTAGTCCATGATATTTCCTATGCCATCCGCCATCCATGTATTGATTCCTGTGGCGGAAACAATGGGGACCAGGCCTATGATGCAGGAGCAGAATATGATGACACCCCAATTGATGGTGGAATTAATTTCACCGGGCTTCAAAACGCCCGTCATGTAGAGCAGGCACATGCCGGTAAGGGCCGGAATGACCGCAGGCACACCGGTGAATTTTTCCAGTACCCAGCAGGCGACGCAGGCTCCAAGGATGAGAAGGGTCTTTTTCTCATCTGCCGACATGGGGCCGAGCTCTTTGGACATTTTCCTGATTTCCGCCTTATCCATCAGAGCTGCATGGTCCGGTCTGAAGAGGAAACTGATGGCCAGAAAGGCAAAGAGGGCAGTGAAGATTGTCCAGGGGACCATGGTGAGGAACCAGGAAATAAAAGTGAAACGGGAAGCATCTTCTTCGGGAATCGTTCCCAATATCAGGTAGGAATAGTAGGAGCTGGTGATGAACGCAGGCGCCAGCAGGGTGAAACCGGTGTACATGGCGGCAAATATGCCGTTCATCCCCTTAGAGCCGGGCGCAAAGCCCAGAAGTTCGCCAATTTTTGTAGCAAACCCTCCGGCAATGGAAACTTTCGCCGTAGAACTGGGCATGAAAGGGCCGATGAGGATACCTGCACCGATGAGGCCGGCTGCCTGTCCGCGGAAAGTTGGTGGGAAGAGGCTCATGATGGAAAGGGAGAGGCGGGAAAGAAGGCCCGTCTTATTGACAGCGCTTCCCAGGGAAAGGACCCCGATGATGAGCCAGGTGGTGGAGCCGGCGAAGGCGGAAAAAGCGGTTTTGAAGGGAACGATATGAAAAACCACAGCCAGAAGCAGCATGAGAAGGCCGGAAACGTAAGAAGGCATGACGGGAAGGGCCCAGTTCAGCACGGCCCATACGAAAATGCCCAGAAAAGTCATGGCATTCTGCGAAAGTCCCTCCGGCGCCGGCAGCAGGGCGACCAGAAGGCCTGCGAGGACCATGAGTATTTCTTTACCGATTTTCAGCTTCGTTTCTTTCGTCATTTGCATTGCCCGGCTTTGTGAAATATCAATACAGGGGCGAACTTCCCCATTCTGTCAGAATTCATTTGACCAAAGTATACTACAGGCTCTCTATGAATGGATATTTCATTTCCTTTCCTGCCTGTTTCGGGCGGCAAGAGGCGGAAACGTCCCGCTCAGGGTACTGAAAGTGAGAAATTTGTAAGAAATTTGTTTTATTTCCTTTTATTTTCATATGGAACGATGTATAATAGGCGCAAATCATATCAATTTAACGTTGCAAAGGAGCATAGGAGGAATTATGGAAGAAGCACTGAAGCAATTGTTTGAAAAGGTGGACGAGAGCCATGAAGAAATGATTGGTCTCTGGAAGAAACTGGTGAACCGTGACTGCGGAAGCGGCAACAAGGCCGGAGTAGACAGCGTAGGGCAGGATATCAAAGGGATTCTCGAAGGATTGGGATTTACCGTCCGTTTCCACGAATATGAAAAAGCAGGAAATATGCTGGTCGCTGACTGGGGTGATTTTTCCAAACCTTTTATCATTATTACCGGCCATATGGATACGGTTTTCAAAGACGGCCAGGCAGCAGAAAGGCCGTTTACAATTAAAGACGGAAAGGCTTACGGCCCGGGCGTGCTGGATATGAAGGGCGGACTGACCATTGCTTTCACAGCCCTGAAACTTTTAAAGGAAATCGGCTACGACCGGTATGCCATCCGTGTGATTCTGGCGGGGGACGAAGAAGTGGGCCACGGCCAGTCCGGCGCAGGGGCGGATTTCCTGAAGGAAGCCAAAGGAGCTCTCATGGGCTTCAATATGGAAACCGGTTTCATGGATAATGGAATCGTCATTGAAAGAAAAGGCTGCCGCCGGTACCGGATCGATATCGATGGCGTTGGAGCCCACGCAGGAAATAACCCGGAAGACGGAAGGTCCGCGGTAGAAGAACTGGCCCACAAGATCCTGGCCATCCAGAAACTGACGGACTATGAAGAAGGGACCACCCTGAACTGCGGAGTCATCGGCGGGGGAACGGTAGCCAATGCCATTCCTGAACATGCCTGGTGCATCGTGGACGTCCGTTACCTCACCCAGAAGGGAATGGACAGGGTAGACCTTGAAATGAAGAAAATCGAAAAGGAAACTTTCGTACCGGATACGAAGACCACCATCACGACCATCCTGGATGTGCCGGCCATGGAAAGACGGCAGGCCTCCATCGACCTCTGTGAAAGGGCCAGTGAAATCGCACAGGCAGCAGGCCTTCCGGCGGTTCATCCCATTACGGTAGGCGGCGGCAGCGATTCTGCTTTCCTCATCAAGGCAGGAGTGCCCACCATCTGCGCCCTGGGCGTTCGGGGCGAATTCAACCACACGGTCCGTGAATATGCAGTAGTGGACTCCCTCTTTGAAAGGACGAAATTCCTGCTGGCTATCCTGATGAAACTGTAACTATATATGAAATGAAATAAATAAAGGTAATCATTATGGAACAGAAACCGAAACCCTCCATCCCCGCCCTCTTCATGCTGGGGGCGAAAAAAGGTCTCTATGTCACACTGGACCTCATCGCACCGGCCATGGTTATGGCCTATGCGCTCATTGCATTTCTGAAAATTTCCGGCATCATGCCCATCATCGGTCACCTTCTGGGACCGGTCATGGCCATCTTCGGCCTCCCAGGCGAAGCGTCGGTGGTACTGCTGGCAGCCTTCTTTGCAAAAGCCGCCGGGGCAGCCACCGCTGCCTCCATGGTGGCTGCAGGCACCCTCACGCCGGTAGAAGCGACGATCCTCTACCCGGCATGCATCACCATGGGTACCTTAATCGGCCATTTCGCCAGAGTCGTCCTCGTCTGCCGGGTGCGCACCCTGTACTATCCGGTACTGCTGGTGACCCCGCTCATCGATGCGGCCATCGTCATGTTCATTACCAGAGCCATTCTGGGATTCCTGGGATTCTAAGGAGGCTGCCATGAGCGAAAAAGAAATAAAAGATACGGAAATTCAGAAAGCGGAGACAACTGAAGTGAAAGAAACAGTCAAAACAGAAGAAATCAAAGCGGATGCAAAGAAAGCAGAAGGGCCGAAGGAAAAAGAACACCCGAGAGCCACCATGGAGTACAAAGTCACCTGGAAAGGCTGGGTGGCCCTCCTCTTCCTCATCATCTGCTTCTCCGGGATTTTCTCCCATTCCCAGACGCCTCTTAAGGCCCTGGACCTCATGAGCTTCCTCGGCCAGTTTGGCCATGCGGAAGGAGCCAAAATTTCCCTTCAGGGAACTGGCGGCTTTGGCGCCAGAGAAGGTCTCGCCTTTGCCCTCACCATGATTCCTGTAACCATGGTGGCCCTGGGTTTCCTCGAAGTGTGCCAGAGCTATGGAGCCCTTCTGGCAGCAAGCAAACTTTTCCAGCCCATCCTGAAATTCCTCATGGGCATCCCCGGTATCTGCGGCCTTGCCTTCGTCTCCAGCTTCACCTCTTCCGACGTGGGGGCCATTATGACCCAGGACCTTTACAAAGAAGGACTCATCAACGACGATGAAAGGACCATCTTCGCCGCGTATCAGTACGCAGGGAGCGGTACCATCAACAATACCATCGCAGCCGGTGCAGCGCTGGTTCCCATTTCCCTCCTTCCTGTGGGAGTCATTATCCTGCTCATCATTGCAGTCAAAATCCTGGGTGCCAATATCCTCCGCTTCTACCTCAAGTGGTACCATCGGAGACACCCGGATCAGGTATTTACGGACTGAAATAGGTTTAGTTGTTAGTTTTTAGTGGTTAGTGGTTGGAAAAAACGGATTTCAGAATCCGGGAAGGATTGGCCGGCTTTTGCCGGCCAATTTTTTGTAGTGCGCTCCGCGCACGGGCCTTTGGCCCGCAGGTGAGCCGGCACAGGTTCTGCGCAGGCGGTGGCTCTACGGCTGCGACTTGCATGTGTATTCCCGGCCGCACGTGAACGGGCACCTCCGCACGAGGGAAAGCGTGTATTCCCGGCCGCGCGCGGAAAGCGGAGGAAGCGCAGCGTTTTTTCCGGAAACAAAAACTCCCGCACCGGTTTCGATGTGGGAGTTTTATGCGGAGTATTTCCAAAGTTTGCACGACAAAAAGCCGCGGTCCGGAGATTTTTCCCCGGGAGGCGGCTTTTTTCACTGTTGGCAGGTTCAAACAAAGTTCCTGTTTCTACATGGATCCATATAGCAGGGGGAGAAAGGCCTTTCCGCGTTCTCTGAGAGCGGCGCCGGGCGGAAACTTTCGGCTTTTCGTTCCTCTATCCATATAGTGCAGAAAAGAAATTTTATTTCATTAGATTCTGATTATATTTTTATTTCCACAAGAGCTGGGAACCCTCTTTTCTATGGAAAATTTTCCTCATTTGGGGTACAATACGGACAAGTACATATTTCCGGTAAGGAACCGGAACGCAGGAGAGGAGAAGAGTAGAATGAAACAAATGAAAAAATGGGTTTCCCTGGTCCTTGCATCCATCATGGCGGTGGTGCTGACGTTGTCATTTGCCGGCTGCGGCGGGTCATCCGCGCCGAAGCAGGAGGCAAATAAACCGGTGAAGGTGTCTTTGGGCATGCTTCGCCTCACGTCCAGCGCACCGCTTTTTATTGCCATGGATAAAGGATATTTCAAAGAAGTGGGCATTGAAATCGATCCCCAGTGGTTTGATGCAGCCCAGCCGATTGCCGTAGCCACCGCTTCTTCCAAAGTAGACGTAGGCGCAACCGGCATTACCGCCGGCCTTTACAATATGGCGGCCAAAGGACAGAAACTTTTCATCGTGGCCGATAAAGGCAGAGAACAGAAAGGTTTCTCTTCCTCCGCCCTCATGGCAGGTACCGCCCAGTACGACCAGGGCCTCACTTCCATTGAAGCGCTGAAAGGAAAGAGAGTGGGCCTCACCCAGAAAGGTTCCACCTTCCATTACATGCTGGGACGGATGCTGGAATCCAAAGGCCTGACCCTTGACGATGTAACCATCGTTCCGCTGGGTAAACTTTCCGCAGTCATGGCAGCCCTCCAGAGCGGTCAGATCGATGCATGCATCCTGAATGAACCAAACATCACCAAAGTAAAGAATGAAGGATACGGCAAAGAAATCACCCAGGTCAGCGCAGTGATGCCCTACCAGACAAGCGGTATCTTCTATTCCCCGGAATTTGCAAAGAACCAGGACGCAGCCGTCCGTTTCATGAAAGCCTACAACAAAGCCTGCAACGAATACTATGCGGCAGTGGTAGAAAAGAAAGACCCGAAACAGCTGGATGAAGCAGTGAAGATCATTGCGAAATACGTAAAGACCCCGGAAGCGGATATCCGCCTCGGCCTGCCCTATGTAGATGCAAACGGTATCCTCATGTCCGACGATATCCAGACCCAGATCGACTGGTATACCTCTCATGGCATGATCGAAGGAAAACTGGCCGCTAAGGATGTAGTGAATACGGACTTCTTGAAAAAGGCTATGGGGAAATAAGGTTTCGCGTCAATAGCGATCATCGTTCTTCGTTGTTTGTTCTTCGTGAAGGTGGCGCCCTGCGGGCGCAGTATTATGGGGCCTTCGGCCGGCGGGTGTGCGGACCGGCGGATTTCCCCATTTTCAGAATCATACAGTGGCGCCTTGAATGGTTTGAGGCGCCATTTTGTATAGGGGAGATCAGTCGGCACATGGGAGGCTGACTGACGAAACAATCTTGTGCTAAATGTCTCTAAACAAAAAGCGATGCGTCCCCCAACGGGGGAAGCTCCCGCAAAGCGGGTGAAGGGGGCTGACTTTCGTACTTGTCGAAATTGCCTCCTGACATCCCAAGCGTAACGAAATAAGCGGACAATCTTGCAAGGGGCAGAGAGAAAGGCTGATGCCTGATTGTGGAATGAGCTTTTCAATACCTGAGAAATCAAGCGTTAATCATCCCTTCCACAGGGATTTTGAGACAATTCCGGCGAAAGGGATACAAGTCGAATTGTTCAAGCCCTCCCAGGTTTTGGGAGGGTGGCCGAGCGAAGCGAGGCCGGGTGGATTGCATTATCAATCAAGGCACATACAGGGCTGACTGACGAAACAATCTTGGCCCAAATGTCTATGTCCAAACGCGGGAAGGCTCCCCTCGATAGGGAGCTGCCGAACGCAGTGAGGCTGAGGGGGAATTGCACTTTCGATTGTAAACGTACCTGTACTAAATGCACGCCAAAGGCCGTCGGCGGAGCCGGCTATATAAGATTGGTTTCTAAAACGGTCCCGTTGTCAAGGACACTCATTCCTAATTTTTCTGTTCGGGGGTTAGCCCTTTTTAGGCGGTCTTCTGCTCTTTCTCCTTCTCCTTTTCATCTATTTCATGCTGGATATTCTCAAGTCTTTCTTTTAAAACCTTTACGCTTTGAGTCGCTTTCG
>OMVW01000027.1 GCA_900314595.1 uncultured Dialister sp. | reverse complement strand
TGTAATTGGGGAGCTGTCTGCGGAGCAGACTGAGGGGTCGTACGATCGTACAAGTCGAAAATGTGCTGAATGAAAAGCCCACCCCCGGAGGGGAAGCCTGTCCGCGGAAATTTTGAGGCAATTCCGGTGAAAACGATACGTCATGAGCCTCATTTCCTGCAAGGCACACATGTGGCTGACTGACGAAACGATTTTGCACCAATTGACTCTATCGGTAAGCGAGAAGGCTCTCCCTCCGGGAACACCCCGAAGCGGGTGAGAGGGAAAATCGATTCGAAGAATCGATTTTCTAAGGTGGCGGCCTGATGCGGCGGGAGTATGGATGATGGACGTATAGTTGGAAGGAAACTATATGGTCAATTGACTTTTGAATCGGGGATATCGGGAATCTCGGGATTATCGGGGTTGTCGGGAAGGTGGCGCTGATGCGGCACGAGTATATATGGGGAATGTACACAGGCGATGTGGAAAATCCCGTACAAGCCGAAATGTTCAAGGCTCCCCGGGCTTGGGGAGCTGTCTGCGGAGCAGACTGAGGGGTCGTACGATCGTACAAGTCGAAAATGTGCTGAATGAAAAGCCCAACCCCGGAGGGGAAGACTTTCCGCGGAAATTTTGAGGCCATTGCAGTGAAAATGGTACGTCATGAGCCTCATCTCTTCAAGGTACGTACAAATTCAAAATTCTAACGTAAATCTAATAAAATAAATTTCCTTTTCTGTACTATATAGACAGAGAAACGAAGAAAGCCATGTGAAACCCTTCAGAAACCCGGATGTGCACACTCGATCGAACCGGGCGGAAGGGCGGAGCGGGCCGGATTCCAATCTCCCTCATACCGGTATGAAAACCAAAGCAAAAATAAAGAAATCCCCCGATTGAAAGACAAAAATCAAGCGTCAGTAACCTCACGACATGACAAACTTGTCGGCCTGCTGTCATACGGCAGCTCCGTCCCTGCGTGTCCAGGCCAAAGTCCCTGCAGCCGATTGATCTATACGGCCATGATTACCCCCGTCTATCCAGTCGGGGGATTTTCTTTTTTTGAGTCAATTTTCAGCTATACGGATAGAGTCAGAGGCGGTATTCGTGGGTTAGCCTCACCACGGCGAGCCCCAATACAGGCACTTCCGAGATTTCGTGATCCGTGGTTCGTGATGGTGTGCCGCTCCCGCGGCACGAATTTTTTATGGGGACTGTGCGCAGGCGAGTGTGAAATACCCGTTCAAGGCGTAACAGTCAGGCTCCCGAGGTGGCGTAGCAGCAGAAGGGGGCCGCGCAATTTTTATATACTGCACTACAGGTACAAAGTGTAACTGACTCATACGGAAAGCATGCTGCCGGGCACCTGTCCTGGATGGGAAGGTGTCTGCGGAGCAGACGGATAGGTGTTTTAGCGGTGCAAGTCGATAGTATCTCGCATAAAAATTACCAGTTCAGAAAGAGGGTCCCATTGGAGTTGCCAGTTTCCAGTTCCCGGAAGCTGGATTCTTCGAGACTTTGAGTTCTCAGCTGTCTTCGAAACCTTGCATTGTCCGGGAATGGGGACTCGGGACTCGGGTAGGTGCGGCGCATCAAAATTTGGAAGCGCCGCAATTTTTTATTCCCGCCCGCCCACCCACGGCTGCCGGCCTTCGGTCGGAAATTTTTCTTTCCCTGGAAAAAGGAAAGCAAAAAGCACCTTTCTTTCGAAAGGCGCTTTGACCATGTTTCCGGTTAATCATATTTCTTCTTGTTCTGATTCCACTGATAGTCCAGATCATACTTTTGCAGGTTAGTCATATCCAGTTTACCTGCAGCCGTCAGTACTTCGTAAGCATCGTCAATCTTCAGGTCCAGTTCGATCGAAATGTTATCAAAGTTGATTGGATAAAGCGGTACGGCCCAGCAGGCTGTCATGCTGGTCCTTTCAAATTGGAAGTCTGATCTGCGCAGCAGAACAGATTTTGTGGCTTTTGGGCCGACAACGATTGGAGGTTGTGATGAGGTGCCTGCATCCATGAATTTACCGGTATAGAAAGGCTGCCCCTCAAAATCACCCACCTTGATGGATGACTGATTCACATCAATCACAAGAGGCGTATCCTTATTATTTGTGATGGAGAGTGAAATCCCCGTAAGCGTGCAGGCAAATGTATTGATTTTGCCCCGGCTGTAGAAAATATAACCATTGGCCCCATTTTCAACCATGCCCTTTACAGTGGTATAGGGCAGACCTGATCTCCATTGAGTTCCATCTAACAAAGCATTCGTAATGATTGGCTTTGCCCGTAGTGTATAGTTTTCAGTCGATTTTTCAGCCAAAGTCGTAATAGCTCCATTGATTTCTGTCAAAGCTGTAGAAGCATTATAATCTTTAGACTTTATATCCATTAAGAGATTGGCTGCATACGCATTTCCGGCGATTCCCAGGGCTAAAAGTGTAAGTAAAAGCTTTTTCATACAACCGAGACTTCCTTTCCACCTTTGAAATGAAACAAAATACATCTGCTGCAACACGAAAACTGCTCTTGCTTATTATTATAGCAAATATTATTTAATAAACCCATGATTCATAGAAAATTACAATCAATAATGTGTACAATCCTAACAACTGGTAAGAAAATCCACGCACCCTTCTACGGGGTGCGACAATGATGCAGGTACAGGAGCTTCTAACCTTGCACAATTTCAATCCGCGCACCCCTGTGTGGGGTGCGACATTTAAACAATGGTGTACAGACGAAGGACAGGCATTTCAATCCGCGCACCCCTATGTGGGGTGCGACATCGGGGGCGAGAGCCGGTCCCGGGAAATTGGAGATTTCAATCCGCGCACCCCTATGTGGGGTGCGACGTACTGATAAGAGCAGGGGCGGCAGGGGTTACTGATTTCAATCCGCGCACCCCTATGTGGGGTGCGACCAGGTAAGCAACAAGGTCACCGACAGCGGAGCGATTTCAATCCGCGCACCCCTATGTGGGGTGCGACCGCCGGCCTCCTGTCCTGCGGTTTCGCCGTCGTTATTTCAATCCGCGCACCCCTATGTGGGGTGCGACTCAATCATTTCCGCCAATTTTTCGTATTTATCTATTTCAATCCGCGCACCCCTATGTGGGGTGCGACACTCATGTCATAAAGGTCATCATTGATATCGTAAATTTCAATCCGCGCACCCCTATGTGGGGTGCGACCAAGATAAGTCCACGCTGCTGACGCATACCCCATCAATTTCAATCCGCGCACCCCTATGTGGG
Source organism: uncultured Dialister sp. (assembly GCA_900314595.1). GTDB lineage: Bacteria > Bacillota > Negativicutes > Veillonellales > Dialisteraceae > Dialister. The sequence goes on along the minus strand of OMVW01000027.1, from coordinate 17,568 downwards.
GTGCGACTTGGGCCAGGGGGGAGTATATGCACCATTACAGATTTCAATCCGCGCACCCCTATGTGGGGTGCGACTGTGCGGCGTTTGTTCTTCTTCTTTCTTCCTTGGATTTCAATCCGCGCACCCCTATGTGGGGTGCGACGGGCGGTCCAGTAAATAACTGGATCGGGGCGTTTATATTTCAATCCGCGCACCCCTATGTGGGGTGCGACACCCGGTGTGGTAGTAAAGGCCGGTAATGGCTGCGATTTCAATCCGCGCACCCCTATGTGGGGTGCGACTTTTATTCCCGCCCCGGTACATCCCGGCATTATCGAATTTCAATCCGCGCACCCCTATGTGGGGTGCGACAAGATAAGTCCACGCTGCTGACGCATACCCCATCAATTTCAATCCGCGCACCCCTATGTGGGGTGCGACCTTCCGGCTCTTATGTTTGGGATTTATAAAGCCTATGATTTCAATCCGCGCACCCCTATGTGGGGTGCGACTTGCCGTCAATCCTATGGGGATACTGAAAAGAATCAATTTCAATCCGCGCACCCCTATGTGGGGTGCGACGATAATAAAGGTGATTTTTATAGCGTTGTACTGATTTCAATCCGCGCACCCCTATGTGGGGTGCGACTTCCTTGCGGCCTTCTGGGCCTTATCCTTGTCCACATTTCAATCCGCGCACCCCTATGTGGGGTGCGACGGTTATAGAGACCGGAATAGAAATCGTTAAAAGTTATTTCAATCCGCGCACCCCTATGTGGGGTGCGACATTCCTTGCGACCTGCTGGGCCTTATCCTTGTCTACATTTCAATCCGCGCACCCCTATGTGGGGTGCGACATAAATCAGTAAATGATCTTTGGGCCGTATATCTTATTTCAATCCGCGCACCCCTATGTGGGGTGCGACTGTCTGCTATTCATGGCACAGGTTCCCTCCAGTCAATTTCAATCCGCGCACCCCTATGTGGGGTGCGACACCAGTCTCTTGCGTCTTCGATTGTTGGTTGAACATTTCAATCCGCGCACCCCTATGTGGGGTGCGACCAAGTAGTCGCCGGAGTGGCCTGTCTCATCCATGAATTTCAATCCGCGCACCCCTATGTGGGGTGCGACCTGGACTATATCGGGCGGGGCGTTGGTTATGGATTTCAATCCGCGCACCCCTATGTGGGGTGCGACTCGGTTTATTGATAAAACCGGCGGCGGACTCATGTGATTTCAATCCGCGCACCCCTATGTGGGGTGCGACAACAGTAAGCATTTCCTGTGGATTACTAATTTTATTATTTCAATCCGCGCACCCCTATGTGGGGTGCGACAAGGTTATTACCTTCTTATTTCTGAACAATGGGGATTTCAATCCGCGCACCCCTATGTGGGGTGCGACTGCAGAAGAATGGACTTGCCACGAGGAGGACACGATTTCAATCCGCGCACCCCTATGTGGGGTGCGACCTCCTTAGTTGGATGTAAGTTCTGCCCGGTCAATATTTCAATCCGCGCACCCCTATGTGGGGTGCGACGTTGCATGGCTCATCCTCTGGGCCATGGCCACCCATATTTCAATCCGCGCACCCCTATGTGGGGTGCGACGAATCAACCCGAGGACCCTGTACAAATGGAAGCAATTTCAATCCGCGCACCCCTATGTGGGGTGCGACCCTGGTGGAAGGCATCAAAGCTTACTGCCGTATATTTCAATCCGCGCACCCCTATGTGGGGTGCGACTAGACCTGGCAGCCAAACGAATGACGACTTACTGATTTCAATCCGCGCACCCCTATGTGGGGTGCGACAAAGACATAATGAATAAGCCTGTCCGTATTATCGATTTCAATCCGCGCACCCCTATGTGGGGTGCGACGTCTGGGCCGTGACTGCTACCCCTCCCCTTAGGGATTTCAATCCGCGCACCCCTATGTGGGGTGCGACTGGCATTGTAGCGGCGGACGGCGGCCCGCCATATTTCAATCCGCGCACCCCTATGTGGGGTGCGACCGGGCGGTCCAGTAAATAACTGGATCGGGGCGTTTATATTTCAATCCGCGCACCCCTATGTGGGGTGCGACTTTTGCCACTATTACAGATAGTGACGGCAAAACAATTTCAATCCGCGCACCCCTATGTGGGGTGCGACTTCCGGCTCCCTGTTCAATTCCTGTTCAAATTCACTATTTCAATCCGCGCACCCCTATGTGGGGTGCGACGACTTGTCACGAGGAAGACCCAGATGCCAGCATTATTTCAATCCGCGCACCCCTATGTGGGGTGCGACTGTCTATGGTTAAGGTTCAGTATTTATCGCAGGATTAAGATGCTTTTCTGCGAACCTCTTCCTTTTCCATATTCCAGCCTCGAATTTATCGGTAATTTCGAGGCCTTTTCTGATGTGAGCTTGTACTTCGCATCAGAGTATCAAGGTATCATCAGGTGCTTCGACCTCTTTGATTCCAAGATGAATGATTTTTCCATGGAAGTGATTTCCCAGATTGTAAAATCTGAGGCTGTCACTATCCATGTCAATCAGTTCTTTAAGCTGACCTTGAATGGTAACAAATTGTGCTTCGTTCAGGGAACATTCAAAGACGGAGTTTTGTACTCTTCTGCCATAGGATTCACAGCATTTTGCCACTTTCCTGAGTCGTTTCCTGCCGGCAGCTGTTTCGGTATTCACGTCATAGGTTATAAGTATCAGCATGATTATTGTCCAAGAAAAGCCGGATACTGATCCAGATCGTTTCGAATAAATTTGGCCAGAAGCATGGCTTGCGCATAGGGGATAAGTCCTCTGGCTATCTTTTCCTTTAGAAATGGATGCTGAATCTGTTCTTTTTTCTTTTCCTGCCATTGTGCCAGGAATTTCTTGCGTCCATCGTCATTAAGGAGGACTGCTCCATTCTCCATGGTTTTGAAGTCTTTTGCGTTTACAATTCGGTTGTTGATCAGGGTCAGGACAAACCGGTCTGCTGCAGGGCTCCTCAGTTCTTCCATGAGATCCAGGGCCAGGGAAATCCTTCCCGGCCGGTCTCTATGAAGGAAACCGACGTAGGAGTCAAGTCCTACCGCCTCCAGAGCATTGGCGCAGTCATGGGCCAGGATGGTATAGGCAAAGGATAGAAGGGCATTTGTCCGGTCAAGGGGTGGTCTTTTATTTCTGCCGTTGAAGAAAAAATGCTTTTTATCTGCCAGTATCATTTGCTCAAACAGTGAAAAGTAAACTTGTGCGGCGTTTCCTTCGATTCCCCGCAAAGTTTCCAGTGAATCCGCTCCAAGGGCATCGACGGCTGCCTGCCTCAGAATATCGGAGGCTGTGTCAAAGGCTTTTTTGTCAATGGAGAGAGGATGATCCCGGAATGTTCTTCTAAGAACGACTCTTTCGTTATAGATTTTGCCGGCAATCATGCAGGCTGCTACACGTGCAGATTTGTTTTCATCATCGGAAATGCGGTATTGTTCTTTTCTGAGAAAGACATTGCCATTACTTTTTCCATTGATTCTGGCGAGAAAATGACCTTCCGGAGTAAGAAAGCATAGTCCAATGTGTTTTTCTGCACAGGCGCCCATAAGCTGGGGACTGGCACCGCTTCTGCTGAAGGAAATAATATTTTCCAGATTGATCATCGGAATCTTCTGTACGATTTTTCCGTCTTTCCAGGCAGCAATATTTGCATTTTCCAAAGAGAGGTAGATGTCGTCTGAGAGGATGTATAGGGTGTTCAGAAGTTTCTTCAAAATTTATCCTCCAGTATTCGGCTATAATAATCAGAAACGTTCGATCCGGCCATCAGTTTGGGAAGGCAGATGTCTTTCAGGGAGCAGGATTGACAGCGTTTATTCCTTTTCACTTTGGGAATGAAATGCCTTTGGTAAATGGCATGCATTTCAGCAGCTGCCTTTCGGACCTTTTCTCTCAGTTCTTCTGTCAGGGGAACGGTCCTTCTCCTTCTGATTTCATGGTAGAATATATCGCCCTCGGGAATATAACAGGAAAGCATCTCTTCAAGGCACATGGCTTCCAGACACAATTGGAGTTCATCGGAGTCATCGGTTTTATCTTTTCCCCGTTTATATTCGATGGGGCGGACGAACCAGGTGCCGCGATGACCCTGCAGGATGGCTCCGCTCCCGCTTTCATCGCGGGTAAACTCCACTACATCACACTGTCCAGTCATCCCTAATGCCGGAGAGGCTACCCTGAGGCCCCTGATGATCAATACACCATTTCTTTTTTCTGAAAAGTCCGTATCATGAGCATTTTTATGAATCAGTTCACCTTCTGCCGTCAGTCTGTTTTCGTCCCATTCCTGATTGATGTGTATCAGGGCCCATTGCCGGCGGCAGAAAGCAAAATGCTGAATGCCGGATATCATCAGATAATCTTCTTCGGCGTACATCAGATTTTCTGCTCGATATGAACACCTTCGGGGAGATTCTTTTCATCGATTGTCACTTCATAATCGCTGAAGGCTCTCGGTACGGCTACTCCTTCTTTCTTCTGAACCTTCACTAAGTCAAAGAGTTTATAGGAGGGAGCATTGCCAAGAAGGCTGTCATGCTTAAATACGATGAGTTTCCTTACGGCCATATTTCCTCTGGCTGCTGAATGGTCATCTTCGAACATATTGATGATTGCCTGCCAGAGGAGTTCGAGGTCATCTTTTGTAAATCCGGTCTTCTTTGCCAGGTTTGCCGATACATAGCCTTCGGCCTGATAAAGTGCATAGGGGACGATGTATTTTCTGCCCATTTCATTCCGTTTGTTTTCGGCATCTTTTTCTGTGGTGATTGCTACACGGGTAATGGTGATTTCCTGAGGCAGCACTTCATCGATGGAGCGGGCAAATCCAAACTGTACCGGGCCTCTGACCTGGCCGCAGTTCAGTGCGCCCTGTACGAATGTAGTCATGACTGCGCCAAAAGTACGGATATCATAAAAGTTCTGGCACATATAGCCGCAAATCTTGTTATCAATATCCTTGTCTTTTTTCTTGGCATCTTTCATGTCTTTAACGCCTGTATATTCAAGAGCTTCTTTATCATTTAGATTCAGGGGTACTTTTTCCTGAATATAGATCCGATGGCCTTTTTCATTTCCGGTCGTTTCGGCCCAGGCGGTCACATAATTTCTGATTTTTCTCTTCAAGCAGACGTCGGTGACAATTCCCAGTCCTGTTTCTGCGTCAACTCGGGGCATATTCCCTGCATCAGGATCACCATTGGGATTGCCGTTAATTACATCGAAAAGAACGATAAAGTCATATTTATTGGAAATTACGTCTGCCATGTTAAGCTTCCTCCTTCTTGGAATATCTTGTCTGTGTTTCCTGGTAATAACCTAATATAAATGCGCCCTGTTCTTCCAACGATAGTCTCTTTGGGAATGGGGTTCCGCTATCCGGCATTGAAATCAAGGACAGTAAAGACTGAAGTTTTTTGGAATCGTTAATACGAAAGGCCTCGTTTCTGATTTTCTTCAAGTGTGCATTGGCCAATTTGAGAAGTACCGGATAGGTGACTGCCGGTGTAGCGCAGGCAGCATTGAAATACCGGTCTTTGATTGTAGAAGAAATTCCAGGATTTGCCTCTTGCTGAATGCTTTCAAGAACAGAGAACAACCTGCCAAGCACATACGGAATTTCTTTACAGTTTTCGTTTACTTTCATTTGTAATTGACCCTCCCATCTCGTAGTATGATTCTTTAAAAGATATGCTTTGATAAATCCGGCTTTAATATAGCTGATTTTTCTATATGTAATAGTTCCATTATCATTTTTCTCGTCATGGTCTGAGAATATCCTGAGCAATATATTCTGATAGGTAGTCTCCGGATATGGCTGTCCGTTGAATACTGCTTTCATAAGCATACCGGCCATGACAGGAGAGGCTGCTGAATCCCTGGAATGATGATTAGCTGTTTCGGAAAGCAGCTGCCAGAATGGAATCCATGGCTTTCTATTCGGAGGCCCTTCAATGGTCATTCTTTCCTGATGATTCCAGACATTCTTCATAGCCTTGCCAAAAGAATTCCTGATGAAGAATCTTACTGCCACCCGGGCAGCATTTGGCGCCAGTCCCAGAATGTAGAAGGGTTCTTCCGGGTTCAGCTCGTTTTCATTCAAATCTGCAGGAATTCCCTGGACCAGATTACTAACTGCCCGGTGAATATCCTCATTACTGATGCCGCAGTCTTCTCCATTTGCATAACTGTCAAACACATCCATATACAGGGGCTGTGCGTTTTCCGCCCAAAAGACAATAGTCGTATTTCCCAATACTTTGACGTGCTTTTTGTCCGCAAGAAGATGATTTAATGCTGCCCCATAGGCAAATGCTGCATATTCACTGACCGGTGCATTAAGTCCCTGATCTTTGTTATGTCCATAGGATTCGAAGGAAGGTGCATTGAAGGATACAAGTGCTGCCCCGCTGCTCTGTGCGTCCCTTATACCTTTCAGGTTCGGGTGAAGCACTGCTATAGGCTGGTTTTCTAGTCCTGTTACCAGGCACTGGCCTTTAGGCCTGGTTCCACTCTTATCTTTTTCAGTTCTATAACGTTCCCATGCTTTCTGAATTTCTGAATCTTTGATTACATCGCTTCCTTCATATTCAAAGATGAAGTTGGAGGCTTTGTATACATCGTCAAGACGAGCCGCAATTATTGGATTGGTTGCAGCTTTTTCAGGGATCCAGTTATCAAAGAAAGCCAAGACCGCTTTTGCCGCTGGTGACTGACAGGAATCCAATATTTCATGGTGAAGCTGTTTTGATGCTTCAAAGCAGCGTTTTGTCCTGTCTTCTTTCCCTTTGTTATCAATGCCCAGAATATAAGAGTTCGTATCACATAGGAAATTGGGGGCTATGCCAACACTTCTTTTCACAGGCTGGGGAACACTCATCTCGGGAGGTATTTCAATTTCCTTTTTACCTCGTGCAACTTTCACTCTGACTGAGAGGATGCCAAGGAGCTGTCCCTTATTACCAATGACCAGACGATGGGATACTTTTGATTTGCCCCATCCCGGGGATTCTATTTCGCCCTGGGTTTTAAGCTCTTCATAGAGGTGAACAAGTGCCTGCAGTATCATTTGTGTACCTCGCAATCCCTTAAATCCATGACTCCCTTATCCAGTCTGGCATGGAAAAAGGAAGGTGTAATGTGTGCAGGGTCCTTGTAATCCATATCGTAAAGCATATATCCCAGGTCTCTTGTTTCCGGATAAGGATTAATGATTTCTTTATCTTCGACCAGCCTGAAGGCAGCAGGAAATTCGCGGCAGCCAAAGTATGGCTGATGGTAACACTGGCCATTTCTGGCCCGCCTTCTGAGCATTTCACAGAATTTACCGGGATTGTCCTCAGGGGATGCCTTATTAGTCATCTCAAAATGAACTGTTATACAGTAATGCACATCCTGAAGTACAAGAGCTGCTCTCTGTACTATATCTTCTGATGTGTACAAAGCTGTCGGTTCTCCGGTCTGTGCAGACTTCATCACTGTTGAGGCAAGTATTTTTGATTTCACTTCATTTCTTCGGATATTTGTCGTCTTAATTGGCGCAAGAAGGTCGATTTCATCCACTACATACCGAAGCCCCGGGTGCCAGAAGATGGCTTCCACCAGACCTCTGGCGGCAGAAGGTGTCATTATATCATAGGTGACTCTTTCCACTTTCATTTCCGGTCTGGTAAAGCATGCATACCGGCCCCAGCATTCTATGCGTGTCCCAAATGCCATGAAATATCTCCTTTCTTTATAACATGACGGCCATTCCCTCTTCATGGGTGTAGGTCAGTCCTTTGATTTCATCATAAATGCCCTCATTTCGGGCAGGGGCTGTAAGAACGGCTAATTCCTCATCAAGCGGTTCGATATAACCGTCATTCCTGAGCTGTTCATAGAGCGCGGGGATCTGTTTTTTTACACTGCTCTGGACGTTAACCATGTATAAAGAAGCCTTACGCATGAGTTCCCGCGTCCGAATGCCCTGCCTGAGTTTTTCTTCGAGTTGTTTCGCCTCCTCATTCCAGGGAATAAATACTTCTTTCGTGTAGTCCTCTATCAGTTTCATCTTCTTTCCTATCGTTTCAAATTCAAGATTTTTAGAAAGTCCTATCATGTCTTTCTCATCAAGTACAGCTTCTTTTGTCTGGTATAACTCATGAAAATAAATGCCAATTGCCTGAGGGGAGGAAATATCGGAAACTACTTTTCCGGCTATTTCAGATGCCTGTTTTTCCTGCTGCATGAAATGGGATTCCTGATTCTTTTCCGTATTGAATACGTGGACTATACTCTCTTTCCAATTTCTCTTACCATTCCTGTTGCAGCGGCCGGCGCCCTGTATGATACTGTCTAGTCCTGTCATTTCTATAAGTACGGTAGGGAAATCTATATCGACACCTACCGAAATAACCGAGGTAGAAACGACCCGGCAATTTTCCCCTTTTAAAAGGGCTTCTTTTATTTCTGATATAATTTTCTTGCGATGGATGGGGCATAGCTGGGTGGACAGGTAGTATAAACCTGCACCGGTATCAAGCATCTTTTGCAGTGAATCGAAGATTTTTCCTGCTTCGCTCTTTGTTGTACATACGCAAAGGACCTGATTTTCATCTGCCATTTTTCCGGCAATTTCCTCATAGTCCAAGGTTCCGTCATTTTTATAATTGACCCTTTTGAAAAACTCATACATCTCATCAATATCTGTCATGATCTCACGGGGCTTATTTTTGTTTTCAAGAAACTGCCCCAGTGGCGGCTGTGTGGCACTGCATAAAAGAAGTGTACAATTCCAGTCATCGACAAGTCCCTGCAGAGCTCTCATGACGGGTTTCATGAAATTAACCGGAAACATCTGGGCTTCATCGAAAACGATTACGCTATTTCCTATATTATGCAGCTTCCTGCAGCGGGAGGTGCGGTTTGCGAAGAGGGATTCAAAAAATTGTACATTGGTAGTAACGACGACCGGCGCATCCCAGTTCTCTGCAGCCAGTCTTTTTATTTCCATATTTTCATCATTGTCATCGTATTCTGCCTGGCTGTGAGCTTCGATAATATCTTCGGGCGGAAGAAATTCCCGGAAAACATCAGCAGTCTGCTCAATAATAGATGTATAGGGAATTACATAAATGATTCTGCGCTTTTCTCTAAGTACCGCATGGTGAAGGGCAAATGCGAGAGAAGATAAAGTCTTTCCTCCTCCTGTAGGTACCGTCAGTGAATAAACTCCACTTTCAAGAGATGCAGCTTGTATACACTCATTTAAAATATGAGTTCTTTTTTCATTGATCGGGGTATCCGGATCAAAGTATTTTCTGCTTTTCAGTTCGGTAAGAAGTTTTTTCCACAAATATGGAATGTCATGAAATTGACCGCGTGAGATTTTTCCGCGATTCATGAAACTTTCTGTATCAAGAAAGTCCGCATCCACCAGGCAGGAAAAAATCATTCGTATCAGAAGAGAAAGTTTGATCGGATCATTTTTTATATCATTTGCAGGAATAAATGAAATATTTTCCGGATCACTTATTTCCTTCATGTAATTTCCATAATCCGGTATTGCTTTTTTCAATCTTGCCAGCAATGTCCGGTTCATGCCGGAGAGGTCTCCCTTTCCACCCAAATCCGGAATTCCTGCATGGTGACCGGCAATACAAAAAGCTCCAATTAAGGAAAGAATTTTCAATTTTCTTTTTTCTCGATCAAGCAGTTGAGCACCCGCCGTTGAGTGATCTACCTTTGCGGTCCTTTCGCCTCTTATATACTTTTGAAATTCGTCTGAATATTTACCTATATCGTGATAGGCGCCAATTAGAGCCGCTTCCTTCTCCAGTCCAAGCGGCTTCCCAAAGTTTCCGGCCATTTGGGAAACATGGTCCAGATGATCACGAAGCAGCTGCGGTTCACTGCCGTCATTTGCGCAATGGGCAATAAAGGTAGTCTCTTTATCTGTCATCAATTCCTCCAAATTTCCAAACGGTTCAGAAAATCGGTATCATTATCTAGTTGTTTATATTATAACATTTAAGTATGACATTAACTGTCTAGCAAATAATCTAATTTACAGATTGCACTAATCAAAAAATATTTTCAGGTGAACATCTAAGCTTTAATTCTGAAGTCAAGTAGTCTCTTTTATTTATTTTACTACTCTATTCATTCCTGCGTGTCTCCCTGTGAGAGACAATTAAGCGCTGAAGATCGATTATAAAGTTTAGGGACGGGACTATAAAAAGCGGCGCCCACAAATTTGCGCCGCACCTGCCCGATAGCCACGATAGTCACGACAATCACGATGGGATGATTGTTTTTAAGATGCACCGGCCGGAATGCAAGACAGCCAGGCCTGACGCTCCCTCCGGCAACTGGTAACTTCCATGGGCCCCTCTGGCAGTTTCCATGCTTCCCGGGTAGAGCGCTGCGCTCCCTCGCTCCCCGCGCGGGGCCGGGAATACTCTTCAGCTCTCGTGCGGGAGTACTCGGACACGCGGGGCCGGGAATACAGGTACAAGCCGCAGCTGTAGAGCCACCGCCTGTCAGAAAAGGTTTTCATCGAATACTCGGAACTGGCAACTTATATGCGACCCAAATATAAAAAATGCGTTGCTTCACGAATTGTACGCCGCACCTGCCCGATAGCCACGATAGTCACGACAATCACGATGGGATGATTGTTTTTAAGCTGCACCGGCCGGTATGCAGGACAGCCAGGCCTGACGCTCCCTCCGGTAGCTGGCAGCTTCCATGCTCCCCGGGCAGAGCGCTGCGCTCCCTCGCTCCCCGCGCGGGGCCGGGAATACTCTTCAGCTTTCGTGCGGGAGTACTCGGACACGCGGGGCCGGGAATACAGGGACAAGTCTCAGCTGTAGAGCCACCGCCTGTCAGAAAAGGTTTTCATCGAATACTCGGAACTGGGAACTGGTAACTTATATGCGACCAAAATATAAAAAATGCGCTGCTTCATGAATTGTGCAGCGCACTACCCCGACTCCCGAATCCCGAGTCCCGGACAATGACAGGCCACTGAAAACAGCTGGTCTCTCAAAGTTTCAACGAACTCAGCCTCTGGCAGCTGGCAACTGGCAACTTCCATGCTTCCCCGCATGCTTCCCCGCCCGACATTCTTTCAAATTTGTAAATTGTATTCCATCTGTATTATAATAAGAGCAGGAAACCACGTGAAAAAGGAAGTTATCATTAGTTTGTATTCTGAAAAGGAATAAAATATACTATGGAGAAAGACGACATTCTGGCTTTTCAGGCGCTTGCGAAGTATGGGAGTTTCACCAAAGCTTCGGAGGCTCTTTTCATTGCCCAGCCCACGCTTTCGAAGAAGGTGGCCAATCTGGAGCATGAACTGGGGCTGACGCTGGTGGAGCGGACGAAGCGGTACGCCCGGCTCACCTATGCGGGCATTGTATTTCTGGAGGAAAGCAAATCTCTCCTGGCCCAGGAGAAGAAGATGGTGGACGCAGTCCGTGAGGCGGCCCGGGCAGGGGCTCAGTCTCTCCGCGTGGGAATCATGGGTACAGGCCTTGCCAGGAAGTACCTGCCCTTCATCCGGGCATTCAAGGCAAAACATCCGGCGGTAGCCCTCCACCTGGACCTTCTCGATTTCCGCCAGATCCAGGATTCTCTGCGGACGAGCCGCCTGGACTGCGCCATTGCCGGCGATCTGGGCCTCTCCTTTCTGGACCCGCTGGAGACCGAAGAAATCGGCCGGTCCGGACATACGCTCCTCCTTCCGGCGGATCATCCCTTCCTCACGAAGAAGAGGAAAGTTTTCAGAAGTCTGGAGACGGAACCATTCCTGGTGCTTCAGGGGAAATCGTCCTATAAAGGACCGGATATGGTGAAATCCATCTGCGCAGGCTGGGGATTTGCCCCGAAAATAGAAAAAGTCTGCTCCACAGTGGAAGAAATCCTCTTCCAGGTAGAAGCAGGCCAGGGGATAGCCATCCTCCCCTCCTTCGACTGCCCGCCTGATGGGACCATGAACCTCGCCTCCATCCCCCTCACGGAAGAAACAAAGACACTTCCCACCGTCCTTGCCTGGAACGGAGGAAATAAAAATCCCGCCCTCCTCCTCTGGAAAGAAGAGCTGCGGGGATTCCTCGAAGGAAAGAAAAGTGAGTAGGTTTTAGCAATCAGCAGAAATACGCGCAAGACCAGATGCAAAAATCCCCCCTTGAAAGGGGGGATGCCGAAGGCAGGGGGGAAGGCTGAGGATTGACTGCTGAAAATGGCAGAGTCACATGAGCAGGCATACATCAATCATCCCATCCGTCAGCTTCGCTGACACCTTCCCCATCTGGGGAAGGCTTTTCACTTCAGGCGGCTTCACCGCCAGATGGAAAAATTCCCCCTTGAAAGGGGGGATGCCGAAGGCAGGGGGGAAGACTGAGGCTTGTTTGACGAAAACGTTAGAGTCACACGAGTCGGGAAGGATCAATCATCCCATCCGGGGAAGGCTGACCACATGAGAACGCTGCGCTCTCTCCGCTCCACGCGCGGGGCCGGGAATACAGGGGCGAGACGAAATTGTAGAGTCACCGCCTGGGCAGAAAGTTTTTATCGGATACCGGAAACCAGGAACTTCTATAGGAAAAGGATCGCCTTGTACCGGTAGATGAACTTACCCGCCTCCGCTGCGCTCCGGCACCCTTCCAACACTTGGAAGGGTGGTGACCTGCAGCATGCTTTTCACCTGAGGCTCTTCCGCCTCGTACCTGTAGTGCAGAAAATATAAAAGACCCTGCCGGGAATACAGGGGCGAGACGCAAATGTAGAGTCACCGCCTGGGTAAAACCATTTTCAGCACAAGTGCAGGCAATAGCCCGTGCGCGAAGCGCACTAAATAAGATTGGTTTCCGCAGGAAACCATATCCTTCCCGCAATCCGCAATCCGCAATCCGCAATCCCCAATCCCTTATCGAATGAAGCAAAGGAACGCACATATGAAACAGGAAACAACCTACGACTTCCCCCTCCGCTATTTTTCCGTCACCACGGTAGCGAAGGAATTCACCCCGAAACCGGACCTTCCGGATGGGGGAAATATAGATCTCGGCACCCTCTTAGGTGCCATGTCCGAAGCAAAGAGCGAAGTCTCGGCACTTACGCCCTATTTATTTCTCCTCTTTGAGACGGAAGAAAAGAAACCCTGCTGGCAGTACCTCGATATGGCGGGCCAGCTGTCTCATCTCCACTACTGCGACGAACCGTCCCATGTGCTTGTGAAGAAAATCACCTTCGACAACGGAGCGTATATGTACAGGGTGGAAGAGGTATTTCTGTGCAGGAAATAATAGTGGTAAGTGATAAGTGGTAAGTGGTAAGTGAAGGTGGGCGCCTGAAAATTATATAGGCGCCCATTTTTGATTTTTAACTTTTATTTTCAGTGACTTTTGAATCGGGGTGGTCGGGGTGGTCGGGGCGGTCGGGATGGTCGGGGTGGTCGGGAAGGTGTGCCGCTGATGCGGCACGAATATATATGGGGAATGTACACAGGCGAGGTTGAAAAGCACATAAAAGTCGAAAAAGAGATAGATGGTGAACGTTACGCTCTCTCGGGAGATCTTCTCCAAAGGCGGCCTTTGGCCGCCAGATGCGAAAATCCCCCCTTGAAAGGGGGGATGCCGAAGGCAGGGGGGAAGACTGAGGCTTGACTGCTGAAAATGGCAGAGTCACATGAGCAGGCATACATCAATCATCCCATCCGTCAGCTTTGCTGACACCTTCCCCATCTGGGGAAGGCTTTTCACTTCAGGCGGCTTCGCCGCCAGATGGAAAAATCCCCCCTTTGAAAGGGGGGATGCCGAAGGCAGGGGGGAAGATGGATGAGGCCTAGCGGAAGCGTTAGAGCCACATGAGCAGGGAAGCAGCAATCATCCCCCTCCGGGGAAGGCTTTTACTCTGGGCTGTTCTTTCCGGTCTATTATGTGCCTGTACGTACAGGTACGTTATAAGGAACGTTTGAGGTATCTATATTTCCAAAATCGTCGGTCAGGGCTTTCAGGTGATCCATCTTGACGAACCATTGGGTCACGCCGAAGAAGGTGTGATGGCAGTGATAGAAAATCACGTCTGCCAGGGTATAGATTTCGGAGAGGGCGATTTTTCTGGCTTTTGGTGTGTCGAAGTGGTAGTCCCGTATCTTTTCGCCCTGCAGGCTGTACGAGGTGATGTCAGTTACGGCCAGCTGCATCCCGGTATCCTCCTCCACCAGGGAGAGGGTATCCTTCATGAGTTGTTTCTTTTTTTCATCCGTATCAAAGAGGGCGGTCTTTTTCCCGCCGGCCGCTTCTTTCACCAGGGTTTCTTCGCTTCTCTTCCAGTTATAATCGAGAAGGGTCCTCATCTGATGAATGGCCCCGGCCCTTTTGTCCACGTAGTAAAAATTGACTTTGATCGTATAATGGGGCGGCGCATACCGGATGGATTCGATGGACTCTTTGTCGAAATACCCTTTCACTTCCCCGCGGGAGGCGGCAAGCACGTAGCGGGCCGGATTTCCCTCGATTTCTTCCGGGGAGGGACAGTCCGCAGCCTGTGCGCTGAAATGGAAGAAAAGGGTGGTAAAGAGGAAGAAAAGAATGATTTTCAGATATTTCATGATGCCTCCTGTGAAACAGATTTCATTTCTCTATTATACGTCCGGAAATAAGAGGCCGCAATTCCGGGAAAGAGGGATTGGGGAAATATCATTTTACAGGAGACCGCATATGACAAAGTGATCATTTCATAGTTATCAGTGAAGGAGGCCCATACCGGATGGAACGACAGGCCATTTTTACATAATTTTCATAAACTGAGAACTAACAACTAACGACTTCTTTCCCCTGAAATGTGCTATACTCAAATAGCGCCTGCGGGCGACTTTATTTCTTAAGAAGGCAGCATGCATTATTTATATCATATATATAGCAGGTACAAACTGTATATCTTTCCGCTTCTCCTCATTCTGGCGGTGGTCCTGTATTTCTTTCCGTCGGAAAAGCCGGTGGAGAGGGAGGAAGTGCGGCAGAAAGTGTCCGCCCTTCACCCGGGGGATACGATCGGGGTGCTGGCGCCGGCGGCTCACGGGGGAATGACGGACTACACCCAGTCTCTAACGCTTTTGGAGGAGCTGGGGTACCGGATCCGGCTCGCCCCTTCGGCCACCGCCGATTACGGATTTCTGGCGGGAAATGATGAGGAACGGGCGAAGGATCTCAATGATTTCTTCAAAGATGATGAAATCAAGGCCATCCTCTGCCTCCGCGGGGGTTACGGCTCTGCCCGGCTCCTGGACAAGCTGGATTATGAAATGATTGGGAAACATCCGAAGATGCTGATCGGTTTCTCCGATATCACCGCTCTTCATGCAGCCCTTGGCGAAAAGGCCCATATGGTCACCATCCACGGACCTATGATTTCATCCTTCAAGGACTGGAGTTTCACCGAATTCACCCTGTACAATTTCGAAAACGGACTCTCCGGCAGCCTGCCGAAAGGTCCCGTGCGCCTTCCTTACGGAAGGACCCTGAAGACACTGAATCCCGGGAAAGCCACAGGAATCCTTTCGGGAGGCAACCTTTCCGTCATCGCCTCCCTCTGCGGCACGCCTTATGAACTCGAGGGAAATGGAAATATCCTGGTCCTCGAAGATACGGGGGAAGACCCTTACCGCGTGGACCGCATGATGCAGCAGCTCTACCGGAACGGACTCCTTTCACGGGTTTCTGCCATCGTATATGGAGATTTCTACAGCCCAAGTCCTGCGGAAGGGGAATTTACGGTGGAAAAAGTCCTTTCCTACTATGCGGAACTTTCCGGGAAACCGGTGATTTCCGGCCTTCCCATAGGTCACGGTCCGGATAATTTATTTCTCCCCCTGGGCGTGAAAGCGACCGTGGAAGCGGGAGAAGAGGGCGCACAGCTGGTGGTGGAGGAGAGCTATTTGAAATAAAAGTGGTTAGTGATTAGTGGTTAGTTTTAGTTATCAGTGAAGGGCATCTTGAATGATCAGGATGCCTTTTATGATTTTGAATAAAATAAAAATCCGGCAGGTGCCGGATTTCGTGATAATTTATAGAACATATGGTATAATTTGACCGAGGTAGTCGACATTAGGCTTTACTCTCCCGCAAGGGGTGATGCTATGAGTATCTACGAAACATTATCTCTGATGATTGCTTTCGGTGCACTAATAGCATGCATTATGAGAAACAAGTAATGAATTCATTGCATTGAAAAAAGCCTACCCAAGGCTTAGGCGGCTCTCTTCAACTGATATCGAACAAGAGAAAGCCTGTCCTTTAGCGGAGGATATTTGTCGGCTGCCTCTTTTCTATGGATATTATACCATAGGCCTGCAAATTTTTGTCAGTGAATTTCGTCTCTGATGAGGACTGTTGAACATTGAAATGCAGCCTGTACCGATGGATTGAGAAACTGATAACTTTTAATCCGGACAGGATATAAAGAGGTTTATCATGATTATTTACGGAAAAACGGAGATGGACTATATTTCCTCAAAAGACCCGATTATGAGGGAGCTGGTCGCCCATTACGGTCATATCGAGGCGGGAGCGCCGGCGGGTATCTTCGAATCCCTGGTGAATCATATCATCGGGCAGATGATTTCCGATAAAGTCCGCTATGTGATTGATGGAAGAGTGAGAAAAGCAGCCGGGGCCATGACCCCCGAAGCCCTCCTGGCCCTTGGAAATGAAAAACTCCGCGCCTGCGGCCTTTCGGGAAGGAAGGTGGAATACATCCTCGATTTGTCCCGGAAAGTAAAAGAGGGGACCCTCCGGCTGGATGATCTGGACTCTCTCTCCGACGAAGAAATCATCGCCCGCCTCACCTCCCTCCGGGGAATCGGCACCTGGACCGCGGAAATGATCGTCCAGTTCACCCTGGGCCGGCCGGACATCTTCTGCAAGTACGACCAGGCCCTCAGAAACGGAATGATCAAAGCCCACGGTTTCAGAACCTTAAGCGACCTCCGCTTCCACCGGTACAAAAAGAAATACAGCCCCTATGGCTCCATCGCCTCCCTCTACTACTATGCGGTAAACGACGATGAAACAGGGTGGAGGCCGGTTGTTGAACGGTAAATGCGGGAATGCATAGGAGCCGTCAGACGCAAAATAAAGGGAAAAGGGGAGGTGGCCGCTTCAAATTTGAAAAGCGGCCAGTTTTATATGGGCCTTTGGCCTGCAGGTGAGCGAAAAGACGGATTTCGGACTTCGGATTTCGGGAAGGCGGCGCTGCGGATGCAGCGTTTTTTTATTGGGCTCTGCACAGGCGGATTTGAAAAGACCAAAGGTCTTTATCCCTGCCAATCGCAGTGGTCCGACTTCCCGAGAGGCTTCCTGCCAACCTGCAGAGTCGGCTGCCCCATCTTGCAGATGTCCGAACCCATGACGTACCATTTTCATCGGAATTATCTCAAAATTTTCGCGGAAAGGCTTCCCCTCCAGGGGTGGGCTTTTCATTCAGAACATTTTCGACTTGTACGATCGTACGACCCCTCAGTCTGCTCCGCAGACAGCTCCCCAATTACACATATCGGCGCCGT
>OMVW01000033.1 GCA_900314595.1 uncultured Dialister sp. | reverse complement strand
AGGAGTAGAGTGTCCATGGCAAAGGGATTTTCCAGTTTACCCTGTCCTATGTTCGGGGATACCAGTTTCCCGTGTCCAATTTCCTAGGACCATTTTAGTTACCCGGGTTTGAGTCTCATTCGGTATTCGGGATTAGCCTCACATCGACATGTCCCTTTCGAGTCCATTCAGAGCTTTCGGGGTGCGGGATGCGGGGTGCGGGGAAGGATTGGCTGCTGATGCAGCCAATGAGTATATATGGGGGCTGTGCACAGGCTTTTTATTAGAGTCATCAGGCAGTTACTGTGGCTTGAGTCTCATTCGGTATTCGGGATTAGCCTCACATCGACATGCCCCTTTTGAGTCCATTCCGAGATTTCGGGGTGCGGGGTGCGGGGAAGGATTGGCTGCTGATGCAGCCAATTATTATATATAGGGACTGTGCACAGGCTTTTATTAGAGTCATCAGGCAGTTACCCGGGTTTGAGTCTCATTCGGTATTCGGGATTAGCCTCACATCGACATGCCTCTTTCGAGTCCATTCCGAGATTTCGGGGTGCGGGGTGCGGGGAAGGATTGGCTGCTGATGCAGCCAATGAGTATATATGGGGGCTGTGCACAGGCTTTTTATTTGAGTCATCAGGCAGTTACCCGGGTTTGAGTCTCATACGATTTTCGTGGGTTAGCCTCACCTCGGCGAGCCGCTTTCCAGTCTATTTCGAGATTTCGTGGTTCGTGGTTCGTGATTCGTGAAGGTATTGCCGCTGATGCGGCAATGAGTATATATGGGGACTTTCCCAGGCGTGTTAGTTTTCCCGATGAGACACTGGCGGCTATTCATCGATAGCGACCTGCTCCCCGCGTTCGGGGAGCTCCCGCAGGGTGAGGGGGCGTACGATCGTAACCATCGGACTGACTCTGAATGGTTCATGCGTAGCGTAATTATCTTTGAGTCATTAGTCAGATATGGCGGCTTGAGTCAGCTTCGGTATTCGGGATTAGCCTCACATCGACATGCTTCTTTCGAGTCTATTTCGAGATTTCGTGGTTCGTGATTCGTGGTTCGTGAAGATCCGCCGCTGACGCGGCGGGAGTATATATGGGGAAATCCATACAAGGAGCCGAAGGCCCTGTATATAAGATTGGTTCCCGGGAGGAAACCATATCCTTCACTTATTACTTACCACTTCACCCTTATCACTTTGGAAATGTGATTCGCATAGGAGGAGCATGATTATGGAAAAACAGGATTACACAAATCTCATCCATTCGTTTCATGAGACCTGGGACACGTTCCCGGGGGTGGCGAGGATTGTGGATCGTCATCATCTCACGATTGCGGTGAATCCTTTTGCAGAAGCGCAGGGTATGAAGGCGGGCGAAATCTGTGCGGCGAGAAAGTCTCCGGAAAATCACCGGGGATGTCTCAAGCTGAAGGTCCTTTCCACGGGAAAGGCGGGCATCGACCGGCCGTCGGAAGGAAAGATCCGCGGATGGCTGCCGGTGAAGGGATATCCGGACGTGGTAATCCATTTTTCCCTGACCCTTCCTGAAGTGGCAGCATGGGCGAGAAAATAGTGAGTACTTATCAGCGGTCAGCAGAACAGAACCGGTCCGGGCAGGGCCGGTTTTTTCTTTCAGGGCAGATGGGACAAGGGGTATTGGAAATATGATGATATTTATAATTTCGAGGAATAAAATCCCAAAACTTATAAATTTAAGAAGTTTGAGGAATAAATTCCACAAACTCGTTTATTTCTAAAGGTTTATGGATTATAATGGAGGGAATAAGTGCAGTCATTTTCGGAGGTGAATCGGATGGACCTTATACCACGCCCGGATTATCTGAATTTTCTGCAGCAGTTCCGTGAGAAGCAGCTGATTAAAGTCATTTCCGGTGTACGACGCTGCGGGAAATCGACCTTATTTACACTTTTTCAGAGACAACTCCTCAAAGAGAATGTGTCCCCCAGGCAGATTGTTTCCATTAACTTTGAAGATTTAAAATTTTCGGCGCTTACCGATTACCGGGCACTCCATGAATATGTGCTTTCTCATGCTGTTCCGGATAGAATGAACTATGTATTTCTTGATGAAATCCAGCAGGTCCCGGAGTTTGAAAGAGCCGTGGACAGTCTCTTTCTCCACAGCAATCTGGATATCTACATGACCGGTTCCAATGCCTGGTTCATGTCCGGTGAACTGGCAACGCTGCTTGCCGGCCGGTATGTGGAACTTTCCATGCTGCCTTTGTCTTTCAGGGAATTCTGCACAGGTGATGCCAATGCGGCAAAAAGAAGCCCCATGGCTAATTTCAATGCATACCTGCAGCAGGGTTCTTTTCCCTATACTCTGCAGTTTGACGGCAGACAGGAGGATATCGACGTTTATCTGGATGGGATTTACAGTACAATCATGCTGAAAGATGTGGCAGCCCGGTATCGGATTAATGATGTTATGCGGCTGGAAAGCGTATTCCGCTATCTTATGGACAATGTGGGAAGTTTAATTTCAATCAGAAAGATTGCCGATTCCCTGACAAGTCTCGGGAGAAAGACTGACAGCAAAACCATCGAGAAATATGTGAGAGGGCTGAAGGACAGCCTGATTATCTATGAGGTTCCCCGCTATAATATCCGGGGTAAGCAGCTGCTCTCGACCCTTGCCAAATATTATGCGGTAGATTTGGGAATGAGGAACCGTAAGCTGGGCCGGCGTGGCGGGGATACAGGCCATCAGCTGGAAAATGTCATATATTTGGAACTTCTTCGCCGCCATAAGACGGTGTATGTGGGAAAAATGGATGAAACGGAAGTCGATTTCGCAGCTATAGGAAATGAGGGACCCGAGTATTATCAGGTCGCCCTGTCTACTCTGGACCCGGCGGTCCTTGCCCGGGAATTGAAACCTTTGCAGCAGATTCGTGATCAGTATCCCAAGTACCTGCTGACGCTGGATGAACTGGAAAGGGAAGCCAGTTATAATGGCATTCGAAAGGTGAATGCACTGGACTGGCTCCTGGGCCAAAACGCAGAGTGATTGTGATTATCATTTATTTTATTTCCTGTACATAAAAAACAGCCTGCAAAGTTTTGGCTCGCAGGCTGTTTTTATTTCATATAGATTTAATTATTCTGCTGCTTTTTCTTCTTCCGTTTCTACCGGTTTGCCGTTTCTCTTTATTATCTTGTAGATACCGATGGTAAGGATCGGTACGAGGTACATGACGATGAAAGCATAGGCAAGTGCGTTGTAGCCTTTTGCAATGAGGTCGATGATACCGATCTTTGCCATAGCTACGGAAACGACCAGGATAGCGATGGTCAGGGCTCCGCGCTGGTTACGTTTCATGGGGAGCTTTCCGCTTCCGATGAGTCCGGTATCGATTCTTTCCAGCAGTGCATGAATGATACCGGTAGCGGTTTCGATGAGTGTCCAGCCCATAACGATGGAGAAGAGCAGGAGCAGCCAGCCCGGTGCGTTATCGGCCTGCATCATGGCTACCCAGGGGACCGGGGAAGCGAGGACTTCCTTGGACGGATAGAAAGCCATGACTGCATAGTAGGTCATGAACCAGGGGATAATCATGAGAAGGCCGGCAATGATACCGCTGATGACGGTATCTTTTCTGTTTTTCTGGGCCTTGATGGTGAAGAAGGAGGCCGGGAATACGACCAGGTTGTACGCAGTGTACAGGATACCGGTCCAGAGAGCTGCGCCGGTGGTTGCATCCGGTACGAAGGAATGGTCGCCGGTAGCAAAGACCTGGGAAATATTATCTCCTCCGTGGGAAATGACGAGGATGGAGAAGCAGATATACCCGATGTACAGAAGAATGGTACCGATGGTTTCAAAGTAAGCGATGATTTTTTCACCGTAGAAGTTCAGTATACCTACGACAATCGTAATGAAACCGACACCGTACCAGTAGTTGAGTCCCGTCATCTGCTCGACTACCGCGCCCGTTGCGGACGACATGACGGCGATGATGATGACCATGAACAGCAGGTAGACCACATCAAATACATGGTAGAAAGGTCCGATCAGTTCTTTCAGGAACGATTTGAAATCGTAAGTCTTGTACAGACGGATCAGTTCAAAGGAAAGGATAGCGACTACCGCAAATCCGATAAATGTGGCAAAGCCGGAAAGCCAGCCCATGGCTCCGTACTTGGCACCGTATTCGACGATTTCACGGCCCGTCGCATAACCGCCGCCGATCAGTACTGACTGCAGGATGATCCCCGGAAGGATCAGCCTCCCGATGGATCCTGAAAATAACCCTTTTTTCTCTTCTTCCATACTACATCCCCTCCAATTTTGAATCCCTGCCCGTACCGTGTAAACACAAAGCGCCCTTCAGAAAATTTCTGAAAGGGCGCTCCTTTGCGCGGTACCACCTTGCACTTATCACTCCGGTTTATGACAGATGCCATAAACATACCGTAACGGGGTAAACCGCCGGACCTACTCTGTTTCAATCCGGCTGCTCGCGAGTGAGCGGGTCCATGCTTTCTGCCGGCTTTCACCTTCCGCCGGCTCTCTGAAAGATATTTGCAATGCCCTGTCTCGGTCCATGCAGGTAGTTTTTTAATTATGTAAGAGTATACACTTGATTTTCTGTAAAGTCAATACTCTGAATAAATATACAGGAAATATTTATTTCCGCTGTCAAAAATTTTTCACGAAAACCGGTTACCAGCCGTGGCGATAGTCGAATACGCCGTCGGAGATTTCTCCCTTTTCCAGTTCCGTCAGGGATTCATCGAGGATGGTGAAGGCCTTGTGGAGGTTTTCAGAGGAAATATTGAGCGGCGGCTGTACGCGGAGCAGGTTTTCACCCAGGGTGATGATGATGAGTCCTTTTTCATAGGAACGGAAGCAGATCTTGAATGTTCCGTCTCCATCGGGCTGGAATTTTCCATCTTTATCTTTCTTGCCGATGCCGATAGCCCAGGACATGCCGCGGCCGCGGTAGTAGGGAACGGTATCCGGATGTTTCTTCTGAAGATTGGCCAGTTCTTCCTTCATCTGGGCCATATTTCTATGGTAAATAGTCTGGAATTCATCGCTTTCGTAGTAGTCAAAAGCCGCATTGCCCGCTGCACAGGCAATGGCATTGCCGCCCAGGGTGAAGAGGTGGGCCGGTGCCGGCAGGCAGTCCATGATTTCCGCTCTGGCCATAAATGCGCCGAGCGTCAGGCCTGCGCCGATGGATTTGCCCATAATGATACCATCCGGAATGATTCCCGGGTAGTTTTCAATAGCGAAGAAGTGGCCGGCTCTCCAGAAGCCCTGCTGTACTTCTTCATCGATGAAGAGGATTCCGTGTTTCTTGCAGAGGTCATACAGTTTCTTCATGAAAATCGGATGAGCCGGAAGGATGCCTGCATCGCCCTGGATCGCTTCGATGACCACTGCCGCTACTTCATCGGCAGGCATGTAAGTACGGAATGCATTTTCAATATCCTTGCATGCATGGCTTTCCACCACTTCGTCCGGCAGATTGTCCCCATAGAAATTGAAGTGATAAATTTCCGGAAGGAACGGTCCCATCTTTGCATGCATACGGGTGGTACAGGTGGTCATGGAGCAGGAGCCGTAAGTATTTCCATGGTAACCGTTGATGAAAGTGATGATCTTTGTACGGCCGGTGTAGGCACGGGCAAATTTCACTGCCGCATCGTTTCCGTCAGAACCGCAGTTGCCGAAAGCAATCTTTGCCTTCACACCGCCCGGGAATTTACTGGTCAGCTTTTCCGCATAGGAAATCATAGGTTCATTGTAGGTATAAGCTGCGGTGTACTGGGTGCACTTTTTGAGCTGCGCTTCGATGGCTTTCGTGAGAATGGGGTTCGAGCTTCCCAGATTCAGGGAAGAAGCGGAAGTGAGGAAATCGATGTATTCATTGCCATCGACATCCTTCAGGATTTCGGCCCGGCCGCTTTCAACGGCGAAAGGATAATAGGAAAGGTGCTGGCAGGGTGCCACAACTTTGGCATCTCTTGCAACGAGAGCTTCGCTTTTTTCGATATTCTTCTGAATCTTGTACATAAATCCTCCCATTTTTGAAATACTGAAGGTAAGAAACATGTGGTTAAGATTAGTGTAGTAAGCGGCAGGGAAATTGTCAAGATAGTGGACTCTCATCCTTTGACATATCTTTCTGCAAAAAAAATCTCAAAATCTGTCTTGACAGAAGGAAAATCATCGTGTATCATCTTAAGCAACTTGAAATAAACGCGATGAGCAGGAAAAAGTCTGATGACAGCCATGGCAGAGAGCCGGTGGATGGTGAAAACCGGTATGGGGCATGAGACGAAACTCTCCTGGGAGCACCGGATCGAACGAAGTAGAGAAGGCGGGAGTCCCCGTTATGGACATGGAGTATAGTGCAGAGTGGTACCGCGACGAGTCGCCTCTGTCCCGTGATGGGACAGAGGCTTTTCTTATCCGGGAAGCTTCCTGTACTCCGCTGAGTGATAAAACAGGGTGGTACCGCGGATGACGCCCCTGGAGAAATTTCAAAGAATTCTCCAGGGGCGTTTTGCTGCCTGGAACAAAATGGAGGAAATGAAAATGAGAAACTTCAAAAAAGCAATGAAAATGATCGGCATCTGTTCCATGGCAGCCATCGTGATGGCAGGTATGGCAGGCTGTGGAAATAAAGGAGGAAACGCCGTTTCCTCAGGCGCCCAGAATGCGGCGAAAATCGGATTCTCCGCAGCCCTCTCCGGCGGAGCTGCCGCATACGGCAAATCCGAAGAAGAAGGAGTGCGCATGGCCGTGGAAGAAATCAATGCCAAAGGTGATTTCCCCATCGATCTCATGATTGAAGATACAAAGGCCGTTCCGGCGGAAGCCATGAATGCCACAAAGAAGATGATCCAGAATAAAGCAGCCATCATCATCGGACCCATGACCTCCAACGAAGCCAAAGCGGCAGGTCCCATCATCCAGAATGCAAAAGTACCATCCCTGGAAGTCTCTGTGACGGCAGAAAATATCACCGATATGGGGGACTGCATCTTCAGGAATTCCGTACCGGAATCAAAGAATATTCCCCAGACCGTGAAGAAAACCTATAAAATCCTGGGATATAAAACGGCTGCCGTCCTCTATGCCCATGACAATGAACAGCATGTGACCGCACAGAAATATTTCCAGAAAACCATGGAAGAACTGGGAGTCAAAGTGGTAGACGTGGAAACCTTCGGCTCCAAAGATACCGAATACTCCGCCCAGCTCACCAATATCCAGTCCAAAAACCCGGATGTCATCGTAGTCTGCTCCTACTACCAGGAAGGCTCCCGCATCCTGAAGAAAATGAGAGAAATGGGCATGAACCAGCCGGTACTGGGAGACAACGGCTTCGTTTCCCCGGAACTGGGCAAAATGGCAGGAGCGGCCGCTGACAACGTATACGTCTCCTCCATGTGGTCTCCGGAAAGAAAAGATGAAAAAGTACAGAAATTCGTAGCGGATTACACAAAGAAATACGGCCACGCACCGGACCAGTTCGCTGCCTCCTCCTACGATGGAATCTATATGGCCATGGATGCCATGAAACGGGCCGGCACAACCACGGATACAAAGAAAATCCGGGATGCCCTGGCCCAGATGAAAGATTTCAAAGGGGTCTGCGGCACCTTCTCCTTCGATGAAAAGAGAGACCCTGTAGTAGACTTGATCCTGATGAAGATGAAGGATGGGAAGTATTCCGTCGTGGAGTAAAAGCTCGTTGACGACTGGTATGGTCTGAGTCAGATGCGGTATTCGTGGGTTAGCCCTACCTCGGCACGCCTCTTTCGAGTCCATTTCGAGATTTCGTGATTCGTGGTTCGTGGTTCGTGAAGGTGCGGCTCTGATGCGCCGCGAGTATAAATGGGGATGTGTAAAGGCTTTTTATTTGATTCATCTGTCAGATATGTGGCCTGAGTCAGTAACGGTTTTCGGGCTTAGCCTCACCACGACACGCCGCTTTTAGCCCAATCTCGAGATTTCGGGGTGCGGGATGCGGGGTGCGGGAAGGTATTGCCGCTGATGCGGCAATGAGTATATATGGGGGATGTGCACAGGCGTGATTGAAGAGCTCTTCTGAGCAGAATCCAGCTGCCGGTACAGATGACAATTGGCTCTCGTTGTTCGTGTCGAAACGTAAAAGCCCTCCCAGGTTTGGGAGGGTGGCGCCGCAGGCGGCGGGTGGGTCGTACTGGCGCTTCGAGGCACATGTGGGGCATTCCGATATTCACTTTTTAGCTAAAGCTCATGAGATGTCGTGACTCAAAGGCGGTGAGAGTCCTATACTTCATGCGATGAACTTTTGTCCCGGGGAAGAGGGGGATTCGCCCCGGGCAAAAGGGAGCATGGAAGTAAAAGTGATAAGTGGCAAGTGATAAGTGGTAGGTGAAGGCGGCACCCTTCGGGTGCAGGTATATATGGAGATAAAGCTCAAACAGAGCCGAAGGCCATATATAAAAAGATTGGTTTCCGTGAGAAAACCATATCCTTCATTTAACACCGACCACTTCACACGTATCACTAAAAATGGAAAGTCTGAAAAGACAGAAGGGCGGCTTTGCCGCAGGAAATGAAGGATGGAAGGATAGTACCGGAAGAATAGAAGATTAGATGATGGCAGGATAGAAGGATGGGAAATATTTGTCTCATCTCAAACGGAGGGATATCACGCCCCTCATGGAGATGGCAGGATGGAAAGGAAAAGCCCGGTTTGCGCCGGGCTTTTCGTGTGGAAGCAGATGATTTCCTCTTTTCCGTCGGGTACGATATAATAAAGAAAATAAAATAGAAATCTTTTGAGCAGGCAGCCGTGTAAAGTTAATGATTAATGGCTCATAGCTGATGGCTGATTACTAACTGCTGACTGCTGCCTGTCAATCTTTTGTCCGGTTTCCGGGAGGTCTACCATGCATCTGAAAAAATCTGCCATCATTCTTCTTTCTGCCGCTCTTCTTTTCAGCGGGGCCTGTGTGTCCGAGGCTTCTCTCTGGCCGGGGCTGGCTTCGAAGGTTTCTGAGAAGTCCGGCGCTTTCCGGACCGATGATTACCATGTGGGAAATACGTTTCTCCGGAGTCCTTACCTCATCACCCGCTCCAACAATGAAACGTTCGCAGGAAGGGTGAATGCGGCGATTGCTCATGAAAAAACCGATTTCATCGGGGAACTTCGGAATGATAATCAGAAGGTCTACACCGAGGGCTGGATGATCTGGCACGAAGGACTCATCGGCAATTATATTTCCAATGTGGATGGAATCACCTCCATCGTCCTGGTGAAGCAGAAGCTTTCGGAAGGCGCAGAGCATGGGAAGACTTTTGCCAAAGGCCTCAACTTCAACGGAGCCGGAGACCTTATAGACCTCACCAAAGTGCTGCCGGACCTGACGGTGGAAGAAGTCAATAAATGCATCGAGCTTACGGCAAAGAAGAAAAATATCACTCTCCTTGATAAACATATAGTTACCGAGCTTCCCACCAATTTCTACGTGGGCAAGAACAAGGTGGTCTATGCAATCTACCAGCAGAATGACCTGACGCCCTTCA
Source organism: uncultured Dialister sp. (assembly GCA_900314595.1). Lineage (GTDB taxonomy): Bacteria > Bacillota > Negativicutes > Veillonellales > Dialisteraceae > Dialister. The sequence goes on along the minus strand of OMVW01000033.1, from coordinate 8,498 downwards.
GCGAAGGAGTATTTGCGGTGCCGGTGGGAAAAGTGTAGTTCCTTAGCCCTGTATGTGGGGGAGAAATCTGTCAACAATTTGGTGTACCATGGTTTTGAATCCTGGAGGAATGAAATATGAAATTTGGAAAAGTGATTCCGGCGGCTCTGATTGTCCTGTCCTCTTTTCTTCCTGTTTCGGCGGAGTGGACGCTGGGACCGGGCATCGGAGGGGGAGAGGAGTCTTCTTTTGCAGCTGAATTGAATAAAGATGACGTGATGGATGTCAAAAAGCCGGTCATTTCCGGTGGAAATCTCCTCCGGCGGGCACGGATCAATGCAGCCATCGATACGGAAGTGGATGAATTTTCGAAATATATCAGAAAGCGCAATGAGGACTGGAAGACGAACGGCTGGATTTACTGGCAGGAAGGAATGGTCAATCCGGAAGGAATCACCAGTTTCATCCTTTTCGAGGCATGCTATGCAGACGGGGCGGCCCATCCTATCACCGGAGCCAGGTCCATGAATTTTGACAAATGGGGCCATAAAGTCACATTGAATGATCTTTTGCCGGATCTTTCGGCAGAAGATGTGAACCGGGCCATTGAAGAGCAGATTCCGGAAGAAAGGCTTTTTTACAATCATTCTGTAAACCGCGTGCCGAAGACTTTTTATGTGGGAAAGAACGGGAAGATTTACGTGGTTTTCCAGCAGTATGAAATAGGGCCCTACGCCGCAGGATTTATGGTGGCGGAAGTGGGGGCTCTTTGAGGCATCTGTCAGATATTGCGGTTTGAGTCGATATCGGCGTTCGGGAGTCAGCCCTGTTTGGGACATGCCCCATTCGGCTCATTTTCGAAATTTCGGGGTGCGGGGTGCGGGAAGGTGCGGCGCTGATGCGCCGGGAGTATATATGGGGATTTTACACAGGCGTTGTCGAAAGACCGTTGGAGCAGCCTACCCGCCTTCACTTCGTTTAAGCCCTCCCGGGGAAGATTGCCATTTATCTCATTTTCGACTTGTACGATAGTACAACCCCTTCCCCTCCGCTTCGCTCCGGGACCTGCCCTGACCAGGGGAGGCGGGGAGGGCTTAAACGGTAACGACTTGTATGGATATAGTCGGAATAGATCAAATCTGTCCAATCGGATTTCCGGCACCCCAGGGAGAGCGCTGCGCTCTCTCCGTTCCACGCGCGGGGCCGGGAATACATATTTTCCCTCGTACGCAGATACAGCTGCTCGTGAGGCCGGGAATACAGGTACAGGTCGATATTGCAGGGTCACCGCCTGCGTAGAATCATCTTAAGCACTATTGCTAGCCAAAGGCCTCATATATACTCGCCGCTTCTAAATTTTAAGCGGCTACCTTCCCTTTTCCCTTATCTCTTTTCCCTTATCTCTTTTCCCTTTTTTCAGATAAATAGCGGGCCGGCTGTACGTGCAGCCGGCCCGCTTTTCTAACCACTAACCCCTTCCGTTTCCTTCAGCCTCCTGGAAAGGAGTTCAATCAGTTCATCCGGATTTCCTGCTTCGCTGCCCCGGGCGAGGGCATAGCGGAGGTGGAGGGTGATGGGGCGGCCTTCTATTTCCTGAAGGCTGTACATGTCTGCGGATAATATTTCCAGCCGGGAGATGATTTCTTTATTATCCCGGTTTTCCAGGAAGAGGGCAAAGCAGCCTTCGGCAGGAACTGTGAGGGTGGTATCGATGGGGAAGTGTTCTTCTATGAGGCTGGCCAGTTTCTTTGTGAGGGTTTCTGCGGTCTCTTCTCCATAACGCCTTGAGACTTCTTCGAATCCGTCCACCTGGAGGAGGATGGAGAGGAAGTCTCCGCCGTTCCGGCGGATATTTTCTTCGTAGTCCAGGATGGTCATCATCATTCCCCGGTAGGTGAGAAGTCCCGTTTCACGGCTCAGGAGACCCAGTTTTTTATCGATGCTTTCCGTATCCACTTCTTTGTCCAGGTCTTCGAAGAAGCCGAGGAGCCCCACGATGCGGCCTGAAAGGTAGATGGGGTACTTGCTGGCCCGTATGCGGTGGACCCGGCCCCGGATGATGCAGGTGCCTTCCGCTTTTTCGGAAATATAACCTTCGGAGATGACTTTTTCTTCAATCCGGCGGAAGGGTTCGTTGTCTACGTGCCAGCCCATGTCTTCGTCGGTCTTTCCAAGGAGGAAGGATTCATCTTCTATGCCGTAGTATTCGAGGAATCCCCGGCTGGCGCCCAGGAAACGGCGGTCTTTGTCTTTCCAGAAGAAGTTGATGCCGGACATGTTTTTCAGGATATCCAGCAGAGGGAACCGGTCAGGGATGGTCTTTTCCGTATTTTCCTTCAGTTCTTCCGGCAGGAGGCTGCGGATTCTGGCAAGAAGGGCCGGCGTGTTCGCGGCATCCCTGAGGGATGTGCTGCGGATGCAGAGGAGGAAGGCATCTTTTCCTTCGGGTCCTGCATTGACTGCGTCCAGGGCTTTCCAGAAATAGCTGCCGTCTGATTCGCGGAATCGGAAGAGGCCGGATACGACGCCTTCTGCGCGGACTCTCCGGGAAAGGATGGCCGGATCGAGGAAACGCTTCAGCTCTTTCCTGTCCCTTGGGTGGATATAGGTTTCCAGTGTCAGGATTTCCCGGAAGGGATAAATGGATCCTGCTTTGTGCCGGGGGAAGGTGGAAGAGATGACTTCCAGCCGGTCTTCGCTCCGGTCATAGTAATAGATATTGTCATAAAGGAAGAGCATGCTGCGGAAAATTTTGTCCAGCCTGCGGGATTCCCTGGTTTCTTCATCGTAGGTGATATTGTAGAGTTCGGCCTGGCCGATGGAAATATTTTCACCGGCCGATGCGATGGAGAGGTTCAGTTTGAGGTATTTCCCGTCAGCTGCGAAAGTCATGGATTCTTTTCCTCCGCTTTGCAGGGCTTTTTCGAAGAGGCTTGCAAGGCGCGGGCTTTCGGGGAAATGGCTGAGGGAGACCGGTCCTTCGGAAAGAGGAGCTCCCGGGATAAGGGAGAGATTCTTCCGGAAGGCGGGATTCATGAGGAGAATCGTACGATTTCTTCCTTCCTGAAGGAAGATGGCTGCCGGCGCATCGGTGAGCATATTGATATGGCCTGCTTTTTCAAAGACTTCTTCTTCTGCGGAAGTTTCGAAAAGGAGGCCTTTCTTTCTGCAGTGGTCCACAAGGGCTTCATAGGGCATCGGTTTTCCCACGTAGTAGCCCTGGATTTTTTCGCAGCCCAGGGAGCGGAGGAATCCTGCCTGTTCTTTTGTCTCCACGCCTTCTGCCAGGGTATGGATGGAGAGGGATTTCGCCATGAGGATGAGGGAGCGGAGGATTTTCTCCGTCTGGGGAGAGAAATCTTTCATGAAATTCATGTCCAGCTTCAGTTCATCGAAGTAGAAATCCTGGAGGACGTTCAGGGAAGAGTAACCGCTTCCAAAGTCATCGAGCCAGCACCGGTATCCGGCGCGGTGGAATTTTTCTATTTCTTCTTTCAGATGTCCGTTATCCCTGGTAAGGGCAGATTCCGTGATTTCCATGCGGAGCCAGCTCTTCTGGAGGCGGAAGGTCCGGACGATTTCTTCCACCAGCTTTAGCGGATGGCCCCGGTCGAAGTCGATGCGGGAAAGATTGACCGATACGGGAAGGACGGGGCGCCTTTCTTCGAGAAGACGGCGCAAGTGACGGGCTGTTTCATGAATGACGTAGAAATCGAGCTTCGGGATGAGGCCTGCTTCTTCCAGGACCGGTACGAAGAGAGACGGAGGGAGGAGGCCCCGCTCCGGATCGTCCCAGCGGGAGAGGGCTTCCAGACTGCAGACTTTTCCGGTGAGGGTGCGCACCACCGGCTGGTAGTACACTTTGATCCAGTGATTTTCAAGCGCTTTTTCGAAATTGCGGAGTACATAGGCCTTGTCTTCCAGCCGGTGCCCCATGGATTCATCGTAGAGCGCCCAGACACGGCCGGCTTCGGACCGGATGGAGATGCATGCCAGACGGGCCAGGTCAAAGGTGTGGCGGGAATTTTTCCCCATCTTTTCTTCCCGGTCCATATAGTCTTCAAAAATGCCTGCTTTCATGGTGACGGAAGAATCACCGATGAAAGAATCCATGGAAGCCGCTATATCTTCCAGCTTCTTCCCTACCGGCGCGCGGGGCGTGAGGATACCAAATTTGTCGGCCCCCAGATGGCCGGTGATGGAATTGGGGAAAGCTTCCGAGAGAAGCTTTCCCAGATGACGGAGGACCTTATTTCCTGCATCCACCCCATGATGGGCATTGTAGAACTCGAAATTGGTGAGATTGATATAAATCGCAATCCAGGAACCGTAGGTGCCGTTCTTTTTATTCGTTTCGTAGATGTGGGTGGTCTTCCGGAAAAAGGCGTCCGTCTTCAAAAGACCGGTCAGTGGGTCCTGGTCGGAGAAAAATTCTTTGAAACTGGTGTGGGAAAGGAAGAAGGCCCAGCACTTTTCGCCCGGGTTCAGGGGATTTTCACATTCATTCACTGTTCCATTGAAGCGAAGCGGCTTTCCGTCTGATTTCCGGACACGAAAAAGGACCGGAAGCTCTATTTCTCCTCCGTAACTTTTAAAAAGGCTGCGAAGGGAAATATAATCATCCGGGTAAACGAGGTCCGACAGGCGGGGGACTTGCGCAAGCAGATCCCGGGACGAAGAAAAACCGGCCATGGATGCCAGATTTTCATTGACGTAGAGGAGGGATTCTTCCTCATCCATGGAAACAAGGCAGATAGCTCCGGGGAAATACCTGATGAAATCGATTGTCTTGTCCATGGCAGCCACCTCACCTGTCCTGTTGAACTGCAGAATCCTTATATCTTTATTTTATTCAATTTTGGAGTGGTTGTAAATAAAAGGGACTGTCTTACAGAAGCACAAGGCCCAGGGCGATAGCAGCCAAGAGGGTGCCTTCCACCCGGCTCATGATGAGGGGGAAATTTTCGTGGGTCATCAGCGTATTTCTTAATTTTCCTGCGCAGAGGGCAAAGAGGGAGAAAATGCAGCCGGTCATAATGGAAAACGTGAGGCCCATGATGCCGATCTGCAGAGCCGGCGGGAAAGAAGCTCCGGTCGAAATGAACTGGGGAAGGAGGGCGAGGAAGAAGAGAAGCACCTTTGGATTGGATGCATTCATTAGAAATCCTCTCCGGTAGAGAGCGAAACTTTTCATGTGATCTTTATCCTCCCCAATGGTGATTTTTCCGCCGCCGCTTTTGAAAGAACAGTAGGAAAGGTAGAGGAGGTAGGCGGCTCCGCAGAAAGTGAGGGCCCTGAAAGCGGCAGGAGAACTCTGGATAAAAGCGGCCACTCCGGCCATGACGAGGGCTGTGTGCCAGATAGGGCCGGTGGCAAGGCCCCAGGCCACCGTTACGCCCTGGCGCGCTCCGGCGGCCAGGCTCTTCGTCAGGATGTAAATATTGTCGGGACCCGGCGCGATGATGAGAAGGAAAGCGGCGCCGAGGAAGGGAAGGTAGAGGGAAAGATCCATGTGGAAATCCTTTCGGAGAAATAGGGAAAGACGGATTGGGGATTGCGGATTGGGGATTGCGGGAAGGATATGGTTGGCTCCGCCAACCAATTTTATATAGTGCGCTGCGCGCGGGCCTTTGGCCCTCAAAACAAAGGGGAAAGGGTAAGGGGGTAAGGGATAAGGGAAGGTGGTCGCTTAAAATTTAGAAGCGGCAAATTATATATTGGGCCGTTGGCCTGCATATGAGCTGCATAGGGTTCTACGCAGGCGGTGGCTCTACACTGGCGGCCAGAGCCTGTATTCCCGGCCTTACGGGAGTGGGCACTGACGCACGAGGGGAAATGTGTATTCCCGGCCGCGCGGGCGTCCGATTTGTTCCAACCCTGTTCATTGTGCCTGGGCCCAAATCCCAATGGAGTATTTCCTTATTTTAAATGAAATCTTTTCTAAAATAAAGGCGCTATCTGCTATAATTTGACATAGAGAGCAAAAGATTATACAATATGACTATAAGTCAATTTTAAAATAAGGAGGATTTCCTATGAATAAAAAGGTAATGGCCCTCATGGCCGCAGGACTCATCGTATTTTCTGGAATGACTGCACAGGCGGAGGAACCGAGAAGAAGCATCACCGTCACCGGCACCAGTGAAGTGACGGCAAAGAGTGATATGGCTACGGTCAATATTACAGTGGAAACTCATTCGCCCAATGCAAAGGCAGCAGTCCGTGAAAATGCAAATACCATGACCGACGTCAGAAATGCAGTCATTGCAGCCGGTGCGGAAGCATCGAAGATTGAGACCCAGAATTACAACGTCTATCCCCAGCAGATTTACAACAATAAGGGAGAAGTGAAATCAAAAGAATATCGCTGCGACAATACCATGAAAGTGGTGGTCATGAATCTTTCGAAAACAGGAGCCATCATGGATGCAGCGGTGGAAGCAGGAGCGAACAGAATTGACTCTGTGGACTTCTCCGTCAGCGATACCCAGCTGTATAAAGACGCAGCCCTCAGAAAGGCGGCCGAGGATGCGGCAAGAAAAGCAAAAATCATCGCCGCCGGCCTTGGCAGAAATGTGATTGGCGTTATTTCCGCCTCTGAAGACAATGTAAACGTCATGCCCTACCGCATGGTGAACATGAAAATGGCCTCCGCTGCCCTGAGCGAAGATGCAGTGACCCCCATTGATCCCGGCGAATCGAAACTCCAGGGACGGGTGACGGTTGTATTTGAGATTGACTGAAGGCCTTCCGGTACGACTGGTGGAGCAGAGGCATATGAATGGAAAGCTTTGAGGTATTCGAATGGCCTTCCGCTGCAACAGGCGAGGTAGAGGCATAGGAATGGAAAACTTTGAGGTATTCGAATGGCCTTCCGGTACGACTGGTGGAGCAGAGGCATAGGAATGGAAAGCTTTGAGGTATTCGTATGGCCTTCCGGTACGACTGGTGGAGCAGAGGCATAGAAATGGAAAACTTTGGGGTATTCGTATGGCCTTCCGGTACGACTGGTGGGGCAGAGGCATAGGAATGGAAAGCTTTGAGGTATTCGTATGGCCTTCCGGTACGACTGGTGGAGAAGAGGCATAGGAATGGAAAACTTTGAAGTGTTCGTGTGGCCTGCCGGAGCGGCTGGTGTGGCAGAGGCATATGAACGGGAAGCTTTGAAGTATTCGTATGGCCTGCCGCTGCAACAGGTGAGGTAGAGGCATATGAATGGAAAGCTTTGAGGTATTCGTATGGCCTTCCGGTACGACTGGTGGAGCAGAGGCATAGAAATGGAAAGCTTTGAGGTATTCGTGTGGCCTTCCGGTACGACTGGTGGAGCAGAGGCATAGGAATGGAAAACTTTGGGGTATTCGAATGGCCTTTCTGCCCGACTTGAAGGACAGAGGCATTTTAGCCGGGAACCGTTAGTAAAAGTGGTAAGTGATAAGTGAAGGTGCGGCGCATCGGAAAATGAAGCGCCGCATTTTTATATGGGAAATATCATCCTGGCTGCCGAAGGCCTGTGCGCGAAGCGCAGTATATAAGATTGGTTCGCGCAGCGAACCATATCCTTCCCGATCACCCCGATACCCCCGATTCAAAAGTTAACTGTTTGACGGTTATCTTTATGACTGACAGATATTTCCGGTTTCCTCATGACAATTCCCCGTTTCTGCATTATGATATACATAATAGAAAATAAAGGAGGTCATCTTATGGATTTCAATGAACTTTCTGTCAAATGCCGGACGTACCGGAAATTCACGCAGGAGAAGATTCCGGAGGAAATCCTCATGGAGCTCATGGAGAATGTGCGCATCGTTCCTTCTGCCATGAACGGCCAGGTGCTCCGTTATGTACTGGTGAAGGATCCGCAGCTGGTGGCTCAAATGCAGCCCATGATTCACTGGGCCGCTGCCCTTCCGAAGGAACTGGGCACGCCGAAGGCGGGTGAGCAGCCCACGGCTTTCATCCTCGTCTGCAAAGAAGGAAGGGGCAATGCCTGGGCCGATATCGATATGGGCATCGCTGTCAGAAATATCGCTCTGAACGCTATGTCCCATGGAATCGCTACGGCCATTCTGGGAGCTGTGGAATTTCCGAAGGTTACATCTCTCCTGAAGACGCCGGAAAACTGGGCCCCGAGACTCCTGATTGCCCTGGGCTATCCGGGAGTGGAAAGCAGAATCGTGGATGTTCCTGAAAGCGGCAGCATCAAGTATTACCTCGATGAAAACAAGAACTACTGCGTGCCGAAGAGGAAACTGGAAGATATACTCTTGGTGAAATGAGAAAAGCGTCGGAATGGATAGAGTCCATTCCGGCGTTTTTGTTTTGCCAGTCGTTCTTCGTGATTCGTTGTTCGTTCTTCGTGAAGGTGACGCCCTGCGGGCGCAGTTTTGGTATGGGATTCCCGCTGCAGGACATAAAAATAAAACGGTCCCGTTGTCAAGGACACCCATTCCTAATTTTTCTGTTCGGGGGTTAGCCCTTTTTAGGCGGTTTTCTTCTCTTTGTCCTTCTCCTTTTCA
>OMVW01000060.1 GCA_900314595.1 uncultured Dialister sp. | reverse complement strand
GGACCCTGGGGTAAGTGCGCCCTTTTTTGGGTTTTTCGGGATAATGGTTTTATAGTAAGCCTGGGGAGCCTTGAACATTCCGGCTTGTACGGGATTTTCACTCCGCCTGTGCAAAGTCCCCATATATACTCGGCGGCCATCAGGCCGCCACCTTCCCGATAACCCCGATAATCCCGAGATTCCCGATATCCCCGATTCAAAAGTCAATTGACCATATAGCCTCCTTCCAACTATAAGTCCATCATCCATACTCCCGCCGCATGTAAATGTCAAGATAAGAATGTACATTTTTTTCAACTTAAGAATGTACAAAAATATCAAGATAAGCGTGTACGAATTATTGTTCCTCCGTAAAATAATCCTTTAGACGGTAAGACTGGCCACTAATACTGATGACTGTACAGTGATGCAACACCCTGTCCACTATGGCGCTTGCCACTCGTTCATCTTTGAGAATATCCGGCCATTCATCAAAGGCTGCATTTGTGGTAATGATGGTACTTCTCTTTTCGTATCTCATGTCAATAAGCTGAAATAGAAGGTCTGCATCTCCATCATCCAGCGGCAGGTACCCCAGTTCATCTATGATGAGCAGACGCTGCTTGGCATAAAATTTCAACCTGTCTGTCAGACGATGCTCAGTTTTTGCCTTATGCAGATTGCTGATGAGATCATTGCATTTGATGAACAGCGTACTGATCCGATTGCGGGCAGCAGTCATCCCAAGAGAAATAGCCAGATGGGTCTTGCCGACCCCGCTGTTTCCCAGAAATACAATATTCTCCTGCCGGTCTATAAATCCCAGCTCATGCAGGTTGCGAATCTGTTTCTCGTCAATCTTTGGCTGAAAGGTGAAGTCAAAGGTATCCAATGTCTTTGGTGAGGGAAAGCATGCAACCTTGACCATCATTTCGGCCCGGTTCCTTTGCTTTTTCTCTACTTCCAGATCGGTTAGTCGCAGCATCATCTCAATTGTTGAGAGGTGGCTGTCGGCTCCTTCCTGAAGGACATCTGAAAGGCCTGTGGACATCTGCCACAACTGGAGGTATTCCAGATTCTGTTTCAGACGCCCATAGTTGGTTGTTTCAGGCATCAACATGATAGAGTGCTCCTATCTTTTTCAAATTGCTGAGGGCTGCTTCACTGGCTTTTTCCTTGTCCATATGGGGAAAGGACATCTGCCAGAGGGCAATTTCATGCTCAGCAAGGTAGTTTTTTATATGGGTTCCAGTACTCAGTCTGTGCCGGGCTACATATTCTGTGTTATGATACAGATAGAGAAATCCGTCAGAGACCGATACTTCCAGGTATTTACCGATGTACCGGGGTGGCACCGAGTACTCGTTTGTCTGGTAGACTATGTGGGCAGATCGGTTCACTTTGACTCGGCCTTTGAGGGATTTATAGGAGTCTCTTATCTGTTTCCCTGGCAGGTGCAATAGGAGACTCTTTTCTTTTTCCAGTAATTCCAGAGGCGGCCGGCCGGTACCCGGGTTTTCTGTCAGATTATACTGGGCAGCAATAGTGGCTACGACCCTTTGAAGTTCTTCCAGGGTCACTTTGCCGGAACAGGCCCGAAGGATATCCAGCTTTTTCATAAAAGACTCGACTTTTCCTTTTTCCTGCGGATGATGGGCAGGACAGGGGACAACTTCAAATCCAAAATCTTTGGCGAATTCCTGAAATTTAGCATTGACTTTTCCAGGATTTCCCCTGGTTCGGGGGATTTCCATGGCGGTTTTCATATTGTCCACCATAATCCGTTTAGGCACTCCACCAAGGGTTTCGAATATTTCAGTCAGACTGCTGAATAAAACATCCTGAGTCATCTGAAGTGTTAACTTCAGCATTACTGTCCGAGAATAAGCCATTTTGAAAACAAAGACGTGAACTTTAAGATCCGGCAGCTTTTGGTCAGTGACTTCCATTGGGATCGATTCCTTCCAGTCAATCTGAGCCAGATCTCCTGGGTCGGTCTCGTAGCGGATAACAATATTACGTGAACTTCCGCCGCGAAAATAGCAGGCAAACTCGGGGACTGACTGAATATACCTTCGAAAAGCGCCTTCACTTATCTTCAGGCCACAATGTTTCTTCATGTGGTCATATAAATGCCGAATGTATCTGAATGTTTTTCCCTTATTTTTACCTCCTACGATTAATGGAACCAGCAGCTCTCGGATGGTTTCTTCATATGCAGCGGCAAGGCACTTGCGATTGCGTTTGCCTGAAGGTGGACCTTCCATGTAATATTTTCTGACGGTTCGCCGATCAACATGCAGTTGGCGGGCAAGTTGGCTGAAATTGGGCTTTGGTACGGACTCATCAAGACAAAACATACTCTCTCTCCACTTCCTGTACTCATACAAAGTCTTGAGTGTGAGATTCTCGTCGATATAAATCTGGCTGGCAAGGAATGAACAAATAGACATGACAATACCTCCTTCTTAACAACGGAGAATTGGCTGTCTATATTATTCTGGAAAATACTCTTCCCTGGCTAGAGCCAAAATGGAAATAATCACCCCATTGTCCCCCGGCCCTTGACTGAACCTGGGCAAAATGCCGTCAGCTGGACAAGGCCCAGCGAAGCGGGGCCGGAATTCTAGCATTTTGCCCAGAACCCGTCAAGGGCAGTGTCTGCAGCCACCGGGTGGGGACGGTGAGGCGGTACAGAAATCCAACATAATTACATACAATTTCATCCCAAACGGCGCCATTCAGAACAGAAATTTGTACATTCTTAAGTTGAAGTTTCTGTACATTCTTATCTTAACATTACCACCGCATCAGGCCGCCACCTTAGAATATCGATTCTTCGAATCGATTTGCCCTCTCACCCCTTCGCGGGTGTTCCCGAGGGAGAGCCTGCCTGCTTGCCGGTAGAGGCAATTGGAGCAAAATTGTTCCGTCAGTCAGCCTCATTTTCGACTTGTACCTGTAGTACGACCCCTCAGTCTGCTCCGCAGACAGCTCCCCAAGCCTGGGGAGCCTTGAACATTTCGGCTTGTACGGGCTTTTCAAACTCGCCTGTGCACATCCCCCATATATATTCGCGCTGCTATTGCAGCGCCACCTTCCCGATAGTCCCGATAATCCCGAGATTCCCGATATCCCCGATTCAAAAGTCAATTGACCATATAGCCTCCTTCCAACTATAAGTTGATCATCCATACTCCCCAGTCAGTTTTCCCCACGCAAAAACCCCGCCCGAATGGGCGGGGTTTCTTATTTCTAAAAGGATCTTATTTCCCTTCTTTACGTGCAATGGCTGCTTTGACGAGTCCGTAGAAGAGGGGATGCGGTCTGTTCGGGCGGCTCTTGAATTCCGGATGTGCCTGGGTAGCCACGAAGAATGGATGGTCTTTGAGTTCGATGGTTTCCACGAGGCGTCCGTCCGGGGAGGTGCCGCTGATGGTGAGGCCTGCTTTTTCGAGCTGGGGACGGAGGTCGTTGGATACTTCGTATCTATGGCGGTGACGTTCGTAGACGATTTCCTGGTTGCCGTAGAGTTCTCTTGTCTTTGTGCCTACTGCCAGTTTGCAGGGGTAGATGCCAAGGCGCATGGTTCCGCCTTTTTCTGTCACGTCTTCCTGGTCGGGCATGAGGTCGATGACCGGATAGGGGGTCTTTTCGTCGAATTCGGAGGAGTTGGCGCCTTCAAGGCCGCAGGCGTTTCTTGCGTATTCGATGACTGCGCACTGCATGCCGAGGCACAGTCCCAGGAATGGGATGCCGTGGGTGCGGCAGTAGCCGGCGGTATCGATCTTGCCTTCTACTCCGCGGTAGCCGAAGCCTCCAGGGATGACTACTCCATCGATGTCTTTGAATACTTCGTCGAGGTCTGGTTTTTCTTCTTCCAGTTTTTCGGAGTTGATCCAGTGGATTTTGACTTTCTTGCCGAAGGCATAGCCGGCATGGGAGAGGGCTTCGCATACGGAGAGGTAGGCGTCGTGGAGTTTGACGTATTTCCCTACGAGGCCGATATTGACTTCGTCTTCGGCATTAAGGATGCGATGGACCATTTCTTTCCAGTCTTCCATGTCGCAGGGTTTGTCTTCGAGGCCGAGTTTGTTCAGGACAATGCGGTCGAGGCCTTCCTGCTGGAGGAGGAGGGGTACTTCGTAAATGGAGGCAGCGGTGAGGTTGTTGATGACTGCTTCTTTTTCTACATCGCAGAAGAGGGCGATTTTCCGTTTCATATCGTCCGGCAGGGCTTTGACTGTGCGGCATACGATGATGTCCGGCTGGATACCGATGGAGCGGAGTTCTTTGACGGAGTGCTGGGTGGGTTTGGATTTCAGTTCATCGGCTGCTTCGATGTAGGGTACGAGGGTCACGTGGATGTAAATGACGTCGTTTCTGTTTGGTACGTCTTTCTTGACCTGGCGGATGGCTTCGAGGAAGGGCAGGGATTCGATATCGCCTACGGTTCCGCCGATTTCGGTGATGACGATATCTGCATTGTCGTTCCGGCCGACGCGGAGGACTCTTTCTTTGATTTCATTGGTAATGTGGGGAATGACCTGGATGGTGGAGCCCAGGTATTCGCCTTTTCTTTCCTTATTGATGACGGACTGGTAAATCTTGCCGGTGGTCACATTGGATGCCTTGGAGAGGTTTTCGTCGATGAATCTTTCGTAGTGGCCGAGGTCCAGGTCTGTTTCAGCTCCGTCGTCGGTGACGAATACTTCGCCATGCTGGTACGGGCTCATGGTGCCGGGGTCGATATTGATGTAGGGATCAAATTTCTGGATGGTGACTTTGTATCCTCTGTTTTTGAGGAGTCTGCCCAGGGATGCGGCAGTGATGCCTTTGCCCAGGGAAGAAACAACGCCGCCTGTTACGAAGATGTATTTAGTCATGGGACCTCCTTTTATAGGTTTGGAAATAAGGAAATATGATTACATATGATCAGGTGCCGAGATGCCCAGGATGTTCAGGGCATGGACCAGGATATACTGTACGGCCGTGATGAGGCCAAGTCTGGCCTGGGTGACTTCCGGTTCCACATTGAGGATCCGGCAGGCTCTATAGAAGTGATGGAAGAGGGCTGCCAGTTCGTAGGCGTATTTCGCAATGCGCTGGGGCGCTCTTTCTGCGGCAGCTCCTGCGATGAGCTGGTGGTAGTTTTCCATCTTTTTGATGAGGTCCAGTTCGCATTCTTCGGTAAGTTTTGTGAAGTCCACGTCTTTGAAGGTGGGATCCCAGGTGACTTTGGCTTCTTCTGCCTGGCGGAAGAGGGAGTGAATGCGTGCATTGGCATACTGGATGTAGTAAACCGGGTTGTCGGCGGACTGTTTCTTGGCCAGGTCGATATCGAAATCCATCTGGGAGTCCAGGGTCCTTGCGCAGAAGAAATAGCGGGCTGCGTCGGTTCCGACTTCGTCCATCAGTTCCCGGAGGGTGACTGCCTGGCCGGTTCTCTTACTCATTTTCACCGGCTGGCCGTCTCTTAAAAGGGTGACCATCTGGAGAAGCATGATTTCAAAGTCATCGGGGTTGTAGCCCAGGAATTTCATGGCTGTTTTCAGGCGGATGATGTATCCGTGATGGTCGGCTCCCCAGATATCGATGAGTTTGTTGTAGCCTCTGCGAATTTTATTTCCTACATAGGCGATGTCGGAGCAGAAATAAGTCGGTACGCCATTGGTACGGATGACTACGCGGTCTTTATCATCGCCGTTTTTCGTCGTACGGAGCCAGAGGGCACCGTCTTTTTCATACATATTGTCTTCATCTTTGAGGACTTTGAGGGCTGCATCCACCTGGTCCGGATAGAGGGACCGTTCGGAGAACCAGTTGTCGAAGTCCACGTTGAATTCGTGGAGGTCCTTTTTCAGGTCTGCCAGTTTTTCCGCCAGGCCTATGTCTTTGAAGGCTGCAATCCTGTCTTTTTCATCCATATCCAGGTATTTCTTTCCGTCTTTTTCCAGGATATGGCGGGCGGTATCGATGATATCGGCCCCGTGGTACCCGTCTTCGGGAACTTCTGCGTCCATTCCGCAGAGCTGGAGGTAGCGGGCATTGATGGATTCGGCCAGGTGGTCGATCTGGCTGCCTGCATCGTTGACGTAGTATTCGGAAAGTACGTCATAGCCGGCTGCGCGAAGGAGATTGATCATGGCTGATCCGTAGGCTGCGCCTCTTGCATGGCCGATATGAAGGAGGCCCGTGGGGTTGGCGGAAACGTATTCCACCAGGATTTTATCTTTCTGCGTCTTCGGCAGGTCTCCATAGGAGGGGCCGGCGGAAAGAATATTTCTCAGTTCCGTGTATACGGTATCTTTGGCAAGGAAGAAATTGATGAAGCCTGCGCCTGCGATTTCCGTCTTTGCTACCAGCGGGGTATCCAGGTGTTTCACAATGGCCTGGGCGATGAGGCGGGGCGCACGGTGCGCGGTCCTGGCCCACTGCATGGCTGCATTGGTGGAGTAGTCGCCGAATTCTTTTTCCTTCGGCACTTCCAGGCGCTGCACAGGAGCATAGCTGCCTTCCGGAAGCTCGCCTGCCGCTACGGCCGCGTCTTTGGCTTTCTCAATGATTTCCTTTAATTCTTCTCTGACTTCCATGAAATTCCGGATCCTCCCGAACGTTTACAATAATTTCATTCAAATGGTTGAATAACCCTTTCAGTTCCACGTCATAGGTGAGGCGCATCTCGCCAGTGCCGTCTACGATGGTATTCACGAGATCCCTCGTGGTCACCAGGACTTCCAGGTCGCCCATAGGGGTGCGGTAGGTGGAGCGGGACAATTCGCCCACTTTGTAGAGCTGATTCTGGTTGAAACTTCCTTCCCGGATCAGGTTGACCCGGTCTTCATAGATGCGGAGGGTGGTGGTGGTGCCTTCCATGCCGGCCAGCTTCGTTTCCTTATAGGTGACGTACTTCATATCTTCCGTTTCCCCATAAAGGCCGGGCGTTTCCAGGGAAATTTTCTCGTCTTTCCCATTCTCGTCCCGCTGCAGCGAAGTCACGCTGATGATGACATGTTTCTCCAAAATCCCACCTCTTCCCGCTTGCAAAATATCTATATTATTATACCATAGAAAGACCCCTTTTCAGAGGAAATTCTTATAAAACAACAGACGATATTATAGCACTTATAGCAATCGTAAGCAATTGAACAATTCCCGCTGACGGGCAGAAACAGCCTGACCATGGGGACTTCAGACTTTTGAAGCAATCCGACATGAGCCTTTCACGAAATAAGGATTTTTGCATACGGGTAACGACTTGGGACGCTCAAGGCAGTCCGACCTGAGCCATGAGGGTATAGCGGGGTTCGCCTGCTGGGAACTCCAATGGGATCCATAATAGGGTAGAGTTATTAGCCCTCCCATTGCACCGTACGTACGGTCCTCGTATACGGCGCTACATTGTTACATCTATTCCTTAAGCTCAGATAGTA
>OMVW01000067.1 GCA_900314595.1 uncultured Dialister sp. | reverse complement strand
TCTACCATGGCAATCGCTAACTGAAAAAAGCTAAAAAATGGACCCTGGGGTAAGTGCGCCCTTTTTTGGGTTTTTCGGGATAATGGTTTTATAGTAAGCTTGGGGAGCCTGAAACGATAGCATGCTTTCGGTCCTGGTCATCTGGCATTAACAGGGATAGTGCAGGTCGTTCCTTCACCGGCTTCGCCGGAGCTCTGCCGGGACGTAACGTTCTTACCGTTTATCTCAGATTCGACTTGAATGAAAGACCGCCCCCTTCACCGCTTCGCGGAGCTTCCCCCGTAGGGGGGCAGCGCGTTTCAGGGATAGAGACATTTTATCCTTGTACATTGCGTCAGTCAGCCCTGTATGTGCCTTGTGCGAAAGATGAACCCACCCGCCTTCGCTTTGCTCCGGCACCCTCCCAAAACCTGGGAGGGCTTGGACGATGGCATGCTTTTATTTTTTCTCATCTGTCAAAGTACGTTTCAATGATTCGTCTTATATGTGCCTCGTGCGAAAGATGAACCCACCCGGCGGCTCCCCGGAATACGTTACGTTTTTACCATTTATCTCGATTTCGGCTTGAACGAAAGACCGCCCCCCTTTACTCGCTTCGCGGGAGCTTCCCCCGTTGGGGGACGCAGCGTCATTTCGTGTTTAGCCATACGGCATTTGCCCTGCTGACAGCTATCGGCTGATTACTATTTCAAAATCTGCGGCGCTCATGAATTTGCGCCGCACCTTCCCGACAGCCCCGAGAATCCCGATAATCCCAACAGTCCCGAAACAAAAGCTGATACCCTATAGTTTCAATACAAAAAGGGGGGCCATAGGATTCTGATGCCCGCCACCTTCACGGACCCCGGACCATGGACCCCGGACCACGAATCACGAAGAACGAACAACGAAGAACGATTATCTCCCGACAGTTCAGCACATCTGTCTATTTCCAGAGCCGCTGCTCCTTTATTTCATAATTTTTACGGAAACTGTATTGACATTTGAAATATAAATGTTACAATAGATGGCACAACGAAAGAACGAATGGCAAGGATCGGGATATGTTTCCAGGCGGATCGATAGAGAGCTGACGGATGGTGAAAGTCAGTGTGAGGCGGGAGGCAGGCTCACCCGGGAGTTTCAGAGGTGAATGAAGTAGTTTCTGACGGGGCCTCCGTTAAGGGCAATTCTTAAAAGCGATGAGCGGGACAAGGGATTTTATGGTCCATGGCACAGAGAGCCGGCGGTAGGGTGCAAGCCGGTGCATTCCATTTCTGACTATCACCTGTGAGCTCCTGAGCCGAACATAGTAGGCAATGGCGTAGACTCCACGTTACGGATGTGAATACCTGAGTATAATGTAGGGTGGTACCGCGCATGTCGCCCCTATTTCCTTAATCGGAAATAGGGGCGTTTTTTATACGGGATCAGTTTATGGGATGCTCTTTATTCGATGAGTGAAAAACCAGGGTGGTACCGCGAACCATTTCGCCCCTGCTGTAATGACGCCAGATTACAGCAGGGGTGTTTTTGATGCCATTCGTTCTTCGGAATTTGTTCTTTTTTTGAAAGGGGATTGAAGATCGTGTTTTTTCAACAGCTTGTCAACGGTTTAACGCTGGGAAGCGCCTATGCGGTCATTGCCATCGGTTATACGCTAGTGTTCGGCGTATTGAATATCGTCAATATGGCACATGGCGGCATCTTTATGATCGGCGCTTACATCGGCCTCCTGCTCGTGACTGAGGCAGGACTGGGCATTTTCCCGTCACTCGTCGGGGCTATGATCGGGGGTGCGGTGCTTGGGTATGGACTGGAAATATTTGCTCTCCGGCCTCTCCGCCGCCGCAAGGTCACTCATCTGGCTCCGCTTATTTCCACCATCGGTGTGTCCACCTTCTTGGAATCGGTGGCACTCATGGTCTGGGGTCCTCAGACCCGTTCTTTCCCGGCTACTTTCGATAATGGCCTCATGAATTTCGGACTGTTCAAGATTTCCGGTATCCAGATCGTGTCCCTGGGTACGGCGGTAATCCTGATGGTTCTCCTGACGGTCATGCTGAACAAGTCGAAGCTGGGCAAGGCTATCCGCGCTACTTCTGAAAATGCGGAAACTGCCGGGCTCCTGGGTATCAATACAAGTCGTATCATTACGTTCACTGTCATGCTGGCTTCTGCTCTGGGCGCCGCTGCAGGGGTGCTCATCGGTCTTTCTTTCAATGCGATCGAACCGACCATGGGTACCGCTATGGGCCTCAAAGGTCTGGCAGTCCTCATCATGGGGGGCCTGGGCAATGTGGAAGGCGCTATGGCAGGCGGCTTTATCCTCGGTATTGCTGAGGTATTTGCCGTGGCTTATGGTTCTTCTACCTATAGAGATGCTGTGGCATTTGGTATTATCATTCTCATTCTGTTTATCCGCCCTGAAGGTTTGTTCTCCAAGGCAGGCAAAGGAGGCAGACCGTAATGGACGAAATTTTGAATGGCTACTTCCTGCAGGTATTCACCTTCGTATGCATCAATATCGTACTGGCTCTCACGGTTTATATGACTGTGTGCACCGGTATCCTTTCCCTGGGCAATGCAGGCTTTATGAGTCTGGGGGCTTATACTTCCGCAATTCTCACCGCGCAGCATGGGGTGCCTATGCCGGTCGGTATTTTCCTGGGCGGCTGCATGGCCATGCTGGTAGGTCTCATCATCGGTCTGCCGACGATTCGTCTGAGAGGCCTGTACCTGGCCATCGCGACCATGGGCTTTGGTGAAGTCGTCCGCGTTATTGCGCTGAACCTGGATATCACCCACGGGGCGCTCGGTTTCTCCGGCATTCCTTCCATGGCTTCCATTCTTTCTGATTATGCCAGCGATATGGGTCTCCTGGATGCACTGGAAATCGACTCCCAGACCGGCGGTCAGCTGCTCATGAATATCGTTCTCCTGGTCATCGTGATCGCTATCGTTTTCTTCTGGTACCGTCTGGAACATTCCAGAATCGGCCGCGCCTGGGCAGCTGTCAAGGCCGATGAATATGCGGCAGCTCTTTCCGGGATCAATGTGGTTCGTTTCAAAATGATGGCTTTCCTCTTCTCCGCATTCTTTGCAGGGGTAGGCGGAGCTCTCTATGCTCATGCCACTTTCTTCATCAGCCCGACGGATTTCTCCTGGGGCAAGGTCGTAGACATCCTGGTATACGCCGTATTCGGCGGTTCCAACGTACTCTGGGGACCGGTGCTGGGCGCAACCATCCTCACCATCGTTCCGGAATCTCTCCGTGCAATGGCTGAATACAGGGATATGATCTATGGTGTAATGCTGGTGCTCCTCATGGCATTCCGTCCGGATGGCATCCTGTCCTATGATGCAGTGAAATATATTTCCAAAAAATTTGGCAAAAAACAGAAAGTTTCCGCGGAAGGAGGCAAACAGTGATGCTGCTTGAAATGAAAAACGTAGTGAAACAGTTTGGCGGCCTGACCGCTGTTTCCAATATGTCCTTCTCCGTGGAAAAGGGAGAAATATTTGGAGTCATCGGGCCAAACGGTGCCGGTAAGACCACCATTTTTAACCTGATTACCGGGGTTTACCAGGTGACGGAAGGGGATATCCTCCTCGACGGAAAATCCATCGAAGGGAAGAAGCCTTTCCAGATCATCAATATGGGCGTAGCCCGTACGTTCCAGAATATCCGCCTTTTTTCGGGCATGACGGTGCTGGAAAATATCCTCGTCGGCCATCATGACCGTCTGAAGTCCGGCATCCTTGCTTCTTTCTTCCGCACTTCTGCCCAGAAGAAGGAAGAAGCAGCAGCGAGAGAAGAAGCGCTGGAACTCCTCGATTTCGTAGGCCTTAGAGAAGATGCAGACCGTCTGGCTACGGAACTTCCTTACGGCAAACAGAGAAAACTGGAAATCGCCAGAGCCCTGGCCACCCGGCCGAAGCTCATCCTCCTGGATGAACCGGCAGCCGGCATGAACGACAGTGAAACCGCGGCTCTCACCGAACTGATTCATAATATCCGTACGAAATTCGGAACGACCATCATCCTCATCGAACATGATATGCAGCTGGTCATGAGCCTCTGCGACCACGTCATGGTTGTCAACTTCGGCAAGAAGCTGGCAGAAGGGGTGCCGGAAGACGTACAGAACGATCCGAAAGTTATCGAAGCTTACCTGGGCAAGGAGGATGAGGCATAATGGCACTTCTCGAACTGAAAAATGTGGAAGCCGCTTATGGAAATATTAAAGCGCTGAAAGGCATTTCCCTCTCCGTACCGGAAGGCAAGATCGTCACCCTCATCGGCGCCAACGGTGCCGGAAAGTCCACCACCATGAAGACCATCATGGGCGTCATGAAACCGGTGGCAGGGGAAGTTATTTTCAAGGGTGAAAATATTTCCGGCAAGAAAACCCACCGGATCGTCAAGAGAGGCCTGGTCCTCGTCCCGGAAGGACGCCAGATCCTCCAGAATATGACGGTCCGTGAAAATCTGGAAATGGGCGCATTCCAGAGAAAAGATGAAAAAGAAATCGCTGAAGACCTGACGAAAGTCTTTGAAAGGTTCCCCAGACTTTTTGAAAGACAGACCCAGCTGGGCGGTACCCTTTCCGGCGGCGAACAGCAGATGCTCGCTATCGGCCGTGCCATGATGGCAAAGCCGGAAGTCATGCTCCTGGACGAACCGTCCATGGGCCTGGCACCGCTGGTGGTCCAGCAGATTTTCGACGTAATCAAAGATATCAATAAAATGGGTACGACTGTCCTTCTTGTAGAACAGAATGCGAGAAAGGCACTCCAGATCGCCGACTATGCCTACGTTATGGAAACAGGCAGAATCGTCATGGAAGGCCCGGCGCAGGAAGTCGCAAGCAACCCGGATGTCATGGCGGCCTATCTGGGCGGCAGGAAGAAACAGTAAACCATACAGCAGCCGGACACGCTGCAAACACGATCGGGGAAAGGGGACAGAGTCATCTGTCCTCTTTTCCTTTTTGTTTTGAAAAACGGATTGGGGATTGCGGATTGGGGATTGGGGGAAGGGGGCCTGCACAATTCATGAAGCAGGCCATTTTGTATATGGAAATAACGGGGAACGGGGAGCGGGATGCGGGGTGCGGGAAGGAGGCCGCAACAAAATTTTGAAGCGGCCAATTATATGAGGGCCTTTGGCCTGCAGTGAGCGAAGAGACGGATTTCGGACTTCGGATTTCAGGAAGGAGGGCCTGCAGAATTCATGAAGCAGGCTATTTTGGTTTGGGACTGAATTTTTTTAGTGCAGCTTTCCCTGGAAACTTGAACTGGACAGAGAAGTCGGAGAAATCCCCTGATGGTCAGGCTTCCCCTCGGGGAAGCTGGCTGCGAAGCAGACTGATAGGGCAAGGAATGGGATTGGCGGCAAAACCGCCGGCAGAAAATTTCGAAATCCGGAACTTCTATGGGAATATTTCAGAAATGATCGATTCTTCGAATCGATTGGCCCTCTCACCGGCTTTGCCGGAGCTCTCCCGGGGGAGAGCCTTTCAACTGTCGGATAGAGTCAAATTCACCCTGTACGTTTCGTCAGTCAGCCTCCTATGTGCTCCTATCCTCCAGTGTTCAGGCTTCACCAGAGGAAAGCCGCCCCGAAGCGGGGACAGGAATTCTAAATAAAAATTGGACTTTTGTGCTAATCTCGCGAACGAAATTAGCACAAAAGTCCATTTGAGCTGGAAAATTCTATTAAAAAGGGGCGCCCTTATTATAAAACGGTCCCGTTGTCAAGGACACCCATTCCTAATTTTTCTGTTCGGGGTTAGCCCACTTATTCAGGCGGTCTTCTGCTCTTTGTCCTTCTCCTTTT
>OMVW01000025.1 GCA_900314595.1 uncultured Dialister sp. | reverse complement strand
TTTTACCTAAAACGGAAGGCCCTTGCTATTCTTTTTTAGAAAAAGACCGATATTATCTAGGAAAACACAAGATTGTTAACTGCGAAGTTTGAGCTATTAGCCATTATTTCCAAAGAATGAATCGCAATTTTTTCGTATTTCCTATATATGATATAATAATAGAATACTATTCCTGTATTTCCAGCATGTGTCACCGGATGGAAATACGTTCCTTTAGAGGTGCCGCATGGACGACAACGAAAAGAAAGACAGTGACCAGGGTCCGAAGGATATTTTCACTGAGGACCATCATTGGGGCGCAAAGCGGATCTGCCGGGTGGGCGGAGTGATTCTGCTTTGTTTCCTTTGTATTTTAGGAATCTATTTTTATGCTATGGACCGGGTGGATCTGCACGGGGAAGTGACCCTGCAGGTGCCGAAAAATGCCACGGGACGGGATATCGCCGATGAACTGGAGCGCAAAGGAGTCATCCGGAGTTCCACGATTTTCCGTATTTACGCCAGGATTCTGGGAAATGAAAAAGACCTGCAGAGCGGGACGTACCACCTGAAGCAGGGCCAGACGGTGATGCAGGCTCTTAAAGAAATGCATACGGGAAGGACTGAATCGGTCATGGTGACGGTCCCGGAAGGATACACGGTCCGCCAGATTGCGGAAATATTGAAGAAATCGGGCATAGCGGGCGCTGACAATTTCGAAGAGACCGCTGCATCCTATGGACCTTTGAAATTTCAGTACGGCCCAGTGGCAGTGCCCATCAAGGCGGAAGGTTTCCTCTATGCGGATACCTATGATATTCCCAGGGAATTCGATGCAAAGCAGATTTGCGATCTGATGTACAAAAGGACAGATACCGTATTAACTCCGGAAATCAGGAAACAGGCGGAAGCAAAGAAACTGACGCTGCATGATCTCATGACCCTGGCTTCCATGGTGGAAAGGGAAGCCCGTTTCAAAGAAGACCAGGTGCCGATTGCATCGGTCATGCTGAAACGTCTGGAAATAGGTATGCCTCTCCAGATCGATGCAACCATCCAGTATGCCCTGGGAAGCCAGAAGGAAGAACTGACCATCGCAGATACGAAGATTGATTCTCCCTATAATACCTATATTCACAACGGTCTCCCGCCGGGACCCATCGGCGCGCCGGGACTCGATGCCATAGAGGCGGTCCTTGCGGCAGAGCCCGGGGAATACCTTTACTATGTGGCCCAGGCTGATGGTCATCATGTATTCACGAAATCCTATGAAGAACATCAGGCGGAGACGGAGAGTATTTACGGGCAGCAGTAATTTAGAAAAGGAAACTGCCTGCCGTAAATGCTGAAAATCGGATTGCGGAAGGCGGATTGCGGGGAGGTGCGCCGCAACAGAAAAAGGCGACGCAAGTATGTATGGGACTTAGCGGACCGATTCGACTCTGGTGGATTGAGGCAATAGCGGTTTTCGTGGTTCGTTGTTCGTGATTCGTGAAGGTGGCGCCCTTCGGGCGCAGTTTTAGATGAGGCTTTGCTTTAATTTATCGGGGTATACTTAAAACAACCTGTCCGGCCGCTTCGCGGCCACCTTTCCGAAATGGGATTACCATTCAGTGAGATTATTGATTACAATGGAGTGTTGATGGACAATACTATACCTCAAATCCTGTCCGAGCTTGAAATGTATGCGGAAGAAAATAATGTGCCCATCATCCGGGGACCGGAGAGGGAGCTGCTTCTGAAGGCGGCAGCCCTTGCGGGACCGGATGGCCCGCAGCGGATCCTGGAAATAGGGACGGCCATCGGGTATTCAGCCCTTATGATGGCTGAAAAATTTCCAAAGGCGGAAATCGATACGCTGGAAATCGATGAGACCCGTCATACAATGGCGGAAACGGTCATGAGGCGGGCAGGCGTATCGGAAAGGGTGCGCTGCCATCTGGGGGATGCGGCGGAACTATTGAAAACGCTCAAAGGTCCCTATGATTTCCTCTACCTGGACGGGCCCAAGGGGCAGTATCTCCGGGAGTTGAAGGAAATCGAGCCGAAACTTTCAAAGAATGCAGTGATTGCTGCGGATAATGTGCTTTTCCGGGGACTCGTGAAAAGCAATGGTCCTGTGCCGCACAGGTACCGCACACTGGTCATGCGGCTCCGGGATTATATTTCCTATGTAGAAGAAAAATACGATACGCATATTTATGAAGAAGGGGACGGACTTTCCGTGAGCGTCCCGAAAGGAATGACATGAATAAAATCGAACTTCTCGCTCCGGCGGGGACAATGGAAAAAATGAAAATGGCTCTTCTTTACGGGGCAGACGCCGTGTATCTGGCAGGAAAAGTCTTCGGCCTCCGCGCTTACGGCGGAAATTTCACGCGTGAAGAAATGAAGGAAGCCGTGGACTATGCTCATAAGCTGGGCAGGAAAGTCTATGTAACGGTGAATATCATTCCCCGGAATGAAGATCTGGAAGGTCTGGACGATTACCTGAAATTTCTTGAAGAAATCCATGCAGACGCAGCCCTTATTTCCGACCTGGGCGTATTCTCCCTGGCAAGAGAAGTGGCTCCGGGTCTTCCCATTCACGTGTCCACCCAGGCAAGCGCTGCCAACTGGCGGACCGTCAGGATGTGGAAAGAACTGGGCGCATCCCGCGTAGTCCTTGCCCGTGAAGTTTCCGTGAAGGAAATGGCGGAAATACGGAAGAAAGTGGATATCGAGCTGGAAGTCTTCGGTCACGGAGCCATGTGTATTTCCTGGTCCGGCCGCTGCCTCCTTTCCAATTTCTTTACCAATGGAAAGCGCCAGTCCAACCGGGGCGAATGCATCCAGGCCTGCCGCTTTAAATATGCGGTGGTGGAAGAAACCCGTCCGGGCCAGTACTGGTCAGTGGAGGAGGACGATCACGGGACCTATGTTTTCAACAGCAAAGACCTCTGCATGATCGACCATATCCCTGAGCTTATCGAAAGTGGTATTTCCTCCCTGAAAATCGAAGGGCGCATGAAGAGCGTGTACTATGTGGCGGCCGTTGTGGCTGCTTACAGAAAAGCCATCGATGCTTACTATGCAGAAGGCGGCGCGTACAAAGTCCGCAGCGAATGGCGGGAAGAGCTGGAAAAAGTTTCCCACCGACCTTATACTACGGCTTTTGCTTTCCAGAATCCTGACCACAGCGCTCAGGAATATGTGAAGTCCCAGCCCGAGCAGCCCTATGATTTCGTAGGACTCATCCTGAAGGAAGACAGAGGAAACAAGACGAACCTTGTGCAGCAGAGGAACCATTTCAAAGTGGGAGAAATCCTGGAGTACCTCACGCCGCAGGGAGTAGTGGGACTCATTAAAATAGAAAAACTGGTGAACGGAGAAGGGATGGAAGTGGAAAAGGCGCCGCACCCGCTGGAAGAACTGACGCTTTCCGGAAATGTGCTGCTCCCGCCTTACACCATCCTGAGGAGGCGCGCGAGACATGGATGATACAAGAGTTTACATCGAAATTCCGCCAACGGAAGTGAATTACATCAACAGGATTATCGAAGGCTACGAATATCTGGGCATCCTGACTACCCTGGATTCGAAACGGGCCACCTGCCAGATCAATTCCACCGCCGATACGAGGGACCTGGTCATCGATATCCTGACCCATCTTCCGGATGTAAAGGTGAAAATCCTTCCGGACAGGGAAGCGGCATTGGCCGGAGTGAAATAATTAGTGGTTAGCTGTTAGGAACTAGAGAAAAGACCTGCATTGGAAATAACGCAGGTCTTTTTATTGTGCATCCTTTCGAAAGCCAAAAGTTCATAAGGAAACTATACGTCTTAAAGGCTTTTGTTTCGGGGATATCGGGATTAGTTACGGGAATAACGGGAATCTCGGGGCGGTGCAGCGCAACAGTAAAAAGCGGCAGAGTTTTATAAATTCTACTTTTTTAAAAACAGGCGTTGAAGACAAAAGCTGCCATATAAAAAAGGCGGACTTTATAAATTTTATGTCCGCCACCACCCCGACAGCCCCGACCACCCCGATTATCCCGATTGCCCCGATTCAAAAGGTATTCGTTTTAAAGTCCCCTTTTCTTTATAGAAGTAAGTTCCCATTCTTCCCAAACTTTGTCATCCATTGTACAATAGGATAAGGAACAATCGGGAAATAAAAATCAAGGGAGTGATTGTTTTGGACGTAAAAAAGATACTGGAATATTTAAGGGAATGTAAAGTTTTTTATATGGCTACGATTTCCGGACTGACGCCAAGGGTGCGCCCCATGAGTGGAGCCTGTGTGGCCGATGGGAAGCTCTGGTTTTTCATGAGGAAGACTTCAGAGCTCTATCGGGAACTGAAAGTCAATCCGAGAGTCGAAATCAGCGCCCTCCATCCGGACAAATCCTGGATTTCCATCCGCGGGAAGCTTTCCGAATCCGATAATGCAGAAATGGTCCGCACCATGTGGAAGGCCTGCCGGGACGATATCCGCGACCTTTATGGTATAACCGAGGAAGAAATGGCAGTTTTCTCCCTGGAAGGCGGAAGCGTGCAGCTGAAAGACAGGATTGAAGGGAGCGTTAAGCGGACAACCTGCTGAGGACCCGGAAGGCAACTTTAAGAGAAATAAACTTTTGAATCGGGAGTATCGGGATTATCGGGCCTTTCGGGGCTGTCGGGAAGGTGTGCCGCTCCCGCGGCACGAGTATATATGGGATTGATACGAACATGGTGCGGGGCAGCGTGTGTAAAAGTTATACAACTCTGCGGCGCTTTTTTCTGCTGCGCCGCACCACCCCCGATATCCCCGACATCCCCGAAACTAATCCCGACACCCCCGTACCAAAAGTTTTCGGGATCTAAAGCTGTCCTTTTCGAAATCGCTGTCTCTATATTTCCCAATTGCCTCTAACCATTTCCATGAAGAAGTGTTATAATGTAAGTCACACATTATTGTCTTGACAGTAAGCAACGGACAATGAAAAATCATTATCATTAAGGAGGACAATATGTCAACGAATGGTTTGATTACCGATTTATACCAGCTCACCATGACCAATGCTCTTTTCAAAAAGGGCATGCATGAGAGAAAGGTGGTATTTGACCGTTTTTACCGTCAGAATCCATTTGGCGGCGGATATACCGTCGTAGCGGGCCTTGCCCATCTGGTGGATTTTGTAAAGAATTTCACCTACAGCAAAGAAGATATCGATTACCTCAGAAGTCTGAATATTTTCTATCCGGAATTTCTGGATTACCTCTCCCATTTCCACTTTACCGGAAATATTTATGCCATGCCGGAAGGAACGGTGGCTTTCCCGGGAGAACTGCTGCTCCGCTTCGAAGGAACAACTATGGAAGCCATGATTCTGGAAACAGGTCTTTCCATGATTATGAACCATGAAAGTCTCATTGCTACCAAGTGCCGCCGCGTGCGGACTGTGGCTCCCCATGATGCACTGATGGAATTCGGCCTCCGCCGGGCCCAGGGCCATTCTGCCGGCCTCTGGGGCGCAAGAGCTGCCATGATTGGCGGTTTTAACGGCACTTCCAATGTGGAAGCAGGCAAACTTTTCCATATACCGGTGCTGGGGACCATGGCTCATTCCTGGGTCATGAGCTTTGACAATGAACTGGATGCCTTCCGGGAATATGTGCGCCAGTACCATGATAATCTCATCCTTCTGGCTGATACGTACAATGTACTGGAACTGGGAGTTCCTCATGCCATCGAAGTTTTTAAAGAATTGAAAGCAGAAGGAAAACTTCCGAAGAAATATGGAATCCGAATCGACAGTGGCGATTTGAACTATCTCTCTCAGGAAGCATCCCACATGTTTGCAGAAGCCGGTTTCCCGGATGCCATTATTTCCGGATCCAACGATCTCGATGAATACCTCATCCAGACTCTGAAGGAACAGGGCTGCACGGTCACCAGCTGGGGCGTAGGCACGAAGATCATTACTGCCGACGGTACATCTGCCCTGGGCGGTGTATTCAAGATGAGCGCCCGTGATAAAGATGGAACCTTCGAACCGGTCATGAAGATTTCCAACGATGTGAGCAAGATGACAAACCCGGGAATCAAGACGGTCTATCGTTTCTACAAGAAGAGAACCGGCAAGATGATTACCGATCTCGTCTGCCTCAAAGATGAACCGGTGCCCTCCGGCAATTTCACCCTGGTCACCGAAACGGCCAAATGGCGCAAAAAGACACTGGAAGAGGGAACTTACACAGTAGAAGAAATGCTGAAACCGGTCATCCTGAAAGGCGAGGCAGTCCAGCTTCCGACACTTCAGGAAACCATGGATTATGCCAATAAGCAGATGGATTTCCTCTGGCCGGAATATACGAGACTGTACATGCCTCATGCCATGGAAATCAACCTCTCGCCGAAACTGCAGGACCTGAAGGCAAGGATTATTGATGAAGATCTGAAGAAGATCTGAGTCATCTGGTATTTACTACGACCTGCATTACATACGGTTTTCGGGAGTTAGCCTCACCACGGCGAGCCCCGGTCTTGGCATTTTCGAGATTTCGGGGTGCGGGATGCGGGGTGCGGGAAGGTGGCGGCCTGATGGCCGCCGCTTATTTATTGGGACTTTGCACAGGCGGGGTGAAAAGCCCGTTCAGAGATAAATGAGTGCCAGGCGCTTCCAGAGATCATATGGTATAGATCACTCAAGTCGAAACGTAAAAGCCCTCCCAGGCTTGGGAGGGTGCCTGAACGCAGTGAAGGCGGGTGGGTCGTACTGCAGGTACAAGACGAAAATGAATCTTGAAGGTATGAGTCTTTTGGCAGTTACTGCGGGTAGAGTCACATACGGTATTCGGGAGTTAGCCTCACCTCGACATGCCCCGGTCTTGATATTTTTGAGATTTCGGGGTGCGGGGTGCGGGGTGCGGGAAGGTGGCGGCCTGATGGCCGCCGCTTACTTATTGGGACTTTGCACAGGCGGGGCTGAAAAGCCCGTTCAGAGATAAATGAGTGCCAGGCGCTTCCCGGAATCATATGGTATTGGGTCATCTGTCAGATACTATGACCTAAGTCACATACGGTTTTCGGGAGTTAGCCCCACCTCGACACGCCCCTCCCTTGACTTTTTCGAAATTTCGGGGTGCGGGATGCGGGGTGCGGGAAGGTGGCGGCCTGATGGCCGCCGCTTTTTTAGGGGGCTTTGCACAGGCGGGGCTGAAAAGCCCGTTCCGAGATCAATTCATGTCAAATGTTACTTGGAATCATATGGTATAGATCACTCAAGTCGAAACGTAAAAGCCCTCCCAGGCTTGGGAGGGTGCCTGAGCGCAGCGAAGGCGGGTGGGTCGTACTGCAGGTACAAGACGAAAATGAAGGTGTGAGGGTGTGGGTCATCTGTCAGATACTATGACCTAAGTCACATAGGTCATCTGTCAGATACTATGACCTAAGTCACATACGGTTTTCGGGAGTTAGCCCCACCTCGACACGCCCCTCCCTTGACTTTTTCGAAATTTCGGGGTTCGGGATGCGGGGCGCGGGAAGGTGGCGGCCTGATGGCCGCCGCTTTTTTAGGGGGGCTTTGCAGAGGCGGATTTGAAAGGCTCATTTATAATCATTGTACGGAACTCCGTGTGTGGCACACTACTTAAGATTGGATGCGCAGCCAGCCATATCCGCTGCTTATTACTCCGTACTTACCATTCGGAATTCATATTTCCAAAACAAAAGGACCAGCCTTGTTATTTCAAAGCTGGTCTTTTTATTATTTGAATTTTAATAAATGAGAATTGATAACTAACCACTAACGACTAATGACTAACGACTCCTACTCCTTCTTTTTCCAGTATCGTAAAGAATTCGCTGACGGCAGCCAGTCCTTTTTTCAGAATTTCCGGATCGTGGGCGTAGCCGACCCGCATGGAGCGGGGTTCGTCGAAGCAGTCTCCGGGGACGTTGAAGGCTCCTGTTTCATAGTACATCCTCTGGCAGAAGAGGCGGGAGGGGATGTCCATATCGTAGTAGACGAGGGCCATGGTGCCTGCTTTCGGTTTTACGAAGGATACGTGTTTTTCATTTTTTACCCAGCCTTCCAGAATGGGCAGGTTGTGGCGGACGATTTCCTGATTTCTTTTCAGGATTTTTTCTTTATGCTGCAGGGCAAGGGCCGCTATGGATTCATCAAAGAGTCCGCAGGATACGAGATCGTAGTCTCTCACCCGTTTGAACTGGGCGATGGCCTGTTTATCCCTTGTGGCAAGCCAGCCTAGACGGAGACCGGCCAGGGAAAAGGCTTTGGACATGGAACCGGTAGCGATTCCTTTTTCGTAAAGGTCAGCAATCGAGGGGCAGATATCTTCATCGCTCTGGGAAACTCCTGCGTACACTTCGTCGCAGAGGATATAGGCGCCGCTCTCTCTGGCGATTTCCACGATTTCCTTCATCAGGTCTTCCGGAATGAGGGAACCGGTGGGATTGTTGGGATTGTTCAGCGCAATCATACGGACTCCATGGGCGCAAACGCTGCGAAGTTCATCGATATCCGGCATATATCCGTTTTCTTTTTTCAGATGCAGTACGGTAACCTGCGCACCCAGGGATCTGGGGGCGGAGTAGAACTGCTGATAGCTCGGTGTGAAGGCCACCACCCGGTCACCGGGGCGGATGAGGGAGAAGAAAATATGCTGGTTCCCGCCGGTGGCGCCATGTTCGGTCAGAATCTCTTCCGGGGAAATATGGTCATAGAGCTTTGCAATTTCTTCTTTTACTGCCGCACTTCCAAATATGGTGCCGTAGCTCTGTTCTTTCCGGAAGAAATCTTCCATGAAGGAATTCCTGTCAGCTCCGGCCAGGTCGAAAAGTTCCTGCAGTGTGAGGGGTTTGGCACAGGTATCGGTAATATTGTAGGTCGCGTTTTCTTCGAACCGGTCCATCCAGTCTTCTACGCCAAATTGTTCAACGATCATTGATTATCTCCGTGGAAATACTATTCTTCGGGCTGCCAGTTCTTGCATACGTCTACCCAGCCCAGGGATTTCGCATATTTCGCCAGTTCATCCACGTGCAGCTTTACAGCACTGTGGTCTGTGCCTGCTGCCGGGTATACGATATCAAAGCGCTTAAGGGATACATCCAGGTACACGGGCGTGCCTTCAGGCAGGCAGAAGGGGCAGACACCGCCCGGACGGTGGCCGATGTATTTTTCGCAGTCTGAGCCCGGGATCATCTTTGCCTTCTTGTGGAAGGTTTCCTTGTATTTGTGGTTGTCAATCCTTGCATCGCCGGCTACTACGATAATGAGGGGCTTGTCATCGATGAGGAAAGACATGGTCTTTGCAATGCGCGCTTCTTCCGTGCCCAGTGCCTGGGCTGCCAGAGCCACGGTAGCTGAAGAATCTTTCAGGTCGATGCACCGATCGCCCATACCAAAAGTATCGAAATAAGACTTTACTTTTTCAAAAGACATGGTTTCCTCCTGTAGTCAATAATATTTCTAATATATCATGATTTAATAGGGGTTGCAAGAATGGGAAATAAAGTGGTAAGTGAGAAGTGATAAGTGGTAAGTGGAGAAAAGTTAATAAATCCACTATTTATAGAATGGGAAACTTTTTGACCGGAAGCTTTTGAATCGGGAATGTCGGGAATCCCGGGGCTGTCGGGACTATCGGGGTGATGGCGGGCATAAAATTTATAAAGCCCGCCGTTTTTATATTGTAACGTTTGACTTCGATATGCTGTTTTATGAAGATGATCATTAATTTACAAAACTCTGCCGCCTTTTTACGGATGTGCCGCACCACTCCGGGATTCCCGTTATTCCCGTAACTCATTCCGATATCCCCGAAATAAAAGCTTTTGAAACGGAGAGTTTTCTTATGAACTTAAGTTTTTGGGAAAATCCATTATAAAAAGGACCTGCCTCATTTCTGATGCAGGCCCACCTTCACGAATCACGATTGTCATATTTGGGCAGGAACATGAGCGTCGGTGGGGGGGAATAATCACAATTTCGTGAGTCTTGCCCGGAAGGAGATGTCCCTGGCTGTTTCCATATTGTCGAATCTGATGGAGTAGGAGTTATTTTCTTCGTCCACTTTTTCAATGGTGCCGGGTCCGAAGACTCCGTGACGCACCCTGGTGCCTTTTTCAAAATGCTCCGGCGCTTTATCATCTTTCAGGTACTGGGCGGTCCTGTCCACGTAGGCTTTTCCTGCTTCGAAGAGGGCTTCATTGATGGCCGGTTCAAAGTGAAGCAGTTTCCTGTCGATGTCCATGATGAACCGGGATGGGAAGCGGGGGGTACCGTCCAGGTTGGTCCCTTCTGCTTCTGTCAGATAGAGGGCTTTCTGCGCACGGGTGAGGGCCACGAAAGCGAGGCGCCTTTCTTCTTCCATAGCCCGCTTCGTCCTGGTCCTCCGGGAGGGGAAAATGCCTTCATTCATGGCACAAAGGAAAACTACCGGAAATTCCAGACCTTTGGCCGTGTGAATGGTCATAAGCTTGACCCGGTCTTCCCCCGGGGCACGGTCCATATTGGAGAAAAGGGCGGCATGTTCCAGATAATCGGAAATAGAAGTCTCTTCTCCGGCGGAAGCTTCGTATTCGAAAATGGACTGTTTCAGTTCCGCCAGATTGTCCAGCCGCTCCTGGCTTCCTTCGGTGCGAAGCATCCGCTCATATCCGCTTTCGTCGAGAATGGCAGAGAGCACCTCGGATACCGGCTTTCCTGCGCTGTCTTTTGTGAAATATTCGATGAGCTCGATGAAATCTCCTGCTTTTGTGCGTTTGAAGATGGGATCTTCTATATATTTCCTCATCGTTTCATAGAGGGTGAGATTTTCTTCTTCTGCTTTTTTCTGGAGAAATTCCATGCGCCGGATGCCGATATTCCGCTTCGGCTGGTTTACAATGCGGCGGAAGGCCATATCGTCTTTATAGGCAATCATCCTGAGGTAGCAGAGGGCATCCTTGATTTCCATACGGTCAAAGAACTGGGTACCGCTATAGATGGTATAGGGTATTTCTGCCTTGAGCAGCGCTTCTTCCAGATTCCTCGTCACATAATGGGCACGGTAAAGGAGGGCGATTTCTCCATAACCGGTCCCTGCTTCATGAAGTTTTTTAATTTCTTCTGCAATTTTTTTCGCTTCTTCTCCTGCGTTGGCGGAAGGGAAACAGGTGACGGCCGGGCCTTTTTCCTTATGGGAAATAAGGTCCTTTTTGATCCGGTTTTCATTTTTGTCGATGAGGGAATTGGCGGCCGCCAGAATTTCCGGGGAAGAGCGGTAATTGTCATTCATGAAGATGGTCTTTACTTTTGGAAATTCTTTGTCAAAGTCGAGAAGGTACCTGATATTGGCGCCCCGCCAGGTGTAAATGGTCTGGTCCGGGTCTCCCACGACGAAAAGATTGTTGTGGTAGCCGCAGAGAGCTTTCATCAGTTTGTACTGGAGAGGGTCGATATCCTGAAATTCATCGATCATGATGTATTCCAGCCGTTTCTGCCACTTCAGCCGTATTTCTTCATTTTCTTCAAAAATATAGAGCGTGAATTTGATGAGATCGTTGTAGTCCAGGGCAAAGCATTTCTTCTCCTGGTACAGGTATCCGTAGAAAATAATATCTTCCACCGTCAGTGCTTTGTGATATTTTTCATAAAGCAGGGAAAGGGGCATGGCGATCATATCTTTGTAATAATCCGGCTGCCACATGCACTTCTTCATCTCAATCATGTCCCTGGCTTTGTTGAAGGGCATGTCCCGGAGGGTGAGTCCCATTTCTTCATAAATCATCTGGAGCATATCGTCGATGTCTGAATTGTCGATGACCAGGAAATTTTTCGGGTACGATACGGCATGACTGTCTTCCTGAAGCACGGATACACAGAAGCCGTGGAACGTATTGATATAGCCTGTATCGTTATCGCCGGTGAGCTGATGAATGCGCCGGGCCATTTCACGGGCCGATTTATTCGTAAAAGTCACGCAGAGGATGTGGCCGGGAAGGATGCCCAGCTCTTCCACCAGGTAGGCAAACCGGTAGGAAAGAGCCCGGGTCTTCCCGGAACCGGCCCCTGCGATGACCCGCACATACCCTTCGGTAGTTGTGACCGCTTCCTTTTGCCTCTCATTCAGCTTTTCCCAGATGTCCATAACTTCCTCCAATTTGAGTACAGAACTTTTATTCTTATTATACTATATGAATGTGGGGAAGTCGAAAATTTTTAAGGAAACTGCAGGCGGGAAAACTTTTGAATCGGGGGTCTCGGGGTAATCGGGAAAGTGGCGGCCTTTGGCCGCAGTTTTTGGATGGGTCCTTCGGTCCCCGGCATGGCATTCGTTATTTTTGATTTCGCATGAAGGTCCAATATTTTCCTCGTATCCATAGTACACTCCTTAACCTGCTTTGTGGGAGCTTTCCCTCAAGGGGCAGCGGGAGAGACAGCGGCTCTTCGGCTGATGCCACTAACCATTAACTATTAACCTTAATGTGCGGTTTCCGGTATGAATGGGTAAAGTTGTTCCATCTGTTAACTATTAACCCTGATGTACGGTTTTTGGAAGAGTGGACGGCAAATCATTCGAATGAAAAACCATTGACCCCGATGTGCAGTCCCCGTACGGATGAAAAGCAGGTTATTTCTGCCATTACCTATTCACCATTAACCATTATCTTCGCTCATCTTGTATATAAAAATTATTCAACACCACAATATATTGATGAATTTTATATAAACTTTCTTCTTGACAATTGCCGGGGACCCATGGTATATTGGATTCACAATTGAAAGAACCCTCGGGACTGACGGATTTGTGGAATTGACCACATGGACCGGGGATTTCTGATTCGGCCGACCGTCTGGGCAGGGAAACCTGAACAGGCGGTCTTTGCGTCTCTCGGTTTCCCTTCATTCAGCTTTGCTTTGTGGAGGGATTCGAAATGAAGAAAAATCGATGGCTTATTGCCCTGGCGGCAGTCGGAATTCACATCTGTATCGGCAGTGTCTATGCATGGAGCGTACTGACGAAGCCGGTGATGGAGACTATGGGACTTACCCTTTCCGAAACGACCTGGGCTTTTTCTATTGCCATTCTCTTTCTGGGCATGTCTGCCGGTTTTCTGGGAGGCATTGTGGAAAGAATGGGACCGTCCCGCTCCGGCCTCATTTCAGCAGCGTTCTTTGGTACCGGCCTTCTGGGGACGGCACTGGCCATCCACATCCATTCGGCTCCGCTTCTTTATATTTTCTATGGATGCATAGGGGGCATCGGTCTTGGGACCGGCTACATCACCCCTGTTTCTACCCTTGTGAAATGGTTCCCTGAACACCGGGGCTTTGCGACAGGCCTGGCTATCATGGGATTTGGTTTCGCAGCCCTTGTGGCAGGGCCCCTCATGCGGTTCCTTACCGATACGTACGGCCTCGTTACCAATTTCCTCGTCGTGGGTTGCGTATATGCAGTCATTATTGTCCTTTCCGCTTCTTATCTCCGTCCGCCGAAAAAGGGCGAAATTCCCGTGATGCTGGAAGAAGTGCTCCGCCGGGAAGCAGAGAAGGGTCATAAACGTACCGTTGTCGGTCCCCAGATGACAAGAAAAGAAGCGATGCATACCTGGAAATGGTATGCTCTCTGGTGGATTTTCTTCACCAATATTACCTGCGGCATCGGACTTCTGGCCGTGGCATCCCCCATGGCTCAGGAAGTCATCGGCATGACTCCTGTGGAAGCAGCATCCCTTGTGGGCATCATCGGTATTGTGAACGGTGCAGGCCGCATCGTCTGGTCTACCATTTCCGACTGGATCGGACGCGGCGTGACTTACATGGTCTTCTTTGCCATTGAAGTGTGGGCTTTCTACCAGCTTTCTATCACTACGGAAGGACTTATCTTCCAGGCACTGGTTCTCCTCATCATTTCCTGCTATGGCGGCGGTTTCTCCTGCATGCCTGCTTTCCTCTCCGATATTTTCGGCGTCATACAGCTGGCATCCATTCATGGATCCATCCTCACCGCCTGGGGTATCGCCGGAGTGGCAGGGCCGCTGATCCTTGCATTCATGAAGGAAAATACCGGTGGTTATTCCGCAACCCTTCACCTTTTTGCAGGCATGCTTGCCTTTGCTTTCGTTATTTCCACCTTCCTCCGCTGGAGAAATGAAGTGGACAAGAGGAAGTATGCAGCTCTTGAGAAGAAAGATTCTTCCGTAAATGGAAATATCGTGAAAGCGGTGGAAGGATAATTTCCGCACAGGAATGTATTTTGAAATAGTCATTAATCCTGAATCGTGGTCCGTGCTCCGTGGCCCGTAAATGTGGGCGCCTTGAAATAGTAAAAGGCGCCCATTTTTATATGGAGAAATAGTATTCTTCGACAGCTTTTGAATCGGGATTGTCGGGAATCCCGGGAATAATCGGGGTTGTCGGGGGGAGTGGCGGGCATAAAAATTTGAAAGCCCGCCAGTTTTTATTAATAGAACTTTGCGTCCATAGCTGCTTTGGGATAGAGGATAAGAGACTTGGAAGTACCGGGAACAGCAAAATGATATGGGATAAAAATTTTGTCTATCCCGGATGTGGGCCGGAGGCATCATAAAATACTTGCGCCCGAAGGGCGCCACCTTCCCGATATCCCCGGATTGATTCCCGACAGTCCCGAAAATCCCGAAACAAAAGCCATTGAAAAAAGACGGGAAAAAAGTTTCTACAAAATTTAATTTAGTACCTTGCAATGCAAAGTACTTTGTGATATATTATTACCAACAGAAATCAACCGGTGGTCAATTTCCACAGATTTCTTTCACATATATGTTTACAGAAGAAAGGACGTGCCATGAATATCCAGCTGAAGAAAGGTGTCATGGAGATCGTGGTTCTGTCAATGCTCAGAAGGAAAGACTACTACGGCTACGAACTGGTGACCGATATTTCCAAGTACATCGAGATGTCCGAAGGAACGATCTATCCGCTCCTGAACCGGTTCAAGAAAGACGGCCTGGTAGCCACTTACCTGGCAGAATCCCACAATGGTCCCCCGCGGAAGTACTACCGCATTACAGATAATGGAAGAGAAGAATTTACAGAATCATTGAAAGAATGGACGGAATTCAATAAGGCCGTTAAGAAAATTTTAGCCGAAGGAGGCGATCTCCATGAATAAGACAGAATTCTTAGACCTGCTCCGGTATTATTTCCGGAATGCAAGGAAATCGGAAGTGGAAGAAATCCTTTCCGACTATGAAGCTCATTTCGAAGAAGGCAAGAAACAGGGGCTTTCCGAAGAGGAAATCGCCAGAGAACTGGGGAGCCCGAAAGATATTTATGAATCCTACCAGTCTGAAGGGGTGGTGGATGAGAAATCAGGAACCCTGAAAGATACGGCTGAGAACGTGGCAAAGACAGCCCAGGAAACGGCGGAAAAAGCCTGGGGCGGGGTGAGTCCCCATCTCCCGGAAGCAGCAGAAGCTACTGCCAGACTGACTGCCAGACTCCTGACTGCGGCAGGGATTATTACAGGAGTGATTATCGTAGCAGCTACGGCTCTCGTCATTGCCCTCCTTTCCGCAAACTTTACTCCTTTCCTTGGCATGCCGCCGCTTCCAAGATTCAGCACCCTGACACTCATGAGTGCCGGCGGATTTGGCCTTTTCTCTGCCCTTTCCATTTACTTCATCGCAAGGGAAGGAGCCCTGGCCATCGAAAGCAGGCTCACCGGCAGGGACAGGAAGGATGGTGCTGATTCATGAAAAAAATCATTATCAGTATTTCCCTTTCCATCATCTGCCTGGTGGTAGGAATCTTTTCCTTCCTCACCAATGATGTGGCTGCCTACCATCACTGGATGGTAGAAAATGGTCCGAGGATTATGGAAAATTTCCGTAAAGACAGGGACAGAGGAAACAGGAGAGGCAGCGACAGGAAAGATGACCGAAGAGGTCCGCAGCAGATGGGTCCCCGGGAGGACAGAGATCATCACGATGACAAAAGAGGCCCCGAAAACAGAATGGGTCCTGAAAACAGGGACCATCACCCGAGGCCCGGCATGAATCAGAAAGCTCAGGAAAATCCTCCAGCAGAAGAAAATAAATAATCAATAACTATACCGGCGGTCAATTTGATATAATAGGCATAGAACGTTGCGGATGACCGCAGAAAGCGAGGAATAGATATGAAGAAATTAAACACCCTTGTTATTGCAGCACTGACTGCCCTCACCATCACCGGCGGTGTATTCTATGCTGAACCTGTTTCTGCTGCTGACAAAGGCCCACAAGTCCAGCAGAGCCAGCAGAAACTGACCAAAGCTGAAAAGAAGGCGCAGAAAGAAGCGCAGAAGAGAGAAAAGAAAGCCCGGAAAGAAGCTCTCAAGAAGCAGAAGGAAGCAAGAAAGCAGAAAAAGGACGATCAGAAGGTGGAGCAGCAGGGCCCGCAGCGCAAGCTGAAACCCTGGGAAGAAAAGTACTATGAACAGCACCCGGAATTCAGGGAAAGAGATGCAAAGAAGGGCAAATCCAAAAATGAAAGGATCAGGGAAGATAAAGACGGTACTACCTGGCACCGGATCTGATTGACCTGTTCAAGGAATATATGACCTGTAACAAGCAGCAGATCCCTGGCGGACAGCTGCCGGGATAGTCCTGGTATCCTCTGCAGCCTGCAGTTAAATTGAAAATATTCAATCGAGCTGACCAAAATGGACCTGCTGCTTTTAACATACACAAAAATAGACGAAAATTAAGGAAATTCGCTTCAAAAGGAGTCTATGATCATGAGAAACCTGAAAAAACATATCTTCATCGCCCTCTCCGTACTGACTGTAAGTGCAGGAATCCTGGTATCGGGAAACGGGGTATCCGCCGCAGAACCGGAATTGCCCGGAGCTGCTCAACCGGGAAGAGACTACCGGATTGCGCTGAAGGAAGCCAGGGAACAGGGAAATAAGGATGTAGTCCATGGGGCGGTAGAAAAAGCCGGTCCCCATGGAAATGTTTCCAAAGATCAGGACTCTCTGAAGGGAAATCAGGCTGCTCAGGAAAATGAAAAAGACCGTGATACCGGCCATCTGACAGTACGTGATGTGTACGGACGCGATTACCCCTATGGATTCAGGAGACCCGGTCCCCCGCCGAATCTGGCGAAACTCAAAGCAATCCGGAATGGTGAAAGGCGGGGCTATGGAAGCGGAAGACCGGGCCCGGGCATGAGATATGGAAGACCCGGTCCGGGCATGGGACCGGGAAGAGGGCCACGGCCCGGGATGAGGCCTCCCTATGGGAGAGGACCCGGAGGGCCGGATGGCCCCAGGCTCAGACCGGGAAGCACGATCGGCCCCAGAGATTTCAGAAGAGCAGCGCGCAGCAGAGATCGTGCCAGGGGCCGCGGCCCGCAGGGCCCCGTGAGACGGGGCGGAGGACATATGGGGTCTCCGCACAGACGTTGAACAAGTAACGGCAGTCCTTTTTACACCGGATGAGCCTTTATCGTATAGATTTATTAAGAAATTCAGGTATGCCTGCCGGAAGAAGCAATTTGCAAGTTAAGGTGAAACATCATGAGAAATCTGAAAAAACATATTATCATCGCCCTTTCCGTACTGGCCGTAAGTGCCGGTGCCATGGTTCTGGGAAACCACGTATCCGCAGCCGAACTGGCTCCAAAAGATCCGGCAGGACCGGTATCCAATGTAGGCAGGGATTATAAAATCGCACTGAAAGAAGCAGACAGTCAGGGAAACCATAATGTAGTCCATAAAGCGGCAGAAGAAAAACCGGCAGAAGACAAGGCAGATCATCCTCATTTCGAAGGGAAAGACAGGAAATCCGGCGAAAGACCGGAAGGCAGGCATCATTTCCGCAGAGGGGATAAAGACCATCATTTCGAAAAAGGAGAACAGAAGGAACATCACTTTGAAAAAGAGGAGGATCGGGAAGAACATAAAGAAAAAAGAGATAACTGGCACAGGAGAGATGACCGGAGAGGCCCGGATGGCGAAGGCCGTCATATGAGGCGTGAACATAAGGGTGGAGAAAGATATGGTGAGCGCCGCATTCACAGAGATGGCGAAAGACGTCATGACAGCCGTTACAGAGACAGACATTTTGCCGGTCCCCGGAGTGAACATCATCCGGCTCCGGAAGATGGCAACTTCTGATTTTCCGGATTTATGGAAAGTTTAAAATCCCTTCAAATTTCCTGTATGTTTTCGATGTATAGTCAATACAGTAAATCATTTCTGCAGTCAAAGGCAGAACCTGAAAGGGGGTGATATCACTTCTATTGCTGCAATCAGATTTTCAGAAAAGTGAAAACCTTCCCCTTATTTCACTTTTCTTATTTCTTTTATCTTTTAATATCCTCTCTCAGAAAAGACCGCTCTGGCGGTCTTTTTCTTTTGGTGAAATTCCTGAAATTTTTCTTACTTAAAATAAATTTTTGAGATATAACATATGTATGTTTAAATTATCTATAGTAACTAAGTAATGCCATACAGCTGCCCCATACCGGAATGATTCCGGCATATCAGACAGGCGGCAGAAGTGACAGGGGCTCTTATTTTGTTTTCACCTGTTCCAGCAGGGGAGGCTGTTATTTTATAAAAGGAGAAATATCATGAAAAAACAGATGGCTATCGTTCTGTCCGTACTGGCTTTGCCTTCCGGCGCCTGAGGCCGGAAGCCAATTACATTACCGGTCACTATTCACTGCGGCCCCTGGCCGTTATATGTGATATAATATACTTTGGCACAGAAGTCTGGGGAGGATTATGTATGATTTCAATCGTGACACCCGTATACAATGAAGAAGATAATGTGGTCTTCTTTCATGACGAAGTAACGAAAGTCATGGAAAAACTGGGAATGGATTATGAACTGATTTACGTCAATGATGGGTCCCGTGACAGGACGGACCTTCTCATTCATCAGCTCGCATCCCATGACCCCCATGTACGGGCACTGACCTTTGCCCGGAATTTCGGCCATCAGATCGCTATTACCTGCGGTATGGACTTTGCCCGGGGAGATGCGGTTATTACGATGGACGGGGATATGCAGCATCCGCCGGCGCTCATTCCAAAGCTCATTGAAAAATGGGAGGAAGGATACGATATTGTCCAGACCGTCCGCACGGCTACGGAAGATGCGGGGTTTGTGAAGAAACTGACCTCTTCCGGCTACTATGCGGTGATCAATTCCATCTCCACCACCCGCGTGGTGCCGGGGGGTTCCGATTTCCGTCTGATGGACAGAAAAGCACTGGATACATTCCTGAAGTTTCGGGAACACAGCCGTTTCATCAGGGGAATCGTGGGAGGCCTGGGCTTCAAACAGACCAGTATCGAATTTACGGCTCCTGCCCGTCATGCGGGAGTTTCCAAATTCTCCATGAAGAAAATGCTTCATTTTGCCATGGACGGAATCATTACCAATTCCACCGTGCCGCTCCGTATGGCTTTCTACATCGGTCTCCTGGCCGGGTTTGCGGGATTTCTCGTGATCCTTCATGTGCTCTGGTGCGTCCTCATGGGAGAGGCGGTACCGGGTTGGGCGACCATGACCATCCTTATTTCCATCTTTGGAGGGCTGAACCTGATGTGCCTTGGCGTACTGGGAGAATACATGGGCCATATTTTTGAAGAAACGAGGAACCGCCCTCTTTACTGGCTCTCTGATGATACCGCAGGCCATGAAGGAAATCCTTACAGGGAGACCCATGAGGAATGAGGACGGAAAATATTTCCAATGATATTTCCGAAGCCGGAACAGAACTGTCCTTGAAATGAAATTCCCCTCTATTGACAGGGAATTTTATTTCAAGGATAATTGTGTCGGCAATCATACCCGGAAAATATAGAGAAAGGATAGAAATATGAGTGATATTCCATTTTTTCAGAGTGAACTTTTTGCAGAACTCAGTGAAGATTTGAAGGTATCTTCCCGTTTTACCGCTACTTACCGCATCGTGGCTTCCGATTATGAGGAGGCAAAGAAGCTGGCTTTCGATATTGCCGTGGAACAGACGGTGGAATGCCCCTATGAACTGGTGAAGGGCACTCCCATTGGCGAATCCATTGTGGGCCAGGTAGAAGAAATCAAAAAAGCGCCGGAACCGGGCGCCTATTTTGCCACTATTTCCTATGATCCTGAGGCTGTGGGCGATGAAATGGCAGAACTTCTCAATATGCTTTTTGGAAATACAAGCCTTCAGCCGGGAGTGAAGCTCATGAGCTTTGAACTGCCGGAAAGCATGTACGATGATTACCCGGGACCCCGGTTCGGCCGCGTGGGACTCCGTGATCTCTGCGGTGTGCCGAGAGGCCCCATCCTCATGTCCGCTATTAAACCTTTAGGAAGGACTCCAAAGGAACTGGGCAGAATGGTCTATGAACTTGCCCTGGGCGGCTGCCCGATTATCAAAGATGATCACAGCCTCATGAATCAGAGTTATGCCCGCTTTGAAGAAAGAGTGCTCCAGTGTGTCATGGCCCTGGCCGATGCAAAAGAAAAGACCGGAAAGAAATCCATGTACATTGCAAACTGCACTGCTGACGGACTCCAGTTCCTGGACCGTGCCTATAAAGCAAAGGAAATCGGTGCAGACGGCATTATGGCAGCCCCTGCCATTACAGGATTTACCCTGATCCGCGACC
This sequence comes from uncultured Dialister sp., assembly GCA_900314595.1. Lineage (GTDB taxonomy): Bacteria > Bacillota > Negativicutes > Veillonellales > Dialisteraceae > Dialister. The sequence continues at coordinate 42,170 of OMVW01000025.1, read as the reverse complement.
TGGCAAGAGATCCTGATTTCAATCTGCCGATTTTCCTTCATCCCTGCTTCTCCGGCTCTCTGGTCCTTGATGAAAATTCCGGCATTTCACCTTTCTGCTACTATGGACAGCTTTCCCGTCTCGCCGGAGCCGATGCAGTCATTTTCACCAGCTTTGGCGGCCGTTTCTCTTTCTCTACCGATACCTGCCAGAAAATCTGCGAAGGTACCATGGAAAAGATGGCTTACCTCCGTCCGAGCTTCCCGATCCCCTCCGGCGGCATGCGCTGGCAGCTCTTTAAACAGATGTACCAGGTCTATGGCCCGGACTGCATCTACCTCGTAGGCGGAGCTCTCCAGACCGAAGGTCCGAACCTCACGGACAATGTGAAATTCTTCCTGGACAAGCTTCATGAAGCCTGCGGGATGAATGGGTGAGTAGAGTGATTGGCTTTTAGAGATTCGATTCATATTACGGGAATCGTGGTCCGTGAACCGTGGACCATGATCCGCGCAGGTGGGCGCCCCTGATGGGGCGCTTTTTATTGGGAAATATCATTTTTCGACGGCTTTTGAATCGGGGTTATCGGGATACTCGGGTGTATCGGGGTTGTCGGGGAGGTGGCGGGCATAAAAAATTGAATGCCCGCCAATTTTTACAAATAAAACTATATGTTAATGACTACTTTGAAATAGAAAACAGGAGACTTGGAAGCATAGGGAAAAGCAACAGGATGGGTCAGGTACTGATTTAAAATCAGATGCCTGGCTCTTATAAAATAGATTGGAACACGGTAGAGAGGAGGAAAATTTTATTCATTGCGTATAAGGGCCGAAGGCAGAATATCATACTCGCGCCCCAAGGGCGCCACCTTCCCGATATTCCCGCCTATTCCCGATAGTCCCGACACTCCCGATACAAAAGCAGTTCGTGTAAAATGAGTTATAGTTATTATTACAGGTCATTATGCTAAAACTGCAAATACATTACAAAAGCTATTGACAAAACAATATTCATCCTGTATCATGACAGTCACATCAACCAAGTACATGCTGTGAACGAGAAGGAAACAGATGGGATGCTCCAGAGAGCCGGCGGATGGTGAAAGCCGGTGCGGAAAATCTGCGGACTATCACTCGCGAGCTTCCTGATTGAACCTAAGTAAATCAGGACGGACGTCACCGTTACAGGACCATGCCTTCAGAGTATAATGCAGGGTGGTACCGCGAATTCGCCCCTGTCCCATAGTGGACAGGGGCTTTTATATTACAGGTACCCGCATAGATTCTGGCGGCGGGAGTGATAAACCGGAGTGGTACCGCGCACTGCGCCTCTGTCTGCAATTGCAGGCAGAGGCTTTTTTATACCCCGGCTGAGTGAAGATTGCACATGTGCTATTTCATCAAAAGGAGAATCTACTATGAAAAACTGGAAAAAATTACTGAAACTGGCCGGAGTCGGCTTTATGATGACAGCTGCATGTGCAGGTCTTGCAGGCTGCGGCGGTGGAAATAAATCTGCTGCTCCCGCAGGTGGAGACAAAGTGGCCAAAGTAGGCTTCATCAATGGTGTCACCGGCGGGGTCGCTTCCTATGGTATTGCAGAAAAAGAAGGCCTGGATCTGGCGGTGGAAGAAATCAATAAAGAAGGCAAGGTCAAGATGGACGTGGAAATGGTGGATACCAAAGGCAATGTGCAGCAGGCTGTAGCAGCTGCGCAGAAAATGATCGCTGCCAAAAAGGTCCTGGTGGTAGGGCCCCTGATTTCCGGCGAATATAAAGCCATCGGACCCCTCTTCCAGCAGGCAAAGATTCCGCTTCTGGGCTCTGCGACCACGGCAGAAGGACTCATCGAAATCGGTGACTACATGTTCAGAAACTGCGTGCCCGAATCCCAGAATATTCCTCAGACCGTAAAGAAGACCCACAAGCTTCTTGGTTATAAGAAAGTAGCAGTCCTCTACTCTCATAACAATGAACATCAGGTTTCTGCCTATAAGACTTTCAAGAAAGCCCTCGAAGATGAAGGTGTGGAAATCGTAGGTACGGAAACCTTTGCAGATAAGGATACGGACTTCTCCGCCCAGCTCACCAAGATTCATAACCTGAATCCGGATGTAGTGGTGGTGGCCGGTTACTACCAGGAAGGCGGACTCATCCTGAAGAAGATGAGAGATATGGGCATGAACCAGCCGGTCCTCGGCGATAACGGATTCGTTTCCCCGGAACTTGTGAAGATCGCAGGCCCTGCGTCCGATAATGTATACGTTTCCTCCATGTGGTCCCCGGACAGAGATTCCAAAGCCACCAAAGAATTCATCAAGAACTTCAAGGCAAAATACAACCATGATCCGGACAACTTCGCTGCCTGTGCTTATGTTTCCGCAAAACTGGCAGCCAAAGCAATGGAAAATGCAGGGACAGTCACCGATTCGAAGAAAGTCCGTGATGCCCTGGCGAATATCAAGAATTTCGAAAGTGCCGTTGGTCCCATGACCTTCAAGAATACCGGTGATCCGGAAGTGGATCTGGTGCTTCTCAAAGTACAGGGAGGAAAGTATACGGCGGTGAAGGTCTGAGTCACTTTTCAGGGAATTGATTGAAGTCAATATTGCTCATCGTGATTCGTGGCTCGTGGTCCGTGATTCGTGAAGGTGCGCCGCTAAAGCGGCGAAATATATAGACTTTACTGGAAATCCGGGTACATGAGCGGAGCCGAAAAGCTTTCAATTTCCACCTCCGGGATGGAATTTGAAATAGATGGAGTATGGAAGGCTTTATAGAAGAATGGAAGCGCATGTAGTCTGGAAGGATAGTTTGCAGGATGGGAAATAGATAAAGCAGGGAAGGATAGAAGGAAAGTAAAAGCACAAATGGGAACTGCCGAAAGGCAGGTAAGGCCTTATGGCCTGGCAGGATAGGAATATAAAAAGGAACTGTATAAACAGTTCCTTTTTATGTGTTCATGAGGATGAAATGACATTCTCTTTATTTATATACATATTATAAAGGTCAGAGTGTCACGTCCAGCAGGGTGTCAGCGCCAATGGATTCTCCGTCCGGGTTCTGTGCCGGGGTGAAGGTCCATTTCTTCACACAGTCTTCCGCATATTTCCCAAGGATTTTGAAATCTGCAGAGGACATCGTGCCGGCTTCCGGTTTCACTGCTTCCGGTTTGCCGTCCATTTTTCCTTCATTTGTAATGAATACCTTCACCTGAATGACCGGATGGTTATTTCTTTCCGCAGCATCACGAACTTCATCATTCATGTCTTTCATCACCGGACTTACGGGAGCGGCAGGTACGGCCACCATGGAAGATACGAAACGGATCGGTACGGCTGCATTGGAAACGACTGCCTTTTCACCGCGCATGGCCGGTTTGAAAGACCAGCCTTCCACGGAAGAGGCAGCGTACTGGTCAAGAATCAGGGAAGTGGAACTTTCAAGAAGTTCCGTATGGGTGACAGCACCATCTTCGTTAATGGTCAGCTTCAGCACGGTGGCTGCGGAGTGAGGGAGCATCTTCAGCGCTTCATGCACATTGGCATCTTCCGGGAGCATTTTCGCTTTGATGAGCTGCGGCGGCTGTTCCTGCTCCGCAGTGACAAGGGAACCGTCCTTATTTAAATAAGTCCCTTCTTTCGGAAGAGGAGCAGCCAGGGCAGTCGTGCCAAAGGCGAGGAGAATGGCCAGAGAAGCAATCAGTTTTTTCATAGGAGTACCTTTCTACATGGAATTTAAATAATCATATTCTTTATTTTAATGGATAATCAATATTTCTGCAATGGATGAAAGAAAATGGAAATATTTTACTTCTTCCCGGGGGATGATACAATAAGGGCAAGGAGGTCTCCATGATTACAGAAGAAGATTGGAAATCGCTGGAAACGCTGGCGGAAAAAGCCGGCGCATCTGCCACTTGCCGGGTGGATGTGTCAAAAGTGAAGAGGGGAGTATGGCCGCGCATGAAGTGCCAGTTCGGCTGCGCCCAGTACGGGAATTCCCTCTGCTGCCCGCCCTATACCCCATCCCTTGCGGAGATGAATATATTTCTTGATGAATATACAGACGGTCTTCTGGTGCAGTACTCCATGCCCTATCCGAAGGAGAGAGGAATGGACTGGCAGCAGTTTGATATCGATATCACCAATGGCCTTCATAAAGTACTGTTGGAAATAGAAAAAGCGGCCATGATGAAGAACTACTACAAAGCCTTCGCCCTGAAAGCAGGAAGATGCCGCCTCTGCAAAGTATGCAACCTGAAAAAATGCATCCATCCTGAAGAAGCAAGGCCGTCGCTCGAAGCCTGCGGCATCGACGTCTTCGCCCTGGCAGAAGACAATGGCTTTCATGCAGGCATGTATACGGGAATGGTGGACAAAGTGTCCGTCTATGGCATGGTGCTGATCGAATAGATCTGCTTTATACAGCTAAGGCAGACCCTATCATAAAAACTGTAAAAGTGATCAGTTCTCAGTTCATAGTTATCAGTGAAATAGGCCCCCATCTTTCGATGGCGGGCCTTTTAGCATGCTCCGTATGTCATCGGCTTCAAAAGTCACATGGCACATACGAGACCAACTGACGAAACGTACCTGTGCCAGATGACTCTATCGGTAAGAAAGAGCCCCCGAAGTGCGGAGGGATGTCAAGCCGGTTCAAGTCGAAAATGAGCAAAAGATACAAGCGCAGGGTTCGGCAGCCGGTACATATAAGGATGATTGATAAAAGGTACTCGGTGCAGATGAGAATATCGGTAAGCAGGAAGGCTCTCCCTCGGGAGAACTCCGACGAAGTCGGTGAGAGGGCAATGGCGGCCAAAGGCCGCCGGGGATTTCATTCCTTGCCCCTTCAGTCTGCTTCGCAGCCAGCTTCCCCGAGGGGAAGCCTGCTCGCTTAACTTTGGAGGCACATATGAGGCTGATTGACGAAACTTACTCGTGCTAAGTGATCCTATCGGTCAATGCGCGGCCCCCTTCGATAAGGGGGCTCCGCGATAGCGGTGGGGGAACGAACGCGTCGAAATATTTCCTGGCTGTGTCGACCGAAAAATTTCTCTGGTCGATATCCACTTATGGCTTATTTTCGACAGGAAACGTTTAACAACCTATCCGCCTGCTCCGCAGGCACCTTCCCGGGAGGAGATGGACATTCAGCTCATTTTCGACTTGTGCGATCGTACGCCCCATTCCCCTCCGCTTCGCCCTGACCAGGGGAGGTGGGTGGGAAGGTTGTGCCCTGCAGCAAGCTGACAGATTTCCTCATATCTGCCATGAACCTGAAGTGCAGGAGCAAACATCAATCATCCCATCCATCGGCTGTCCTGTCCGGGGAAGGCTGACCATCAGGCGTCTTCGAAGCCATTTTCACTCCTGATCCAATTCCTGCTCAAAATCAAAAAATCATCAAGAAATCTTAATGATCACCCAAAATCGAAGCCGAGAAACTTGATAAAATCTATCATTTTTGATGAAAATAATTTCTAATGAAAATATAATAAAACAAAACGCCCTTTTTGCACTATATAGTCAGGAAACGGAAAAAGAGGAGCTCCGGGAAGGACTCCAACAAAGAGAGAAACTCACTGACAATCAATCCCACTTCTATCCCTCTACTCACGACCGAAAGCACCGCTTAACGGTTCCTGCTCTCGCTGACAGAGAAGGGCGATCTCCTGCCTTGCCAAAGATTTCTCATCGGCGAAGGCTTTTTGTCGTGGTCCTTCATTTCGTCCTCTGATTGGGAATCTTTTTTTAATCCCAACGAAGAAATAGAGTGTTCCTTATCGCAGATTTGTTTTCGTCCCCATAATTGGGGATCTTTTTTTAATTTGATGATGGGGAAGAGATTAGATTGGCTCCATATACGTTTTCGTCCCCATGATTGGGGATCTTTTTTTAATCACGCTGTAAGATTCGATAAGGAAAAAGTGAGTGTTTTCGTCCCCATGATTGGGGATCTTTTTTTAATTTCCGGCTTCTGTTTCCTCTGTAGTAAGTGCCATCCTGTTTTCGTCCCCATGATTGGGGATCTTTTTTTAATACTAAACCAGTTGGATCAACGAACGTAGGGAAAACCTGTTTTCGTCCCCATGATTGGGGATCTTTTTTTAATTATCTCTGTTTCCGCTGCAGTAGCAGCAGTTCTCGGGTTTTCGTCCCCATGATTGGGGATCTTTTTTTAATGTTCTATTCCCCCCAGTTGTCTATCTAAAGGAGGTAGTTGGTTTTCGTCCCCATGATTGGGGATCTTTTTTTTATGAATATCAATCAAATAAGAAATATCAATAATTACTAATGTTTTCGTCCCCATGATTGGGGATCTTTTTTTTATAAAAACTACTCTGGCTTCCGTTTCTTCCGTACTGGTTTTCGTCCCCATGATTGGGGATCTTTTTTTTATTATGGAGTAATGGCGATGAATGTTTAATCGCCTATGGCTGTTTTCGTCCCCATGATTGGGGATCTTTTTTTTATGGCGTTGTAAAAAGCAATATGGAAAAGACTTTAGAGTTTTCGTCCCCATGATTGGGGATCTTTTTTTAATGGGCAGAAAGGAGTATCCCATATGGATACCGTGAAGAGTTTTCGTCCCCATGATTGGGGATCTTTTTTTAATTAAAAGCCGAGATTAAACAGTTAAAAGCGACCATCAAGTTTTCGTCCCCATGATTGGGGATCTTTTTTTAATATCCGTAGTCCTCTCTGCTGCAGTAGCAGCACTGGTGTTTTCGTCCCCATGATTGGGGATCTTTTTTTAATGAGAATTTGTTATGTTTGGCTCTGTAAAGACGGAGTTTTCGTCCCCATGATTGGGGATCTTTTTTTAATATTTTGATTCTAGCTTATCGCAACCTTGATGTAACTTTTCGTCCCCATGATTGGGGATCTTTTTTTAATCCTACGCTAAACACGTTTGTGACCCTGAAACTGGCGCTTTTCGTCCCCATGATTGGGGATCTTTTTTTAATGACCATGGCGTCGGTGCATGACATTTTGTTCCCACCGCTTTTCGTCCCCATGATTGGGGATCTTATTTTAATCAGGGCTAAGATTTACTGCTAGCTGTTTGCAAGTAGTCTTTTCGTCCCCATGATTGGGGATCTTTTTTTAATATGTTCGAATTCGAACATTATAAAGTCTGGAATAAGACTTTTCGTCCCCATGATTGGGGATCTTTTTTTAATAGGGAATGGTTATGGTTCATAAGTTTGCCATGCCGCACTTTTCGTCCCCATGATTGGGGATCTTTTTTTAATTACAGAGGAAACGGACGTGAGAGTAGCTTTTGCAGTCTTTTCGTCCCCATGATTGGGGATCTTTTTTTAATAATGGCAAGATTTACATTGCTAGCAACCATAACGCCTTTTCGTCCCCATGATTGGGGATCTTTTTTTAATTGTTACTGTTAAACCGGTCGTTACTCTCATTAACTTTTCGTCCCCATGATTGGGGATCTTTTTTTAATCGCCTGACGGAAGCAACGTAAAGCAGTGTATCAAGGCGCTTTTCGTCCCCATGATTGGGGATCTTTTTTTAATCAGATTCTCAGCCTCATTGGGGTAAAGGTTGAGGCGCTTTTCGTCCCCATGATTGGGGATCTTTTTTTAATCCGTGGTAAAATTTATTCTCCGTAAGGGGAGTAAAAGCTTTTCGTCCCCATGATTGGGGATCTTTTTTTAATTTTGATATAATCTTCGCTAATGATTCCTGCGTCATATTCTTTTCGTCCCCATGATTGGGGATCTTTTTTTAATGGCAGCGATGGAACCTACTTTGTAGCCAAGGAAGACATCCTTTTCGTCCCCATGATTGGGGATCTTTTTTTAATTCGGACCTGACTGATCGTCCGATTCCCGAAACCGATTACTTTTCGTCCCCATGATTGGGGATCTTTTTTTAATTAAAATGAAAAGAGGAAATAGTTTGGAAACAGAAAAACTTTTCGTCCCCATGATTGGGGATCTTTTTTTAATAATTTGAAAAAGAATATTTCACAAATTTAATTGACTTTTCGTCCCCATGATTGGGGATCTTTTTTTAATGAGCCCCAAAATTATATATTGTTTCTCAAAAGGAGGACTTTTCGTCCCCATGATTGGGGATCTTTTTTTAATGACGACCGCGACCTCGAGGCATATTTTGAGGGTGAAGACTTTTCGTCCCCATGATTGGGGATCTTTTTTTAATTTTGAAAAAGAATATTTCACAAATCTGGTTAATAATTACGCTCTTTTCGTCCCCATGATTGGGGATCTTTTTTTAATATGTCACGAAAGAAACGATGGATTCAGTACATAATGTCTTTTCGTCCCCATGATTGGGGATCTTTTTTTAATCCTGTGTCCGGGAAGCCCGATAGAACCTGGGCCGGCAGTAAGGTTTGCGGCGCAGATTGGATTTCGGCTGGATTTTTCCCGGATGCAGGTGTTTCATAGGTAGTTTCCTCAGAGTTTATCGGCATCGGCGCAGATTTGGCCGCGCTGTGCCTTTTCTATCTGTCTCATTCGAGTATATCATGGTTTTCAGTAAATGATTACATCATTGTCATTGTCTTTGACTTCCCCCCGGCCCCAGGAAAGGACGCGGGTATGGTCGTATAGGATGTAGATGCGGAAGGAGTCTGTTTTTTCATCGATGATTTTGCTGCCCACCGCAGCCATTTCATCGAGCTGACGGGGTGTCAGGAGTCCTTCGAAGGCGGATTTCTGTACGCGCAGGGCATATTGTTCCAGGAAGCGGACCATCTGGGTCCGTTTTTTGTTATCCGTGATGTCATAGATGGCAAGGACGATGTACCGGTTGTCGTCGGTGGGGCGTATTTTCCATTCTTTTTCTTCCATTATCGGATCACCATGGGTTTCAGGTCGTCAATATTTCCTGATTGAAGGGCCTGGTTATAGGATTTGCATTCCATTTCAATGGTATGCCTCCAGGAGTAACCGCCGTCGAAGTAGTGATTGACGGATCGCATCTTCTTTTCATAGGCCTGGATGAAGATTCTCCGGCCCACTCTGTCCAGATAAATGCCGTCATTTTCTCCTTTTTGGAAATGTTCCTTTTTGATTTCGTGCTTTGTGACGAGAGACAGGCATAGGGCGTCCACGATGGCAGGCCGCCAGGGTTCCATGAGGTCCGAGGCCAGGGCAGGATGTCCGTTTTTCAGGGCATGTAGAAATCCCACGTAAGGATGAAGGCCGCAGTTTGTGATGGCCGTATAAAAGTCATACAGGAGAAGGGTATATCCGAAACTGAGAAGGGAATTGAATGGGTCCTTCGGCGGCCGGCGTGTCCTTTTTTCAAAATGGAAATCTTCATTGACGATGAGCCCCATGGCCTGGAAATAGATCCTTGCCATAGCACCTTCATAGCCCATGACTCCTTCCACCGAATCCGCTGTATGGAGCTTATCAGCAAGGATTCGTATATCCGCGATGGCTTTTTCTATTTTTTCATTTTGAATGCGCCTGTTGTAGCTGCGGAGGATGGTTCTCTGGTTGTAAATTTTGCAGAAGATGATTCTTTTGGCCAGGGTCATCTGGAAATCCTTGTCTTCCAGCCGCCGGAACTGTTCCTGCTGTTTCATCACATTCCAGTTCGAGGTGGATTCCAGGCGGCCAAAGAAGCGGCCGCTTGAGGAAATCCAGGTGACCGGGATGCCTCTTTCCAGGAAATCCACCATGGCAGAAGAAGAAACCTGGATGGAATCAATGAGGGTGACTCCTTCGAGTACGGCTGCCGGTACTTCACAGAGGGTTTCATTTTCTCTGCTGATTACATATTGTCCGCCTCTTTTTGAAAGGCGGGAACCGGGTTCCGTCATATACAGCCAGCTCATAAAGGCCTCCTTTGTGAAATGGAAATAAGCAGGCGGAAGTTCCGCTTTCCGGGGGGAAAAGCTTATTTTTTATCGGAATGGGATTCTATTTCCACTTTTTCCCCGCAGTCCGCTTTTCAGCTCTCCGGATTTTCGGAAAGACTTTCCCGGATGAATCCATTCAGCCGGTCATAGGACCGGGGGATTTCTTTCCTCCGGACGAGAAAGGCAGCCCGGCGGAGGAGGCGAAGGATTTCGGCAGAATTCATACCGGTCTCTTTTTTCAGCTGTTCTTCGGTCATGTTGGTGATGGTGTGGGCCAGGGGATTCCGGATGTCTTCTTCTACCTGACGGAGGCGGGCAAAGGTATCGGTCAGTTCTATATGCTTTTTATCCTGACTGAGCAGGCCGGTTTTCAGCCATTCACAGATGTAGACCATGATATTGAAATAGAGAGGTCCGTTTCTTAAAGAGCTGTCCAGTTCTGTTTCCAGAAAGGCCAAAAGCTTCGGGTAGGCCCGGTTTGTTTCTTCCCGGCCGATTCGGAATTCTCTGGTTTGTTTTCTTTTCCACCTGCTCTGTTCTCTCAAGCGTTCCAGGTCGAAAGAGGGGAGTTCCTTCAGGTATTTCATGCCCAGGGCGGTGAGGATGGGGGAAGTTTTGACGATGAATTCGGGAAGCTGGTTTTTCCGCTGCCTGAGTTCCATGACCTGGAAATATTCGGTAAAGTCATCAGGACTCTGGAGAAGAATATTTCCTTTCCAGGAGGTCATGACCTGATTGGCCTTTTTCCACTGCAGATTTTCTCTGTATACGGCATGGGTGAGAAGTTTTTCCGTATCTTTCGTGAAAAGGGACTGGTTCTGTCTGACCAGATGAAGGGCGGCTTCGTATTCGAAACTGCCCACGAGGGATGTGATCTGAAGGATGAGTCCGTGTTTCTTCAAAAGAGACAGGTCCGGCTCGCTGCAGCGATTCGGGCTTTCGGGATCATTGTCTTCATTTTCTCCCAGCATTTCGATGAGGTCTTTTGTTTCTTCGGGATGGTTTCTTTTATTGGAGCCTTTCTCCGGGGTTGCTACCTGGATGGTATGGGCCTTTGGGTAATCCATGCCGAGAAGGGTCATGACGGTTTTGATCTGGGGCGTGCCGGAGCTGATATTCAGGTACCATTCGGCATCCGGATATTCTGCATAAGCTTTGTAGAAAGCATCCTGCAGGGCCGTGAGGGTTTCATATTTCTGGGGCTCTTCGATGCCGCTGGCAAGGAGATGAATGTCACAACCTGGACTTAGCTGCAGGATGCCCCGGGTATAGCAGTGTTCTTCCTTTTCTTTTTCTTCCATCTGTTTCGTAAGGAAGAGGTAGACTTTCTCCATAGGTCCATAATGGCGGAGAATATGGAGAATGGCCCCGTCACGGAAGCCTCGTACCGGGTCCGTATCTCCGGCGGGAGTGAAAAGTATTTTCATGGGTTATTCCTTTCTATACCGGGAAATTTCCACCGTGGTCCCTCCCATACCCATGGCGGTTTTCATGCCGGTCCCTGCAAATTCGGCAAAGGAGGAGAGCATGGATGCCATGCGGGGAGTCACGTCATTTTTGAAAAGACCGAGGCGGATAGAGCCCCGGAAGGCACGAATCCGCCGCCCTTCCAGGGAGTAGGGATGGGTATGGAGGCGGTAATCGGTGATTTCCATACATTCTGCCAGGTGTTCTCCCATATGCGCTTCTCCAAGGACACTGCCGTCGGAGTATGCATTCCATTTGCGGATGAGGGTATTGAAAAGGAGCGCAGGTTCCGGGAAGATGGCATAGGTGCCATGGGTTTTGAAAGAGGTGGAGGTGAGGAAATTCATTTCGATGTGATGGATTTTTTCCGAATTGGCCCAGAATTGCTCTTCCAGTTCTTTGAAGGTTCCCGTCTTCAGGATATGGAAATTGGACAGGGAAATATCGCAATTTCTCTGTTCCAGGTGAAGAGAGGAAAGTTTCATCACCGGCACCATGATGTGGTCGAAGGCATCTTCTGTGAGGACTGCAATCCGCCAGAGCGGTTTTCCGTCCTCTACGGTGAGGTACTGGCTGTAGGGGCGGACTTTCTGTTCATGCATGGAGGAGGCCCATTCGGGAGAAGTTTCCCGAATCAGGGCTCCCTGGAAGACAGAGCCCAGGGACTGGTTCAAAATCTGCCCCTCCGGCAGTTTCACTTCGATTTCTGCTAAAGTCATCATTTGACGGCCGCCTTCAATTCTTCTACCACTTTGACTGCTGCCATGCCCATGATGGCATCTCTGTCTTCCAGATAGGCCAGTTTCAGGGTGTGGGGAGAAATATTCCGGTCTCTTTCATGTTTCCCTTTCCTGAATTCCTGCTGCATCAGTTCTTTGACGACCTGGATTCCTTCTCTTTTGGAGGGGGCCAGGGCATAGGTGAGGGTCTTGCTCAGATAGCCGGCACCGCCTCCCAGGAAAAGGTTCGGATCATACATACGGTCATCATAATCGTTTTCCCCGATGGGACCCCAGATGGGCTCCATGAGGCTGCACTGAAAATCGGCAAATTCTTTCAAAACGCTGACGACATCGGAGGCCTTGTGGATTCCCATATTTCCCATGAGAGATTCATCGATGCCCAAAGTAAAGGTGACGGATTGATCCGGCATGATGCATTCTCTCCAGATCGGGATGGTGCGAATGTCGGAATCCGGTCTTTCACCCAGATCTTCTTTGATGACGATGCCGGGCGGTGTGCTGCAGGGGGTGGAGTCACTGACCGTAAGGCCCCGGAAGAAACTATTCACCATATCCAGGCGTCCTTCTTTGTCCGGAGCGATGGTCATTTCTTTTTCCATCTGATCGATGACAGAGCCCATGGAGGACTTGATTTTTTCATGTTTCCAGGAGTCATTATCTTTCCTGCGGAAACGATTTTCCTCGCGGGCATTATCCACGGCTTTCTGAATCTTATCCCAGTATTTCCTGTATTTCCCCGGATTTTTTCGAATAAGGTGGACAAGGATGGCTGTACGGATGGCTCCTTTCAGGGAAGAACCGGGGATATAGGCCCGGCCTTCACTGTTTTTTATGTGGAGGGAGATATCATTCAGCGCATTGGTGCGGTCCTGCTTCTCAAGGGTTTCTACTTTTTCTGCGGACTCGAGGACCCCTTCTTTGACCAGTCTTTCCAGGTAGTCATGAACGGCATAGCCGGCATAGTGCTTTTTTAAAAAAGTAAAAAGGGAGAGGTGCTGGGGGTCATTCATGGTTTCACCGATGAAATCACGGAGGAATTTCTGCTGTCCCAGCCAGATGGCCCATTTTGTCTCGTTCAGGAAATAGACGAGGGACTTCTCATGTTTTTCCCGATTTTTATCGGTATACCGGTATTTTTCATAGACGTACTGATTTTTGCCAAGCTTTTCCCCGGAGCCGATATGGACGGGAGAAAGGCAGGTGAGTTCCAATTTCCAGTATTTCATCATAGTTTCAGCCCCACAAATAATCCTTTACCATATTTATAGACGGGATGCGGCGCGGAACCGTTATTGACATCTGCCAGTCTTCCTTCCATCCTTTGCGGGAAGCAGGAGCCGGCAGCCATCATATAAATGGAATTTGTCTTCACTGGCTGCTCCATATCCCGGGACCAGGCAAATCCGCCCCGGCGGATCAGCCGGCCGGTGCCTCTGGAGGCGGAAGAAATTTCATTTTCCTTAGGAATGAAAGAGGAAATGGTCATCTGGTGCGGCGCTTTTTCATCGGTGAGGAGGCGGTACAGGGCGGCATCATCTTCCCCGTAAATTTCATCACCGGAAAGTTGAAGGGGATCATCTTCAAATTCATAGTGTCCAAATCCGCTGGACCTCTTGCCGCCGATCCCGGAAAGGCCCAGGAGGCGGATGAGATTTTCCATTTTCATAAGGTCCTTTTCTTCTGCAGAAAGGATGACGTAGAGTCCCGCATGGTCAGAAAAGTGCCAGGTGCCCACATCATAGGGGAGCTTCAACCGGCCGTTGAAACGGGTGCGGAGTTCTTCTTCTCCGAAGGAGGGTTCTTCGGAAAGGGAAAGATTTCCCGCCTTAAGACCTTTCAGGAAATGATCCATTCCCCCGGCACGGATGAAGGACCGTTTCTTGATGGCCTTGCGGGCTTTGGAGTTTTCTTTTTCTTCCGTAAAAGGAAGAAGGTTTTTCTTTATTTCCGGATTGACCGGAAGGACGGGCCGGGGAAGGTAAAGTTCATAGGTATCCGTTTCACGCCAGGGGAGGAGGTCGGAAATCCGAAGGCTCCCTTTTTCTGCAGCTCCGGAAAGCCAGGAGAGGAGAGATGGCGAAAGGTCAGCCGCTTCCCGGCAGAGGGCACTGAAAAAGGTATCGGAACGGCAGAAGGAAAGGATATTTCCCAGGTCTCCGCCTTCTCCTGCATCCCCGAAATGGACGGGCGTTGTAAATTTCAGGAGAATGAGTTCATAAGCTTTCATAGCAGGCGTCCTTGAATTTCTGACTCAGTTTTTCATCTTCCGAAAGTTCTGCCGTTTCCGGGTTCATCCGGCGGATGCGGAAATGATCAAATCCGATTCGTCCATAGCCCCGGGAACCGTGGCCTCCGATGTAATCGAGCTGCAGGAGACGGAATCCGGTGATGAGGACTTTCATGTCTTCTTCCAGGTCCTTTTCATCTTCGATATTGTAAACAAGACGGAAATCAAACTGCATCCCTGCAGGGACCCGTTCGATCTGCCTCGGGTTGGCCACACCGGTTCCGCGGTTGATCGTATTTTCTGCCTTGATTTCTCCCAGGTAGGTATCCGTATCAAGCTGGCTGAATTTCTTCACGCTTTCATCTTTGACAAAAGCATCGGCAAACTGGAGACGGGCCGGAACGGTTTTTTTGTCATTTTTCGTGGAAGCCAGTCCGAAGAGGCGGCCCACCACTTCTTCATCTCCATCCGGTTCCGGAAGGATGTAGGATGAATCCCTCAATTTGGCCAGAAGGGTCCGCATTTTGCCCTTCAGCGTGCTTCCGGGGATGATGGGACGTTTTGTAAAGGAATCACGGATAAACGGGCTGTCTACGGCGCCAATGGGTGCAAAGTCGCTGGAGTCGCCGATATGAAGACCTGTTTTTAATGTGATATCTGCTTCGATCAGTAATTTTCCTTTCAGTTGTACCTGTGCCATAATCAGTCTCTGCCTCCATAGTATTTGTGATAAGCCACCAGCGCTTCGATATAGTGCGCAAATTTTTCATATTCCGCGGTGCTGTCCCCGATGCCATCGATGCATGCCATAAGGCCTGCTTTATTGGCGAATGTTTCGACCGGTTTGCCCCGCTTGTTTTCATTTCTTCCAATCTGGTAGGCCAGTTTCACTTTCAGGTATTGGACCTGGGCCTGCAGTTCCGGGGGAAGTTTTTTCGTATCCTTTCTGTCGGAAAGTTTCCATACGTTGATTTTTTCAGTGACTGTATTGACGGCGGTCAGGAACTTGCGAATCTGGGAGGTGGTCACCATAGTCTTCTGGTCTCTGGAAAGGTCTTTCATCACCTGTTCCGCCCGATTTACAATTTTTGTCTCATCCATTATTTTTGCTCCTTGTCGCGCATGCGGTAAACAATCAGCTGAATGGCTGTCGTCAGTTCTTTTCTGTCTTTTTCGCTGACTGTCCAGCGGTACAGCTGATTTCTGACTTCTTCATAGCAGTTTTGTATTTCAGGACCTTCCTTCTTTGCCGGTTCCAGTCTTGCCAGGGTATAGGCGAAACGGGCCAGGTCCATCCGCCCTTTATCCTGGCTTTTCAGGAGGGTCATGAGGCGGTACAGCAGGGATTTTCCTGCAGCAATGCGGGCCCTGCCGTCTTTTTTTGTAATGCCGGAAAGGTCCAGATGGTTCATGAGGAAGATGATTTTTTCATCGTGAATCCGAATAAGTTCATCCCAGTGGTAAACCGGGGCTTTTTCCCTGCCCTCTGATGCGGTGTATTCCGTGCCGCTTCCAAAGAGGGCGAGGCTGTCTTTTCCGGGATTGGCTTTCGCCAGGTCTTCCAGGTTCCCGGTGAGGGCTGCCATGCGGCTGATGGGGTAGGTGGGAGAAAATAGTCCAAGGCCTGCGGAGAAGGTCAGTTTTTCATTGGTCCATACCGCAAAGGTCCGGCGCAGGTCGACTGCAAATTCAAGGAGGTCATCCCAGGCTCCGGTGAGGAAGAGGTCATCGCCGCCGGAGTAAACCACATGAATTTTCCGGTGGCTTTGTTCCTTATCCTGGAAAAGGTAGAAAGGTTGAATCCCTTCCGGCAGTTTTTTCCGGCAAATGTCCAGGATGACCCGCCGGAAGAAATAGGCCATACTGCGGGATAAGGCGGCATAGCGGGAAAGGGTGGCATAGGTCTCGGGATTCTGCCCTTTTCGGATGAAACCTGCAATGAAGGCTGCTCCCAGGTTGTCCACATCGGCCCTGAGGACCCCTAAACGGTTGATGCCAAGGGAATATTCATCTCCTGAGCTCTCTGCCAGTTCGTTAAAATCAAGAATGTGACTGTCATTGCCTCTGCAGGCGTAGTCAGCGGTCCAGATTCTGGAGGCCATCAGATGAGAGGTACGAGATTGATTCTTGTCGTAGATCCGGATGAAAAGTCCCTCTTTTTTCCATTTTTCCAGGTCTTCCTCCGAAGCAGGAAGGAGGGAGAGGGTCTTCGAATCCAGGGAAGGGAGGGGAATGCTGCCTTTCATCGGGCTGTCCTCAAGAACCGCAAACAATGTCTTTCCTTCATCAATCAGGGATTTTCCCAGGAGGTACAGGCCATTGCAGGTATCACAGACCTCTACGTCATCCTCGGAATGATTGGCCTCATAGGAGGAAAGGTGTCTTTCTGAGCTATGGCAGATGGCGCATTCCCTATTTCCTTTACTGACCTCATTGAAAGCGCTGTGTTCATCAAAAAGCTCGGAAAGCGTCGTTTCATCGTAACGATGCTGCTTGGAAAGGGAAACTTTTTCGGAAACGGTACGGAAGATATTGGTCCTTGTCCCGCTTCCTGCGGGCTCCATGAGATCATTGGCACAGACTTCCACCATGCCCAGGGCCAGGTACAAAGTACCGGAAAAGAGGGATGTCAGCTGGCGGTTCAGCGTTATTTCTGCCTCTTTGACGATGCTTCTTGTCTTTTCCGTATTGTCTGCCAGAAGGTAGAAATGGCCGCCGCTGCAGTAAATCAGGTTTGCCCGGGAGAGGTTTAGCTTTTCCAGCAGTTCATCTACGATATGTTCCAGCAGGATATCCAGGTAGAAGGACCGGCCCCGGAGCATGCGCATAGCCCCGGAAGAGGGGATGCGGTAAATGAATTTCTGAATGCCTGAAAAATCACCGGAAATAAATAGGAATTCTTTTTCGTCCCGATTGATTTTTCCTTTTTCAAAACAGGCTTCTTTATAGTTGGTGATGTGTCTGCTCTGGAAATATTTCACCATGGCTCCTGCCAGGGCGCCGGTGAGTTTCAGATGGTCGAAGAGGGAAATATCATTCACTTCTTCTCTGGCGGTGCTGGAAGGAATGAGATCCGTCGTATCCTCCAGAATGCGGAGCAGTTCATTTTCCGTCATTTCCAAAGGATCTTTTCTTTGGAAATTGGCTTTCACCGTTTCATAAATCCCGGTGTACAATCCCTGAGAAGCGGGAAGTTTGCGGGAAACGGGATAATTGGCGGTCCGGGCGTCATCTTTTTTCAATAACTTAAACCAGGATTCTTTGCCGCCTCCCGCAAAGGCATTGAAAATGTTATCCAGCGAGGATTCCATATCGAAGCGGGACTGGGAAGGGAGTCCATTGGTCCCATAGGCTTCCCGGGTGCGCCGGTCGGCTCCGGCGGCTATATTGTCCGCTTCATAAATAATCCACGCCAGATCATCTGCCGCAGGGTCTGCATCTCGCAGGGCTCCCGCGTGATGATACCGAATACAGCGAAGAAGCCGTCTGCTTTCGTCCGAAGAGGCATCGGTGAGGAAAGGAATTAAAAAATCCGCGCCAAGATCAGAATGGTTTTTCCATTCATGAGTGGCGCGAATCACCAATTTCCCTATGTCATGAAGCAAACCGGCCTTCGCAGCTAAAGAAATTGTATCCATCATTTCATCTCCTTTATGAGATAATCGTTAACTTCATTGTATCCAATGGCATTCATAAATTCAACTGTCAACTGTAGAATCAAAAGGCGGCTGCCGAGGCCCGGTATTTCAAAGAAGCCCTGTATTTCCGGATGAAAAATATCTTTTCCGGAACGGGCACACAAGAAGCAGATGGCTGCCCTTGCAGGCGGTTAAAATTTATAGAAAAGGACCGCCTCTCCCATGTAAAGGCGGCCCCCACAACTGCGAACTGGGAATATCTAACAGCTAACTATATCCCCTGTTTCAATTCTATGCTATGACCCCGGACTCCTGGCTGAGTCCCCGGATTCTCTGCGGCCCCAGCTCTGGGAAGACTCCATCTTCTCTTCACCGCAGCGGTTCCGGGTGGTCAAAGTTTCTTCTGCTTTCCGCATCATTTTTAGCATTCATCAGCACTTGAACAAAAACGTTGAATAATTCCGGCAGGTAATTCTCCGGAATCTGATACATGGCACATAAGGCCAGAATGAGGTTCGTGGTAATAACGGTGGAATCTTTTTCTTCCGTATCAATGGTGATACGGAGCCCCTCTTCGTCAGTGCCGGATGCTCTGATGGTAATGTCTTTAAAGTCGTTGAAATCTGGATCCATACCTGTTTCTCCTCACTCTCTTTACATACAACGGAAACTCTTCTTTCATGCTGCTGAATTTTTTACATTTCATAGCACCCGTCATTCACATCCTGACTGCCCGGAACCTTCCGATTATATAGACTGCAATAGTGTTGCGACCTTTTTATCCTTGCGGGTTATAGACTGCTCTTGTGGTACCACTAAAAGGAAAAGGAAGATGGAAGCGGTGAAAGCAATAGACTGCAAAAGTGTTGCGACTTTAATAGTGTTGCGACTTTTTCGATGAAAGCAATAGACTGCAAAAGTGTTGCGACTTTAATAGTGTTGCGACTTTTTATCCTTGTGAATTATAGACTGCTCTTGTGGTACAACTAAAAGGAAAAGAAAAACGGAAGCGGTGAAAGCAATAGACTGCAATAGTGTTGCGACTTTAATAGTGTTGCGACTTTTTATCCTTGCGGGTTATAGACTGCTCGTGTGGTACAACTCAAGGGGAAAGAAAAATTTCTGCACTGACCCTGCAAGGCAGGTATGAGAAAAAAGGAAAGCATACTACCGGGCCCCACCCTTCCGAGTGCTGGAAGGGTGGACGCGGAGCGGCCGGGTAGGTTCATCTTTCGTAATAATCGACAATGTCTGCAAAAATCTGATGTATCCGGGAAATCATTCCCGTTTTCGACAGGAAGCGTTTAACAACCTATCCGCCTGCTCCGCAGGCTGTCCATCCCAGGGAAGGTTTGCCCTGCAGCATGCTGTTGGATTTCCTTGTACATGGCGTGAAACTGTAGTGCAGGAGCAAACATCAATCATCCCATCCATGGCTGTCCTGTCCGGGAAGGCTGCTCATCAGGCGGCTTTGCCGCCATTTTTTCCCCTTATCCGATTTCGTATCAAAAAATCAAAAAAATCGTCAAAAAATCTTGACAACCGCCAAAAATCAAATCCGGGAAGCACGATAAAATCTACATTTTTTGATGCCATAAAAATTTCTAATGAAAATATAATGGAACAAAAATGGACTTTTTGCACTGTATAGTCAGGAAACGGAAAAAGAGGCAAAGAGAGAAACTCACTGACAATCAATCCCACTTCTATCCCTCTACTCACGACCGAAAGCACCGCTTAACGGTTCCTGCTCTCGCTGACAGAGAAGGGTGATCTCCTGCCTTACCAAAGATTTCTCATCGGCGAAGGCTTTTTGTCGTGGTCCTTCATTTCGTCCCCTGAATGGGGATCTTTTTTATCCTGTGTTCAGTAAAGGCATGGATACAGGACCGGCCATGGGGATTACCGCAGATCAGACCGCACCGTGCCTGTATTGCCTTCCTGATTTGAGTATATCATAATTTTGGGTCAAAGATTGTCATTGCCTTTGATTTCCCCTCTGCTCTCGCAGGGTGGATAAAAGTGGGATCATGGTGTAGAATCGTTACCAGGAGCCATGTTTGATAAATAGTGAAAGCATGGTTCAAAGGAGAGAAGAATGACTACTTTTTATTTCGTCCGCCATGGGGAGACGTCCTGGAATGCGCTGCATCGCATGCAGGGGAGGGCCGATATTCCGTTAAGTGAAAGGGGAAAGAAACAGGCTTCCTTTGCGTCAGATTTTTTCAGAAATATCAAGATTGATTCTATTTATGCAAGTCCCCTGAAGCGGGCATTTGAGACGGCTTCCATCATACGGGGAAAAAGGAAGATTCCCATTATTCCGGAGAAAGGCCTGATGGAGGCAGCCCTGGGCAGATGGGATGGGCATACGCCGGAAGAAATCGATGAGCTCTATCCCGGTGAGTATGACGTGTGGCGGAATACGCCGGGAGAAGTCAGAGTGGATGGAGGGGAAACCTTTCAGCAGGTCCAGGACCGGGCCTGGGAGGCTTTTCAGAAAATTCTCGCGAGAGAAGAGGGCCATACCATTCTCCTCGTGTCCCATATGGGCTGCATGTCCACGATTCTTCTGAAGGCAGCCGGCCTTCCGCTGAATGATCTCTGGAAACGCCCCATCAATAACTGCGGCCTTGCCCGGGTGGATGTGGAGAATGGAGAAATGACCATTTCCGACTGGGGAAAAGATGATTATATTCCGGCGGAGTGGAAGATGAGTCAGCCTTTCGGGAGAGTGAAGAAATGAAGCCTGTCGGTTCGACTTGAACTGAGGAGGCAAAAGAGGCAGGAACCTTGAGGTATTCGTATGGCCAGCCGGTTCGGCTTGAACTGTGGGGGCAAATGAGTCGGGAACTTCCGGGTATTCGTTGGCCAGCCGGTTCGGCTTGAACTGTGGAGGCAAATGAGACGCGAGCTTTGAGGTATTCGTATGGCCAGCCGGTTCGACACGGACGGTGTAGGCATATGAGCTTAAAGCTTTCCGGTATTCGTTAGAAGGTACTTTCCCTGCGGGCAGTCTATCTATTTCAGGTAATCAAAAAGGACGTCATCTGATGATGCGTCCTTTTTATCATTTATTTTTCGCCGTCATCCCCGTCCGTTTGACGTTGAAGTTTTTCAGTTTCTGGCCTGTCAGTTTCATCAGTTCTTCAATGGAGGGAGCTTTTGTTTCTTCCAGCGCTTTCCGTACGATATATTCACAGGCCCTGGCGTCATCCAGTGCCTGGTGATGATTGAAATCGAAGCCAAGCTCTGCAGCTACGGTATTCAATTTGTGGTTGGGCATGTCTTTCCAGAGGTTCCGGGAAAGGACGACCGTATCGCCATAGCGGAAATGGATATCCGGGAGATGGTATGTATCAAGGGCTGAGGAAAGGACACCCATATCGAAATGAGCATTATGGGCAAAGACGATGGTTCCTTCCAGGCGGGATGATATTTCCTTCCAGAACCAGGGAAAGCTTTTTTCATCTTCCACGTCTTTTGGTCGGATGTGATTGACCATCATGCAGCCCTTGTCAAATTCCATGGAAAGGGGATGAATGAGATGGTACCATTCATCGACGATTTCTTTTCCGTCACTGACGACGATACCCAGGGAACAGGCATTGGCGGGTCCCCAGTAAGCCGTTTCAAAATCAAGTGCAGCGTATTTCATGGTTTAAATGGTAGCGGTAAATTCGTATGGTTTGACTTCGATCCAGCCGGTTTCTACAGAACGGTCAAAAGCAGTCTTCATGCGGCGGGCCAGTTCGTTTCTGGCAGCTGCCACTTTCTTGCGGCTGGCGCCAAAGCCTGTAATAAGGATGAGGATATTTTCAGAGTCTTCATTAATAAGGGCAGTGTCTCCATCTTCACAGAACCAGTGATGGGTGGAAATACCATCGCCAAGGGCCACGACCCATTCTCCGTTTTCTTTGCGGATGGAAAGAGGAGTCTTCCGGTCACCCATATCATAAGCATGAATATCCACATGGAACTTCAGCATGCCGCTGCGTACGATATCCATCACAGGATTGATGCGGGGCAGGGCATCAGAACCGGCCAGCTCATCAAGGTTGGCTGCCTTCGGAGCGGAAAGGATTTCATATTTTCCCTCTTCCTTTGCTTCTTCCTCTTCTACAATGCCGAGATCCTTCTTGTATTCACGGATGACTTTTTCAAGGGCCGAAGTACCTTCATCACCGACGTGGGCAAGAGCTTTTTTATAACGGTCGATATCCGGCTCAGCAATGGATGGATTCATCTTCAGCAGCAGATTGGCCTCCGTGCAGCAGCGGCGGCGGAAAGCTTCCGCATCCAGGTTCAGGCCCCTGTTGTCTACAGCCCGGATGGCCAGAATCCCTATGCAGAGCCCGGGAATGGTATCAAATAAAGATTCATCATAAACGACTTTCATCATAAAACCTCCGTTTCTCAACATTGATATTATAGCATATGAGTCAAAGAGAGGTGCCTATATTATATACATATATAGTCGTTAGCCGTTAATCGTTAATTGTTGTTCGGGCTTCGTGATTCGTTCTTCAGGGCCGGTTATTCATTTATTTCCTTTATGTTGATTGTTGAATGTCATTCGCTGCTCGTGCCTTGCGGGATGTGATTTCTATTCAGCGGTTCTTATTGATGTTCTGCGGGAAAGAAGAATGCAGAAAAGTCAAAAAGCGGCCGGGTTATTCGGATAAGTGATAGATTTCAAAAATTTCAGGTAAAAAGAGACATATTTTCCATTTTTCTATCTAAAAGTACGAAAAGGCCAAAAGTTTAATGAAATTCTAACGTAAATAGGTACACGCACGGATACGTGTTTATGTTTAAATAAGGTGGACCTAAACGTAGAAATCCAGTATTTATCGTTTATACAAGATTTTCAAGAAATTAAATTAGACTTTGATGAGAGACTTGCTTTTATGGAGAGAAAATAGTATGATTTAAAGGCTGAACGTTTACGGGCCTTCGTGCGAGGGCGGAGGACGTAAGAAGAGTCAGTCAAAACTATGAAGTGGAAGGTGGCCTGCATAGCAGGGGAATTTCCACGGAGCAGTTCATTCAGGAAATGAACGTAGGAGGTTTTATTCAATGTCGAAACAGGAAAAAATCAGAATTCGCCTGAAAGGCTATGATCACAAAGCTGTCGATCAGAGCGCAGCGAAGATTGCAGAGACTGCCAAGAGAACAGGTTCTCGTGTCTCCGGTCCGATTCCGCTTCCAACGGAACGGAATGTGTACACCATTCTTCGTTCCCCGCATGTCAACAAAGACAGCCGTGAACAGTTTGAAATGCGTATTCACAAGAGACTTATTGACATCCTCGATCCATCCAAGAAGACCGCGGATGCGCTGATGAGACTGGAACTCCCGGCCGGCGTCAGCATTGATATTAAACTGTAAGGAGGTGCAAAGATGTCTAAGGCTATTTTGGGAACAAAATTAGGAATGTCTCAGGTATTTGCTGAAAACGGCAACCTGATTCCGGTAAGTGTTATTGAAGTTCTGCCAAACGTTGTAGCAGCTGTTAAAACCGTTGAATCCGATGGTTACAACGCTGTTCAGCTCGGTTATGGCGCTGTCAAAGAAAAACATTTGACAAAACCAGTAAAGGGTCAGTTTGAAAAAGCTGGTATTGACCCGGTTAAATATCTGCGTGAATACAGACTCGCTGAAAAGCCGTCTTACACAGTAGGCCAAACTCTGGCTGCTGATATCTTCGCAGCAGGCGAGATTGTAGACGTAATCGGCACAAGCCGCGGCAAGGGTTTTGCCGGTACCATTAAACGTCACAACCACCAGCGTGGTCCGGAAAGCCACGGCTCCAAGAACCATCGTCAGACAGCATCCCTCGGTGCCCGTATGTCCGGCGGCGGCGGAAAGGTATTCAAAGGCAAGAAGATGCCGGGACAGCTGGGCGGCGAAAGAGTCACTGTTCAGCATCTTCAGGTAGTAAGAGTTGATACTGCCCGTAATCTTATGCTTGTCAAAGGCGGGATCCCCGGTGCCAAGGGAAGCCTCGTCATGGTACAGGAAACCGTTAAACCTGTAAAATAATATTGTCTGGAACAACAGAAAATTGTTCTGATTAGGGAGGAACATCTCAATGCCGAAAGTAAAGCTGTATAATGTAGCCGGCCAGGAAACCGGTGAAATAGAGCTGAATGACAGTGTATTCGGTGTAGAATACAACGAAGCTGTTATTCACCAGGCAGTTGTGCGTCAGATGGCTAACGAACGTCTCGGCACACATGCCACATTGACCAGAGGCCTTGTTCGCGGCGGCGGCAAGAAACCATGGAAACAGAAGGGCACCGGTCGTGCCCGTGTCGGATCCATCCGCTCCCCACTGTGGGTAGGCGGCGGTACAGTATTTGGACCGACCCCGAGAAGCTATGCAAAGGCTATGCCGAGAAAGGCTCGCCAGCTGGCTGTTAAATCCGCTCTCTCCGAAAAGCTCCGCGCTAACGAACTGGTTGTCCTCGACGCAATCAACTTCGAAGCTCCGAAGACAAAGGAAGTCGTAAAACTGCTCTCCGCATTCAGCGCAGAAGGCAAAGCCCTCATCGTTGACGGCGGCGAAGCTTGCAATAACACTGTTCTTTCCGCAAGAAACATTCCGGGCGTTAAAGCTTACGCTCCGAGCGGAATCAACATCTATGATATCGTTAACTGTGATAAACTGTTCCTGACCCAGGAAGCTGCAAAGAAGATTGAGGAGGTACTGGCATAATGGAAGCACGTGAAATCCTCATGAAACCGATTATTACGGAAAAAACTACAGCTCTCATGGAAGAACGCAAGTATACATTCCGTGTACCGCTCTCTGCCACCAAGGTTGAAATCCGTCAGGCAGTAGAACAGGTTTTCAAAGTTAAAGTTCAGGCTGTGAATACCATGCGTTATGAAGGCAAGATGAAACGTCTGGGCCGTACCCAGGGTCGTCGCAGTGATTGGAAGAAAGCAATCGTTACCCTTAAACCGGGCGAAACGATTGAACTCTTCGAAGCGTAAAAGGAGGAGTAAAAATAAATGGCTTATAAATCCTTTAAACCGTACACTCCCGGACGCCGTCAGATGACCGTTTCCACTTTTGAAGAAATTACAACAGATAAACCGGAAAAATCCCTTCTGGCTCCTGTTCATAATCATGGCGGTCGTAATGGTTCCGGCAAAATGACTGTTCGTCATCAGGGCGGTGGTCATAAACGTCAGTACAGAATCATTGATTTCAAGAGAAATAAAGACAATATTCCGGCTAAGGTAGCTACCATCGAATACGATCCGAACCGTACCTGCCGTATCGCTCTTCTGCAGTATGCAGATGGTGAAAAACGTTACATCCTGGCTCCGAAAGGACTCCAGGTTGGCGATGTAGTCACCAGCGGCCCGGAATCCGATATTAAAGTAGGCAACTGCCTGCCGTTCACCAACATTCCTCTCGGTACCGTAGTTCATAACGTTGAACTGAAGATCGGCAAAGGCGGCCAGATGGTTCGTTCTGCCGGCGCTTCTGCTCAGCTCATGGCTAAGGAAGGGGATTACGCACTGCTCCGTCTGCCGTCCGGCGAACTTAGAAGAGTACACATCCGCTGCCGCGCAACCATCGGCGCTGTAGGCAACGACGATCATGAAAACATTACCCTGGGCAAGGCCGGAAGAAACCGCTGGCTCGGCGTTCGTCCTGCTAACCGCGGCGTTGTAATGAACCCGAACGACCATCCGCATGGCGGCGGCGAAGGTAAAGCTCCTGTCGGACGTAAGCGTCCGGTAACCCCGTGGGGCAAACCGGCTTACGGCGTAAAGACCCGCGACAACAGAAAAGCGTCTACCAAACTGATTGTTAAGAGACGCAAGTAAGATAAGGAGGAGTAAAAGTGTCCAGATCCGTTAAAAAAGGCCCGTTCGTCGCTTTCTCTCTGGTAAAGAAGATCGATGCCATGAACGCAGCTAACGATAAGAAAATTGTTAAAACCTGGTCCCGTGCTTCTACCATCCTTCCGAGCTTCGTAGGTCACACCATTGCGATTCACGACGGAAGAAAGCATGTACCGGTATACATCACTGAAGATATGGTTGGCCATAAACTTGGCGAATTCGCTCCGACCCGTACATTCAAGGGCCATAACAAGAGTGATAAAGCTGCTGCGAAATAACAGGGAGGAATAAAATGGAAGTTCAGGCTATTTCTAGAAATGTCCGCATTTCTCCCCGTAAGGTCAGAATCGTAGCTGACCTTGTCCGCGGCAAAAAAGCGGGAGAAGCAATCTCCATTCTGCGCAACACCCACAAAGCTGCCTCCATCGTCGTTGAAAAGACCCTGAGAAGCGCTATGGCTAATGCAGAAAACAACAACAACATGAATATTGACAATCTCTACATCTCCACTATTTTCGTAGATGCAGGCCCGATTATGAAGCGTGTACATCCACGTTCCCGTGGACAGGCTTTCGGGATTTTGAAACGTACCAGCACACTGACGGTAAAAGTTTCTGAAAAAGAGTAATCGAAGGAGGGAAACGTTTTGGGTCAGAAAGTAAATCCGCATGGAATGCGTGTAGGCGTGATCGATGACTGGGATTCCAAATGGTTTGCAGAAAAAGATTATGCTGCACTGCTTGTGGAAGATGCCAAAATCCGCCAGTTCTTAAAGAAGCACCTGTTTGTAGCAGGCATTTCCAAGATTGGCATTAAACGTGTAGGAAACAGAATCAAACTGGCTATCTACACTGCTAAGCCGGGTATGGTCATTGGCCGCGGCGGCACAGGCATTGAAGATATTAAAAAAGCACTGGCTGCTGTTACCGATAAAGATGTCGATATCGACATTCTCGAAATTAAATCCACTGATATGAGCGCCATTCTGGTCGGCGAAAACATCGCTTCCCAGCTGGAAAGACGTATCGGCTTCCGCCGCGCCGTTAAACAGGCAGTAGGCAGAACCATGCGTGCCGGCGCAAAGGGTATCAAAGTAACCGTTTCCGGTCGTCTCGGCGGCGCTGAAATCGCCCGTTCCGAAAGCTACCGCGAAGGTTCCATTCCGCTTCAGACTCTCCGCGCAAACATCGATTACGGTGTAACCGCTGCCCACACCACCTATGGTGCTATCGGCATTAAAGTCTGGATCTACAAGGGCGAACTCGCACCGGGCCAGATGGTCGATGAAAATGAAAACATCCGCACCGCAAAAGACCGTAACAACCGTCATGAAGGCGGCAACAGAAGAGGCGGCCGTCGTGGTGATCGCAGAGATCGCAGACAGAAATCCGCTGAAAGGAGTGATTCCTGATGTTAATTCCAAAGCGTACAAAATATCGTAAACAGTTCCGCGGCCGTATGAAAGGCAAAGAACATCGTGGAACCACCGTTACCTACGGTGAATATGGTCTGGTTGCTCTGGAACCGTCCTGGATCACCAGCCGTCAGATCGAAGCTGCCCGTATCGCTATGACCCGTTATACCAAGCGCGGCGGCAAAGTATGGATCAAGATTTTCCCGGATAAACCGGTTACCGCAAAGCCGATCGGCACCCGTCAGGGTTCCGGCAAGGGCGCAGTTGAATACTGGGTAGCAGTAGTAAGACCGGGCCGTGTAATGTTCGAAATGGGCGGCATCCCGATCGAAGCTGCAAAGGAAGCTATGCGTCTTGCAGGTCATAAACTGCCAATCAAGACAAAATTCGTAGTTAAAGGTCAGGAAGTGGCAGGTGAATAAAAATGAAGGTCAATGAAATTCGTAACCTCAGCACTGCCGAATTAGACGAAAAAGTTGCCGGCTTAAAGGAAGAACTGTTTAACCTCCGTTTTCAGCTCGCTACAGGTCAGCTTGAAAATCCGATGCGTATCCGTGAAGTAAAGAAAACCATCGCAAGAATCAAGACTGTTCAGCGTGAAGAAGAATTGAAGGCTGCCAAGAAGGCATAACGGTTTATCCAAAGGAGGATCTCAACGTGGCAGAAGAAAGAAAGTTGCGCAAAGTGCGCCAGGGAATCGTTGTAAGCGATAAAATGGATAAAACCGTTGTTGTTGCTGTAGAACGCAAGGTTCCCCACAAGCTGTACAAAAAATCTATTAACACCACAACCAAGTTCAAAGCGCATGACGAAAACAACGAATGCCGTGTCGGTGATACCGTACGCATCGTCGAAACCCGCCCGCTGTCTCACGACAAGCGTTGGAGAGTTGAGAAAATCGTTGCCCGTCAGAACTGATAAAAGAAAGAATATAGGAGGATAGGCACGATGATTCAGCAGGAAAGCAGACTCAACGTTGCAGACAATACCGGTGCTAAGAACGTCCTGGTTATTAAAGTTCTGGGCGGCAGCTTCCGTAAGAGCGGCAATATCGGTGATATTTGCGTTTGCACGGTCAAAGATGCAACCCCCGGCGGCGTTGTTAAGAAGGGCCAGGTAGTCAAGGCCGTTGTAGTTCGTTCCGTAAATGGCGTAAGCCGTCCGGACGGTTCCCACATCCGCTTTGATGAAAACGCAGTTGTTATTATTAAAGACGACAAGAGCCCGGTAGGAACACGTATTTTTGGACCGGTAGCAAGAGAACTCCGTGAAAGAGATTTCATGAAGATCATTTCCCTGGCTCCGGAAGTGCTCTAATAGGGAGGCAAATGATGAGTCAGAAACTGCACGTAAAGACCGGAGACACCGTAATCGTTATTTCCGGCAAAGATAAAGGCAAGCAGGGCAAGATTAAGGCTGCTATGCCGAAAGAAGGCCGTGTTGTCGTTGAAGGCGTCAACATTGTCAAGAGACACACAAAACCGACCCAGGCTAACCCGAAGGGCGGCATCCTTGAAAAGGAAGCCCCGATTTACTCTTCCAAGGTTATGCTCCTGGATCCGGAATCCAAGAAACCGACCCGCGTAAAGAAAGTCCAGCAGAAGGACGGCTCTTACGTAAGAGCAGCTGTTAAGAGCGGCGCAATTATTGACAAGGCTTAAGCGGGAAGGAGGATAACAAGTGTCCAGATTAAACGATTTGTACAAAGCGCAGATTAAGAACAGCCTGCGCGAAAAATTCGGCTACAAGAATGACATGGAAATCCCGAAGCTGGAAAAGATTGTCATCAACATCGGTGTAGGCGAAGCTACTGAAAACTCTAAAGCAGTTGATGCAGCTGCATCCGACCTCGCAGCCATCACCGGCCAGCAGCCGATGATCTGCAAGGCTCATAAATCCCTGGCCGCATGGCACATCCGTGAAGGAATGCCGCTGGGCTGCAAAGTTACCCTTCGTGGTGACAGAATGTATGAATTCCTCGATCGTCTGATCAACATCGCTCTTCCGCGCGTACGCGATTTCCGCGGTATCAGCGATCAGAGCTTCGACGGCCGCGGCAACTATGCATTCGGCGTTAAAGAACAGCTGATTTTCCCGGAAGTTGATTATGAAAAAATCGACCGTATCCGCGGCATGGATATCATTGTAGTAACCACGGCTAAGACTGACGAAGAAGCTCGTGAACTCCTGAGACAGTTCGGCATGCCGTTCAAGAAATAAGACGGAGGACAATATGGCAAAGAAGTCTATGTTGGAACGCGAAAAGAAGAGAGAACTCTGTGTTCAGAAATTCGCAGCAAAACGCCAGGCCCTGAAGGCAGCAGGCGACTGGGAAGCCCTTTCCAAGCTCCCGCGCAATGCTTCTCCGACCCGTCTGCACAACCGCTGCAAACTGACCGGCCGTCCCCACGGCTATATGCGTAAATTCGGAATCTGCCGTAACCAGTTCCGCGATCTGGCTTATGCAGGCGAAATTCCGGGTATTAGAAAAGCCAGCTGGTAATACGAAGGAGGATTAAATAATGGTAACAACCGATCCGATTGCGGATATGCTTACCCGTATTCGTAATGCGAACGATGCATATCACGATTCTGTAGATATGCCTGCTTCCAGAGTGAAGGCAGCTGTGCTTACAATTCTGAAAAATGAAGGTTTCATCAGAAACGTAGAACAGATCGAAGTAGAAGGCCACCAGGTACTCCGTGTTTCCCTGAAATACGGCGCTAACCGTGAAAAGGTTATCAAAGGCCTGAAGAGAATTTCCAAACCGGGCCTGCGCACTTATGCAGGCAAGGAAGAACTGCCGAAGGTCCTTGGCGGACTTGGTATCGCAATCATTTCCACATCCCAGGGCATTATGACCGACAAGGCTGCCCGTAAAGCAGGCCTCGGCGGCGAAGTGCTCGCTTTCGTCTGGTAATCACAGGAGGATATAGCATGTCAAGAATTGGCAGAAAACCTATTGCGGTACCGGCTGGTGTGGAAGTCAAGATTGACGGACATACAGTCACCGTAAAAGGTCCGAAGGGTACTCTTACCCGTACACTTAACCCTGAAATGGATATTAAACTGGAAAACAATGAAATCACTGTTTCCCGTCCTAATGATGAAATTAAAGAACGTTCCCTGCATGGCCTCACCCGCACCCTGATCAATAACATGGTTGTCGGTGTAACCCAGGGTTTTGAAAAGAAACTGGAAATCCAGGGCGTAGGCTACAATGCCCAGATGCAGGGCAAAAACCTGAAACTGGCTCTCGGTTTCTCCCATCCGGTCATCATTACCCCTCCGGAAGGAATTACAATTTCTACCCCGTCTTCCGTTGTCATTCTGGTATCCGGCTGCGACAAGGAAAAGGTTGGCCAGATTGCGGCAGAAATCCGCTCCTGGCGTGAACCTGAACCTTACAAAGGCAAGGGTATCCGTTATTCCGGTGAATACGTACGCCGCAAGGCTGGTAAGACCGGCGCAACAAAGTAAGACAGGAGGTAAAACAATATGCGTAAAAATGCAAGCAGAAATGCGGTTATCCGCCGCCATCTGCGTCTTCGTAAGAAAATCTCCGGTACTGCAGCGTGCCCGCGTCTCAACGTATACCGTTCCCTGGCTAACATCTATGCACAGGTCATTGATGATGAAGCCGGCGTAACCCTGGTATCTGCAAATACCTTAGATAAAGAAATCAAAGCCCAGTTCCCGTACGGCGGCAACGCTGAAGCAGCTAAAGCTGTTGGCGCTCTTGTAGCAAAGAGAGCTCTGGAAAAGGGCATTGAAACAGTCGTATTCGATCGCGGCGGTTATATCTATCACGGCAGAGTAGCAGCTCTGGCTGAAGGTGCCCGCGAAGCCGGACTGAAATTTTAAGGTAAAGGAGAAATCACATGCCAAGATTTGAAAAACAGGAATCCGACTTACAGGAAAACGTCGTTTTCATTAACCGCGTTGCTAAAGTCGTAAAAGGCGGCCGTCGTTTTTCCTTTGCTGCAGTCGTAGTAGTCGGTGATGGCAAAGGCAAAGTCGGCGCAGGCCTGGGCAAGGCTGCCGAAGTTCCGGAAGCTATTCGCAAAGGCGTTGAAGACGCAAAGAAGAACATGATTACCGTTGCTCTGAAGAACGGAACCATTCCTCATCCGATGCTCGGCATCTATGGTGCCGGCAAGGTCATTATGAAACCGGCTGCTGAAGGTACCGGTGTCAAAGCCGGCGGCCCGGTCCGTGCCGTACTTGCCATGGCAGGTATCCACAACATTCTGACCAAGTCCCTTGGTTCCTCCAACCCGATCAACATGGTTAGAGCTACCATGGACGGCCTCTCCAAACTGGAAAATGCAGAAACCGTTGCAGCACTCCGCGGAAAGACCCTCGACGAAATTTACAATTAATGAAAGGAGCCCCTCATGAAAGTTATTATTACACTGAAAAAAAGCGTGATTGGCTCCAGACCTGAGCATATCGCTACTATTAAGGCACTTGGCCTCCACAAGACCAATTCCTCTGTAGAAAAAGAACTTACCCCACAGATTAAAGGCATGATTCACTCTGTCCGTCATCTGGTTGACTGCAAAGAAGCAGAATAATTAAGAAGGAGGTGCACTGATGAAACTGCATGAACTGAAACCGGCTGAAGGTTCCACAAGAGCTCGTCGTCGCGTAGGCAGAGGCCTGGGAAGCGGCATGGGCAAACAGGCTACCCGCGGTGCCAAGGGCCAGAACGCAAGAACCGGCGGCGGCACCCGTCCGGGATTTGAAGGCGGTCAGATGCCACTCTACCGTCGTCTCCCGAAACGCGGCTTTAAAAACGTACTTGCTAAAGAATTCGCTGTTGTCAATGTTGAACAGCTGAACCGTTTCGAAGACAATGCTGTCGTTGATCCGGCTGCTCTCGTTGAAGCAGGCGTTCTGAAGAACGTTCTCGATGGTGTACGTGTACTGGGAAATGGTGAACTGACCAAGGCTCTGACCGTTAGAGCACAGGGCTTCACCAAAACCGCTCAGCAGAAAATCGAAGCAGCAGGTGGAAAAGTAGAGGTAATCTGATATGGGATCTACTTTGTCAAACCTTTTTGCAAATAAAGAACTCAAAGATCGTATCCTCTTCACTTTCCTGATGTTTGTCATCTTCCGTCTCGGGGTACACATCCCCGTGCCGGGCGTTGACTCTGCCGTCATCGAAAGCCTTTTCACCCAGGGAAACCTCTTCGGTTTCCTCGACCTCTTCGCCGGCGGTGCACTCAGCAAATTCTCCATTTTTGCCATGAGTATCACCCCGTATATCAACTCATCCATTATTATGCAGCTCCTGACCGCCGTCATTCCCACCCTGGAAGAATGGAGAAAAGACGGTGCTGAAGGATATAAGAGAATCCAGAAAGTCACCAGATATTTCACGGTTTTCCTTGCAGCTGTCCAGGCCTTCGGCATGACTTATGCTCTTCGCATCAACAATGCCCTTGTCGACAACAGCTGGCTGTACTTCATTTTTGTTATCGTTGTCCTCTGCGCTGGCACCTGCCTGCTCATGTGGATTGGCGATAAAATCACGGAACATGGTATCGGCAACGGTATTTCCCTGATCATCTTCTGTGGTATCGTATCCCGCTTCCCGCAGGCCCTCACCACCGTTTATGATTATCTGAAAGTCGGCACCATTTCCCCCTTCCAGCTTCTCCTTTTCCTCGTGATTGCACTGGCCATGATTCTTCTGGTTATTGAAATCAATGAAGGACAGAGAAGAGTCCCCATCCAGTATGCAAAGCGTGTGATTGGACGCAGGATGTATGGCGGACACTCCACCTACCTTCCGCTTAAGGTAAACCAGGCAGGCGTCATCCCCATCATCTTCGCTTCTTCTATTCTCATGCTGCCGATCACCCTGGCTCAGTTCATTCATGTCAGCTGGGTACAGTCCGTCGGTTCCTTCTTTGCATGGGGCACTTGGCCAAATACCATCTGTTACGGCATCCTGATTTTCATCTTCACCTATTTCTACACAGCTATCTCCGTCAATATCAAAGATCTGGCAGATAACATGAAGAAATATGGCGGATTCATCCCCGGTATCCGCCCGGGGCAGCCGACCATGATGTATGTAGACAGGGTACTTTCCAGAATTACACTGACCGGCGCCGTATTCCTGGCATTCATTGCAATCCTTCCGAATTTCATCGGAAATATTACCGGCATCCAGGGTGTGTACTTCGGTGGTACATCCCTCCTCATTATCGTCGGCGTTGCACTGGACACCATGAGACAGGCCCAGTCCTATATGGTTACAAGAAACTATCAGGGCTTTATCAAATAAGCTTTTTAAAATAAAGGAGTAAGGGATATGTATATCTTATTAATGGGACCTCCAGGCGCCGGCAAAGGCACTCAGGCTGAAAGACTCATTCGTGAATACGGCATCCCCCAGATTGCCACTGGCGACATGTTCCGTGCCGCAGTGAAATCAGGAACTGCTCTCGGCAAGGAAGCTAAAAGCTATATGGACAAGGGAGCTCTTGTTCCGGATAGTGTAACTGTGGGCATTGTCAAGGAAAGACTGGCCCAGGACGACTGCAGAAAAGGCTGGATCCTCGATGGATTCCCCCGCACCACCGCCCAGGCCTCTGCCCTTGATGCCATTCTTCATGAACTCGGCATTCACCTTACCGCTGTCATCGGCATCAAAGCCAACAGGGATGACATCGTAAAGAGAGTATCCGGCAGACTCGTCTGCCGCAAGTGCGGAGCTTCCTTCCACAAAGAATTCCGTCCACCGAAGCAGCCAGGCGTTTGCGATAACTGCGGCGGTGAACTGTACCAGCGTGCAGATGATAATGAAAAGACCATCTCCCAGAGACTGGACGTTTACGAAACTTCCACAAAGCCTCTCATTGACTACTATAAAGTCAGCGGCCGGTACTACGAAATCAACGGAGACCAGTCCATGGACGAGGTATATGAAGATATCGAAGCAGCTCTGAAGAAGGCTACTAAATGATTATCATCAAAACACCGGAAGAAATAGAGAAAATTGCCGCAGCCAGCCGTCTGACTGCGGATACGCTCTCTATGCTTGAAAAAGTCATCAAACCGGGTATGAGCACCCTCGATCTGGATCAGATGACTGAAAAATTCATCAGAGACCGTGGCGGAAGACCTGCAGAAAAAGGATATGAAGGGTTTCCCGGATCTATCTGCGCATCCGTTAATGATACTGTAGTCCATGGAATTCCTTCAGCAAGAAAAATTTTAAAAAAAGGTGATATCATTTCTATCGATCTTGTGGTAGAATTAAATGGTTACATGGGTGACTCCTGTATCACCGTTCCCGTAGGTCATACGAACAAGAAGAACCTCCAGCTCATCAAGGCAACGGAAGGTGCCCTTTTTGCGGGCATCAAACAGGCAGTAGTGGGAAACCACGTGGGCGACATCGGCCATGCGGTGGAAAGCTACGTTAAACCTTACGGCTATGGAGTGCTTCGTGAATACGTGGGCCATGGGATTGGTACCGACATGCATGAAGATCCTGAAATTCCAAACTACGGAACGCCAGGTCATGGACCCCGCCTTGAAGAAGGCATGGTTATCTGCATCGAACCGATGATTACCATGGGAAGTCCCGATATCATCACTCTTCGTGACGGCTGGGGTGTAGTGACAGCAGACGGCAAACCGTCCGCCCACATCGAACACACCATTGCCATAACAAAAGATGGTCCGAGAATTCTGACGCTGCGAAACTGATTCCCGGCGGACAGTATATGATAAGCCAAAGGAGGCTCTCATGAGCAAGGCAGACGTTATTGAAGTGGAAGGTAAAGTTACAGAAAAGCTTCCAAACGCCATGTTCCGTGTTAAACTGGAAAACGGCGGCCATATTGTGCTGGCTACTATTTCCGGCAAAATGAGGATGAATTTCATCCGTATACTGCCCGGGGATAAAGTAACCGTAGAATTGACCCCCTACGATCTGGAGCACGGCAGGATTACCTATCGTTACAAGTAAGTAAGGAGGAACCAAGATGAAGGTCAGACCGTCCGTTAAAAAGATGTGCGACAAATGCAAGATCATCAAACGCAAAGGCCGTGTAATGGTCATTTGTGAAAATCCGAAACATAAGCAGAGACAAGGTTAATTAAAAGGAGGTTAAAGAGTAGATGGCACGTATAGCTGGTGTAGACTTACCAAGAGATAAGCGCGTTGAGATCGGCTTAACTTATATTTATGGAATTGGCCCCACTCTTTCCAAAGAAATTTTAAGCAAAACAGGAATCAATCCTGACGTTCGTGTAAGAGACCTTACAGAAGACGACGTTGCAAAGATCCGCAACGCTCTCGCTGACTACAAGACCGAAGGCGATCTCCGTAGAGAAGAATCCCTCAACATTAAGCGGCTGGTAGAAATCGGCTCCTATAGAGGCAGACGTCATCGTGAAGGACTGCCGGTACGCGGTCAGAGAACAAAGACCAACGCTCGTACCCGTAAAGGACCGAAGAAGACCATTGCAGGCAAAAAGACTGCAACCAAGAAGTAATGTTGAAGGAGGGATAGAATAAAATGGCTACGGTTAAAGCTAAAGCTAAAAGAAAAGAAAGAAAACATGTAGAATCCGGTGCAGCTCATATTCGTTCTACTTTCAACAACACGATTGTAACGATTACTGACTCCAACGGCAACACCATTGCCTGGGCATCTGCCGGCGGACTCGGATTCAAGGGCTCCAGAAAGAGCACCCCATTTGCAGCACAGATGGCTGCTGAACAGGCAGCTAAAGCTGCTATCGATCAGGGCATGCGTTCCGCTGACGTATTCGTCAAAGGACCGGGCGCTGGTCGTGAAGCAGCAATTCGCGCACTGCAGGCAGCAGGCATTGAAGTCAGCAGCATTAAGGACGTTACCCCGATTCCTCATAACGGCTGCCGTCCTCCGAAGCGCAGAAGAGTATAATCGGTATAGGGGGATTCCCCTTTGACCCATATACCCAATCTGAACTATATTGGCGCCGCAAGGCGCAGAAGGAGGACTTTCGGATGATCGAAAATACAAGCTTCACTATTAAGACTGTGGAACTCAGCGATGATAAGCGTCATGGCAAGTTCGAATGCGAACCGCTCGAAAGAGGCTACGGCATCACACTGGGAAACAGTTTGAGACGCGTGTTGCTTTCATCTTTAGACGGTGTGGCTATTACGTCTATCAAAATCGACGGCGTGCTTCATGAATTTTCCACTATTCCCGGCGTCAGAGAAGATGTAACAGATATGATCCTGAACCTCAAGAAGATTCGTTTCATCGCCCACGACGAAGCGACCTTCCCGATTACGCGCAGGATCGATATCACTAAAGAAGGTATTTTCCATGCCGGTGATATGCAGGAACAGTTACCGGCTGAAATAGATGTTCTCAACAAAGATCTGGCCATTTGCACACTGGATTCCAACGCTCATCTGGGCATGGAAATGACCATCAACCGTGGACATGGCTATGTACCTTTCACAAAGAACAAACGGGAAGACGACCAGATAACCGTCATCCCGATTGACTCCATTTATTCTCCTGTCGTTAAATGCAATTATACGGTCAGCGATACCCGTGTCGGAAACGAAATGGATTTCGATAAACTGACCCTTGAAGTGGATACAGACGGCTCTGTCAATGCAGATGACGCTGTAGCAACCGCTGCAAACATCCTGATTTCCTGCTTTGAAAACTTCAAGAAGATCGGTGTCAGCCAGCCAGGCAGTGAACCGGTTGAAGGCGAAGAAGCAGAAATTACCCCGGTACCGGCCCAGGAAAAAGTCGATGAAGACGCTATCCGCGATCTTCCCATCGATGACCTGGAACTCTCCGTCCGCGCATTTAACTGTCTGAAGAGAGCCGAAATCAATACGATTGGCGAACTTACAGATAAGACAGAAGATGAATTGACCCGTGTACGCAACCTTGGTAAAAAATCCGTAGATGAAATCAAAGAAAAACTGGCTAACTTCAGGGACTATGGACTTCATCTCAAAGATTCCAGGGATTGATTGATTAGGAGGAAAGAAATGGCTCGTAGTAGATTGAGAAGAATCAGCGGCGCCCGCAAGGCACTGCTTCGCAGTCTCGTAACTTCCCTTTTCCAGTATGGCAAGATTACCACCACTGAATCTAAAGCCAAGGAACTCCGCCATGTAGCTGACAAGATGATTACTCTCGCTAAGAGAGGCGATCTTCATGCCCGCCGCCAGGCTGAAGCTTTCATCATGGACAAAGCAGTTACCAAGAAACTGTTTGACGAAATCGCACAGAAATATACAGCACGCAACGGCGGCTATACCCGCATTGTGAAGCTGGAAGGCCGTCTCGGCGATAATGCACCGCAGGTTATTATCGCTCTGGTTGACTGATAATATCATAAAAAACTGTGACCTTTGGGTCACAGTTTTTTTGTGCCAACCGGCAGGTACCCCGGCTGCAGCCGGGAAAATTTATGATTCATTTCCCGCAAATCGTATTTCATGAAGGTGCGTCCCTGATGGAGAGGATTATGGGGACCCAGGGCCTTTTGCCCATTCACTCCGATACGAAGTGATGTACTCCACGCGATTCAGTTTCCGATTGTTTTATTCTGCCGTTTTACCCATTGTCAAAAGACTCTCTCCCAACTACAATAGGAATATATGAAAGAAGGTGTGAAAATGGACAGGAGAGGAAAGAGCACATTGACTGCAGGAATTATTGCGACTTTTCTCTGCTCCATTTTTTTCACCGCTATGAGCGGCTGTGCCAGGATGCTGGAACCCATGCCCTCGGGAGAACTCACTTTTTTCAGGGGATTTTTCGGTCTTCTCTTCATTCCCCTCATTGCATGGCAGAACGGTCAGAAAATCTTTTCCGGGACTCACGTGGGACTTTTGACGCTTCGCGGGGTGTTCGGCTCCATCGCTCTCTACCTGTACTTCCTCTCCATTGAAGGATTGACGCTGGGAGACGGACAGATTCTGGGACAGCTTTCCGCTTTTTTCATGTGTATTCTGGCGCCTGTATTCCTGAAAGAAAAAATGCCCCGGCAGGTCATTCCGGCGCTTTCCCTCATCGCCCTGGGAGCTATGGTGGTCATGCAGGTGTGGAACTTTGCATCCTTTAATGTCTATGCCCTGTATGGAGCATTGGGCGGACTTTCCTGCGCCGGGGCTTACATGACCATCAGCATGCTGGGAGAGCGGGGATTCAAATCGGATACGGAAATTGTCTTTTATTTTCAGCTCTGGAGCCTCATTACCGGCCTTCTCCTCATGATGAAGGAAGATTTCCTCATGCCTCACGGAATCCAGTGGTTCTGGGCCCTGGCCATCGGCCTGACGGCCCTCATTGCCCAGATGCTCATGACCTGGGCTTTTCAGCATATCCATTCAATTATCGTATCCTTCATCATGTTCAGCCAGATCCTGTTCCATATCATTATGGGAAGAATTTTCTGGGGTGAAACGATGACCCTCTGGTCCTGGGTCGGCGGGGCTTTCATCGTGGCCGGTTCCATGGCGCTCTTAATGATCAAACCTGTTAAAAATAAATAAAATATGGAAAGCCCTTCGGGGCTTTTTTATTTTGGAAATAAAGGTCACTTTTAAAGGATTATGCCATATCTTATAAATCCGGACGAATGAATATTGGAACAACATTTTTTAAAGAATAAAATAAAATAATAAAAAATGTGTATTAAAGGAGTCTTTCATTTGTATCTGACAAAGATTGCCTATAATTCTCTGGCCCGTTTTAAAATGGCAGTCAAATCACAGAAAAGAAAGAGAAGCAGCATTGCCCTGGGCATCATCAGCACCCTGGCGGCGGCCCTTTCTTTTGCTTCCATGAGCGGCTGTGCAAGGCTCCTGGAGCCTATGCCTTCTGGAGAAATGACTTTCTTCCGCGGACTTTTCGGCATACTTTTCATTCCCGTCCTCACCTGGCAGAGCGGGGAGAAATTCTACACGGGAAAGCACCGTTTCATGCTTTCGCTCCGGGGACTTTTCGGGAGCATTGCCCTCTTCTTTTATTTCGTATCCATCGAAGGGCTGACGCTGGGGGATGCCCAGATCCTTTCCCAGCTGGCGGCTTTTTTCATGTGCATCCTGTCGCCTGTTTTCCTTCATGACAAACTGCCGAAGGAAGCCATACCCGGTCTTCTGGCTATCGCCTTGGGCACCCTTGTGGTGGTGCAGATCTGGAACTTTTCCTCTTTCAATCTGTATGCCCTTTATGGGATAGGAGGCGGCTTTTTCTCGGCGGCTGCCTATATCGTCATCAGCCATCTGGCAGAGAAAGGATTCAAATCGAATACGGAAATTGTCTTTTATTTCCAGATTTTCAGCCTCGTCGTAGGGATCACCATGATGCAGGAAGAAACATTTGCACTGCCTGCAGGCGTGGAATGGCTCTGGGCGGCAGGCCTTGGGTTCTTTGCCCTTTCGGCACAGATGTTTATGACCTGGGCTTTCCAGCACGTGAATTCCGTGGTTGTATCCTTCCTCATGTACAGTGAAATCCTGTTTCATGCCCTTTTTGGCTGGTTTTTCTGGGATGAGGTACTGACGGTATGGTCCTGGCTGGGAGGCGCCCTGATTGTGGCAGGTTCCATCATGCTTCTCGTTTTCAAGCCGAAAGGAAATACCTCCGATACCCATCATCATGTGAGAAGAATAAATCCTTCAAAGGAAAAGGGGACAGAACTCTGAAATTTGTTTCCCTCTTTCACCTGTCCATGGTACAATAGAATGGTTAGAAATAGAGGGGCTGCCCTCATAAAGGAGATCGTACCATGGCAATGGATTTTGAAATACCGGATATTACTGAAAATGCAGGGAAGGCTGCCACCGGCAGAAAGCAGAGAAAACCCAGAAAGGCGGGGACTTTGCGCCTCGGCGAGACACTGCGCCAGATTTCCCATAATTACACCGCTACCCGTGAAAGCGAAGATGAAGACAAACATGTGGAGTTTTACTCTCTTTCCGAAGGGCCGGAGAAATTTGATTTCTATGGCACGGAAGTGTCCATCGTAGGGGTTTGCGTCAGAAATAAAAAAACTGCCGCTATTTACATGGAACTGCCTTCCGGTAACAGAGCGGACTTCATCAAAACTGTGGCAAAGAGTGAAGGGGAGCCTCAGGATGCAGCAGGCATGACCATTTTTGCGGATACCGTGACTTCCTTATTTATCACAAAGCCGCAAAAAGGAGAAAATGTCGTCACAATCGCCCTCATGGACTCTGAAGATGCCAAGGCCCTTTCCAACAATGCAGCTATCGAAGAAAGAGAAGCGGAAGAAAAGAAGGGCATCAGCCACAAGATCATCAAGACCTGGTTTGATCCGGTAGGACGCATGAGCCGGAAAACTTACATCAAAAGAATGCCTGGCATGCTCATCCCGTCAATCATCCTCTTCGTGATTACCGTCCTTCGTCCGGAGCTTTTTGTGGGAGAGGCCAATCCATTCATCGTGGGCTTCCTCATTCTGGGGACCCTGTGCTTCATTTCCCTCATCAGCCTGGGTATGAGGAGACTTTCGGATATCGGGAAGTCCCACTGGTACTACTGGATTTTTTTCCTCATCCTCCTGGCCATCAACCAGCTGGGCGGGAATTTCCTGGGCAGCCAGCTCAATGCCACCCGTACGGTAGCCGTGATCTTCTTCATCGCCATCGTAGTCCTTGCTTTCTTCCCGGGAGAGGCGAAGAAGAACAAGTACGGGCTGGTGCCGAAAGACTGAAAATAGTATGTATGAGTCAGCGCATCCGGAATGGGTGCGCTTATTTGATAAGGAGTGGAAAATGAACTGCTGTGGAATTTCCT
The DNA here is from genome assembly GCA_900314595.1 of uncultured Dialister sp. Lineage (GTDB taxonomy): Bacteria > Bacillota > Negativicutes > Veillonellales > Dialisteraceae > Dialister. Next base: position 1,155 of record OMVW01000025.1, on the reverse strand, counting down.
TTCATAAAAAACAGATGACCGCCTGCCTTTTCTTCGAAGGAGAAAAGGCAGTAAAAACATTTCTGCTGAAAAAACGGGGTTACGAGATGCTTATGGACTGGATCCGCGAAAATGAATGCGAGATGACTGCTTTTCGTCCTTTTGGCGATGCATCGGCCCATCTGAAAGAAGTAATGAATGAAAATCTCATGAAATCAGCTCTTGTCATTGATGACAGCAGTCTCCCGGGACCCATTGAAAAAGAACCGGAAGAGGAATGGCTGTCCAGGCTGTGTATGGAAGGAAAAATTACGGCCGATATCATTCCGCCCCGCTTCTGGGCCGCCTCTATCCGTCAGAAACAGGGGAATTTGGATATGTACAGGGAATTTCTGAGGAATGATTTGGGGGATATGGTACATCTTTTTAAAGAAAGGAATATGGAGCTGCCTTTTACTCCGACCGAAGAAAACTGGGAAGAATTTAAAGAGTTCCTGAAACCCTATGCGGAGGATTTAAATCCTGCAGAGGAGGCAGCTCATGCACGTTATTTTGAGCTGGAGGGCAAAAAAGGTCCGCTGACGAGTGAAGAGCAGTCTGAATTCCTGAAAAGTGCTGCCCATTTTGGATTCAAGGATCTGCTGGTCATGAAGAGAAACATGATTAATATTCACATGCGCGTATTGAAAGCAACGGAAAAGCAGATCGAGTGCTGGAAGAAAGAGATGGAAAGGGCCCGGGCGGCAGGATTATAAAAGAGCAAAAGAAAAACGCTTTGAGAAATCCTCAAAGCGTTATTTTTATGGAGGCGGTGCCCGGAGTTGAACACGGGGATAAGGGCCTTGCGGGGCCCACGCCTTAGCGCTTGGCTACACCGCCATAAATGTGACTTGTAATAGTATATCGCAGATTTTCGAAAAAGTAAAGGAGGTTTTTGGAGATGATTGGCAGTTACTGTGGTTTGTGTCAGTTACGGTTTTCGGGTCTTAGCCTCACCGCGGCACGCCCCCGCGAAGTCCATTGCGAGATTTCGGGGTGCGGGGCGCGGGGTGCGGGAAGGTGTGCCGCTGAGGCGGCACGATTTTTTAGTGTGCCGGGCATGGTACGATTCTAGCTGGTGAAAGTCCAGTTACAGGTATTTGTCGCCGAGTGTAGCGGAGCGCAAGCTGTAAACAG
>OMVW01000080.1 GCA_900314595.1 uncultured Dialister sp. | reverse complement strand
CCAGGAAAAATTTCAGAATAAAAAAAGGCCCGCTCCCCATTGGAAGCGGACCCCATTCACAAATCACGATCAGCAATAGTGACACCCGACCGTATTCACATTTTCCGAACAACGAACAACGAAGAACGACCATCGTTAGTGACACCCGACCGTATTCACGTTTTCCGAACAACGAACAACGAATCACGACCATCGATAGTGACGCCAGACCGTATTTACGTTTTCCGAACAACGAACAACGAACAACGAAGAACGACCATCGATAGTGACGCCTGACCGTATTTATACCAGAAGGCTTATTCCCTTACCTCGATGACTTCGTCTTCTTCTTTTCTTGCCAGCGGTACCGGGTGATGGTTCGGGATACCGAAGGACATGGCCAGGACCATTTCTCCTTCGCCCAGCCATTCGTGGAGTTCATCGTAGGCGAAGAAAATATTTCCAATCCAGAGGCTGCCATAGCCCATGGAAGTGGCCTGGAGAGCCATATTTTCAGCAGCAGCTCCGATGGCCTGTACGTCGGACAGTTCATGAATCTTTTCAGCCGTAGTCCAGGTATCGGTGAGAGGACGGCCGTTGGGGTTGACGATGAAGACGAGGACCGGCGCCTGTTCCATGCATTTCAGGGTGAACCGCGCGTTCACATAGAGTTCCGGAGAGCCGGCCAGCACCCCTTCTCCCTTTTCTGCCCGTTCGATGCCTTTTTCCATGAGGGCGAGAGCCTCTTTCTTGCTTTCCCCTTTAACCACGATAAATTTCCAGGGCTGGCGGTTCTTGGCAGACGGTGCCCACATGCCGGCCCGGAGGATTTCCCGCATATCTACTTTGGAAATATCGTCACTCCTGAAGAAACGCACACTTCTTCTCTTGAAAATCACGTTGTACATACCATTCATCCTTTCTATATATAATGTAATATATTAGTCGCTTTATACACACCGCTTCTATTATACACTGTTTCATGATGTAAAGGAAATAAAATTAACCAGAAGTCAATTTCCATCATACAAAAAAACTCCCGCAGCATCATTTCCGCTGCGGGGAGATTTACGTGTGTTTTATTGTGAAAAATGATTGATTCCAGGGAAAGGCCCCTATTTCTTCACCACGATGCACAGCCGGTGTTTCCTCACATCGCCATAACTTTCCACACTGGAAAATCCGGCCTCTTTCAAAGCGGCGCAGATCTGGCAGCGCGTATACATCTTCCCGTTTCCATTGAGCCGGGCCCAGCCCTGACTGATACTGTCCTTTCCATCGCTGTCATTGCAGATGAGGAAAAGACCGCCCTTCTTCAGGACCCGATGAACCTCACGGAAACACTGCTTCAGATCCTGCCAGAAATAAATCGTTTCAAAAGCAGAGACACAGTCAAATGTGCCATCCGCAAAGGGAAGATCCGAGACGCTCCCCCGGACCACCCGGCACCTCTTCTCCCGAAGAGCAGAGGCGTTCCGCCTGCCGGAAATTTCCACACAGGCTTTAGAATAATCAATCCCGGTCACATGTCCCTGACCGCACTTCTTCAGCCAGGCAGCCATATTCGCTCCGCTGCCGCAGCCTGCATCCAGGATATCAGCCCTCTCATTGACCGATATCTTCGACATGCCCCAGTCCGATACGTCCCGGCGGCTGAAATCCATCATTCTCAGCATGAATTCTCCGCCCAGAACGCCCGGCCTCAGGGCATTCCCCAAAAAGCCCACGGAATTAACACCTCTCTCCCATCACAAAATCCTTTGCAGTTTTTCCCTTCCATGATTTTTCTGCAAAGGTATCTAGTGAAACAGGTCTCTAATTCCCAAAGCCAAAGGCAAAATGTTGATTACGTTATTTTTATAATTATATGATAATATTTTTCTCATATAAAAGTCAAACAAAATTTATAGAAATATTGATAAATCATTTATAACAGATTCTACGAAATCATTTTCCAAAGCGGAATATTTCCGGGAAATAAAAAATCCATCCCCTGACGAACGTCACAAGGATGGACTGCCGGAACTACTCCCCGCCGCTTCTGAAAATCCGGCGAAGAGCCGGCTCCGGAATCCCCAGAAACAGGAAACAACTGGCCACGCACCAGCTGAACCGCTCCAGATTCTCTGTCATCTTTCTCATGCCCCTCACCCTGCCTTTCCATGTTTTTTTGATAGAAATAAAATAACAGGATAGACGGTCACTGTCAAGGACGTTTTTGAATTCGGGAGGGAAGCGGCCGAATATATATATGCCTTTAACCGGCAGATAGAAAAACGGGGAAAGGGAAGGATATGGTTCGCTGCGCGAACCAATCTTATATAGTGCGCTTCGCGCACGGGCTCTTGCCTGCATGAGAGCTGCCCGGGATTGTACGCAGGCGGTGGCTCTACTTGAGCGGCTTGTACCTGTATTCCCGGCCGCACGTGGACGTGAACCTCCACACGAGGGAGAGTGTGTATTCCCGGCCCCGCGCGTATTGCCGACTGACTCAAACCAATTTCTAAAACGGTCCCGTTGTCAAGGACACCCATTCCTAATTTTTCTGTTCGGGGGTTAGCCCTTTTTAGGCGGTTTTCTTCTCTTTGTCCTTCTCCTTTTCA
>OMVW01000024.1 GCA_900314595.1 uncultured Dialister sp. | reverse complement strand
TAATTTTACCTAAAACGGAAGGCCCTTGCTATTCTTTTTTAGAAAAAGACCGATATTATCTAGGAAAACACAAGATTGTTAACTGCGAAGTTTGAGTTATCAGTTAACAGTTCGCAGTTAGCAGCGGGCCGGCTTCAGGATGGAAAACCTGTTACGCAGGATAGTTTTAAACAGGTAATGGACAAGCAGGTGGGCAACCGGGAATTCATAAATGTGGAAAGCTGTACATAAGGGTTAATGGTTAATCGGGTGGACAGCCGGGAACTTATAAATTCGAAGAAACTGTCCATTGGGGTTAATAAGTTAGTGGAATTACCTTCATCCCCTTAAGGCTGACAAAATGAGCTAAAATTTTCACCCCCATGGCCAGGCGGCAGGTGATTGGGGGCTTGTGCGGGCTTTTCAAACTCGTCTGAGTTCATTTCCCATATATACTCGTGCCGCATCAGCGGCACACCTTCACGAACCACGAAATTTCGGGCTAGACATCTCCGGAGCTCGCCGTGGTGAGGCTAACCCACGAATACCGTAACTGGCTCAGGCCATATGATCTGACAATTGACTCCGAAATCACTACGTTACGCATGAATCCTTTCCTTCATTTCCGACTTGCAAGATCGTACGCCCCTCCTGCCCTTCGGGCACCCTCCCGGACGCGGGAGGGACGCATGGAATCATTTGCGCCTGCATCGACATGTAAGTTTCTGCCGCGATTTTCATCCGCCCTCTTGCCGCAGAATCCTCAATACGAAAAACGAGCTTTTCATCCTCGCCTGTGCAGATCCCCCATATATACTCGTGCCGCATCAGCGGCACACCTTCCCGACCGCCCCGATCACCCCGATAGCCCCGACAATCCCGATTCAAAAGCTGCTCATCATAATGACAGCTAGGGGCTTCTGAACTATTCAAACTCCACCCGTCCCGTCACTTTAATGGCGCTTCTCACGTTGACGATTCCCTGCTCTATGAGCCAGGATTTCGGATATTTCGCAGGATTGAAGGTCTGAAGGAGACGGATTTTCATTTCTTTTGTTACTTTCTGCTTCCCATGGCCTTCGCGGTCGCAGGGGATGTCAGTTTCTGTGACCATACATTTGTAACAGACGGCTGCCACGGGCTTACTGATGTAGATGTAGACCAGATCCCCCTTTTTCACATGGGTCCGCTGGTGCCAGGAGATTTCCGGCCAGGCCCGGAAGGCGGCGCCTACGTCGAAATAGTAGTAGTTGGCCGGGATGAGCCAGATTTCAGGGCCTTCCTCTGCAGGGACAGCCTTTGCCACCCTCCCCTTCCGCCCGCTGACGAGACGATAGCTTTCGGATAGGAGGGAATAGAGCGTTTCATCAGATACCGTTTCGTCCAAAAGGATACTCACCCAGTATTTCTTATTCATGTGGTAAGCAGGAAATATGCCGTCCATTTCAAGCGACTTTTTCATCGTTTCGGGGCTGAGCTTACTATTGATAATATCTGTATTTCCTTCCCCTTCCGTCACTTTATTCCGCGGAAGGTACATGACGATGCCGAACCATTTGTCACTTTCCGGGTGGCGGAAGACTCCGTATTCTTCCAGCTTTTCCCAGGGGAATTCCACTTTCACCCCATAAGTTTTCTGAATCCATGCGGCAAGCCGGTTCGCCTGGGGCTCGGTGAAAACGTCTTCTTCGAAGCATTTCTCCCGGATTTCCTCCAGAAGCTCACAGTACTTTTCTCTCACTTCGGACACAAAGGCCCCATCCATGGTTTCGATGCGGATATTTCTATATTCTTCGCCGGAAAAAGTTTCAAAAACTTTTCCCTCTATTTTTCCTTCATTGGAAATATGGAGGAGCGCATAAAAATCCCCATCCATAAATTCCCGCCGGAGGGCCAGTCCGCCCTCTTCCTTCACAAATCCGAAAGAAAGAAGCTTCCCAAAATCCGGGTGATGACGGTGGAAGGTTTTACTTTCGATGTCAATCATGGAAATCACTCATTTCACGACTACATGTTGTATATGATTTATTTTTAGGAACACCTCTATTCCGCAAAATTGAAAATTTTTTGTTTTTGCGGAATAGAAGTGAAGTTGGTAGTGCTTAGTTTTTAGTGCTTAGAAATACACACGTCAGCCAACCACTGTCCGCCAGAGAAAAACGCTGCGCTTTCTCCGTTTGCCGCGCGGGGCCGGGAATACAGATAGTCTCTCGTTTGGAAATACAGGTCCCGGTGCGGCCGGGAATACAGGACCAGGCCGCTCATGTAGAGCCACCGCCTGGACACAATCCCTTTCAGCACTTTTGCGGGCCAAAGGCCGTGCGCGAAGCGCACTATATCAATTGGTTCACGAAGTGAACCATATCCTACCCGCAATCCCCAATCCGTCTTCTGCTTACCTGCGGGCCATAGGCCTTATATACTCGGCCGCTTCAAGAATTTGATGCGGCCACCTTCCCGCAATCCCCAATCCGCAATCCCCAATCCGTTTTTTATCCGCCAGCCACTAAGACCTACTTCCCTTCATGCTCTTTTTTCCACTGTTTAATCCTCGCCAGCCGTTCTTTCAGCGTCGATTCGAGGCCCATACCGGCGGGCTGATAATATTCCCTCCCCAGGAGGGAATCGGGGAGGCACTGCATGGAGGTCAGCTTTTCTTCCGTATCGTGGGCATACTGGTACCCTTTGCCATAGCCCAGATTTTTCATGAGTTTTGTGACTCCGTTTCTTATATTCAGGGGCACTGGTTCAGCCAGATGTTTCGCTGCATCCCGTTTGGCCGATTCATAGGCCACATAGGCCGCATTGGATTTCGGGGCGAGGCTCATATAGATGACTGCTTCAGAAAGATTTGCGCTGCATTCGGGCATGCCGATGAAATGGCAGGCCTGGTAGGCGGAAACTGCCACTTCCAGTGCCTGGGGGTCCGCAAGTCCTATGTCTTCGCTGGCAAAGCGGACCACCCTTCTAGCCACGTACAAGGGGTCTTCTCCCCCTTCGAGCATCCTCGCCAGCCAGTAGACCGCTGCATCGGGGTCGGAATTTCTCATGGATTTATGAAGGGCGGAAATGATATTGTAATGTTCCTCTCCATTTTTATCGTAGAGAAGGGATTTCTTCGACGTGCACTGCTCCAGAGTTTCCTCCGTCACTTCGATAGTTCCGTCTTGACCGATATTTCCATTGAGCACCACCATTTCCAGTGTGGAAAGGGCGGTCCTGGCATCTCCATTGGCAAAGATGGCGATAGCCCGGATCATATCGGGAGTGATGGAAATTTTTTCATCCCCGAAGCCCCGCCTGTCACTGAGGGCCCGGCGGAGGAGTGACGTGAGGTCCTCTTCCGTCAGTGCTTTCAGCACGAAGACTTTGCATCGGGAGAGAAGAGCGTTATTGATTTCAAAGGATGGATTTTCCGTAGTCGCCCCGATGAGGATGATGCTTCCTTTTTCCACGAATGGCAGGAATGCATCCTGCTGGGATTTATTGAAGCGGTGGATTTCGTCCACAAAGACGATGGTCCGCATGCCATACTGCCTGTTCCGCTCAGCCTCGTTCATCACTCCCCGGATGTCCTTGATAGAGCTGTTTACCGCGGAAAAGTCGATGAAGGAAGATTTCGTATGATTGGCGATGATTCGGGCAAGAGTAGTCTTGCCCACGCCCGGCGGCCCCCAGAAAATCATGGAGGAAATATTGTCGCTTTCAATCATGCGGCGCAGCACTTTCCCCGGTCCCAGGAGATGGGTCTGGCCCACATATTCATCGAGGGACTGCGGCCTGAGGCGGGAAGCCAGCGGCTGGGGGACGGTCCGGGCAAAAAGAGAATTTTCTTCCATAGGAATCACCTTGTGTATGGAATAACTATATAAAGATAGGAAACTGCGAGAATAAAAATCCTGTTTAAATCGGATTGGGGATTTCGGATTGCGGATTGCGGGAAGGTATGCCGCTGATGCGGCATAGTTTATATGGGGTCTTTGCACAGGCGGGGTTGAAATAATCTGTATTTGGCAAAATCCAGCAAATTGCTGCCATCCTGTATTCCTAAGCAGGTAACAGGAAATCCCACGAGGTTTACTGAGCTTGACTGTGCAAAGGATTTCCGTAGAAAATCATTTATGCTTTGAGTGCAGTCAAAGGTACTACATAAACCCCATCCGGCCTTTGATAGGCAGCTGCTGATAAACCACAAAGCACAATGAGGGAGGATGGTCCCTTTCCTCCTGCTGATTCTATATTTCCTTTGATTTTCAGCAAATGGGCAGCGGCCGAATCGATCTGGTTCGCTCCCAGCTTGATTTCAACTGCCGCCCAGGAACTATCCGGCATTTCGATAACTGCATCGATTTCCTGATTTTTATAATCCTGGTAGTGATAAAGCCTGCCCCCGAAGCTTTCCGCATAAATGCGAAGATCTCTTTCACAAAGTGCCTCGAAAAGGAATCCGAAAGTCTCCAGGTCTCCGATGAGCTTTTCCGGGTTCAGCCCCAGAATGGCAGCAGCCAGGGAGGGATCGGCGAGATGCCTTTTTTCTGATTGTTTGATACGAATGGAAGAACGAACCGATGGAGCAAATGGAAGTTGATTATCTGTCAGGAATAACCGGTCCAGTATTTCAAGATACAGGGCAAGCGTCTTTTCTTCTACATTTTCCCCATCCATTTCCTGTATATCTCTGCGAAGACTTCTATTGCTTGCGGTAGTGCTTTCATTTCTTGCCAGCGACCTGAGCAGAAGACGGATTTTCTTCATATCCCTTCTGGTATCATCAATTCTTTGAACATCCTGATTCAAAACCGCTTTGATGTAGTTTGCGGGTATTACGCCGGCATTTTTAGATGGGGTGCCAAGATTCCCCGGCCACCCTCCCCGGATGATCAATTGAGCCAGATCATGCAATGACACGTCACCGGTTATCTTTGGAGAGCCGGCATTCCCCTTGCAGATTTGCTGCAATGATACATCTCCGGTAGAATCACCCGATTCATATAGAGACATGGGCCTCATATGAAGAGTCACGATACGTCCGGCGCCACTATGAAGAATGCCCTTTCTCCGTGGAGTGGCTGACCCGGTCAAAATAAACTGTCCTCTGGCCCCTCTTTGATCCACAACATAACGCACAGCATCCCATAAAGGCGGAAGTTCCTGCCACTCATCGACGAGCCTTGGGACATTTCCCTTTAAGGCCCAGGAAATATCCAGACTCGCCAGATGTCTGTTTTGGAAATTCCCGGATGGATCGCCCAAAAACAAACTGCTTTTACTATGCTTAAGACCAGTCCAGGTTTTTCCCACCCATTTCGGTCCTTCAATGCAGACAGCGCCGGCTGTATCAAGCATTTCTTCCAACAGATGGTCCATATACCTCGGTTTATATTCCAATTCCGCCATGTGAATCCTCCTTTTATCCAATATAACTCATTACCATATTTTTGTAAATTTCATTACCATATTTTCATCGTTTCCATTACCATATATTTTGAGTTTTCAAAACCATATTTTTAAAATAAGTGCGATAGTCCTGAATTTTCGCCGCAATCCCCATACCCTCCATATCCTCTATCCCGATGCAGAACTATTAAAAAATATTGTGTATAAAATCGGCGGGCCTTCTTTCTGACGCCCGCCGCCTTCCCGAGACTCCCGATAGTCCCGTGAATCCCGATAACCCCGAAACAAAAGCCATTGAAAAATAATATCTCCCCGTTTAACTGGCGCTTTCATAAATTTAAAGCGCCACCTTCACTTACCACTTTTCATTTTTTCTATTTATTTCCTTCCCGGACTCCTGTACAATACAGGTAAGGAGGGCTGTTTGTTGATTGGAAAGGCGGGATTCCTATGGAAAATGTACGTACACTGGCTGAAACATACCATGGAGAGGGCTGTAACTGCAGCGAAACCATAGTGAAGACATTCAATGATGTGCTGGGACTGGGATTGCCGGAAATTTCCATCCGCATGGCTTCGGGCTTTGGCGGAGGAATGGGCCGGTCCGGCTGCGCCTGCGGGGCACTCACCGGTTCCGCTCTCATCATCAGTGCCCTGGCGGGGCGGGTGAGTCCCGAGGAGAAGCCGCTCACCGATATTTACCCTTATGTTCATGAATTTCACGACCGGTTCAAAAAGAAATTCGGCGCCACCTGCTGCCGCATCCTGAACAGGAAGACTCCGGGAACTCCGGAATTTCACAACCACTGTACAGTCCTCATCGCCGATACAGCGGAAATGCTGGATGAATTCCTGAGAGAAAAGAAACTTGTGAAATAGCTGCCAGCAGTTAGTTGTTAGTTATTAGTAATCGAGAGTATAAGGTCTGGATCAGAGATGATGGCAGGCCTTTTTGTTTTTCCCGGTGAAAATATAGCGGGAATGAGGAAAAAGCCCGCCCCGTTTCCGGAGCGGACTAAAAGGAAGGCTTTCTTTATATGGAATAAGGGGTATCAGATTTCTCCCGTTGAAAGCTTTGCACCCGCAGGAATGAAAGCCATTCTCCTGAAAGGGCAGACCGTCCGCCCTGAAAGCCATTTTATGTCTCCGGCCATGCAGAAATTCCTCGAAGTCTATGAAGAGGAACTCCATCAGCTTCCACTGACAGCAGAATAAGGAAGAAGAAAATTTTATACTATATCATAAAAAAGCGCCGCCTTTCCCCATGCAGCGCTTTTAACTTACTTCTTTTCATTGCTATCCATAAAAAATGGCGGACCTCATCATGATGCCTGCCACCTTCACGTACCACTTATCACTTATCACTTGCCACTGATTATTTCAAAATTCCTGCTTTCCCAAAGAACTCCTTCAGTTCATCGATAGAAGTGCTTCTGCTGAACCGGTCTCCTTCTTTCCAGATGGCTCCCCGGGCCAGGGGTTCGAGATTTCTGGCGCTGTATCCAAGGGGGCTTCCGCCGGAGGTACAAATCGGAACGATGGTCTTTCCTTTGAAATCGCAGGATTCCATGAAAGTATCCATGATGCGCGGCGCTTCGCCCCACCAGATGGGGTAGGCAATGACCAGGGTCTCATATTTTCCCATATTGTCCACTTTATTTCCAATGGCCGGACGGGACTTTGGATCATTCATTTCCACGGAAGACCGGGAATGCTTATCATGATAGTCCAGGTCCTTCTCCGTATAGGGCTGGGCGGGTTCGATGCGGTAAAGGTCCGCATTCAGCGCTTTTGCTGCATTTTCAGCGAGAGCCTTCGTATTTCCGGTGCAGGAGAAATAAGCCACCAGGATTTTTCCATCTCCCACCACCTTCACTCCCGAAGGAGCCTCTTTCGCCGGAGCTGCTGCCGATTTAGACGGAGCCGGGGATGGGAAACTATTAACCATTACCCATGAACCGAAACTCAGAATTCTTTTGATTGTATTATATGAAATACGCCAAAATATGTATAATACCCGTTATTTATCTGATTCCATGCCTCAAGGGCATGAGAAATAGTAAAAGCCGTAAAATAATTTTTACAGTTTTTTATTTTTCTCAAAACCATAAAATATTCTTTACAGTTTCACTCAATAAAAAAAGGCACTCATCTCCATGAGCACCTCCATTTCAGATGACCAATCCCCTCGCAAGATGCGACTCATTCCCGGCCGAACTGCCTCTACCCCTTCAAGGCCATAGCGGAAGGCGAAATCCCGCTATACCGGATTCATCCCAGGCCAAACTGCCTCTATCCCCTCAAGCCATAGCGGCAGGCAAATCCCCGCTATACCCGATTCATTCCGGGCCAAACTGCCTCTACCCTTCAAGTCATTACCCCAGAGCCATCTATATTCATCCCGGAATCAATTCTTCATCTTCCAGGAAATCAAGCAGGTTCAGATGTTGAATCCCATTTTCGTCCCGGGTGATGGGGTCCAGGGATATGACATACTTGGGATAGTTATCCCGAATGTCTGCATAGGCGCCAAATTCTCTTGCCCTTGTCTTTTCGTCAGCCATCAGGTAAGCTGCCTGGATGTAACATTTTTTCTGATTTCTTTCGGCGATGAAATCGATTTCCCCTTTCTGCGTTTTTCCCACATACACGTGGTATCCCCGGGCCAGGAGTTCATTGTATATCAGGGTTTCCACGATGAAATTGTATTCATCTTTCACCCGGTTTTTCTTCAGATGGAAAAATCCCAGGTCGCTTACATACAGTTTCGCTTCATAGGAAAGGATCCGGCTCCCGCGGATGTCATACCGTTCTGCCCGGTTAACCACGCAGGCATCTTCAATGGCCCTGATATAGGCATTGACGATAGGCGCTGAGATCTTCAAAGCCTGGCTCGTCAGCACCCCGGCCACCCGATTTCCGGAAAAGGCTGTGGATGAATTGGCAATGATATAGGTGAGGATTTTTTCCAGAATCACCGGCGAATTGATGTGATTTCTGAGAACGATATCTTTCAGCACGATGGAATCGTACAGATTGGAAAGGACCACTTCCCTGTCCTCGCCGGCTGCCACAGACCAGACCAGCGGGAACCCGCCCCAGCGGATATACTCTTCGAATAATTTCATCCGATCAAAGGTCATTCCCATTTCCCTGACCAGTTCTTCTATTTCATGAAATGTAAAAGGCATGATGCGGAAGGAAATAGTCCTCCCGCCCAGATGGGAGGAAAGTTCCCCGGAGAGGAGTTTCGACGTGGACCCGGTCAGGAAAATGCTCACATTGTGGCCGGCCCGGAAAGAGTTCACCACCAGTTCAAAATCCTTCACATTCTGGATTTCATCAAAAAACAGGTAATACTTCTGATCATCTGCCAGCTTTTCTTCCACATAGTCATTGAACGCATCCGGATTCATCAACCTGTGATATTTGTACAATTCAAAATTGATGACAAGGATATGATCATCCGGCACGCCCAATCCCCTGATTTCATCCACAATCTGTCCCATGAGGGTGGACTTCCCGCAGCGGCGGATGCCGGTAATGACCTTGACCAGTTCCGAATCGTAAAAAGGCCGGATTTTTCGAAGATAATTTTCACGGATAACCATAGCACACCCCCTTATACCATAATTATATTTTTACAGTTTTCAAAAATCAAGAAAACTATAAAAATATTTTTACAGTTTTCTGTTTTTTCTAAAACCATAAAATATTCTTTACAGTTTTGCTCAATAAAAAAGGCGCCCATCAACATGAGCACCTCCATTTCAGATGACCAATCCCCTCGCAAGATGCGACCCACTCCAAGTCGAACTGCCTCTATCCCATCAAGCCAATAGCGGCAGGCAAATCCCGCTATACCCGACTCATTCCCGGCCGAACTGCCTCAGAACCTTCAAGCAATTATCCAAAGGCAGAAATTTCGCAGACAAATTATCACAGATACCTTCCCGTCACGCTGCGTGAATTCTTTTTTATTTCCTCCACTGTCCCTGCGGCTACGATTTTTCCTCCGTGAATGCCTCCGCCCGGTCCCATATCGATGAGGTAATCTGCATTATGGATGACGTCCAGATCATGCTCTATGACGATGACTGTGGCTCCCTGGTCCAGCAGTTTCTGAAATACGTGAAGCAGTGTCTCCACATCCAGCGGATGAAGGCCGATGGTAGGTTCATCGAAAACGAAGACGGAACCGGCCTGGCCTTTTCCCATTTCACTGGCCAGCTTCAGCCTCTGCGCTTCTCCGCCGGAAAGGCCCGGCGTCTCTTCGCCGAGAGTCAGATACCCGAGGCCCAGATCGTGAAGGACCTGCAGCCTTTTATGAACGATGGAAGATTTTTTGAAAATGGGCAGCACTTCGTCCACACTTCGATTCATGAGATCCGGCAGGGAATAGAAATTTCCGTCTTCCCCTTTCATCCTGATTTCATAGGCAGCCTTCCCGTACCGGGAGCCGTGGCAGCCGGGACAGGGGATGTCCACGTCCGGCAGGAACTGCACGTCCAGACTGATGGAGCCCGTGCCGTCGCAGGTTTCGCAGCGGAGATTTCCCGTATTGTAGGAAAAAGCGCCGGCCTTCCATTTGCCTGCCTTTGCCGCATCCGTTTTGGCGTACATTTTCCGGAGTTCATCGTGAACATTCGCATAGGTGGCGACTGTTGACCGCACATTGATGCCAATCGGTACAGAATCGATGAGTTTCACCTGGGAAATATTTTTTGCGGAAATATGATGCACATGGGCGGGAAGTTTCGTTCCATTGATTTCCGCCTGAATGGCAGGAATGAGAGACTCCAGGATGAGCGTCGTTTTTCCTGAACCGGACACACCTGTCACTACGGACATCCGCCCTTTCGGGATGGAAACGGAAAGGGGCTTCACCGTATGGAGCTCTCCCATATCCATGGAAATGGTCCCCTCTTCGAAAAGTTTCGCCCTGCTGCAGGGTTTCCGCACCATATGAACCTTTCCTGTATCCAGGAATGGTCCGATGAGGGACTTTGGATTCTTTTTTATTTCCTCCACGGTCCCCTGGGCCAGAAGATTTCCTCCATTTTTCCCGGCTCCCGGGCCCAGTTCGAAAAGATAATCGGAATGAGCGAGGACTTTTGTATCATGATCTACGAGGACGATAGAATTTCCGTCGGCAAGAAGATCGTCCATCACCCCTATGAGTCCTTCAATATTGGACGGATGAAGGCCGATGGACGGTTCATCAAGCACATAAAGGACGCCGGTGGTCCGGTTTCTCACAGCCCTGGCCAATTGGGTCCGCTGCCTTTCTCCTGTGGAAAGGGTGGATGCCGCCCGGTCAAGGGTGAGATAAGAAAGCCCCAGGTCCATGAGCCGCTTTGCGGTATGAAGATAATTGTCACAGATGGCCTCTGCCATAGGTTTCATTTCTTCCGGAAGAGAAGATGGCACTTTTTTGACCCATTCAATGCTGTCCGAGAGAGTCATGGCCGTAGCTTTGCCAAGGGAAATACCCATGAGCCTGGGCGCCCTGGCTTCTTCGGAAAGCCGCGTCCCATGGCAGTCCGGGCAGATATCTTCTTTGAGAAATTTCGCCACCCGCTTCATGCCTTTTTCATCTTTCACACGGGCGAGAGCATTTTCTACTGTATAAACGGCATTGAAATAGGTGAAATCCATTTCTCCTGCCAGATTTTTCGTCTTGTCATGGTATAGCATGTGATATTTCTTCGGTTCCCCATGGAAGACAAGGTCTTTTTCCTTTTCCGTCAGATCCCGGAAAGGCACGTTCGTACGGATGCCCAGATTGTCCCTGGCAATATCTTTCATGAGGGACCACATGAGGGTCTGCCAGGGAGCCACTGCCCCTTCATCGATGGTGAGGGAATCATCGGGGACCAGCGTCGATTCGTCTACCGTCCGGCAGATGCCCGTCCCCTGACATGTTTTGCAGGCGCCCCGGCTGTTAAAGGCCAGATCCTCCGCCCCGGGGCCATAAAATTTCTCTCCGCACACGGGACAGATCATGGGAAGCTCAGCCGCCACATTCATAGTGGGCGGCACATAATGGCCGTTGGGACAGCGATGGCTCGAAAGCCTTGAAAACATGAGACGAAGGGTATTCAGAAGTTCCGTAGACGTCCCGAAGGTGGAACGGATTCCCGGCACCCCCGGCCGCTGATGAAGAGCCAGAGCCGCCGGCACATAGCGGATGGACTCTATATCCGCACTCCCTGCCATGGTCATGCGCCTTCTCGTGTAAGTGGAAAGAGCTTCCAGATATCTCCTCGACCCTTCCGAATACAGCACCCCCAGAGCCAGCGACGATTTCCCGGAGCCCGAAACCCCTGAAATTCCCACAATCTCATGAAGCGGAATATCCACGTCTATATTTCTTAAATTATGAACCCGCGCGCCCCTGACTTCGATATGATCCGGCTGCTTCTGAGTCATATTTCTCACGCCTTTCTTTATTTATATACATATATATAATAGCATAACAGTTAGTTGTTAGTTGTTAACGGCAGCCGGCTTTTGTCCGGAAAACTTTTGGGGCACTCTGTTTCAATAGCTGAAAATAGATAATCAGGTGGACAACTGGTAATCTATTACATGTGGAAAACTGTACATTGGGGTTAATGGTTAATCTTTAATAGTTAATGGGTCCCATTCCCTCGTCAGGATGGGATGAGTGACACAAAAGTCCCGTCGCCCGCCTGTCATAAATGCAGCCATTAACCATTAACCATTATCTATTAACTATATCTATTAACTATATCTATTATCTAAAACCCCAACTATATTTCTCTATCATGGCAAAGTGCTATAGAAACCATAAAATTCCTTGCACAAATATTGTATACTTATAGTAATATGTCTCTTTATAAGTGGAGGTTACCATGGCAAAGGTATTACTCATCAATGGCAGCCCGAACCAGCATGGCTGCACTGACGTGGCTCTTTCGGAAACAGCGGAAGTGCTGAAAAAAGAGGACATCGAGGTGGAAATGATGTGGCTGGGCAACGGCTGCTTTCCAGCGGCTCAATATGTATTTCCTCATGAGCAATATGCATGTGGTGGGTTCCCAGTACTGGAACCAGATTCACGGATTCACCGCTGATGAAGCAAGACAGGATGCGGAAGGCCTCCAGACCATGCGGACCCTGGGACAGAATATGGCTTACCTCATCAAAGCTAAAGAAGCAGCCGACAAGGCAGGCATTGAAAAACCGGTTTATGAAGAATGGCAGAGGACCGACTTCATCCGGTAAATACAAGAAATAGGAAGGTAAAAGAATGGAAAAATTACAGGTCCAGCTCCGGCAGGCAGGACAGACGTTAGCAAAATTTCATGAACTGGCAGTGAAAGAGGAACTTTCCGATATCGAAAGGGATGCCATGATTCACCGTTTCATCCTCTCCTATGATGTACTCTGGCACTGTGCCCACGACCATCTCCTGAACAGACACGGGCTCGATGCGCCCACCCCGAAACGGGCCATTCTGGACTGTAAAGCCCTGGGTCTCATCGATGAGAAACTGGCCGAAGAAGCCATTGTCATGAATGATCTTCGCCACAAGGCAACCAGGCTCGGCCAAACCGGCGATGATCCCGATGAAGTGGCAAAAGAAGTCAGGAAATACGACCTCCGCCTTCAGGACTGGCTGAAACAACTTCAGGAAAAAGTGAGTGGTTGAAATGAAAGTCTCCCGGGAAGGAGACTTTTTTCATTTACCCGTTTAGATGATACGGATTGGGGAAGGCGGATTGCGGATTGCGGGAAGGTGCTGCCGCTGGTGCGGCAGCGAATATATATGGGGATTTTGCACAGCCGGGGTTGGAAATTCCGTTCAGGTCGAAACGTTCCATCCTCTCCTGGTCAGGGCACCCGAAGCAAAGCGGAGGGGAAGGAGCCGTACTACTGCTCCAGTCGAAATCGAGATGAAAAAATGAATTCCCCTCCTCCCCTCAAATTTTCATAATGTCCCGGTAGTACAACCCCTGACCAGCGGGCAGGTGTTTTCCGACTTGTTAACTTTTCCTCATCTGTGACTTGTCCCCGTAACAGGTACAATATAAAAAGTGGTGCCCATGAATCTGCGCCGCATCTTTCCGATCACCCCAACCGCCCCGATTCAAAGGCTCCCAAAGATAAAATTTCCAACATAAAAAAGGCGGGCTTCTTAATTTGTCGCCCGCCACCACCCCGCAATCCGCAATCCGCAGTCCGAAATCCGAAAATCGTGTATGATTCTACATAGGCCAGTCGAAAAGGCGCCCCTTAAGGGCGCCTTCACTATTTCCTGTACCTCGCCACCAGGTTGCTCTGGTATTCGATCTTCCCGTCCAGCACGGACTGGTAGAAATCCTGTTTCTGATCGATATAGGCAAGGCTGTCTTCTATAATTTTCTTCTCTTTCTGAAGCGCTTTTTTCTTTTCTGCCAGCATTTCCTTCCTTTTCTTGATGGTGGAAGGGCCTTCAAGGCAGAGGGAAAGGTATGCTTTCATTTCTTTGATGGAAAGGCCGCACTTTTTGAGACAGGTGAGGTCTTTGATCCATTTGATATGGTATTCTTCGAAGACCCTCCTGTTCGCGCCGTCCCGCGTCACTTCCGGTACGAGCCCTTCGTTGCAGTAATATTTCAGCGCTTCATAGGTCATACCAGTCTCCCGGCAGGCCTGAAGCATGGTATATCTTTTGCCGGCCATAGCTATCACTCCTTCTCTATGAAACTTCCCTGTAATCATGATAGCATACGGTTGTAAGAACCGGTCAATGAAATTCCGGCCCCATATCCTGTAGAAATTTCATTGTTTAATAACTTTTGTTTCGGGAGTATCGGGATTATCGGGGTTCATTCCGGGAATCTCGGGAAGGAGGCGCCCTTCGGGCGCAAGTTTTATATTTTGCCTTCGGCGCCGAACTGCGACAAAAACATTTTCCCTCATCAGTGCAGATTCCCCATATATAATCGTGCCGGATAGCGGCACACCTTCCCGATAATCCCGATATCCCCGGGATGCCCGACATCCCCGGCACAAAGGTCATCGAAGAAGAAAGTTTCCCAATATAAAAGAGGCGCCCCTATGATTTCAGGGCGCCACCTTCACTTACCACTTATCACTTTTACTAACGCTCAGCCTCCCCCAGCTCAATCATCACTTTTGCCAGCAGCGCTTCGGTGGTGAGCTTTCCGCCGGATTCGACGCCCAGGCGGAGGGCACGGACTCCCATTTCATAATGGTCCATATATACGCCTCCATAGGTGCACTGGGTGGTACAGATGAGACGGCAGCCATGATTTTTCGCATAAGTGAAAAGGGGAAGGAAATTATTTTCCGATTCCTGATCCGGAATGCCTCCCGTGCCATAGCCTTCGATGATGACTGCTCTATATCCGTCATCCACGAAATGCTTCAGCATCGACGGCGGAAGGCCGGGCACGATTTTGAGGACTCCCGCACGGGTATCCAGTCTGTCATGAAGCTGAAACGGTCCTTTCGGCAGGAAATCGTCTCCCTGCCAGATGAGCTGTCCATCAGAAAAACTCCCCGCCTGGGGACGGTTGATATTTCCAAAAGCGGCCATCTCATCACTGGAAAGTTTTCTCCCATCATTTCCATAGATAATTTTATTTCCAAAAGCAATGTAGACTCCCGGATGGCCCGAAAGAGCCGCCTCGAAGGCAAGAAGGAGATTTCCCTCCGCGTCCGACCCGGTTTCCCCGGCAGGCATCATGGAACCGGTCAGAATGACCGGTTTATCCATATTTTCCAGCATATAGTAAAGGGCTGAAGCGCTGTAAGCCATGGTGTCCGTCCCGTGAGTAATGACGAATCCATCGTATTTCTCCCGGTTTTCCGCTACCGCCCTGGCCATCAGAATCCAGTGACACGGGGAAAGATTGGTGGAATCCAGCTGAAGAAGCTCCCGGCAGTCCACATCGCAGACTTTTCTGAGCTCAGGAAGCAGAGCAAGTAAATCTTCTCCCGAAAGGGCCGGCATGAGCCCATCCGGCGTAGGCCGGGAAGCGATAGTCCCGCCCGTGGCGATAACGAGAATTTTTTTCTTTTCCATAATGATCCTTTCCAGTAAGCAGGTGCCCATCCGGGCCTGCCAGTCATTTTTATCATTGTCATACAGGAAACGGGATTTTGTCAAGCCGCGCCCGGGGATACTGCGAATTCCCTATTTCCTCCGTCAAACCGGCAGGTCAACCCGCATTCCGAAAAACATGTTAAAATAATCATAGAGTCTTATCAAAATGTGGGAAATAAAAATTGGCAGCGGGGGAGGAAAAATGGAAAAGGAAACAGATGAAATCATCAGCCGTCCGGGAGAAATGGACAGCCGACAGCTCAATGAATTTATACGAAATATGATTCACCGGATCATTGTGCATCACGTCCTGTGGTTTCGGGAAGTGCAGCACCAGCGGGGATTTGACCAGGCCATGGAAATCATGGACAAAGCCTGGGACAAGACCTGGGATATATCGCTCCGCCGGTTCGCCTCCATGGGACTTCCTGTCTCAAATCATATGCCGAAAATCATTGATGACCTGCCAAATGAAAAGAAACTGGCCATCATCGACGGACTTGCCAAAAACTGGCTCGCCCAGGACGGGGTATTCTTCCAGGAAGTGGAAAAATTATACGGAATGAACGATGCCAAGCGGTGCAACGATTCCACCTGGAACTATTTCTCCCTCGTGGAAGCTCTGGAAATCAAGAAACTTCTGGGCCTTCCGGAGCATCCGGGCCTCGAAGGACTCGAAAAAGCGCTGAACTTCCGCCTCTACGGGAGGCTGAACGTCCAGTCCTGCCGCCGGGAAGAGGGAGCCCTCATCTTTGAAATGAACCGCTGCCGGGTCCAGCATGCGAGAAAAGCAAAAGGACTTCCCGACTATCCCTGCAAGAGCGCAGGCCTCGTGGAATATGGACGATTCGCAGAAGGCATCGATGACAGAATCAAAACCACCTGCATCGCCTGCCCGCCGGATCAGCATCCCGAAGAGTGGAGCTGCGCGTGGAAGTTCTTTATCTGAGTCTTTTGTCAGATAAAACAACCTGTGTCAGTTACGGTTTTCGGGAATCAGCCCTGACTACGACATGCCCCGCTTTAGTCACTATCGAGATTTCGGGGTGCGGGGTGCGGGATTCGGGAAGGTGTCGCCCCTGATGGGGCGACAATTTTTTTATGGGAGATGCACAGGCGGGGTTGAAAACACAGTTGGATCCTCTAATAGCCAATATCCATCAGCATGCTATCGTTCAAGCCCTCCCAGGTTTGGGAGGGTGCCTGAGCGAAGCGAAGGCGGGTGGGTCGTACTACAGTTGCAAGTCGGAAATAAACCAAAAGGAACAGGTGCCCATGAATTTGCGCCGCACATCCCCTAATTCCTAATCCCCAATTCCTCCAAACAAAAACCTCCCAGCCCCTATGGCCCGGGAGGTTTTTATTTCTAACAACTAACGGCTAACAGCTCATTTCGCCAGAGTAAATTTCCCATCCTTGACTTCCAGCAATACGAGGTCCACTTCCGGTGTTCCTTTATTGGCAAAGCTCATGGGGCCTGCCACGGTTTCCATGTTTTTAATATTGGCCATAGCTTCGCGGATTTTCTTTGTATCCGTGGTAGTTCCTGCTTTATCCATGGCTTCTGCCACGTATTTCACCGCCAGGTACCCGCAGGCTGCGAACTGGTCGGGGTCTTTGTTATATTTCTTTTTGAAATCGGCTACGAAAGTTTCAGTGAGCTGGCTCTTTCTGTCCGGTGCCCACATGGAGGAAACGTAGGTATTATTGGAAGCCTCTCCTGCCAGTTTCATCAGTTCCGGGGAAGCAAAACCGTTATCGCCAAGGACCGGCTGGTTCATACCCATGGCTCTCATTTTCTTCAGGATCAGTGCCCCTTCCTGGTAATAAGCGGCAAGGATCACCACATCCGGGTTCATGGGCTGGATCTTCGTCAGCTGGGCGGAGAAGTCCGTATCTTTGTCTGCGAAAGTTTCAGTAGCAATGATTTCCACTCCTTCCGCTTCGAGGGAACGCTTGAATACGTTGTAGGCAGAAACCTGGTGCTCGTTATTGGAGGAATAAAGGATGGCCGCCCTCTTGTAACCCAGTTTCTGATGGGTCTTCTTTACGGTATTCGGGATATTTTCCGATTCCGGCACGCATACGCGGAAAAGGTAGTCGTAACCGTCGGTCACCCCTTCAGCCGTCACTGCCACGCCGATGGTCGGGATTTTTGCCTGTTCCACCAGTTTTCCGATGGCTTTATATTCCGAGGAGAGCACGGGACCCACGATGACTGCTTCTTTCTGGGAAATCATCTTCTGGATGACATTGACCGCCTGGCTCACCTGGCCTTTCGTATCCATTTCATTGACTTCGAAATGGATTTTTCCGCCTTTGTTGATTTCTTCGACGGCCATGTCAAAACCTTCTTTTTCACCAAGGCCATAGGCCGCTACCGGTCCGGTGGAAGCGGTGGCAAAACCGATTTTGGCCACTTTGGCTCCTTCCATCGGTTTGGAAGACGCTTTCTGACCGCCGCCGCAGCCGGAGACCGCGAGAACCGCCCCGGCCACCATCAATGCCATTACTGCTTTTTTCATCCATTTACCCATGCTCATACTCGTTACCTCTCTTTCTTCACTATTCATTCCATAGAAAAACCCCTGCCGAAATAAATCGGCAGGGGCGCTTAGCGCGGTACCACCCTGGTTTGTCGCTCTGCTTTCAGGGGTGCGTGAAAAGGATGGAAATAAAAAAGGCGCCTGCCCGCCAATGCGGACAAGGGCGACCTGCGCGTTACCACCTTGCATTATACTCCAGCTGAAAGCTTTATCCATAACGGGGATTCCCGCCCGGAATTACTCACTTTCGCTTTCCACCGGGACACTCTCGAGTGACTTGTAAAGATTCCACCGCTGACTTTCACCATACGTCAGCTCTCTGCAGATTTCCTCTAAACTGGGCTCGTTCCTTGTGCTTGGAATGTTAAAATTAGAATACAGGATAAACTTACGTATGTCAAGAAAATAATTCTTTAGCATGGTAAAAAATTCCCTGTTCTCTACCCCTTCATGCCCTTCAAAAGTTCATGAAAAAAGATTTTCACACTTTTTCAAGGGAGTTTTGGGAAATTTTTACACTTTTCCAAGGGACTTTTCCTGGAAATTCACACTTTCCCTGAAATGAATTGATTTTAAATTTTACGGATTCTCAATTCCATAAAAAGACAGTGCCCTGCCGGGACTGTTTTTCTGTCAATGATGAACGGATTTTCCAAATTTCGGATGATCTGATATTTCTAAAATTCAATTAAAGGTCAAGGCTGTTCTTTTTCAGCAGGAAATCGTAAATGCTCATAGTTGTGATTCCCATCTCATCCCGGCGCAGCAGGATGGGATCTGAGACGACCACGATTTTCTTGAAGGAGTCATCCAGCATGCGGAGGGGCCGTTCTTCCTGATCTTTTTTCTGCTCATCAGGAATGGAAAAAGCGGACTGGATATAATATTTCCTGCTCCCCTCATAAGCAATGAAATCTATTTCCATCTGCAGACGGCGCATTTTTCCATTCTCGTCTGCGGCCCGTCTCTCAACGATTCCCACATCCACCGCATAGCCCCGGCTTTTCAGTTCATTAAAAATGACATTTTCCATGATATGGTTGTCTTCGATCTGCCTGAAATTCATCAATGCATTTCGCACACCTATGTCGGTGAAGTAATATTTGGAGGGAGTATTGATGTATTTCTTCCCTTTGATATCGTAACGAAGCGCCGAATCAATCAGAAATGCATCTTTCAGATAGGAAATATATTGAGAAATCGTTTTGTCTGATATTTTACTTCCTTTCACTGACAGGAAAGTCCGCTGCAGCTTCGATGGGTTGGTGAGGGAGCCAATGGCTGAAGCCAGTATTTCTATAAGTTCCGTCATTTCTTCAGGCTGCTGAATCCGGTAGCGTTCGCGGATATCTTTCAGATAGGTTTCCCTGAAAAGATCTCTCAGATATCGCTGCCTTTCCATTTCCGTCCTCAGCTGAAACAGCATGGGCAGGCCGCCATAAACGATGTACTCCTGCCAGGCATGCAGTTCATCAATGCCCCGGGCGGTATAAAATTCGTTGAAAGAGAGAGGGTACAGACGGATTTCCTGCCCCCGTCCACGAAATTCGGTCAGCACATCACTGGAAAGAAGATGGGAATTGCTTCCGGTCACATAGACATCCACGTTGGAAATATGGAGGAAACTGTTCAATACTTCTGAAAACCTGTCCACATACTGGATTTCGTCCAGCAGGATATAATAGGTGCTTTCATCTTTAATCCGGTCCTTCACATACCGATACAGCGCATGGGGCTCCCGGTATATATCATTCATCACATCATCCAGTGCCAGTTCAATGATGTGGTCCCGCTGAACTCCCTGCTCCAGGAGGTATCGATAAAAAATGGTAAACAGCAGGTAAGACTTCCCGCACCGCCGCATGCCGGTAACGACTTTAATGAGACCATTCCCCATGCTGTCCTTCAACTGCTGCAAATAAAGAGGCCTTTCAATTTCCATGATCATTCTCCATTACGAAAAAGTGGTTGATTTACCGTTTTCTCGTAATTATTATATGCAAAAACGGCTATTTTTTCAATTTTTATTACGAAAAAGTGGTAAGTTTACCATTTTTCGTAATTTCTATCTGCTCCCCATTTAAAAACGGCAGCCCTCATTCCTGCTACCCACCACTAGCAGTCGGTCGCATAGGACTAACTCCTTTCCCATATAAAAATGCGGCGCTCATGAATTTGCGCCGCACCTTCCCGCAATCCGCAATCCCAAATCCCCAATCCGAAGTCCGCTTCTGACTCAAACCAAATATCTGATAACTGACTCAGTCTTTCCTCTTCTCCGCAATCCCCGCGTTGAAGACTCTTTCAAAGAGCCTTGCTGCTCCGGCAAGTCCGTAGAGGGGCGTGGAATCGGCCAGCATTTCTTCATAGACGGGGCGGAATATGGGGATGAACCTTGCTTTCTTTCCGAGTCTCCCCAGTCTTGTGGTTTCGTGGGAGCTTGCCAGGAGGAGTCCTCCCTGCCAGTTTTTATAGTCTTCATTGATTGCTGCATCATCGGCCCGTACGGTGCGGATGATATCAGCCGCCGGAATCTTGATTTCCGACGGTTCCTGCAGGTGGACCAGGAGTTTTCCCGTATCCGCCCATTCGCCGCGCACCGTTTCCGCAATGGCCGCTGCGTCGGATGGCCAGGCGGAGACCAGTATTTCATCAAACCAGAGCTGCCCCCAGAGGGACTGCATGCCTCCTCCCAGATGGGTGAGGTGCCGCTTGAGGTCTGCCGCTTCTTTTGCTGCAGCGGAAAGATTCATGGACGGCAGCGATTCTTTGATTTTTTCCAGCCATTTCATAGTGACTTCGGTGCCGCAGGGAAGACCCGTTTCGATGTAAGGCACATGGAAATCTGTTTCCATCCGTCTGGCCGCTTTTTCCGAAAGTTCAGGGCGGACTACGATATTGAGCTCCGCCGATGGCATATTCATTATTTCTTCCCAGGTGCTGCCGGCCCCGGGAATGGCATTGACTGTCAGTCCGCTCATTGTAAGAAGCCTTTTGATTTCCAGGGCATTTTCCTTTCCTTTCAGGTCCGAGAGGGAAAGGCCCAGCACGTTCACTGTATGTTTCACTGTGGAAAGAGGCTTCATTTCATCCATCACCCGAAGGAACGCCTGCTGGTATCCTTTGGCGAAATCGCCTTTGAGTCCTCCGGAATCGGCCGCATACACCGGCCAGGGCAGGTCCTGACTTGATGCGATGCCCGCCACATCGTCTCCTACCAGCGATATGGAGCAGTTGCTCTGGATGAAGACCCGTTCAAATTTCCCCATCTGTTTGATCATTTCGAAACCCTTCACCAGGTCTTTTTCCGTCCCATAGACGAGAGACTCCTGGCCCGGCTGGGTGCAGTAGAAGCGGTTTCGTGCCGTTTCATCGAGATCGTCCACATATTTCATCGCATAGAAATAGCACCAGAGTGGCCCATTCACCATGACGAAGCTTCCGGGGATGGAGGAGAAAAAGGCGGCAGAACCGGTGAGCCCGCAGGTAGCCGTGTGGTTGCAGGCTGCTTCCCATTCAGGCTTCCACATAAGCAATTCCTCCTTTCGTGCCATACCGGCAGATGAGATGGGCGATAGCCCGGAGCATGGCTTTTTCCCCGGCCGTTCCGGCAAGCGGAATCATGGGGATGAAAAGCTGCTTTGTCTTCGTGCTGTAAATTTCATTCGTTACAAGGAGGATGTCCGAATCATCCATCACCGGTCCGCTGTCTTTCCCGTCGATGACGGGCGCATCGCTGACTTTCCGGAAATTCTCCGTGAGCACTGCTTTTTCTTCCGGCTTCAGGTTGTCCAGAAGAATTAAGGAGGAAATAGAAATGCCCAGCCAGGAAAGGGACTCCGCCGTTTCGCCCGGATTGTACCAGCGGGGCGGACGGCCCGTGACGATGGCCGCTTTTTTACCCACCGTCCTGTCCCTGATGGTGGAAATATAATTTTCTATATCTCTTTCTTCTTCAGAAAGAACTTCTTTCGCCCGTTCTTCCTGTCCCGTCATTTCACCGACTTTGAGGATCCACTCTTTCGTAGCCTCCCAGCCTACAGGGAAACTGTTTCCAAGCGATTTCACATCAAACTCTTTTTCCAAACGGTCTGCCAGTTTCAGCAGTTCTCCTGCGTTCCCTGCAAAACCGAGCATCACGGAATATTCGGCCGACGGGATTTCTTTCCATTCCTCGAAAGGCACGTAGCCTGGGAACTGGTATCGTACTTCCAGGCCGAACTTTTCCAGAAGTCTTGCTGCTTCCCGCGCGTACTGGCCGGCAGGTCCCATCTGGTCCCCCAGAAGGACCACCCGTCCTTTCACCTTTTCCTGTTTCCGGAAAAAGCGGTCCACTATAGCATTGGCCGTCTTGTAGTAGCCATCGCCGTATTCTCCGCCCAGAAAGCCCGCAAAGGGCATGCAGAGGATGGGAATTCCATATTCCATTTCCGAATCTTCGCAGACTCCTTCCACATCGTCCCCGATGACCCCTGCCACGCAGGAAGAAGCGACGATGATGCATTTCGGATGATAAGTCTCTACCGTATATTTCATACAGTCCCTGAGGCGGTCAGCCCCTCCGAAAATGCTGTCCTTTTCCCTGAGATTCGAGGAAATAAGGGGCGCTGCGTGAGGAAATTCTTTCCCTCCGTCCGCCAGCACCCGGAAACGGGCGCCCATATCCATGAAAGACGCCACATGGGTGCAGCCCAGGGGACTGTGAAATATCACGGCTACTCCCTCGCAGAAAGCTGCCGCCTTCCAGACGCCGGGCATGGTGCAGGAAGTGGAAGTCGTCTTTGTGAGAAGCCACTTTGTCTTAGGTTCCATAAAAAGCCGCCAGCCTTTCCAGCTCTTCAAAAGTCACCGGAGTGGGAATGGAAAGATTCGTCCCATCCCAGATGGTCTTCGCCAGTTCTTTGTACACCCCAGCCTGGGGAGAATCCGGCGCATACTGAAGCACCGTCTGACGGTGATTTTCCGCTACATTCACAATCTTGTCCCGCGGAATGAAAGCGATGAGCTCTGTATTTAATTCCTTGGCAAATTCCGTCAAAAGCTCCTTTTCACCGGGCGTATTTCTTGAATTTCCGATAATCCCGCCGAGCCGCACCTTCCCGCGGGCAGCAAAACGGCGGATCCCCTTGGCGATATTGTTTGCCGCATAAAGACTCATAAGCTCGCCCGAAGAAACGATGTATATTTCCTCCGCATAACCTTCACGGATCGGCATGGCAAAGCCGCCGCATACCACGTCCCCCAGTACATCATAGAGAGTCAAATCCACGGGAGGAAGCGCCTTCATCCGGTCCAGAAGCTGGAGAGCCACGATAATCCCCCGCCCCGCACAGCCGACCCCCGGCTCCGGACCTCCCGCTTCCACGCAGGTCACCCCGTTGAAACCGGTATGGACGATATCTTCCTTTCGGATTTCCTCCACCTCCGACCGGCGGACCTTATCCAGCACCGTCTCCTTGCAGATATGCCCCAGCAAAAGCCGGGTCGAATCATTCTTCGGGTCACACCCGATCTGGGCCACCCGCTTTCCCATAAGAGACAGAGCTGCAGACACATTCGAAGCCGTCGTCGACTTCCCGATGCCGCCCTTCCCGTAAAAAGCAATCTTCTTCATAAGGACTCCTCATATATGAACTGTTTTAAGAAAATTCTAACTATATATAGTATAGCAGAGATAGGAAATATGGTGAGGATAACTTTAGAAAAGAATACTTTTGAATCGGGGTGATCGGGGCGGTCGGGGTGATCGGGGCGGTCGGGGTGATCGGGGCGGTCGGGGTGATCGGGGCGGTCGGGGTGATCGGGGCGGTCGGGAAGGTGCTGCCGCTGATGCGGCAGGAAATATGTATGGGGAATGTGCGCAGGCGGAGTTGAAAAGCCCACACGAGTCAAATTTGGGACCAGCTGCCGAAACATCCTCAGTCAAAGTGACTCTATCGGAAAGAAAGAGCTCCCCGAAGTGCGGGGAGCTCCGCGAATGCGGTGAGGGGATGTCAAGCAGGTACAAGTCGAAAATGAGCAAAAAGGTACAAGCGCAGGGTTCGGCACAAGGCACATATAAGGCTGACGAAACATTCCCAAGAAAATTGACTCTACCGGCAGGCTGGAAGGCTTCCCCCTCGGGAAAGCTCCCGCAAAGCGGGTGAAGAGGCAAATCGATTCGAAGAATCGATAGGATGACTCAATTGTCACATAAATCTTCCTGAAGGATTCCATCCCTGCCCTATCAGTCTGCTTCGCAGCCAGCTTCCCCGAGGGGAAGCCTTACCGCGAACCTTTTGAGACATTTAGCATGATGACGATACGTCATTGGCTCTAACCGTTCTTCAACCCGCCTGTGCACATCCCCCATATAAAATTTGTCGGTCCTCAGACCGACACCTTCACGAATCACGAAATCTCGAAAATGACTAAAACGGGACGTGCCGAGGTTTGCTGATCCACGAATACCGTTAAAGACTCAGACCATAGTATCTGACAAACGTTTCCAATAATGCCGTTACGCATGAACCGTTCAAAGTCAACTTCGATAAATACTATCGTACGCCCCCTCACCCTGTCGGGAGCTCCCCGGACGCGGGGAGCACGCCACTATCGATTCCCTGCTTAAGCGTCACAAAAGTCAATTTCCCCCGCCTGTTAATTCCTCGAAAAGTTCTTTTCAACTCCGCCTGTGCAAATTCCCCATATAAAATTTGTCGGCCGTCAGGCCGACACCTTCACGAACCACGAATCACGAACCACGAAATCTCGGGATGGTCTATACCGGGGCTCGCCGAGGTGAGGCTGACTCACGAATACCGTATGTTTCTCTATCCCCTGTAACTACTAAACCCGCACTACCCATCAGCATACCAATTGATGCACTAAAAAATCCCATCTCTTACGAGATGGGATTTTAATCAGCAGCTTCCTATCCTCCCGGGCCGCTTCCAGCCAAGT
>OMVW01000049.1 GCA_900314595.1 uncultured Dialister sp. | reverse complement strand
CATATATACTCGTGCCGCATCAGCGGTACTCCTTCCCGACAACCCCGATAATCCCGAGATTCCCGATATCCCCGATTCAAAAGTCAATTGACCATATAGTTTCCTTCCAACTATAAGTCCATCATCCATACTCCCGCCGCATCAGGCCGCCACCTTCACTTACCACTTATCACTTCGCACTTACCACTTTTTTATGGCCAAAGGCCGTGCGCGGAGCGCACTACAAAAAATTGGTTGGCGGAGCCAGCCATATTTTTCCCCCAATCCCCAATTCCCAATCCCTTCCGGCCAAATGAAAAGAGCCGGCTGCCCGCACAGCCGGCTCTTTACTAAGAGCTAAAAACTAACTACTAAATCATCACACTTTCCCAATTTTTCTTGCTTTATAAGCTTTGAGTTTGGCATCCCGGATTTCAAGGTGGGAGAAGTATTTCCTTGTTTCTTCCACAATCACTCCGGAGAGGCCGAGGAGGGCGATGAGGTTCGGGATGGCCATAAGGCCGTTTACGATATCTGCCAGGGCCCAAATGGCTTCGAGTTTGATGAATACGGCAGAGGCGAGGATGATGATGTATCCGATGCGGTAGAGTTTGATGGTCTTCGTGCCGAAGAGGTAGGCCCAGCACCGTTCACCGTAGTAGTTCCATCCGATAATCGTGGTGAAGGCAAAGAGGGTGAGGGAGATGGTGAGGATGTAGGGCGCCAGCCGGCCATAGCTGGTGGCAAAGGCTGCCTGGGTCATGGCTGCCCCGTTATCCGGGCCCATCCATACGCCGGAGACGATGATCGTCAGTCCGGTCAAAGTACAAATGATAATGGTATCGATAAAGGTGCCGGTCATGGAGATGAGTCCCTGTTCGGCAGGCCATTTGGTCTTGGCGGCAGCTGCTACGATCGGCGCAGAGCCCAGGCCGGATTCGTTGGAGTAAAGTCCCCGGGCGATACCGCTCCGGAGGGTGAGCATGATGGTGGCTCCTGCAAAGCCGCCGGCAGCTGCTGTTCCGTTGAAGGCTCCATCGATGACTTCAGCCACTGCATGGGGCAGGGCGGAAGCATTCATTCCAAGGAAAATAACGGTCAGTACGAAGTAGATGACGGCCATGGCCGGTACGATTTTGGAGGCGGTATTGGAAATAGACTGGAGTCCGCCGAAGGTAATGATGGCTACCAGGACTGTAATGATGGCACAGGTGATGTAGGTGGATACGCCAAAGCCTGCGTAGACGGAGGAAATAATGGCATTCATCTGGGTGGTGGTACCGCTGCCGAGCATGGCAGTCATGACACCGAAGATGGAGAAAGCTACAGCCAGGGGTTTCCATTTCTTTCCCAGGCCCATTTCGATGTAGTACATAGGTCCGCCGGAAATATTTCCATTTGAATCTACATCCCGGAATTTGACGGCCAGGCATCCTTCGGAATACTTGGTGGCCATACCGAAGAAGGCAGCGAGCCACATCCAGAAGAGGGCTCCCGGGCCGCCCAGTTTGATGGCCGTGGCCACGCCTACTATATTTCCTGTGCCCACTGTCGCTGCCAGAGCCGTGCAGAGGGCTTTGAAGGAGTCGATATCTCCGTCCCCCTTATTCCTGGCAAAGAAAATCAGCTTCAGTGCCCGGGGCAGCTTCATGACCTGCAGGAAACCCAGGCGGATGGACAGGTACACGCCGGTCCCCACCAGCAGCACCAGGAGCCAGGGACCCCATACGATGCTGTCGATCTGATTCAATACGTCTGCTAACATGTGAATTCCTCCCATTTTCCGAAGATTTTCCTCCCCCCAGGGGAAAATCTTTCGAAATAAAACCGCCGGTTCTGAAAATAAAAACAGAGCCGGCGTCATTTCCACCAGCTCTGTCCTTTTGCCTGAGAGATTTCGGCTCCTGCCTTGTCACCTTCGGCGCCCGATCACGGGGCTCTCCAGAGATCTGTCTGCATGCAGTTTCGTGTTCATGGAACGCCTGATAGTGTTACTCCTTCGGCAGACTTTCGTCTTTTTCCGCATGCTTCATCCAGCGATATATAATTGACACAGCCATTATACACTATCATTTTAAAATATACAACAATATTTTTACTTGTTCTAAAATTGTATACTTCATTTCATATTTCTTTTAGAATGGCCGCCTTATTCTTTTTCTGCTTCCGTCGCATTGATAGCCACTGCTACCGCTGCGTCGCCGGTGATATTGAGGCAGGTGCGGAACATATCAAGCACTCTGTCGATGCCGGCTACGAGGGCCAGGCCTTCCATCGGAAGTCCTACGGACTGGAGGACCATGGCCAGCATGATGAGGCCGCCTCCCGGAACGCCTGCGGTACCGATGGATGCAAGAGTACCGGTGAGAATGATCATCATCATCTGATCCATGGTCAGCGGGATTCCGTAAACGTTAGCGATGAAGAGGGAGCAGATGCCCATGTAGAGAGCGGTCCCATCCATATTGATCGTTGCGCCCAGCGGAAGGACGAAGGATGCGATGTCCCGGCGAACGCCCAGCTTCGTCTGGACATTTTTCATATTCACCGGAAGGGTGCCGGCCGAGGAACAGGTGGTAAAGGCGATAGCCATGGCTTCCGACATGCCCCGAAAAAATGTGAGCGGGCTCATATGAGCAGCGATCCCGGCAATGGATGAATAGATGCAGACTGCGTGGATGACGCTCCCCACAGCCATACAGAGGATGACGGAAATAAGAGGCAGAAGCACTTTCGGGCCGTTCTGTACGACGACCGGCATGAGGAGGCAGAATACGCCGATAGGGGCAATCTTCATGATCATGCCGATGATGCGGTAGCATACTTCTGCGGAAGCATCAAAGAAATTGATGAGGATATCCGCTTTCTTTCCGCCCAGGGAAATAATGCCCGCCCCAACGAAAAGTGCAAAAATGATAATCGGCAGGATATCCGCCTTGGCCATGGAAGCAATCGGATTCGATGGAATCATATTCAGGAAAACCTGCATGATCGTGGGCGCTTCTTTCACCTTAGGAGCAGCTGCCGTCGGAAGAGCCATGCCGATACCCGGCTGAAAGACTCCGGCCACTGCAAACCCGATAGCAATGGCAATGGCTGTAGTAATGAGATAAATGCAAAGAGTTTTGATTCCGATACGGCCCAGTTTCTTCATATCCCCCATGGAAGTCATGCCGACTACCAGGGAACAGAAAACGACCGGAACGATCATCATCTTGATGAGGCTGATAAACATGGAGCCAATCGGCGCAATCCAGGTCTTCACCGGCCCCACGGCCCCGTCCCCAAGAAGCAGCCCTACGACTACGGAGAGCACCAGGGACAGGAAAATTTGTACAGAAAGATTCATACAATCTCCCCCTTTCCAATTTTGCCTTTATTATAGTGAAATATATGCAGAAAAACAAATAGAAGTATGAAATGATTCATGCTTATATATGTATCTATGAATCAAATACTTTATAATTCATGTGCGTTATAAGCTCTATATTATAATTTATGGGATACATAGTCTTTACTGCCTGCCTTTTCGGCTTGTACATTGGAAGCTTTGTACCTGGAGCTTTTTCGTATTCGTCCGGCCTGCCTGTCCGACTTGAGCTTTTGAGGCTTTTGCACTCGAAGCTTTTTCGTATTCGTCTGGCCTGCCCTTCCGACTTGAGCTTTTGAGGCTTTTGTTTTGAGGCTTTTGCACTCGAAGCTTTTCGTATTCGTCCGGCCTGCCCTTCCGACTTGAGCTTTTGAGGCTTTTGCACTCGAAGCTTTTCGTATTCGTCTGGCCTGCCCTTCCGACTTGAACTTTTGAGGCTTTTGTGTCTGGTACTTTTTCGTATTTGTCCGGCTTTCCTGTCCGACCCGGGCGATAGAAATCTTTGGAGTTGAACACTTCAGTCCCCCCGAATGCACAAATCCCCAATAAAAATAGACGCTGCAAAAGCAGCGCCGACTCCCCGGGTCTCCCGAAACCATTCCCGATATTCCCGGCAATCCCGATTCAAAAGTTCTATCCAATTACAGTTTTCTTTATTTCCATCTACTTCTTCAGCTCCCTTTCCCTCTCAAACGCAAACGCTTCCTCCCGGATGACGGGAGAGAGCAGGATGAGGGAAATGAGATTCGGAATGGCCATGAGGGCATTGGCGATATCGGAAAGACTCCACACGTAGTCCAGGGAGAGGACAGCCCCTGCGAAGACGACGATGGAAAAAACGGACCTATATATAATGTTATATTTATAAGTGCCCAGAAGGTATTCCCAGGCCTTCTCGCCATTGTATTCCCAGCCCAGGATGGTGGAGTAGGCGAAAAGGATGATCCCCACGGTGACGATGGACCTTCCCATGTGGCCCAGCTGAGCGGAAAAGGCAGCCATGGTGAGAGCCACACCGGTCAGGGGATTTCCATCAGGACCCGCCATCCCCAGCACGCCGGAAGAGGCGATGACAAGGCCGGTAATGGAGCAGACGATGAGCGTATCGATGAACGTACCGGTCATGGAAATATAGCCCTGCCTGGCCGGTTCATCAGTAGCAGAGGCTGCGGCGGAAATCGCGGTAGACCCCAGGCCTGCCTCATTGGAGAAGCAGCCCCGGGAAATCCCGTAACGCATGGCATTCATGACAGATACTGTCATGGTGCCCATCACTCCGCCGGAAACGGCGGAAGGATCAAAAGCCATCATGAAAATCAGGTAGAGACCCTGCGGTATATTTCTATAATTCAGAATCAGGCAGAGAAGCCCGGCAGCCACATAGAAAATGGCCATAGCCGGCACCACCACCGAGGAAACCCTGGAAATAGAAGTGATGCCTCCCACCACGATGATAATCGTGAGGAACATGAGCACCACGCCTGTCACTGTGGGATCCGAGCCGAAAGAAGCCTCCACGGCGGAAGCGATGGAATTGGCCTGGGTCATATTTCCAAGGCCGAAAGATGCGATCACTGTAAAAAAGGCAAAGAAACCACCCATGAGGAGTCCGAGCCGGCGGTTTTTGATGCCATTCTTCATGGTAAACATGGGACCGCCCTTGATTTCACCCCGGCCGTTCACTTCCCTGTACTTGAAAGCGAGGAGACATTCGGAAAAACGGGTGGAGAGACCAAAGAGCGCGGAAATCCACATCCATACCAGAGCCCCCGGTCCCCCGGCAAACATGGCCGTCGCTACGCCCACGATATTTCCCGTGCCGATCGTCCCTGCCAGAGCCGTCATGAGGGCTGCAAAAGGAGAGACGTCGCCGGCCCCTTTCCTTTTCACGAAAGAAGGACGAGAAAAGGCCTGCTTCAGCGCAGACGGCAGATGGCGCCAGGTCAGGAAACGGAGAGTAAAGGTCAGGTAAATCCCCGTCCCCAGAAGCAGGATGAGCATCACCGGCCCCCAGATCACCCGGTCCATGGCAGCCAGCCCGTCCAGCGGCGTGATATCCATTTCCTCACCTCCCCGAATCCATGCAAATTTATATATCGATTTTATTATACACGGTTTACGGGGAATCACAAAGAAATAAACTTTACGGAGAAGCGGGTATTTTTAGCAGTTGGCAGTCAGCACTTAGTAGTTAGCGCTTAGTGACATAGTGCAGAAAAGGGAAAAGACAGCACTTTTCCTTACATTCCTCTTACCATAACCTTACATATCTGATAAAATATGAATATGCTCAACAGGCTTTTTCAGCCTGCATACCTGCTAAAAGAGGTCATTATGGAAGAGGAAAAAATCAGGAGGATGGCGGATCAGCTGATCCGCGAAAATCCGTCGAAACGAATCATCAGCTTTGATCTGGACAATGAGAAATACTGGATCAAGCGGAAACTTGGAAACGGGCGGAACCAGCTGGTGAAATATTCCGTAGAAAAAGAATTCTACTACGAAATCGCCCGCATGACCATCGCCGGACAGGCCCATCCGGAACTGGTACCGGCTATTACCCTGCTGACTCCGGACTACATGGTCACAAAAGACGGAGGCCCCACCCTGAAAAAATGGCTGGACTCCCCCAAAGCAGAAGGAGAAAAAGAGGATCTTCTCGAAGAGACGGGAAGAGCCCTCGCTGCCCTCCACGCCTCAGGCATCGTCCACGGCCGTCCGGCCCTCCGGGACATCACCTGGAAAGACGGGAAACTCACCTTCCTGGACTGGGAAAACCGACTCTACTCCTATGACAGAGAAGAACAGAAAGCCATCGACTTCCTCCTCCTCATGCAGGGCGTCTACCGGGAAAACTACGACGAAGAAAAAGAACGCATCCGGGCCCTTTTCAACGGCTACAAAGAAAACGGCGGAGGAAATACCATCGAAGAAGCCCGCCGGTTCCTCAAAAAACACAATATCATCGGCCGGCTCACCCATGACCTCTCCCCCTTCCACATGAAAGACATCGATTCCGTGAAGAAACTGTATGACCTGCTGGGGTGAAGTGAGTCATTAGTTTTTAGTTGTTAGTGATTAGAAATCAGAGGCGGCCCGAAGTTACAGTGGCGCCTTTTTCATATGGAACCTTTCATTTTCATTGACTTTTGAATCGGGGTGGGAGTATGATGACGGACTTATAGTCGGAAGGGGACTATATGGGCGATTGACTTTTGAATCGGGGATATCGGGAATCTCGGGATGATCGGGATTGTCGGGAAGGTGGCGCGCGAAAAATCTGAAAGCGCGCCTTTTTATATTTAGAACTGGATTCTTTGAGACTTTGAGTTCTCAGCTGTCTTCGAAACTTTGAATTGTCCGGGAATGGGGACTCGCGACTCGGGGTGGCAGGACGGCGCAACAGCAGAAGGTGCCGCATTTTTATATTTTCTGCACTACAGGTGTAAAGTATAGATGACTCTGACGGAAAGCATGCTGCAGGGCACCTGTCCTGGATGGGAAGGTCCCGGCGGAGCCGGAGGATGGGTGTTTTTGCGGCGCAAGTCGGTATTTTCACCCATGGAAGCTGTCGGTTGCCGGAGAAAACATCAGGGCCTTCCTGTACAGCCCTGAGCAGTGGAGGCATACTCCATCTGACCGCACAGGTACTGCGGGGCGGTCGGGAAGGCGGCCGCCAGATTCATAGGGCGGCCTTTTATATATGGCTCCCATTGGAGTTCCCGCAGGCTAACTCCCGCTATACCCTTCCGGTTTAAATCGAACTGCCTCAAAACCTGCACGGAAGGCAAATTCCCCCATCCCGAAAATGGTCCAAGTCTTGGCCGGCCTGCCGGGCTTTACTATTTCCTGGCGAGGGAATATTGAATTTTCCCCTTGCCCCAAACCTGGCCAGAATTTATACTTAAAGTGATAAAGTCTAACCCTGGGAGGAATCAAATGCTTCGTTGGGAAGAGGAGAAGGAACAGTTCTACAACTGGTGGAGTGAGACGACGACAAGAGAAATCGTCTTCTACTTTTTGTGTGCCTTTTTCCTGATGGGCTTCATCCTGCAGTACTATTATTATCTGGGCATCAGCGGAGCCAATAACTGGCAGCGGTTCATGCGGAATGCGGCGGAATGTCTCATCCTCATCTTTCTCACGGAGCTCACCACGGGAAAGAGCCTGCTCCATCCTTTCTGGCGCATCGGGTACATTCCCTTCTTCGGCTGGACCCTCATCTTTCCCTACGTCCTCATCCATGCAAGAAACGGCATCACCGCTGCCAGGCTGAACCACCTTTCACCCTATTTCCTCACTTCCGTAGCTTCTCTCCTCTTCATTTTCTTCGTGATGAACGTCATCAGCAAGGTGGTGGTAGGAAGGAAACTGGCCGCCTTCATCTGCCTCATCCCCATCGCCTTCTTTTCCTTCAATGCTTTCATCTTCCTTGCTCATTACACCTACATGGGCATCCTCATGAGCCCGAGAGAAATGTTCTTTGCCACCTCAGATCCCATCCGCTGGTTCGAACGAATCGTGCTTCCCCATATCGGGGGGCTGCGCCTCGCCCTCATGGGCACGGGCATTGTGGCTTACCTGGTACTCTACTACCGGTGGATTTACAGAAGCGCCTACAACCTGCATACGCGCTGGGTCAGGAAATCCAATGCTCATTCCCTCATCCACCGCATCCTTCAATTCCTCGTATTCATCGGCTGCGCCTGGCTCCTCATCCGCTGGGTCAGCGAATGTTTCCCCCTCCATGATTATGAAATCATCCGTCAGTATAAGAGCTACATCGATTTCGTGAATAGTACGAGATTCTGAAATACACCTGATCAAGCCCCTCCGCCAGGAAGCGGGCTTTTTTACTGCTCTGCATTCCTTTCCTGCATTCAAAGGACTGCACAAATCCTATGAAATATGGGTATCTTATTTCCCGTTCTCTATGGTACCGCTCCCTCCCAAAAGTCCCGAAGGCCGCCTCAGCCCCTCGGACGTCCAATCCGCCGCCAGTCTCGACCGGGGAACCTGGAGAAACTGAATCAGTCACGAAACAGGGGAAAGCTGCCGCCTCCGGGAAATATCCGATATACGCCTTTGAACCGGTCATCCGAAATCCACCCACCATTCAAACTTTTTGAAATATAAAAAACCTGTCTACTTAAATTCATTTGACCCAAATCAATTTAAGCAGACAGGTTTTATTTTGGAAATCAGCTATATAAAAATGCACTCCATCATCAGCAGCACCTTCCCGATCGCCTCGGATACCCCCGAACCCCGAAATCTCGCTAAAGTCTCTATCGGGACATGTCCGACACTGGGCTGACTCCCGAATACCGTATGTGACTCAGACCCATGTATCTACCAGAAGACTCCAAAATCATTACGTTACACGTGAACCAGACATATTCAATTTCGATAAATACCATCGTACGCCCCTCCTGCCCTCCGGGCACCCTCCCGGACGCGGGAGGGACGCATGGAATCATCTGTGTCCATATCGACAGGTAACTTCCTCCCGCGATTTCCATCCGTCAGTTTCGACAACGAAACCATCTGATAAAAATGGGCCTTTCAACCCCGCCTGTGCACATTCCCCATATATATTCATTGGCTGCATCAGCAGCCAATCCTTCCCGCACCCCGCATCCCGAACCCCGAAGTCTCGCAGAAGACAGAAACGTTCCATGTCCGGCACAGGGCTGACTCCCGAATACCGTATGTGACTCAATCCAATTAACGACCAGAAGACTCAAACATAAAAATATCCCCTATCCTGCCGGAATTCAGAGGAGCAGGATAGGGGTTGTGGCTCACTACCGAAGTAGTGAGGGGGGACAACGATATGGAGGGGTTGGAGACTTCCATCCGGACTTTGGAACCTGGTTCCATCCGATCGGCCGGAGGTGTTAGCGAAGGTGAACATCCGCTGAAATCTCTAACCCTGCGTTTTTCACGCGTTCAGTCGATCACGCCCGGACACATCCAACCGATGCGTCCCGATAAGTAATTTCAAGTTTCTGCATTGGATCAAGCTTTGGCATTTGCTTTGCTTTCTTTAGCTGCCAGTGCTTTTTCAGCTTTTTCTTTTTCAAGAACAACCTGGAATCTTTCCACTTCTTCCTTGATAACAGGAGCAAGGATGAGCAGGGAGATCAGGTTCGGGATTGCCATCAGAGCGTTTGCAATATCGGAGAGGTTCCAAACCAGGTCGAGGGTCTGGGTAGCGCCGACATAAACAACCAGGGAGAATGCAACTCTGTAAATCATATTGTACTTATGGGTGCCGAAGAGGTATTCCCATGCTTTTTCACCGTGATATTCCCAGCCGAGGATGGTGGAGAATGCGAAGAGGATGATGCCGATACCTACAAGATACTGACCAACTACGCCAAGTTCAGTGGAGAAAGCTGCCATGGTGAGGGCGATACCTTTCAGAGGCTTGCCGTCAGCGCCTACAGTGCCGAGGACGCCGGATGCTGCAATGGTAATACCGGTGATGGAGCAGACAACGATGGTATCCCAGAAAGTACCGGTCATATTGATATAGCCCTGACGAACCGGGTCATCAGTGGTAGCTGCGGCTGCAGTGATTGCGGCAGAACCCATGCCGGCTTCATTGGAGAAGCAGCCGCGGGCAACGCCATAACGCATAGCGTTCATAACAGAAACTGTAATAGTACCAAGTACGCCGCCGCCAATTGCCTGCGGATCAAATGCCATGGTGAAGATCAGGTAGAGGCCGTGCGGTACGTTTTCGATATTCATAACGATGCAGATGACGCCTGCAATGATGTAGAAGACTGCCATGCCTGGAACGACTACAGAAGAAACTTTGGAAATGGTCTTGATACCACCGACGATGATGATGAGAGAAAGAACGGTGAGAACAACGCCGCAGATTTCTTCAGGTGTACCCCAGAGGGTCTTGACTGCACCGACAATGGAGTTTGCCTGGGTCATGTTGCCGATACCGAAGGAAGCGACTACTGCGAAGAATGCGAAGAGGAAGCCCATGACAGCGCCGAGAGTCTTATTCTTGAAAGCGTTCTTCATGGTGAACATCGGGCCGCCTTTCATTTCGCCCTTAGCGTTCACTTCACGGTATTTAATAGCCAGCATACATTCGGAGAATTTGGAAGTAAGGCCGAAGCATGCGGAAATCCACATCCACACCAGGGCGCCCGGGCCGCCGGAGAACATTGCCGTTGCGACACCGACGATATTGCCGGTACCGATGGTTGCTGCCAGTGCGGTGCACAGTGCGGAGAATGGAGAAACGTCGCCGGTACCACGCTTGGTGGTGCGGGCTTCTTTAGAAAGTACGCTTGAGATAGCGTACGGTAAGTTGCGCCATGTTCTGAATTTCAGATAAAATGTGAGGAATGCCCCTGTACCTACGAGGAGTACCAGCATTACCGGCCCCCACACAAAGCTGTCAATCTCGTTGACAACTGCATTGATTGCTGCCATGTCCATAATAAATATCCCCCTTATTTCCCCGTAATCCTTCCATACTTCAAACAAAAAACCGCCGTACTCAGGCTTTCTTAAGGAAATACTGAGGCTGGCGGTTCATGTATGTATGCATCCATGCATATCGGGTGTTACCCTTAGCCAGCCCTGTCCTTTTGCCTGAGAGATTCGAGATTCCTACGGGTATGAAATCTCTTAACACCTTCGGCGCCCGCCTTTCGCGGGACTCTCCAGAGTTGTGTCCGTACGCAGTTTCGTGTCCATTCTGGACGCCTGATAGTGTTACTCCTTCGGCAGCGGCTTTCGCCGTCATTTTTCAGCGTACATCAACCACATATTCTGTTACTGCTTTTCCGATGACCTCCGGGAACAGATCTGAATTCCCCCTTCGGACATCTGCCGTGCAGTGACGGCTATATTCACGGGCTGCCGCCCGATCCTATACTTGTTTTATTATTCTCCCCTTTTGGAAATAGGGCCTCCGCTCCGGAAGCTATTTTCTGGGGATAGCTCCCGGAGCCCGGCAGACTCCGTTGAATCAGTTTAGGAGGGCTTCTTCTCAGGAGTGCCCTGCGCCGGATGGGGTGTCATATTAATCCGGAAAGGAGGAAAATGGGAAAAACCCCGCTTCCCGGAAATAATATGTAAGTGTATGACCCTGATTGAAGCCCTCCTTATTTCTTTAATCGGAAATTTCGGACTTTGCTTCCTTTGCCGGATCTCTATCTACGTATTCTTCGTAGTCTTTGCCGGTAGCCAGGTGGTCGAAATATTTCTCTGTTTCACGAACCACCACACCGGAGAGTGCCAGCAGGGCAATCAGGTTAGGTATAGCCATGAGTCCGTTGACGATATCTGCCAGGACCCAGATGGCTTCGAGTTTCAGGAACGCGCCGCTTGCGACGAGGATGATGAAGATGATTCTGTAAGGAAGGATTCCTTTGGTGCCGCAGAGGTAAATCATGCACCGTTCACCGTAGTAGTTCCATCCGAGGATGGTGGTGAAGGCGAAGAGCACCAGACCGATCATCAGCATGTAGCCGCCGAATGCGGGGAATGCATCTTTGAAAGCTGCATTTGTAAGAGCTGCGCCGTTCAGGCCGTTCAGCCATTCGCCGGAAACGACGATGGTCAGACCTGTGAGCGTACAAATAATGATGGTATCGATGAAGGTACCGGTCATGGAAATCAGACCCTGTTCAGCAGGCCACTTGGTCTTTGCTGCGGCTGCTACGATCGGGGCACTGCCAAGGCCGGATTCATTGGAGAAAACGCCTCTTGCGATACCGCTTCTCATAGCCAGCATCACCGTGGATCCGAGGAAACCGCCGGCAGCAGCTGTGCCTGTGAATGCATTGGAAATAATGGTTTCAACAGCAGCAGGAATCTGATCTGCGAAATAGATAAGTACACCAACTGTAGAAATGAAGTAAATCACAGCCATAGCCGGAACGATTTTCGAAGCGGCAGCTGCAATGGACTGAAGACCTCCGAGAGTGATAGCTGCGACCAGGATGGTCAGGATCGCACAGGTCCAGATAGGAGAAAGGCCTGTCGTCATCTTTGTGATATCCACAATGGAATTCACCTGGGCGAAAGTACCGATACCGAAGTAGGCAACCAGTACGCCGAAGATGGCGAAAAGTGTGCCCAGCCATTTGTACTTCGGGCCCATACCGTTTTTGATGTAGAACATCGGACCACCGGCGATTTCGCCCTTGTCGTCCACTTCACGGTACTTGACGGCCAGAAGACCTTCCGCATATTTCGTAGCCATTCCGAAGAATGCGGCCATCCACATCCAGAAGATGGCTCCCGGACCACCGGCTGCGATAGCAGTTGCCACGCCTACGATATTTCCGGTCCCTACGGTTGCAGAAAGGGCTGTGCAGAGAGCCTTGAAAGAATCAATATCACCGCTTCCCGCATTCTGTGCCTTGAAGATCAGTGCCAGAGCCTTCGGCAGTTTGAAAACCTGCAGAAGCTTCAGACGGATCGTGAGGAGAATGCCCGTCCCTACCAGAAGGACCAGGAGCGGCGGCCCCCAGATAAAACTATCAACCGAATTCAGCAAATCCATGTAATTCAAATCCATTTTTGTACAACGCCCTCCGAAAAATATAGTCACAAAAAAGCCGGCCCATCATAAAAAAATTACTCTGGAAGCCGGCATTGTCTACCTTTAACGGACACATTCAGTGTGACGTTGCTTTCTCTGTCCTTTTGCCTGAGAGATTGGGAAAATATTTCCTTCCTTACACCTTCGGCGCTCTATTTGTAGAGACTCTCCAGAGTGTGTCCATATGCGGTACCTGTCTTGCGACGCCTGAGAGTGTTGCTCCTTCGGCAAACCAGTGGTTTTCTCCCACATACTTCATCCACCAATATGAATTTGATGTTTGCATTATAGGTCTTGTTTTTGAGAATTGCAATAGTAAAACGCAATATTTAATTTATTTCTAATGTAATGACTTTAGCAGCGTAAAGAAAATACAAGATATTGAGGCATAGAAGACTGGCGGGGCATAGAGACAATGGTGACGAATCGGGGAAAGGGAAAAGAGATAAGGAAAAAGGGGCGGTGGCCGCTTCAAATTTGGAAGGCGGCCGAGTATTTATTTGGCCTTTGGCCCTCAAATGAACCATTCCGACATGCAGCGGCAGAACAACCCCCTGCTCGCTCCGCTCGCTGCCCCCCAGGCTCGGGGGGCCTGTGACGTTTCGACTTGAATATTTTTTCAACCTCGCCTGTGTACATTCCCCCTATAAATTAGTCAGCGCATCAGCGCTGACACCTCCCCGCACCCCGACCGCCCCGATCACCCCGAACTTTCGAAAGAGAATCTACCGGGACATGTCGCAGTGAGGCTAATCCCGAATACCGAAATAGACACAATCCATAAAAGTGAAAGGATAAGCCAGAGAGAGCACATAGGGCACACTGGAAATAGGCGGCGTACCCAGCGCGCTCTTCACCGTCAGGGAAATCCCCATGGACTGGATCAGGATGCCCATGAAAAAAATCAGGTACCGTTTCCAAAGAGACAAGATAAAGCTTCCTTTCCTCATAAAAATCTGATTTATTTTAACATCCACAGGGAAAGCTTTCAAAGAAATTCCTGACAAAATGAATTTGCCCTGCCGCCGGGTCATTCAGTGCCAAAGCATATATTCACAGGTGCAGAAATAGGAAAAAGTAAGATAAAGCGGGCCTTTGATCCTGATGACCTCCCCGACAGTCCCGAGACCCCCGAAATAATTCCCGAGATTCCCGTTTCAAAAGCATTCCAATTCATCATGGTTTTCAGGCAGAAATTGACAAATGACGATAAACGGTCTATACCTAAGATAAATCATATAAAGGAGTTACACTATGGATACAATACTTGCAATGGGTCTCCTCATCCCGTTCCTGGGGACCAGTCTGGGGGCTGCCACCTGTCTCTTTATGACCGGTGAACTTCACCGGGAAGTACAGCGGGGCCTCACCGGTTTTGCGGCGGGGGTCATGGTAGCCGCCTCCATCTGGTCACTGCTGATTCCGGCCCTCGAAGAATCGGAACCATTGGGAAAAATGGCTTTCCTCCCTTCAGCCATCGGTTTTGCCCTGGGCATGGTTTTTCTGCTTTTCCTGGACCATGTGATTCCCCATCTTCACATGGGCGCCCATGATCCGGAAGGTCCGAAAAGTCACCTGAAAAGGACGACTATGCTCGTCCTGGCAGTCACTCTC
Organism: uncultured Dialister sp.; assembly: GCA_900314595.1. GTDB lineage: Bacteria > Bacillota > Negativicutes > Veillonellales > Dialisteraceae > Dialister. Next base: position 5,873 of record OMVW01000049.1, on the reverse strand, counting down.
CATAACATTCCGGAAGGTATGGCAGTGGGCGTGGTACTGGCCGGTTTTGCAGCGGGCCACGGGGATATCACCCTGGCTTCCGCCATGGCCCTTTCCCTGGGCATTGCCATCCAGAACTTCCCGGAAGGAGCCATTATTTCCCTTCCCCTCCGGTCGGCCGGAGAATCCAGGATGAAATCCTTCGTTATGGGCGTCCTCTCAGGGGCCGTAGAACCCATAGGGGGAGTCATTACCATCCTTCTCACCACCCTCATCGTGCCCCTCATGCCATACCTCCTGTCCTTTGCCGCCGGTGCCATGATGTACGTGGTGGTGGAAGAACTGATCCCGGAAATGTCCGAAGAACCCCATTCCAATGTGGGAACCATCACTTATGCCGTAGGATTCATCATCATGATGGCCCTGGACGTGGCACTGGGGTGAGTTTAGCGGTTACCAGTTAGTTTTTAGTTGTTAGAAATAAAGCCTTCCGGGCCTTTTGAGCCGGGAGGCTTTTTTGGTGAAAGACGGATTGGGGATTGCGGATTGGGGATTGCGGGAAAGATATGGTTGGCTTCGCCAACCAATTTTTTATAGTGCGCTTCGCGCACGGGCCTTTGGCCCGCACTTGTGCTGCTAAGGGTTGTACGCAGGCGGTGACTCAAAACAAAGGGGAAAGGGGCGGTGACCGCTTCAAATTTGGAAGGCGGCCGAGTATTTATTTGGCCTTTGGCCCTCAAATGAAATGAATCCGATTCTGCACAGGCGGTGGCTCTACCATTCCGACACGCAGCGATAGAACAACCCCCTGCTCGCTCCGCTCGCTGCCCCCCAGGCTCGGGGGGCCTGTGACGTTTCGACTTGAATATTTTTTCAAATCCGCCTGTGCAAAATTCCCATAAGTATTCGGCGGCCATCAGGCCGCCACCTTCCCGCAATCCGAAATCCCCAATCCGCAATCCGACTATCGCAGATGACTCAATCCATAAAGCTGACAAATGACTCAAAAACTTTTCACACCCCTGTGAATAACTCTTCTGTGAATCACTGTGAGTAACTATTTCCGTAAAAATCATGTAAAATCCATATCTCGAACAGGAGTTTTTCACAACAATTCACAGGGTTAATCACAGTAGAGTGAGTAGTTGTAAGTTTTTAGTTTTTAGTTTCACATTTGTAGAAATCACAATTTTCAGCAAAAAAGGGCCGCCCCATAAATTGGACGGCCACCTTCACTTATCACTTACCACTATTTCTATTTCTAACCGCTATCATTTCACAAACTCACCAATGTGCGCATTGATGACTTGCGCCATGAGTTTTTTCGCCCGCACGTCTCCGTGGAGGCCGTCTACCGCATAGTCTACGGGCATGGGCTTTGTTTCATCGAAGGCAGCGGCCGTATCGATATGGGGCTGGGTGCGGATCCATGCATTGACTCTGGCAAATTGTTCCTGCCAGTTTTCCACCGTCGGTTCTCCGAAGACTTTCTGCGTGCTTTCCGGATTGATGGGCGGAAGGGTGAGAAGGATGGGGACGATTCCGTAATCCCTGCATTTCTGCCGGATGGTGGAAAGATTTCCGATGACTTCTTCTGCCGGCACTCCTCCCCTAAGGCTGTTCGTCCCGCCCAGGATGAGGAGGTATTTCAGATGGAAGGGAAGGACGTCTCTTTCAAACCGTTCCACCATGGTTTCCGAGGTGTCCCCGGAATTGGACAGGTTGATGGTATCGAAATCGAGATAGGAGCCGTAGCTGTAGGCGAGATCGTTGGGCCCGTAGGACATGCGTCCGCCTCCATGGGTGATGGAATCTCCGAAGAGGCCGATGGTCCATCCTTTTGTAGAGAGGGTCCGTTTCTGGGGAAGGCTCCATTCTCCGACGGCCCTTCCGTATTTATCTTTGCCCCGGACCCGCCAGTACCAGGTGCCGAAGCGGGGCGGTTCATCATAATAGTCGGTATACTGGAAATCTCCGCCTCCGATGTGGTACATGGAATGGGCTGTACCGTTCACGTTTTCCGGGTACTCCGAGAGCACTTCTATTTCATAGGTGGAAATACCGGGATTTCCCACGTAGGAATAGACGGGATAGAGCAGGGTGCCGCCTCTTCTTCCACTCACGTCTCTCCTGGGGAGCGGCGCATTTCTGGAAACGATGCGGGCTGAACCCCTGAAAAGTTTCGGACTGCTGATGGGCCCGATGGGATTTCCGTCGAAATCGAGGGGCCGGGCCTGCCACTGCCAGTCCTTCTCTTTCTGCATATAGATAGACGGCAGAAGTACGTCGCTCATGTACACCGTCTGGTGACGGATAGAGCGATGAAGCAGGTCTCTGGTAGAAAGGATCAGATCATACTTCACTGCATCCCAGTTGGGAGTCCAGTGGAGATAGGTGAGATCTGTGGCTTCTGCTGCCGGAGTCATGAAAAGAAAGGCGGCCAGCGCAAGAAATACTTTGGAAATCTTCATGATTGGCTCCGTTTGTTTTGAGACATTTGTCAGGTTTTTGAGCTGAGGCAGATTCGATAGTCGGATTGCGAATTGGGGATTTCGGGGTGCGGGGTGCGGGAAGGTGGCGGCCTGATGGCCGCCGAATACTTATGGGGATTCGAAACGTCACAGGCCCCCCGAGCCTGGGGGGCAGCGAGCGGAGCGAGCAGGGGGTTGTTCTGCCGCTGCATGTCGGAATGGTAGAGCCACCGCCTGTGCAGAATCCCTGTCAGCTCAATTGCGGGCCAACAGCCCGTGCGCGGAGCGCACTATATAAGATTGGTTCCCGCAGGGAACCATATCCTTCCCGATCGCCCCGATCGCCCCAATGGCCCCGATTCCCCCGATTCAAAAGTCATTGAAGAATACAGTCCGCCTTACTCGAATACCAGTTTTATTTTATAAACTTATGTATCTCCCGATTGATTTCTCCCGCGATCATCTGCTTGGCATTCCAGTCTCCGTGGATTCCGTCCATGGCCAGTTCGCTGGGCATGACTTCGTAGTCGGAAAAGGGAGCAGCCGTATCGATGTGGGGCTGGGTGCGGATGTAGGCGTTGACAATGTCTACCGATTCTTTCCATCCGCTGTAGGTCACATCTCCGTAGTATTTCTGTATGTTTTCCGGATTGATGGGAACGATGGTGAGGAGGATGGGGGTAATGCCGTGGTCGGTGCATTTTTTCTGGATCACTGCCAGATGGCCGATGACTTTCTGCGGGTCCGCTCCCATGCGGAGGTCATTGATGCCTCCCATGATGAGGAGGTATTTCACATGGAAAGGAAGGACGTCCCTGGTGAAACGGTCTTCCATCATTTCCGTAGTATCTCCGCTTCGTCCCATATTGACTGCCGGGAAATCGAGGTAGGTGATGTAGGAGTAGGCCATGTCCGCAGGGCTGTGGTAGAGGTGACCGCCTCCCTGTGTAATGGAATCTCCAAATATGCCTACGTCCCAGTGTTCTTCGGGGTTGGCGCGGACTTTTTCGGGGAGGCTCCAGATGCCCACAGGACTTCCGTCTTCGGCAAGGCCCCGCACGCGCCAGTAGTAGGTGCCGATCCGGGGATTATCGTCGTACACATTGGAAAGGCTTGTAATCTGGGAAAATACGCGGTGCTTCGAGGGTTCGGTGCCTTCCGTATTTTCCGGGTATGTATCGGTCACTTCCACTTCGTATTTCGATGCGCCGGGATTTCCTGCATAGGAATAGACCGGGTACTCCAGGGTGGAGCCGTTTCCGGGATGGTAAATATTCGGATAGGGGGCATTGCGGTCGATGGGTTTCATGGTACTTCTCAGTTCTCTGGGGGAAGAGAAGGGCCCCATGCCGGACCAGTCCGCATCGATGGGACGCACCCGCCAGTAGAGGGGCGCATCGCCCTCGGGAAATTGGGAAATATCCACCAGCACTTTACTGGAATAAATCCGCTGGTTATCGTACAGGTGGTCTTCGAGCGCTGCATTTCTGTCCAGATTTTCCGGAAGGCCCCGGAATATTTCCACTTCGTAGCGCACTGATTCCGGATCATCCGGCCAGGTGAGGAGCACCAGCTGGCTTTCGGATGTAGCCGGCGCTTCGCCTCCTTCCGGCGCTGCCCCGTCATCGGTAGAAGAAGCGGTGGCCGACTCCAGAAGCGTGGCCGCCGGGTCGATATTTTCGGCCTGCACAGCGCAGGGATTTATGAAATATATAAATGAAGCGGCTAAAACCGCGGGAAGTACTGTTTTCTTCATGAATCTGCTTTCTATACTTTATGGTTAATGGATATATAGTTAATAGTTAATGGGTAATAGGTAATGGCCGCATTGTACACAACAGGAAAAGAATCTTTGGGATCAATATTTTCCGGACAATGTGGGATTCCATTAACCATTAACCATTATCTATTATCTATTAACCATGAACGAATCGCTCTTACTCGCTCATTTCGCTCCGGATCTGCTGCAGGGCTATTTTCGCATCTTCGCTTCCATGAGCGGCTGCATGCTGGAGGAGTTCCATGGCTTTTTCCGTATTTTTTTCTGTGCCGTAGCCGAACTGGTAGCAGGCGGCGAGCCAGCCCAGGGCTTCTACATAGTGATGGTCTGCTGCCTTCCGGAAAAGTTCGAAAGCTTTTTTGTCATTTCCATCTTCATGGTAAATCACGCCCAGCTGGGTGGTGGAGGAGTCCATACCGAGGTCCGAGGCTTTCTGGTAGTAAATCTTGGCCAGGCGGCGGTCTTTTTTCGTTCCGTGGCCGTAGAAATAGCAGTTCGCCAGATTTCCAAGGGCCAGCGGGTCATTTCCTTCGGCCGCTTTCTTTGTAATCTTAAATCCTTCTTTTTTGTCACTCGTCCCGTTTCCGTCGAAAATGTACATGACTCCCAGAGCCACTCCGGCCCTTAGATGGCCTTTGGCAAAGGCTTTGCGGAAGAGGCGGATGCCTTCTTTCTTGTCCTTTGTCACTCCGGTGCCCAGATAGTAGAAATAGGCGAGACGGTTGAATGCATCGGGATAGCCCGCTTCGGCGGATTTCCGGTATGCTTCCATGGACCGCTTCGGGTCTGCCACATGGCGGACAAATTCCGGATTGTCCTGCACATGGGGGTCATAAAACTGTCCGATATCATTCCAGGCTTTCCAGTAACCGCCCATGGCTGCCGTGTGGAGGAGGGAAAAAGCTTCGTCCAGCTCGGTATGTTCATCGGCATGAATCATGGTATAGCATCCCAGGGCCTCCAGGGCATAGCAGTCGGGATTTTCCTTCACCTTCGAAATCCAGGTCTCCCGCTTTTCATAGAGCTTGTCCAGTTCTTCGCGTGCGATTCCATCGGAATGGAGGAGGCAGAAAAAAGCGCAGAGCGGATCCTCCGCCTGAGCTCCCTTCAGTGCCCATTTTGCCGCTTCCTCAGGGTCCCAGGGAGCAGCCTCGAGATAATAATTATGGTAAAGAGCCAGGAAATACATGGCCCGCGCATCTCCCGCTTCCGCCAGAGACTTGAAAACGGGGTACGCTTCTTTTATTTTATATTCCTTAAATAAGCTTTCCGCTTTTTCTAAATCGGTCATAATAGTCCTCCTTGATGGTCTTATTATATCATGAGGGAAAAAAGTTATCAGTTACCGGTTTCATGGGGAAACCATTCGGGAATTGTTTCACGTGAAACAGGGATTTTAGTTTTTAGTTGTTAGTTGTTAGTAATAAAAGGATAACTTTGAAACCATTCATCGAAAAACTGTACATCGGGGTTAATGGGATTTATTCGAATTACTTTGAAGTCATTCGGTTTTTAGAAACTGGACATTGGAGTTAATGGTTAATAGCAATATCATTAACTTAGCAGCGTATAAAATACCTCTAAATCGAAGTTCTTCTATCATATATAGGGGAAATAAGCCTTTATTCACCCTGCCAGAAGTA
>OMVW01000023.1 GCA_900314595.1 uncultured Dialister sp. | reverse complement strand
ATTTTGTCGTATTTTTTTCGACTTTTTTGCACAAAAAAGCACGCACCTTTCGATGCGTACTTGAACTATTTTATGAATTTCTTAAGTTAATGACATTGATGTTAACTGTATATCTTTAACTTCTTTGAAAATAAATGCTGCTTTTGATGCATCTTTAGTGATGGAAACACTTGCGGTAGCTATATCGGCTTTTTTTGTTATATAAATATCATGCTTTATAAGAACAGCATATTTTTCATTACCTTCGTTCGGGATGGTTTCATTTATTTTGGTCCAGGTTTCTAACATTTTGTCAGCAATTGCGGTGGGATAGCGGGCCTGTATCTCATGAGGATCCAGTGGAGATAGTTTGATTGAGAGTGTTAGAAAATTTGCTGGTATACTTTCCGTAATATCCCGGCCAAAAAATTCCAACATTTTATTTGTATAGTTTAAAACGCAAGATTGAAAAAAAGGAACATAAATCTGCTCATATTCTTTTGTAATAAAATGGGTGCTCGTATTTCTAAGCTCAATAATTCTTTCCAAATTCATGCGAAGAGGATCGCTTTTGTTGGTAAAGATTTGCTCAATACAATTAGATAACGAGATTGTGCGCTTTTTGTCGTTGGAATAATATATCGAATTTTCACCTTTTTCTTGCATCAGGTATGCTTTCAACATTAATTCCCAGGCATTGCAAATGAAGAAAGAAAAACCTTCCACACGATATCGGATTGTGGGTTTGTTGTATATTTCTAATCCAACAATAAAAGCTTCTTGACTTTTATCCAATAGATCTTCGATGAGTTTGGAAGAAAGGTTCATAATAAGATATTCCTTTCGTGTGAGACACAATGTATTAATTCTGTAAGTAGAGACAGAACGTATATTTTATATTATATATGGAATTTATGTTTCTTGTCCATAAAGAGATAATCTAATATTCTATATAAAGCATAGAGGAGCTGATCGTATGAATAAAGCGGATATCTACAAATACCTCGATGACCACCACATCTGGCATGTGGTTACGGAGCACGGACCAGTCTTTACCATGGAGGAGCTCACCCATGTGGGGCTGGCTTATCCGGAAGCGGAGGGGAAGAATCTGTTTATCCGGGACAGCGGGAAGAAACAATATTTCCTCCTTACCGTGAAAGGGGATGTGCCGGTGGATTTGAAGAAATTCAGGGCAAATCAGGGGACCCGCCGCCTTTCTTTTGCCACGCCGGAGGAAATGGACCGTATGCTTGGCCTCATCCCCGGTGCCGTCTCGCCCCTGGGTCTCATGAATGACGAAGAGCGGAAAGTGGTCTTCTATCTGGACCGGAAATTCCTGGAGCCTCCTGCCATCATCGGTATCCATCCCAATGACAACAGTGCCACAGTGGCCATGAAAGTGGAAGACCTGGTGCAGATACTGAAAGACCATGGGACGGAAGTGCGATTCTTTGATGTGTGAAAATAAAAAAATGGAAATGGTGAATCACCATTTCCGTTTTTTATTCACTGGCGGTCTTTTTGCCGATGATCCCGATGGGTTGAAATTCAATATGCAGCGTCATACCCATTCCGGCAGCCAGGCGCTGGAGAGTTCTGATAGAGGGATTTGCATTTCCTTTTTCCAGCTTGCTGATATCTCCCTGGCTAATTCCTGTTTTTTCAGACAGCTCCTTTTGTGTCAGACCGGATTGATGCCTGGCGTCAATAATGGCCTGAATGATGGCCCGCTTGGGCTGTAAAGCTTCATATTCTTTCCTGAATTCAGGATCTTTTAACTGTTCCTGCAGGAAATCATCAAATTCACTGTTCATCTTCATGCTCCTTTCTCCGCAGATAAAGAGACCTGTATCTTTTAGCTCTTTCGATTTCTTCCGGCGGAGTCTTTTGTGTCTTTTTTACAAAACCGTTTGTCAGCACAATTCGTCTTCCAATGAAGAAAAAATATAAAACCCTGGTTATATTTGAACTCTGCTTTGTCCGTAATTCGAATATTCCCTCAGACAGGTATTTGGAATAGGGCTCTCGAAGTTCATATCCATTATCTTCGAGCAGTCCGATTAAGGTTACCAGTTTGGCACGCATTTTCCTGTCAAGAGATAGAAGGAAATCTTTCACCGGCTTTCTCCCTGACTCATCGGTGTAGAACTCGACTCGAAACTTATTTCTTATGTCCTCCTTTTGCTCATAATTACAATATAGGATAAATCATATATTTTCAAGTCCTATATTCGTTTGACAGGTATAAAATCAAAGAAATTGACTCCAGCCCAATTTTTATTTGACAAATGATCAAAAATCGTTTAACATAAATCAGTAAATCAAATATTACTAAGGGTAAATAAATTCACAGAGGGGCCGGGATTCTATCCATGAGCCGGGACTTTGTAAATAATAATTGAAATCGTCCGCAGGAGCCGGGCGATTTTTTCAGGAGGAACGAATGAGCAGGAAAGTGTATATATTTCTGGTTATTTTTCTGGGCATTATGACGGCCATGGCGCCTCTTTCCACGGACATGTACCTGCCGTCGCTGCCGGAGCTGGCGAAGGATTTCGGTATTTCCACCTCCATGACCCAGATGACTTTAACCATGACCATGATCGGCATGGCCCTGGGACAGGTCATGGGCGGACCGGTGAGCGACCGGTACGGGAGGAAGCTGCCCCTCCTGGCGGGCATGGTTTTCTTTGCCCTTTCCGCCTTTGCCTGCTCCGTGGTGAGGGATATCTATATTTTTCTGGGGTTCCGTTTTCTCATGGGATTTTCCGGGTCCTTCGGCATTGTCATTGCCAGGGCCGTGGCGAGAGATGTCTGCGCAGGGCCCGCCCTTATGCAGTTCCTGGCGATCCTCATGCTGGTGAATGGCCTTGCTCCCATTCTGGCTCCGGTGGCAGGAGCCCAGATTCTTCGCTTCTTTTCCTGGCATATCGTTTTCGATGTGCTTACGGCCATCGGGGTCCTGCAATTCCTGGCTACCCTGATTTTTAAGGAAACCCTTCCGAAAGAAAAACGGGTCCATTCCCTGGGCGAGGGCTTCAAAGCTTTCGGCACCCTTCTTAGAAATAAGTATTTCGACGGTCACTGCCTGCTCCAGTGCTTCACCTTCGGCGCGTTTTTCTCCTACATCGCAGGGTCTGCCTTCCTTTTCCAGAATATTTACCACCTTTCCGCCCAGACCTACAGCTTCATTTTCGGCGGAATCGGGATCGGAATTGCCATTATGGGTTCCATTCCTGCCAAACTGGCCAATGTGGTTCGTGAAGTGGTGATGCTGAAATATTCCCTCATGGTTCCCGTGGCAGGGGCTATCCTGCTGCTGGGCGGCATTCTTCTTTCCCTTCCGGCCTGGTTCCTGATTGCGGCTATTTTTATCACGGTGACTCCTCTTTCCGTCATGGGTGCCGCTTCCATGTCCCTGGCCCTTTCAAAATGCGGCAAAAATGCAGGCGGCGGCTCGGCGCTTCTCGGTTTCTGCAATATGTTCCTCGGTGGTATCCTCATGCCGGTCGTTGGAATTGCAGGGGATACCACGGCCCTTCCCATGGGCGTGATCATCCTGGCCTGCGAAGTGCTTTCCCTCCTGACTTTTTATATCTTTATCGCCCCATACCATAAAAAAGAAATGGACGAATGAAGCATTCAGTCATCACGGAACAGAGACCCGGCAGAGCGCCGGTTTTTTTATTGGGGAAATATGAATAATGAAAATGAATATTTATCATTTAACTCTTCAAAAATTAATTTCTGATTATTAAATTGATTAATATTTATTTGACTATCAAGGATAAAGGTGGTACCCTTTAAAGGAATTATTAATAATCAGCGACGAGGCTGAAAAAGATTTCATTTTTTAGGAGGCAATTGATGGATTTCCTGCATTTATTCCGCGCCGGCGGGTTCATGATGTACCCGCTCGTTCTGGCTTCTATTATCGTAGTAGCCATTTTTATCGAACGTTTCCGTTATTACCACTCATCCAGGACGAATGTGGACAAGCTGGCCAAAGAAATTCCGGACTACCTGGCCAATAATGATATCGAAGGACTGAAGGAAGCCCTGAAAAAAGATGGCGGTCTCCCGGCATCCGTCGTACTTGCAGGCGCTGAACACCTGGATATGAACGTATCCCAGACCACCCTCATCGAAGGCGCAGCCGCCAGAGCCTCCGGTCTCCTTAAGAATTACCTGAACTACCTGGACGTCATCGTCACCCTTTCCCCGCTCATGGGCCTCCTTGGTACCGTTATCGGCATGATCGGTTCCTTCAACGTCCTTTCCGTATCCGAAGGCCAGCCCTTTGCCGTTACCGGGGGCGTCGCAGAAGCCCTCGTCTGCACCGCTACCGGCCTTTTCGTAGCCATCATCGCATTAATCGCTTATACTTACCTCTCCCAGCAGGTAAGCAACTATGTTTCCCAGATGGAAAAACTGGGTTCTGTCTATTTAGCGATTGTTGAGGCGAGAAAATAATGAAACTTTCTTCTATGAACGTGGAGAAGAAACCGAAAATTATGATCATCCCTATGATCGATATCATATTTTTCCTTCTTGTCTTCTTCATGATGAGCATGCTCACCATGGTTACCCAGAAAACCATCAACCTGAACCTGCCCCAGACGGCCTCGGCCAAGCTGAACGTGGAGAAAACCCTCCCTGTCAGTGTCACCTCTGATGGGACTATCTATGTGGAACAGGAAAAAATTTCCAAAGATGATTTCCATCGCCGTATGGAAATAGAAAAGAACAGAAATCCGGATCTGGCCATCGTCCTCCGTGCCGATTCCAAGTCCGAACATGGAGACTTCGTCTTTGTTCTTGACCAGCTGAAATCTGTAGGCATCAGCAAAATCGGTATCGCTACAGAATCCAAATCCGGTCAGAAATAAGAGGAGGTTCCATGGATAAATTTAGAAATCACTGGCCCAGCGCCTTTGGATTATCTGTCATATGCCATGGCCTGGTCCTCGGAGCCATTACTGGCTTCTTCATCCTCTTTCCGCCGCAGGTTCCCAGCAAGAATATCATCGAAGTCGACCTCGTCGCTGACGTAGGCGGAGGTGGCGGAGGTGGTGGCGGGGGAGGCGGCAGCGAAGAAGCAGCAGAAGCTGCGAAGCTCCCCGAAATTCACGAAGCCAAAGCGACTCCCACGGCTCCTCCTCCCGAAATTCCCCCTGAACCGGACCCGGAAGCAGAAAACGACGTCCATCAGGTATCGCCCTCTTCTGATGCGGAAGAAACAGATACCACTTCTTCTACCTCCTCTAAATCTGCATCTGAAAGCTCCTCCGAAAGTGAAGGCGGCCGCGGCATAGGAAGCGGCACCGGATCAGGCGGCGGACATGGAAGCGGTGTAGGCACCGGTACCGGCAGCGGTTACGGCCCGGGCACAGGCTCAGGCTCCGGCGGCGGTAACGGCAGCGGTCACGGCACAGGAAACGGCAGCGGATATGGCCCCGGAGACGGCGGCGGAAGCGGTGGTGGAACCATGGGTCCCCAGATCCTCTCCGCACCGGAACCCTCCTATCCGGAATCAGCCAGAAAAGCAGGCGTCACCGGTACGACCGTGGTAGGTATGACCATCAGCTCCGACGGCTCCGTCTCCTCTGCCTGGGTAGAAAGCTCCTCCGGAAGCTCTGCCCTGGACAGTGCGGCAGTCTCTGCCGTCTACAGCTGGCGCTTCGTACCGGCCAAACAGGACGGTGTAGCGATTACCGTCAACTCCAGAGTCCCTGTGACATTTAACCTTCATTAACAGCCTTTATGATAAAAAGAACCCGAACGGGAAATCCAGCCAGCACCTGATTTTCCGGGAAGGTTCTTTTATTTCTATAAAAGAAATTCTTATATATAGATGGCAAATTTCAATTTTAATGAAATAAATTACACAAACAATTAATAAAATATGTCGTTTTTTTAGCAAAAAAGGAAGTAAACTCATACACTCGAGCAGAGGAAAATGAGAATACATACATATCAGCTTTTCTCTTGATAGAGGGATTTTTGCCGGAATTCTTAGACCCAATGGTGCGGGAAAAAGTACTTTGCTCAAATGTATCAACAAAATCTATCCACTGCAGCATGGGAAGATTCTTTTGGATGGTGAAGATATCGCAAGTCTGACCAGAAAGAAAATCGCCCAGAGAATAGCTTATGTGCCTCAGCACATTGAGACGCAGTTTCCGGTTTCTGTTTTGAATACGGTAATGATGGGAAGACTCCCTTATAGTGGTAGACGATTTACTGAAACCGATAGAAAAGCTGCCATAAATGCAATGGAGGAAACCGGGCTGTCAGGTTTCGAAACTCGCGATATTCGTTACTTATCTGGTGGGGAAAAGCAAAGAGCTTTTATTGCCAGAGCTTTATCCGGGAAGCCGGATATTATATTGATGGATGAACCGACCAGCAGTCTTGATGTCAAATATCAGCTGGAGGTTTTAAGACTGGCTAAAGCAGTTATTCAAAATAGAAATATCTCTGTCATCATGACCATACATGATCTGAATCTTGCATCAATGTTTTGTGATAAAATTCTTCTTGTTCAAAAAGGTACCCTCTGGAAAGAAGGGACACCTGAAGAAGTACTGAATCCGGAGAACATCCATCATATTTATGGAGTGAAAACGTTTTCTTTTGATAAATATGATACACATTATGTTAATTTGCTGAATGATGTATGACAGTATATTTCCTGGATTGGTCATAAATGGACTGCGTTTATGCTTTTCAGGCAGTAGGCGGTGGTGTGCCGGTAGAAACTGCCAGGATGATTTAGCTGGAGAATAAACTTTTTGTTTTACAAGCGGATGAAAAATAGGACTGCGCTTTTCTGATGAAAATAAAAAATCCTGTACGAAAAAAACAGGTCAAATTTCTAATGAAAATATAATAAAATAAAATTGCTTTATTGCACTATATAGACAGAGCAGGGAAATTCCTGAAACCTCCGCAACGGCCAATCTCAGAGAAAGCGGAGAGGAATGGACCGCTCAAAAAACATGGTACCATGTAACAAAACCTGAAAATCGAAAAGCACGCAGCTCCGAGCCCTGAAAAGGGTGAGGAAAAAAGAAACCCCAGAAGACAGCAGCCCTGCCGGCCTGCCGTCTTTTGGGGTTCTTCTTTTCGAATCATTCGCCGGATGTGAATGGTATCTGTCATAAAGGGATCAATCATGATAAGACGCGTCAGCCTGAAAAGGCCGGCGCGTTTTTTCTGTGCTGTTTATTTTTCCCCGTAGCAGCAGATGTGCTGGATGTAGTAGGCAGTGGGGAAGGTGTCCTGTTTTTCGGGGGAGAGGTTTGTGTAGAAGGCGTGGGTGATGAGGAGGGAGGGGATGCTTTCGTCCATAGAGCGGGTGAGTTTATCCAGTCTGTCTGCAAAGAGGCCGGTCCAGGTGGAGAGGCCTGTGCAGCAGGGGGAGGCGGGAAGGATGAGGTGACGGCTTTTTCCGGCGTCCAGGACGAGGGAGGTGGTCATGCAGAAGTTGAAGTTTTTCTTTCGGAAGAGTTCATTGCACTCTCCCACCATGTCCCTGATGGCAGGGATGAAGGCCAGAACTTTCGCAAAGTCTCCGGTTTCTTCTCCTTTGAAAACGAGGGTGATTCCGGCAAAGGAGCATATGAGGTCTAGGCAGTCCGGATCGGAAGCGGTTTTCTCCCGGATTTTTCCGGCCAGAAGGAAGAGGGCTTCCGGAAAGTCGGTGAAAGGGGAGAAGTCGGAGCGGGTCCGGCGGGCGGTGCAGCGGATCCGGAGGAAAAGGACGTTTTGCATCCGGTCGGGTTCAGTCATGGTCTTTATTTCCTTTCAATGCGTAAATCATGGTGCAGTATTCTTCAGGGTTGGAGGTGATCAGGTTATTGATGACGTCCATAGCCAGGATATTTCCATGAATGGTTATGTGTTTTTCATGGAGGGTTTCCAGGTATTTTCTGACTGACCGGCCCAGGCCTTTTCCGCCGGTGTAGAAGAGCATGCAGGCCCAGTAGCCGGGCTCGATGAAGGTGATCTGGGATTTTGCATAGTTTTCGGGATGGTCTATTTTCAGGAAATAGCAGATGGAGTTGAAATTTCCGGCCCGGTATTCTTCCGGGGTGTACAGGGCGCCCAGAAGGTAGTGGGGCCAGCGTTCGGTCCTGTATTCATTGAAGAAAAGGTCGTTCACGATGTCTTCGGAGTTGGAGATTTCTTCTGCCGGGGCGATCGTCTGCAGCGGGGACTGGATGATGAACCATTCCGGAAGGTACATGGTGAAGAGTTCTCCTTCTTTGTATTTCTCTGTGAGGCTGTAATAGTATCGGAGATTTCCGATGGCATTTTCAATGGCGCCCCAGTCTCTTTTTGACTGGGTCAGGCGTGCGATGATATTCTCATACGATTTTAAAACGACTTCACTGTCATTGATTTTTACGTATGTTTCGATATCTTTCAGCGGAATGCCCGCTTTGGAGCCAAAGAGGATCCGCGTGAGGTAGATGGACTGCTCGGGAAGGTAGTACCGGTATCCGTTGCTGCCCGTTTTCGCGGGATGAAAGAGCCCTATGCGGTCATAGTGTTTCAGCGTGTCCACGGAAGTGTGGGTGAGTTCGCTGAATTCTTTAATGGTCATAAAATTTTTCATTTATTTTAATCTCCCTATTGACCTGTGAGTTACTAACACCTTTATAATAACATAAAACCAAACCTTTTGATTCATTAAAGGTGAGAGAGGTATTTTTAAAAGTATGGGGGATAAAATGAAAAAATCCAGATTACTTACAGCAGCTGTTTTATCCTGCGTGGCAGGAGTTTTTGGCATGGCTACTCCGGTTATGGCAGAGCATGTGACTACTTTAAATGAAGTCATTGTCACAGCTGACAGAGACCAGATCAAACCAGTGGCTTCCGGCATGGTGGGCACGGTGGAAACGGCCGGCACCCTGGGCACGAAGGATGTGCTGGATATGCCTGTGCAGCAGGTGACTTTCAGCAGAAAGGCATTGGATACGTTCTCCCAGCCGAACAGAAGCGTCATGGATACCCTGTCCCTGAGCCCGTCTGTCACTGTATCTCACGGGTCCTATGATTCCAATATCAATATCCGCGGTTTTTCTGCCGGCGGCGGCAGCTGGATCCTGAACGGTATCCCGAGCATGAGCCATCAGATGACCATGCCTGATAATTTTATTGAAAATGTTTCCGTCCTTTCCGGCCCGAATATCGGTGTCAACGGAGTAGGTGTCTTCATGTCCGGCTCCGTAGGCGGCACAGTCAGCGCTACCACGAAGAAGGCCTATGACAAGCCGAATACGGACGTCAAGCTGAGTTGGGCTTCTGATTCCTATTTCACCCAGGCAGTGGACGTGGGCCGCCGCTTCGGTGATGATAATGAATGGGGCATCCGCGTAAACGCACAGAACAGCAATGGTGATCTGGCCGTTGACGGAGTACACGACAAAAAGAGAGATATTTACATCAATATCGACCATCGGGCCAAGAGAAGCAAGACGAACCTCTTCATGGGCTACGACTATGATAATGTGGACGGTCGTTCCAATACCATTAACCTTGCCGGTTCCCTGAAGCACCTGCCGAGACTCCCGCGGGCAAAGAATAACCTTTCCCCGAAATGGTCCAACGATAAGTATGAAAACTACACTTTCATCCTGAATCACGAACAGTACCTTTCTGATGACCTCACCTGGTTCATGAACGCAGGCTACAGAAAAGAAGACTATGACAGCTGGCTGCAGCAGTGGTCCGGCCGTGTCCTTCAGGATTATGAAGGAAATTATAAAGGCACTTACACCCAGATGCCTGTCTTCCACCGCTACTATTACGTCAATACCGGATTCAAGGGCAACTTCTGGATCGGTGACTGGAAGAATGAATGGATTGCTTCCGTAGACAAGACCTGGTTCTCCAGACGCCGCGACAACAATGTGTCTGCTGCCAACAAGTACTCTGTAACAGGAAATATTTACAAGAATATTTCTTCCCCGAAACCGCCGATTACCTATGATCCGATTACGAAGCAGTATACCACCCAGATGGTCGGCTGGACTTTGATGGATACCATTTCCAGCCCGGACGATAAACTCCATCTGACCCTGGGCTACCATGGACATAAGGTAGATACCCAGCACCATGATGACAAGTCCGCATCCGGCAGACATGATTCCTCCGATGCTACCGCTCCAATCCTCGCCCTGGCTTACAAATTCACCCCGAATTTCTCCTTCTTTGCTGACCATATGGAAAACTTCGTAGAAGGCAGCACCGTCAGCTCCGGCTATACGAACGTCGGCGAAATGCTTGCTCCGAGCAAGACGAAACAGAATGAATTCGGTTTCAAGTACAAGACCGGAGATTTCCTCAGCACTCTGAGCTTCTATGAAATCAAGAAAGCAAGCGGCATGGGTGTTCCGAACGGAGACGGTACGGAAAGATACGTACTGGACGGTGAAGAAAAGCATAAGGGCATTGAATACTCCATTGCCGGGGATATCAATGATAAACTGAGCGTCATCTGGGGTATCGGCTACATGGATGCCAAGACTACCAAGACTTATAAAGGCAGAAACAATGACCGCCGTGTGAACTGCCTGCCGAAATGGAAGACCGACCTGGCCCTCGTTTACAAACCGGCAGACAACTGGAATATCACCGGCCGCCTGAGCTACACCGGTTCCACCCTCATCAGAAATACAAGCAGCTATGCATCCTCTATCCGTATGCCTTCCGTTACTCTCTTTGACCTGGGCGTATCCTATGATACGAAGATTGCAGGCTACGATACCACTTTCTCCGCATACTGCTACAACCTCTTTGATAAACACTACTGGTACGGCTCCGGCACCAATGCTATCGGCCTTGGCGCTCCGAGAACCTATGCAGTCACCATGGCTATGCACTTCTGATAGGAGAATTCATTGAAGAAACAATTACTGGCAGCAGGGCTTTGTGCCCTGCTCCTCTTTGCAGCTGGCGGCTGCGGGGGAAATCCCTCCGGCAGCAGCAGTAAAGCTGCCGTTTCGGCTAATCAGCAGACCGGTTACCCGGTGACAATTAAAAATTTCGACAGCCAGGGAAATCCGGTGGAAACGACTTATGAAAAACCGCCGAAGCGCATCGTCGCTTTATGGCAGAATTCCATAGAGACCCTTCTCCAGCTGGGCGCCGAAGATCAGATTATCGCGGCAGCAGGCATCGATGATCCCATCCATCTCACGGAAGAAGACCGGGCGAAATATGAAAAGCTTCCTCTTCATGAGAGGCATGTCTTCAGCCAGGAGCAGACGCTGTCCATGCATCCTGATTTCATCCTTGCCTGGCGCTTCGATTTCTCGGGCCGCGCCAATTCAATAGGCACCTACAGTTTCTGGAAGGAACGGCACGTGCCGGTCTATATGACCATGATGGACGGAGCGGATTTCCTGGAAAAACACAGGGTGGAAGATGAGCTGCAGTATATTTCCGACGTAGGCTCTATTGTGGGAAAAAAGGAGAAAGCCGCTGAAATCACAGGGCGTATCCTTGCCAAGCTTCAAAAAGGAGAGAACCTTAAAAAGCAGCCTCACCAGAAAGTACTGATCGTTTCATCCCTTCAGAAAGGAATCCATATTTATACGCCCAGGACCCTTCCCGGGGATATCGTCACACGCCTTGGAGGCGACGTAATCGGAAAAAATCTGGAAAACGTGGGCCATGATGAAATCATCAGCATGGAAAGCGTGATTACGGAGAATCCGGACGTTATATTCGTCCAGTCCACTCCGGAACAGGATGAAATGAGAATAGCTGACGTTTACAATACGCCGGCCCTTGCAGGAATCTCTGCCGTGCAGAATAAAAGGGTCTATGCCATTCCTTTCTATACCATCCGCTGCCCGGCGGTGCGTGTGGAAGATGCCATTGACCTGTTTACCCGCGGTCTGTATCCGGAAGACAAGGCTTGAAAAATATGCGCATTCCTTTTGGGGTGCGCATTTCTTTTTTGCCTTTGAATTAAAAAGAAATGATGGAAATGATATAATAAATTAAAGAAATTTATTTTTATCTGAGGGCGAATCTATGGAGAGTTTATTTCTTGGCCTCGATGTGGGGGCTTCTGCGGTGAAGGCGGTGGGGCTCGATGGGGCGGGGGTTCCTGTGTATGAAAGGTATTTCCGTCACCGGCAGGAGCCTCTTCATTTCGTGAGGGATATCCTGCGCGAGGTGGGGGCGTCTTTTCCGGAAGCCCGTCTTTCGATTGCTCTTTCCGGGGAGCAGGGGAAGGAACTGGCGGAGGAGCTGGATTTCCCTTATCTTTCCATGCAGGAGGCGCTCCTTCTTTTCGTGCGCTCTTTCATGCCGGACGTTTCGGCGGTACTGGAGCTGGGCGGGGAGAGCGGAAGGCTCACTTTTTTCCATCCGTCCATCGTGCAGCGGGAGAACCGCGGCTGCGCGGGAGGGACCGGCGCTTTTCTGGACAATCTGGCCTGCCTTTTCGGGACGGATACGGAAGGACTGGAGCAGCTGGCGGAGAGGGGGAAGCGGGTGTATCCCATCGCTTCCCGCTGCGGGGTCTATGCGAAGACGGATATCCAGGGACTTCTGAATGAAGGCGCATCGAAGGAGGATCTCGCCCTTTCCGTCTTTCACGGGCTGGCGTACCAGGCGGTATCGGATCTCCTCCAGGGAAGGGCGGTCACGGGGAAAGCGGCTCTTCTGGGCGGACCTTTTGCCTTCCTGCCGCTCCTTCGGGATGCATTCTATGACCTTCTGGGAGTGAAAGAGGAAGACCGGGTCATTTATCCTTCGCCTGCCCTTTATGGAGCCCTGGGGGCAGCGGTTTTTGCCAGAGACAGGAAGAGACCGCACTTTCCGGAGCAGTGGCTTCCGGCGGCCATCCGGAGGATGAGGGCGAGAAAAGAAATCGATGAGACTCTGCCTCCTCTTTTTGGAAATACGAAGGAATACGAAGATTTCCGCCTCCGCCATGAGAGGGCAAGGGTGCCTTCCGCCCGGCCCATGGCCGGTGAACCTCTCTGGCTTGGCATCGATGCCGGTTCTACCACCATGAAAGCGGTACTCGTCAATAAAGACCGGTGCATTGTCGCTTCTTCCTACGGCCGGCACGGGGGAGAAGTGGTGGAAAAAGCTGCCTCCATGATGAGGGAACTTCTCGCAGCCCTTCCCTCCGGATGCACTATTGCAGGAGCCGGGGTGACCGGCTACGGGGAAGAACTGGTGAAGACCGCCCTTTCCCTTGATTTCGGAAAAGTAGAGACCATGGCCCATCTGAAGGCGGCCCGCTATTTCTGCCCGGACCTCACGTCCCTTTTAGATATCGGCGGACAGGATATGAAGTACATGCACCTTTCCGGCGGACGGGTGGACAAAGTGCTCATGAACAGCGCCTGCTCCTCGGGCTGCGGGGCTTTCCTGGAAACGTTTGCGGGCAACAGGGGACTCACGGCCGAAGAATTCGGCAAAGAAGCCCTCTCTTCCGGTCCCTTTCCTCATTACGGGGCCCATTGCACGGTGCTCATGAATACACGCATCCACCGGGGAAGGAACCGTGCCTCTGATGGGAAAGCCCTGGCGGCCGGGCTATGCTATGCAGTAGTGGAAAATGCCCTCACCCGGGTGCTCCAGCTGGAATCGCCGAAGGAACTGGGAAATAAAGTAGTCGTGGAAGGCGGTACTTTCTATAACGATGCAGTGCTCCGTTCTTTCGAAAAAATCACGGGCCTTCAGGTCATCCGCCCCGATGCGGCAGGCCTCATGGGGGCCTATGGAGTGGCACTTTACGGAAGGGAAATGTTTGAGGAAAATCATATTTCTTCCATGATTTCCGCAGAAGAAATGGGAAAGCTCACCTTTACCCACGTGAACCGTACCTGTCAGGGCTGCGGCAATCACTGCGTGATTTCCATTTATGACTTCGGCGGCCGCTGCTTTGGCACAGGGAACCGCTGCGAGACGGGCGCAGCCCTCATTCCGGGAAGGAAGAAGGAGAAACTTCCGGACCTTATGCAGTGGGTGAAGGACCACGTCTTCAGAAAATGTCCGGCAGAGGGCGAAAAGAAAGGAACCGTGGGGATTCCGGCGGCCCTCACCATGTGGAGCGACTTTCCCTTCTGGGCAGCTTTCTGGGCGAGCCTGGGCTACGAGGTGCGGCTCTCCCGGTATTCGGAAAAAGCGGTGGAAAAGACAGTTTCCACCATTCCCCGCCGGGTGCACTGCCATCCCTGCCTCCTCGCCCATGCCCACGTACAGGAGCTCCTCGATGCAAAGCCGGACTTCATCTGGTTTCCTGCCATGAGGCGGGGCATCCGTGGAAACGGCACCGATGAGAAACGACACGCCCACTATCCGAGGATTCTCAAAGTCTATATGAGAAGAAATATAGAGGAAGCAGGCGTACCCTGCCTTGCGCCGTCCCTGCCGGACCTCTTCCATCCCCGCCTTTTGGATGCGCTGGCAGGTTTCCTGCCTTTTGACAGGAAATCCCTGGAGAAAGCCGTAGAAAAGGGAAGGGAAAATCTCCTTTCCTATCGGAAGGCTTATGCGGAAGAGACGGAAAAAGCGCTCTCTTTCTGCAGGAAATCCGGGAAACCGGCCATCCTTCTTCTCGCCCGTTCCTTTCAGGCGGACCCGCTGATCCACAAAGGCCTTCCCGGGATGGTGACCACCCTGGGCGCACCGGTGCTCACGGCAGAAGGACTGTCCCTTCTGAATGGGGAAGAGGAAATAAGAAATGGAGGCTCCTTCATCCGCGGATCGCTGCCCTTTATTTCCGGAGAGAAATTTCTCCTCCCCGTGCCCCTCCGCTCCTCGAGCTGCGGTATGGACCGGGAGGCCATGGAAGAAGCGCAGCAGCTTTTCAGAGAAATCCGCCGCCCCTGGATCGCTCTCACCGTGGACCAGGGGACAAATACGGGAGCCCTTAAAATCCGGATCCGCACGGTACTGGAAGAAGCGGGGAAATGAACGTTATTTCCCAAAATGCCTCAAGGGAATATATTTCGTAAAAATTAAGAAAAATTAGAGATAATTGATTAGATGATTATTTAACTGTATAATAAAAAATACGAGGATAATCACAATAATTAAGCGGATTTATTTAATTATTTCTTATCCGGCGGGCATTCAGCCTGCAGGCCGAAAGGACATCAGGGAAAAATCGTTAGAGGGCATGGCCCGGAGGTGCAGTATGGGTATCTTTGCAGCAGCAGTTGATTATTTCCAGAGAGGCGGCGTGTGCATGTGGCCGCTCCTTCTCTGTTCCATCGTCGTATGTGTGGTGGCCGTGGAAAGAAGTCTTTACTATAAAAAGACCTTCTCTCCCTCCGCCTTTGCGCCGGCTTTCGTCAAACTGATCAATGAAGGAAAAGTGGACGAAGCCTATGAACTGGCAAAGAAGACCCGGGGAAAGACATCGGACCTGGCCGTCCAGATCATCGAAGCCAGAGAACAGCTGGGCAGGAAACTTTCCTCCACCGCCTATGCCATGGTAGACCATACCACAGCTGAATGGAAACAGTACATCTCCGCGCTGAACCTGGCCATCGGCCTCTCCCCGATGCTGGGACTTCTGGGGACCATCACCGGTATGATGGCTTCCTTTAATGCACTGAATGAAAGACTGGCCAATCCTATGGCCATTACAGCCGGTATCGGCGAAGCGCTGATCACCACCGTTTTTGGACTGTGCATTGCCATCTTTGGCATGTGCGTCCATGCCTACCTCACGGGCTGCGTCAAAGGAGCCTCCCGCGGGATGGAAGAAGTGGCAGGCGCAATGGCCGATGAATTTACACAGGAGAAATAAGGAGAATCATTATGCGAAGAAGACGCCAGATCGAGGATGAAAAACCGGGCCTCATGCTCTCGCCGATGATTGATATGATTTTTCTCCTCCTCGTATTTTTCATGGTCAGCACCATGTATATGACCGAAATCCATACCATCCCGATTCGTATGCCTAAAGCGGTCAATTCGGAAAAAGTCAGCAAGAGCAACTTTTCTGTTACCGTGAAACAAGACGGGTCCATTTACCTGGAAGACAAGGAAATCCCTATGGATGAACTGGTCGCTCGGGCAGCTGCGGAAAGCAGGAGGGACTCCACATTCTCCGTCATCATCCGCGGCGAAGATGAAGCGGACTACAAAAAAGTCATCCAGTTGCTGGATAAACTGAAAGGAGCCGGGGTCACCCGGTTCGGCCTGGCAACAGAAACAGGTGGTCGCAATGCAGGAACGTAAAAAGAGACTCCTTGCTTCCGCAGGGGCTACCGTCCTCATCCACATCGCGGCAGCTGCTGCTTTAGGCGTCTGGGGCATTCACTTCTACAACCATCCGCCCACGGAAGTACTGGAAGTGGATATCGTCCAGAATGAACCGCCGCCTGCCCCGCTCATTAAAAAAGGATCCGAAGAACCCATCCCTGAGCCGGAACCGGAAGAAGAAAAAGTGGAAGAAAAACCGGTAGAACGGTTTACGAAAGAAGATATACCGGACCCCGAGAGAGAAGCGCCGCCCGCCCCGCCCAGAAGACACTCCCCCGCACCCGCAGAAGGAGCCGGAGACCCCAATGGCTCTGAAGAAGGAGACCCTGAAGGGGACCCGAACGGCAGCCCGGAAGGACAGCCCGGAGGCGAAGGCCAGGGAGGCGGAGAAACCATAGGACCCCAGATCCTCTCTGCACCGAAACCATCCTATCCGTCGTCCGCCAGAAAAGCAGGCGTTACCGGGACAGTCGTCGTAGGCCTTACCATCAGCGCCGACGGAAGCGTCACCTCCGCCTGGGTAGAAAGCTCCTCCGGAAACGGAGACCTGGACCAGGCAGCCGTAAACGGCGTCTACCGCTGGAAATTCCTCCCAGCCAAACAGAATGGATTTGCCATCACCGTCAACTCCCGGGTACCCGTACGATTTGACCTGCACTGAAAAAACTCCATCGGAAATATTCCGGTGGAGATTTTTGATTAGAGTCAATTGTCAGATAAGGTGGTTTGAGTCAGCTTCGGTATTCGGGGTTAGCCCTGCATCGGCACGCCCCATTTTTGTCAAATTCGAGATTTCGGGGTGGTCGGGGTGGTCGGGGTTGTCGGGGAGGTGGCGCCGCTGATGCGGCGCGAGTATATGGGGATTTTGCACAGACGAGTTTGAAACAACGTTCATGTCGAAACTCCCCATCCTCCCCGGGTCCGGGGAGGTTCCAGAGCGAAGCGGAGGGAAAGGGGTTGTGCTCATGGTTGTCGGAAATGAAGAAAAAGGTAAACACATAACGTAAAAATACGTAACGCATGAAAGGGAAGAGTCACCCTGGCGAGCACGATATGCAGCCTCCATTACCCGCTTCGCGGCACCAACTGCCCCTGGTCAGGGGAAGTCCCCGAAGGGGCAAAGGGTCGTACTTTGGGACATGTCAAAGTTGTGCTAAATGGAAAGTAAAATTTCCCCGCTGGGGGAAACGGGGCGCAGGTGAATAGTAGATTTTCGGAGTCCTTTGTCAGATAAAGTGGTTTGATTCATTTTCTGTATCCCGGTTTTAGCCATGCATCGGCATGAACGGCTTTTGCTATTTGGGAAAGTCCGGGACAGTCGGGATCATTGGGAATCGAATCAGATAAAACTGGTAAATCGTCTTCCAATCTTGCGCATTTCCCTGTGCAGATTAGCTGCTTAACCGACGGATAATTGGAATTAATAAAATTAATTCTTAAGAATAAGTATATAAAAATTTGAAATTAAAGCACAACATATGGATAATAATGATGGTTACATTAACATATACATGAAATTTATTATAAAATTATTTGACATCAACAAGGTAAGCATTTATATTTAATATATACATATCCTACAGGTGCCCGTGAGGGCCCAACAGAGAATTCCGGTGCAAGTCCGGAGCGATCCCGTCACTGTATGGTGGAGCTTTTTCATGAATCCATTGGCCTTAGGCTGAGAAGGGTGAAGAAGCGATGAATCCGAGCCAGGAGAACTGCCTGCAGAGAAAATGGTTCTCCTGCGGCAGACAGGGCACGACGATCATAAGGGGATTTTCGCAAGCTCTTTTTCCGCGAGGAGAAAGAGCGATTTTTATTTTCCTCCGGGGCGAAACACGGACAGCCGCCGGAGGAAGGTGAAAATAAATTCTGTTTCCATGTGAGTGAGAGGAAGGAGGTGGAGTATGAAAAAGTGGATTCTGGCCATTGTGCTGGGGATTCTCTGCCTGGTCGTTCCGACTATGGCATCAGCTGCGGAAATTTCTTCTGATGACATGATTATGGAATTCAGCGCAAATAAGGTTTGGATTGATAAGGGTAATCTTTGCGTGAAAGGGACATTCTACAACAAGCGGAATGATTTAACTATCACAAAACTGAATGATATGGTTTTGTATATCACGTTGAAACAGAAAGATGGTACAGAAAGCGTAGTTACGAAAAAACCTGTCAAGAAGCCGATGCTGAAAATCAGGGCAGGCGGTTCTAAATCTACCACATTAAATCTTGGGCCATTTGAGGGGACCTGGGACAGCTGGGTAGTTAACAGTGATTGCGTCTTTACTTACATTAATGGTGCTTCATGGTAGTCAATCAATAAGGGGAAATAAATGAACTACAGCAAAAAATTATGGCTCAGCGCAGCCATCGGAATGACTCTGCTCAGCGGAGTAACTAATGTTAATGCCGCTTTCGATGAAAATTTGAACGTCTATACATTGGATACGGTAGTAGTAGAAGCGGAAAAGACAAAGAACCAATTCGGTGATACTATCACAGAACAGTCCTATTATCGTACCGGTGGTGATGCCAAGGTCATTACGAGAGAAGAAATTGACAAGCGTCATTATACCGATGTATCTGAAGCTATTAAACGTATTCCTGGTGTCACCTTTACCAATGCAGGTTATCGTGGCGGTGAATACGGCTACAATTCTTATAATAACAGTATGGCTATCAATGGTGATACCCGTGTTATTGTCCTGGTAGATGGACGCCGTGTAGATAATAGCGCATCCACTCGTTTTGGCAGCAGTAATGCTTCCGGCGGTCGAACCATGGTAGATTTGAACCAGGTCGTTTCCATGGCAAATGTAGATAAAATTGAAGTAATCAAAGGGCCGGGCGCTTCTGCTTATGGGGCAGATGCAACTGGCGGTGTTATCAACATCATTACCCGTAAAGGTACTATTCATGATCAGGGGACCATTGATGTATCTACCGGCTCCTGGCATAAACACGTATACAACCTGACCTATTCCGGCGCAGCAGGCCCGAAGCGGGACTGGAAGTATTTCTTCTCTGCCAGCAGAAATATGGCTCATGACAGCAAGTACCATGATGGACTGACCGGCTCCGATCATACCTATAATGGCACCAGCTATAAAGAAGACGGCGTATCTCTCCGTGTGGACCATGATATCAATGATAAACAGAACTTAAAAATCTGGTACAACCATCAGGACGGTAAGGATGGGTATCCGATTACAGCAAGAGATTGGCGTTATTGGTCTGCAGCAGACTGGAATCGTATTATTGAAAGAACTACCCGTCCCGGCGGCTATGGTAATACCGACAACCCTGGCTACAGAAACCTGTTCTCTCTGGATGCACTTTCCGGTTCTTACAACGCATACCGTAACAATGATGTAGATATTTCTTATACCTTTGATAAAGATAATGGTATGGAAAGCTTCGTTCGTGTCTATGATCAGAAACATCATTACTGGGGCGTAGACCGTTATCCGGACTGGGTACTGGAAGACGGCTCCTATGTACCGTTCCCTGATGGACCGGAATGGCCTGAATTCATTAAAAATTATAAGTTCGATCGGGGATTAAGCCCAACGACCATTTATGATGAACATAATCGCGGCTTCCAGATCCAGTATGGTAAATCTGTAGGTATCAATGATATCCTGGCATCCGTAACCTATGATAAATCTAAACTGACTACTAGAAGATTGAACCGTAGAACTGGTGTGATGGAAAATACAAGCACCGAAAGAAAGAGTATCAACGGATTTATTCAGGATAAGATTCATATTACAGATAAGTGGGATTTCACTCCGGCTCTCCGTTATTCTCATTATAAAGATTTTACTGGTGGTACTTACACTGGTGTGGGCGGCTATACAAAAGTTACACCGACTATCAATACCGAATACGCCTTCAGTGATTCCCTGAGCGCCTATATTGGCTGGGCAGCGATTTACCGTCCTATCAAGGCTAAAGACTATACCGTTTCCACTCCGAATGGTGATAAACTGGATGATGAAAAAGGTAATGTATGGACTATCGGTGCTCATAAGGACTTCGGCGAAAATACCACTTTGGCCGTTCACTATGACTGGACCAAGATGTCCAATGCAGTAACTTATTATCCGGTTTGGGATACTAAGAAGAATGACTTCACCAGCAGAGCAGTCAATGCAAAGGAAACCAAGAAGTCTTTCAACGTTACACTGGACCATAAGTTCAATGAAAAATGGACCCTGGGCCTGGCATATTCTCACCTGAAGGATAAATACAGTGCAAAAGATGGTATGGAATTCGATCCGGATCTCAGCCTCTCCAAGACCAGCAACGTTAATACCATGATTAACGCACTTCGTCCGGCTAACCACTATACTGCAAACCTCTCCTATGAATGCAATAAATGGTACTCCGGACTCCTCTTCAACTGGTATACCGGTTGCAGCACCGAAGCTTTCACCGATCACCAGTTCCTCGTGCTGGATTGGAACCTTAACTACGAAGTCAACAAGAATCTGACTACTTATGTCACTGTTTCCAACCTGACCAATGAAGGCTATGAAAATGCATACTCTGCTTACAACGGCAAGGGTGCAGCTCCACAGCCGGGCAGAGCATGGATGATTGGTGCCAAGTATAAGTTCTAATCTTTACGAAAGATAGTCTTTTATAACTACAGGAAAAGTGCGTTTTCAGGAGCGCACTTTTTCCTGCGTTATATACGAGGTAAAAAATGAACAGGAAAGCAGCCATTCTCATCATGACCGCTCTCATCAGCGGAGCCTGTGTGACCGATTCTGTCTGGGCCGAGGGACATGCCACTCATGCCCAGCCGGTCAAGGTGGAAAAGAAAGCCGATCAGCAGAAGCCCCGCCGTCCTATGCGGAAACCTTTGACGAATCAGGAAAAGGAGAAAATCCTCTGGGAGAAATATGATATCCCTTCCTATCAGGCCGATGTGCTCATTCATTCGGGAGCCAATTTCAGGGATATCGATCGGGCAGGCCTGTATGCCTATGTGGCAGAAAAGCCGATTGAGGAAATCCTTGCCCTGAAGAAGGATGAATCCTGGACGAGGGTAGAGTATCTTCTCCAAATTTCCCCGGAAACTTATCATGACCGCCGGCTCATGCACCGGGCGCATCTTCTCAATAAATGGTGGGGCATCGATGAAGCGAGGGCCCTGGCAGCCATGCAGAAGGGCTATGCCATGCACCATGTGAAGGCAGCCTTCGTACTTTCTAAGCACGGTGACCTCTCTATGGAGGATATCCTGGCAAAGAGGAAGTATTCCGAAAGCTGGCCGGAATTTGCGAAGAAATATTTTGGCGTAGACAAGGAAACTTATGATCAGTGGATCGGAGAATATCCGAATCCCATTTATTTCCCCGGTAGATATTTCTAAAGGAAAAAACTATGGTCCCAGCTAAGAAGAAATGGGCGCTCTGCCTCCTTCCGCTGGTGGTATCGGCTCTTTTCTGCGGGTGTTCGCCTGTTGTGAAGGAAAATGGGCCTGTCCCCGGAGAAAGCGGCAGCTATGAGGCGGTCCATTATCCGGTGGATATCACCAATATAAACTCCAAAGGAGAAGAAGAGGTACAGACTTTCAAGGAACCTCCGAAGCGGGTGGTGGCCGTATGGCAGAATTCCATCGAGACCCTGCTGGCTCTCGGTGTGGGAGACCGCATTGTGGCAGGCATGGGGATTCCCAGTGAGAAATATATCCTGCCCGAGTACCGGGCGGATTATGAGAAGATCCCCTATACGAGCCTGGAAAATCTGGATATGGAAACCATCATGATGATGAAACCGGACTTCATTGTAGGCTGGTACTCCACATTCCAGGCCAAAGTCCTCCGGAGCACCGGTTTCTGGCATGAAAGAGGCGTACACACCTATATCGCTCCCGCTTCTTCCTCGGCAGTCCGCGAAAAATCGCTGGAGCAAGAATACGAAGATATCCTCAATATGGGGAAAATCTTTGACCGTCAGGAAAAAGCAGAAGAAATCGTGGGCCGGATGAAAGGCGAAATCGACCGGGTAACCGGGAAAGCGGCAGCCATGGGTCTTCACCGGAAGGGGCTCATTGTGGAGCTGAACGGAAGAAACCTCATGGTTTACGGAGAAAAGACACTGGCCGGCCATATCCTGAAAGCAGTGAACGGGGAACTTCTGGCAGCAGACCTTCACAATATCAGTAAAGAACAGCTGATCGAAATGAACCCGGATGCTATCTTTGTGGTAGTCATCGAGTCCAATTACGACCGGGCAGACGATATACTGAATATCCTTTATAATGACAAAGGACTCCAGAGCCTTTCTTCCGTGCAGAACCGCCGGATTTATTCGCTTCCCCTCTACTCCGTCTACAGCTCCGGTATCCGGACCTATGATGGAATCAGGAGCATTGCCAAAGGCCTTTATCCGGAACTTTACGAGGAGGAAAAATGAAGAAAATCGTAATCCTTACCTGCCCGAAGTCGGAAGATGTATGCACCGGGGGAGGCTGTTTCCACGCATTCAACCACCGCACGCAGCGATTTGCCGCCTATGGTGAGGAAGAACTGGAAATGGAAGCTTTCATGAAATGCTCCGGCTGCGGCCACTTCCCGGGGAAGGACAAAGGACTGGATGAAAAGATCGATTATATCCTTCGCATCCATCCGGATGCAGTGCACGTGGGCATCTGCTGCTGCCACGACGGAAGAGACCGGACCCTCTGCCCCGAAGTGGAAGCCATCTGCCATACATTCAAAGAGCGGGATATTTCCATCGTCTTCGGTACCCATTCCATCTTCGAAGGACCGGAAAGTTTGAGAGAAATAGAAAGTAAGACTGACAGGGAGGGCGTATGAAACGTTTGATTAAAGATCTGGGCTTCGCTGCGCTCTGCCTGCTGCTTCTGGCAGTTCTGGGCCTTGCGCTTATGTGGGGGCTTTCGATCGGTACGGTGAAGATTTCTACGGGGGAAATCTGGAACGCTCTGATGCAGCAGTTTTCTTCGGGTCTTTCCATCGAGGCGCCGGGGCAGGGGCCGGTGCATGATATCGTGTGGATTCTCCGTCTGCCGCGGCTGGTGCTGGCGCTTATCGTGGGCGCGGGTCTCGGGGTATGCGGGGTAGTCATGCAGGCGATTGTCAAGAACCCTCTGGCGGATCCTTACATTCTGGGCGTTTCGTCCGGCGCATCCCTTGGCGCCACTACGGCCATCCTTCTCGGTGTGGGGGCGTTCCTGGGAGAAAATTTCGTGGGCATCTGTGCATTTATCGGCGCTTTTGCCATTTCCCTGGGGGTGCTCTTTATTTCCAACCTGGGCGGACGGTCCAATTCCATGAAGCTTCTTCTGGCAGGCATGGCCCTTTCTGCGGTATGCGGCGCTTTTTCGAGTTTCGTGGTCTATTTTGCAAACAATAAGGAAGGGATGCAGACCATCGCTTACTGGATGATGGGGAGCCTGGCGGGGGCCAAGTGGTCCACCATGGCAGTCATTGCGCCGATTGTCTTTATTTCCATCCTTTTCTTCTGGACCCAGAGCCGGGTGCTGAATCTCATGCTTCTGGGCGATGAATCGGCCATCACCATGGGTACGGACCTTCATGTGTACCGCCAGTGGTACCTCCTCATTTCTTCCCTCATCGTGGGATTCGTCGTGTATTCGGCCGGTATGATCGGCTTTGTGGGACTCATCATTCCCCACGTGGTGCGTATGGTCATCGGGCCGGATCACAAGCGGCTCATCCCCGTATCTGCCCTGGTGGGGGCCATTTTCCTCGTTATTTCCGACGGGCTCTGCCGGGTGATCATTCCCCATACGGAGCTTCCTATAGGCATCCTGATTTCCATGATCGGTGCGCCCTGCTTTATCTACCTGATGGTGAAGCGTACTTATGGCTTTGGCGGAGGTGAGTAAGATGGAAATACTGACCGAAGCAGTGAAGCTTTTCATCGGAAAGAAGGAAATACTGAAAGGCATCGACCTTACCCTCCATCCGAAAGAATTCCTGGGCATCATCGGGCCAAACGGCAGCGGAAAGAGCTCTTTCCTGAAATGCGTGTACCGCGTGCAGAAACCGACGGACGGGAAAATTTATTTCGACGGAAAGAAACTGGACGAACTTTCCTATCGGGAATCAGCACTGAAACTGGCAGTCGTGGCCCAGCACAATGCGTACTCCTTCGATTTTACCGTGCTCGACGTAGTCCTCATGGGCCGCTCTCCCCACAAGAAACTGCTCCAGCGGGATACGGAGGAAGATTATCGGCTGGCCAGGAGGGCCCTCGAAGTGGTGGGCCTCAAAGGATTTGAAGAAAGAAATTTCTCCACCCTTTCCGGCGGTGAACAGCAGCGGGTGATCCTCGCAAGGGCCCTCACTCAGCAGTCCGAATGTCTCGTCCTCGATGAACCGACGAACCATCTGGATATCAAGTACCAGCTGGAAATCATGGATATCGTGAAATCCCTGGACCTGACTGTGATGAGCGCTATTCATGATCTCAATATCGCAGCCATGTACTGCGACCGGCTGATTGCCATCAGGAGCGGTCAGGTCGTAGGCATGGGTACGCCCAGAGAACTCCTCACGCCGGACTTCATCCATAATCTGTATGATGTGGAATGCGACGTGCAGTACTTTGACAACGGAAGAATCAATATCGTCTACATACCGAAACACTGGGCGAAAGCATAAATCAGCGGAAAACGGGATACCGTAAGGTATCCCGTTTTTGCGTGAAAGCAGCAGAAGGATTAAATTTTCATTATATTTCATTTTTTCAAAAAATAAATTCCGCTTTTTGTACTATATGGATAGAAGAAATCAAACCGCCGCGAAAGTCTGCCGGGCGCCCTTTCTGAAGCGGCAGGCGGGCGGGGCGTTTCTTCGAAAATACGGTACCGTAAAAAGAAATGAACGTTGCAGGGAAAAGAGCCCGGAAAGAGGCGGAGGAGACTCCGCCTTCTTTTCGTGGGATTTCTGCAGGGCGGCTCAGTTCTATATTTTAAAAATAAAAAATCGTTAATACGAGGAATTTTTTATACTGAATAATAAATTTTCCAAAATATGAGTCCCGTTTGAACTTTCAGAATTCAGGACCGGTCAGTTCTGCTAATAACTAACTACTAACGGCTGAATTTCATCATTCTGTTTCCATCAATCATTTTGGAAACGAAGGGCCATGTGTCCATATTTCTTAAATTTTATAGTGCATGGCAGGTCATTTCGTTATATAATGAAATTGTCTTTTGATGATTTTTTATCAATTCATTGATAGGAGAGATAGTATGAAAATTTCACAGCGTGCTCTTAGCCTCACCACTTCCCCGATTCGCAAGCTGGGACCTTATGCCCAGGATGCGGTCAAGGCAGGGAAGAAGGTATATCATCTGAACATCGGCCAGCCGGATATCGAGACTCCGCCGCAGTTCATGGATGCTATCCGCAACTATAATAAGAAAGTCATCGCTTACGGTCCTTCCCAGGGCGATGCAAAGCTGATCAGCCAGATCCAGAAATATTACAAAGAATGGGATATGGATTACAGCGAAAAGGAAATCTACATCACCGACGGCGGAAGTGAAGCTCTGCAGATTGCCATCCTTTCTCTCTGTGATCCCGGCGATGAAATCCTGGTATTCGAACCGTTCTATGCAAACTACAATTCCTTCGCAAAGATTGCAGGCGCCAAGGCAAAAGGCATTCCGACCTCTGCTGAAAACGGCTACCGCCTGCCGGACCTTGCAACCATCGAATCCTATGTGACCGACAAGACCCGTGCGATCATCCTCACCAACCCGGGCAACCCGACCGGTGTGGTTTACACAAAAGAAGAAATGGACAGAATCGCAGCAGTTGTGAAGAAATACGACCTCGCCCTCATTTCCGATGAAGTCTATCGTGAATTCGTATATGACGGAAAATACGTATCCTTTGGCACCTATAAAGATCTGGAAGAAAACCTCATCCTCATCGATTCCGTATCCAAACGCTACAGTGCCTGCGGTGCCCGTATCGGCTGCCTCATCACCAAGAATAAAGATATGCTGGCCCAGTTCAATAAATTCTGCCAGGCCCGTCTCTGCGTAGCAGACGTGGTACAGGCTGCTGCCGCTGCCCTCTATGACACTCCTTCTTCCTACCTCCAGGAAGTCAATAAAGAATACAAACATCGCCGCGATACCATTGCCGCCGAACTGGCAAAACTGCCGGGCGTTATTTCCTCCGATCCGAAAGGCGCCTTCTACGTCATGGTCAAACTGCCGGTAGATGATGCAGAAAAATTTGCCATCTGGATGCTGAAAGACTTCGACGTAGACGGAGAAACCGTCATGATCGCTCCTGGCAACGGCTTCTACTCCACCCCGGGCAAAGGCATCGACGAAGCCCGCCTGGCTTACGTCCTCAAAGCAGAAGACCTGGAAAAAGCCATCCGCATCCTCGGCGAAGGACTGAAACGGTATCCGGGAAGGAAATAAGGTCTCTGAACAATTTCCTTCTGACGGATAAAGTCGAACGTGCTTTTCGTTCTTCGCTCTTCGTGATTCGTGGTTCGTGAAGGTGCGCTGCGACAGTATATAGGCAGCGCGGAGTATTAGAAATTATCCCTCAGTCAGAGCGGCTGGGGGATTTTTCTTGTAGGTTCATAAATCCCGGATATCGGCCTGAGTCACTTGTGCCTGATCGTGATTCGTGAAGGTGCGCGCTTGAAATTATATAGCGCGCGGAATATTTAGAAATAAAATCTCTCAGTCAGTGCGACTGGGGGATTTTTTCGTTTGCGGAAATGATTTTATCACAGAGGATGGATAGGTACGGTACGCATGAACCGAATGAGTCACTCTCCCCGCGTCCGAGATGCAGCCCCCTTTACCCGCTCCGCGGGAGTTTCCCCCGCTCCCAGACATGGGACATCAGCGATATGCGAACTTTCGAAGAGCAAGTCATAATGATTGACTCTATCGGTAAGCAAGGCGTACGATCATGCAAGTCGGAAATGGAGAGAAAGGGAAGAACGTACCGTAAAAAGGAATTTCCATAAATACGTAACGCATGAAAAGTAAGAGTCACTCCGGCATGTCCAGTATGCAGCCCCCTTTACCCGCTTCGCGGGAGTTTCCCCCGTTGGGGGACACGGGAGACATCAATTATGTGTTCTTTCGAAATCCGTCTATGTGACAATTGACTCTGCAGATGAGCAAGTGCTCCCCGCGTCCGGGGAGCTCCCGACAGGGTGAGGGGGCGTACGATCTTACATGTCGAAAATGGGGAGAAAGGAAGTCCCGTACCGTAATAAAGAAATCCCATCACTGCGGTACGCGTGAAAAGAAAGAGTCACTTCGACATGTGCCAAATGCAGCCCCCTTTACCGCTTCGCGGAGTTTCCCCCGTTGGGGGACACAGGACGCATCGGTTATGTGCCCTTCGAAATTCTTCTTTCTGACAGATGACACTACCCGTCAGCAAGTGCTCCCCGCGTCCGGGGAGCTCCCGACGCGTACGATCATGCAAGTCGGAAATGGAGAGAAAGGGAAGAACGTACCGTAAAAAGGAATTTCCATAAATACGTAACGCATGAAAAGTAAGAGTCACTCTCCCCGTCTCCGGTATGCAGCCCCTTTACTTGCTTTCGGACACGGGACGCAGTGGGTATGAGTTTTTGGGATTTTCCATCGCAGGGAAGGGGGCACTGTCATTTGGAAATGTTTCGAGAACCGGTGCCGGGTAATGACCAATAACTTTTATTATCCCCCTTTGTATTCCGTCCCGTTCTGCGGTATGATAGCTCCATGAGACTGATTTTAAAGGAGAAATCAAATGAGCAGACTGAACTTTACTTCTGATTATACTGTGACCTGCACCCCTGAAATCCTGAAGGGGCTGGCATCTCTTGGCCATGAATCTTTCACAGGCTACGGTTTCGATCGTATTTCCGAAGCGGCAAGAAATAAAATTCGTGAGCTCTGCGATGCGCCGGAGGCAGAGGTGTATTTCCTCTCGGGAGGCACCCAGGCCAATGAAGTGGTCATCAATACCTGGCTGGCTCCCTATCAGGGGGTCATTGCAGCCACTACCGGCCATGTGGCCCTTCACGAGGCGGGAGCTATCGAGCATGGGGGACATAAAGTGCTGGCCATTCCGGGAGTGGATGCGAAGGTGACACCGGATGGCATCAGGAATTTTGTAGAAAATTACTATGCCGATGATAATCATGAACACATGGTGATGCCTGGACTCGTTTATATTTCCAATCCTTCCGAATACGGCACAGTCTACTCCCTCAAGGAACTGGAAGAACTCTCCGCCGTCTGCCATGAATTCCAGCTGCCTCTTTACATGGACGGTGCCCGTCTGGCCTATGCCCTGGCTTCCGACGGTTATGATTTGACGCTCCCGGATATCGCCAGACTCTGCGATGGTTTCTACATCGGAGGAACCAAGTGCGGCGCTCTTTACGGGGAAGCTGTGGTATTTCCGAAGAAAAATACCATTCCTCATTTCTTCACCATGGTGAAGCAGAATGGCGCTCTTTTTGCGAAGGGCTGGGGCGCAGGGAGCCAGTTCCTGACTCTTATGTCCGACGGCCTCTATGAAAAGCTGGGCAGAAATGCCATCGAAAAGGCCAATGAAATCCGGAAAGCGCTGGACGAAAAAGGCTATACCCAGTACATCCGGAATACGACGAACCAGATTTTTATCGTCCTCACAAAGGAAAAGAATGAAGAACTGGCAAGATCCGTGGAACTTGGCTTCTGGGAAAATCTCCCGGATGGTCATGTGGTCATGAGAATCGCCACTTCCTGGGCAACGACGGAAGAAGATGTGAAGGCTTTAATCGAGCTTTTGTGAGAAAAAACGGAAATAAAAGTTATCAGTGAAAGTGGGCGCCAGAATCATGAGGCGCCCTTTTCGTATGCCTTGCAGGCATACTGACCTGATGGAAATCAGGTATTCGACAGGATATATATATTTACATATAATATAGAAAAGGATTTCAGAAAGGAGAAATGCCATGATTTTAGACGAGGATTATACCTTATCCAACGGGGTAAAGATTCCAAAGCTGGGCCTGGGGACCTGGTTTATCAGAAATGAAAAGGTGAGTGACGCAGTCCGCGGGGCTGTGGCTATGGGTTATCGTCATATTGATACGGCAGAGGCCTATGGCAATGAAGAAGGAGTAGGGGAAGGCGTCCGCACCTGCGGTGCAGACAGAGAAAAACTCTTCGTCACCACGAAACTGGCTGCCGAAGCGAAATCCTATGAAAAAGCAGTGGAAGCCATCGACGGGTCCCTGAAGACCCTGGGCCTTGACTATATCGATCTGATGATCATTCACAGTCCCCAGCCCTGGGCCATGGTGAATAAGTCCGATGACCGCTGCATCGAAGGAAACAGGGAAGCCTGGCGGGCACTGGAAGAGGCTTATAAAGCCGGTAAACTCCGGGCCATTGGTATTTCCAATTTCCTGGAAAGTGATATTGACTCCCTGCTGGAAACGGCGGAAATCATGCCCCTGGTGAACCAGCTGCTGGTACATGTGACAAATACGCCTTTTGACCTCATCCGTCATTCCGAAGAAAAAGGAATGCTCGTGGAAGCTTACTCTCCCATGGGCCATGGGGTGATGATGAATCATCCGAAGCTTCTCGAAATGGCTGAGCGCTACGGGGTGAATGTGGCACAGCTCTGCATCCGTTACACCCTCCAGCTGGGGACTCTGCCTCTTCCGAAGACGGCTAATCCGGACCATATGAGGTCCAATGCTGCCGTAGACTTTGAAATTTCCGAAGAAGATATGAAGACTTTGAAGGAAATGGAGAAGATTAAGGATTATGGGAAATATGCGAAGTATCCTGTTTACGGCAAAGTGAGATAAACTTTTCTTTACTGGACTGTCTTTGTGAGAGATAGCTGTAAGTCTAAAAACTTTTAAATCGGGGATCTCGGGGGTCTCGGGAGTATCGGGGCTGTCGGGGCGGTGGCGGCGCAGCATAATTGGGAAGCGCCGCCCTTATTATATTTATATGAAAAGTAATTGATGCAAGACAAAGTGAGATAAAGGCTTCTTGACCAGCCTGTTTCTGTAAGGATAACTATAAGTCTGACAACTTTTAAATCGGGGATCTCGGGGGTCTCGGGAGTATCGGGGCGGTGGCGGCGCGGCAGATTGAGGGCGCCGCCTTTTATATTCTTTTTGCGTCATTCCGGAGATTTCTGTACAATAAAGAAAAGGGGTGATATGAATGAGACTGGAACAGATTTCTGAACATATCTGGTATCTGCCACCGGATAATCAGAAGGACCGGCCCATGCTGGGTTATGTGAAAGGAGAGAAATTTTCTCTTGCCATTGACGGCGGATTTTCGCCGGATCAGGTGGAAGGTTTTTATAGAGAGCTGAAAGCGGCCAATCTTCCAAAGCCCGATTTTACGGCCCTCACGCACTGGCACTGGGACCACACCCTGGGCCTTCCGGCTGTTTCCGGTCTGGTCATCGCGGAAGAAAGGACGAATGACCTGCTGCGGGAGGAACGGAAGAGGCTGGCCGATCCGTCTTATGAAAAGCGGCTGCGGATGAGCTATATTTACGTGGATGAAGAATTTCCGGACGTCCCCATTCCCACCATCCGGACCGGAGAAATCGAATTTCATGACCATCTTACCTTGTACCCGGGAGCCGTGAGGGCAGAGCTTTTCCATGTGGAAGCGCCCCATACGCCCGATTCCACCTTCATTTACATACCGGAAGATAAAGTTTTATTTCTTGGCGATGCCTCTCTTTCGTCTTTCGAAACGGGCCGCATGGACCGGGAGAAAATGAATGCTCTTCTGGAAGCAGTAAGGAACCTTGACTGCCAGGCCATTCTTCTGGGCCATGAAGGGCTCCTGAGCAAAGAGGATTTCCTGTACTACAATGGATTTTGAAATAAAAGTCAGTCCCCGAATGGAGACTGACTTTTTGCTGTAGTTTTTATTGAATGGCAAGAAGCTTCTCTGTGTCCACAAGGAGGATATTTCCTGATTCAGCTTCTTTTTGCAGAGATTCCGTAAAACCGCTTTTTGAGAAGAGGGCATAGTGAATTTTTCGGCCTTTGGAGATGAGGAGGCTTCGTTCTTTCAATATTTCCAGTACGTCCATGCCTGCGGGTTCGCTCCTCCATTTGCATTCGCCGCAGAGGATATCGGTTTCATTGGCACAGACGATATCGATTTCCTCTTCCCGCTTCCTCACGGGATTCGTGCCCCACCAGTGGCCGTAGGTGGTATAGAGTTCATTCATATTTCCTGTCATAATGAGACGCTGGATATACTGCATGCTTATTTCTTCAAATATATGGCCGAAATATTCCGAAAGGTGCGGAAGGATGTGTTTCTCCCAGGCTGCCCGTCCCAGGCCCATGGCAATAAGGGAAGCGCAGGAGGGAATGAAGCGGTACCAGAAAAGATAAAGTTCGTCCCTGATGCGGTAAATGGAGCGGCGCGTCTCTTTTGATTCGACAGGCTGTATTTTTTCTACCAGTTCCAGATCCATGAGGTTATTCAGGTAGAAGGTAATTTTCCCCGGATCCCTGCCCACGGCCATGGCTATATCATTCAGCCGGCTTGCGCCATTGGCGATGGCAGAAAGAAGAGAATTGTACACTGCCGGCTCCCGGAGCTCCTGCAGCATCAGGTTTTCAGGCTCTTCCTGCAGATGACCGTCGGTAGAAAGAAATTCCTCCACCACCGCTTCTTCCAGATTTTTATGGAAGGAAAAGTAAGAAAGGTACTGTGGAATTCCGCCGCAGATTCCATAGGCCAGGAGTTTTTCTTCTGCCTGCCATTCCGGGAAGAAACGGATGCTTTCATACCAGGGCAGGGGATGGAGCTTGAGCTGCGCCGTCCGGCGTCCATAGAGGGGACTCTTATACTGAAGGACCTGACGTTCCATGAAGCTCATGGATGACCCGCAAAGGATGAGGTACAGTTTTGTATGCGACCATTCCTGGTCGATGAATTTCTGAAGGAGTGAGGAAATAGAAGGTACTGCCTTTGCCAGATAGGGATATTCATCGATGGCAAGGATGATTCGCCGGTCTTTTGAAATTTGCGTCATATACGAAAAGAGGCTTTCAAAACCGGAAAAACTATCGATCAGCTTTGTCTGCTCATCAGGGTACTGTTCCCGGATGGCAGCCGTGAGACTTTTCAGCTGCTCTTTTTCGCTCTGCTCGGTGGCCATGAAATAAATGGCTTTTTTTTCGCGGATGAATTCCTGAATGAGCCTGGTCTTTCCGATTCGCCGCCGCCCATAGATGACAGGGAATTCAAAATGATCTGACCGGTATCGCTTTTCCAGCGCTTCCAGTTCTTTTTCTCGTCCGATGAACATGGGAGTCTCCTTTCCATTTTATATAGTTACGACTATCATAGTCATGACTATGTAAATTTGTTTTCTTCATTATATAAAAATTCAAGAGCTTATGCAACGGAAATGGAAGTTCATTGACAATCTTTTCCCGGAGTGTTACTTTTTGATGTAATAAATAATATTACAACAAATGAGGCGAAAATCATGAAGACAGAGGAAATATTAGAAATCCTGCAGCGGAAAATACACAGTACCATCGTAGCCACAAATGATGAGGAAGGGCTTCCTGTGACTTGTGTCATCGATAGGATGCTCACTGACGGAAAAAGTCTTTATTTCCTCACGGCCCGAGGAAAATCGCTGTACCGCAGGCTTCAGGCAAAGCCTTTCCTGGCCCTGACGGGTCTGAAAAGGGAGACCACCATGACTTCCGTTTGTACTATATAGGCAGAAAGGAAAAATTCCGCAGGTCCTGCTAAAGCGCAATTCCCCGGGAAAGGCAGGAGGAATGAATCCTTTCCGCATAACGGGATCCCGATTAAGAATGATTGAAATATCGAAACCATGCAGTTTTTCCTTGTTTTCCTGCATGGGAAAAGGCCCGGCGAAAGCCGGGCCTTTTGGCGTGGCAGAATGTACGGATAGAAATGGATTTACCTTCCTCCGATCCGCACATTCTGCCAGTTTTTATTTCTGGAAATTTCAGGCTCCTCACCAAAGAAAGCCTTTCCTGCTTCTTCGTCCCCTTTGAGCCAGTACATGAACCAGGCGGTCATGTAACCGTCTGCATAGCGCAGCATATCGCCATGGTCTTTATCCTTTTCCCTGGCCATCACTTTCGGCGTGGAATCGGGGATGGCTTCGAAATTTTCCGTCAGCGACCATAGAGGAGCGATGCTCTGGCCGGATTCGGCCGTCTTGTCGGCAGTAGAGCCCGCATCCCAGGCTCTCGTACCTGCCACCATGAGGGTGGGAATGGAAAGATTGGAAAGGTCATAAGACCATTCGGTTCCCAGCTTGTCCGCCCGTCCCCAGAAGGAAGAAGTGGCGCTGGCCGTGAAAATGGCTTTGTAATAATATCCGTTTTCCTGCTTTGTCACCGCATTATAAGCGCCCGGGCCTCCCTGAGAATGGCCGGCGATACCGATATGGTCCGTATCGATATTATGATAAAAAATACTCCCCGGATCCTCATTCAGCTTCAGTATATAATCAAGCGTGGGAAGACGATGCGCCGGTGCGGGAATTGTCATCCTCATTGCCCACTGCGATGAATCCCCAGGTGGCCAGATGATTGAAAACTTCTCCGTAAGCGGAAGCCTTCGTGCCGGTCCCATTGGCCATGATGACCATGGGGCAGGTTTTATTTCCTTCCTTCAAAGACTTCGGGTACCAGACCTCATATTTCTTCCATGCCGTCCCTTCCGCCTTGTAAGAAGCCCTGGAGACTTTCTCCGGTCCAGGGGGCGTATATTTCTTCTCCATGGCGCCTGCCGGATTTTCATATTTGTAATAATGATTGTTCCTGTCATTCATCATGCCCGGGAGAATCGCGATTCCCGCGAGACCTCCGGCATCGGCTGCCTCAACCGGAGCCAATGCCGGAGAACACATGATAGCTGCGGCTAAAAGAGCCGGCAGCACTTTCATGACCTTGCGAACCATGATGAACCTCCTTCATTCAGACTATAACTATTATAAATCGTGGAGGGGAAAACAGGAAATATGGAAAATGTGTAAATAAACTGTGAAAACATATGGAATTTTGTGATAGAATACATATAAAAGTATCAGAAAAATGTGGGAGGACATTATGGAACGACTGAAACGAAAAATGGATAAAGAACTGATTCGCTGGAAAGAGGATCCGTACCACCTGCCCCTCATTGTGAAAGGAGCCCGGCAGATTGGAAAGACCGATGCCATCCGCCATTTCGGACAGACTCAGTATGAATCCTATATAGAAATCAATTTCATCCTGCAGAAAGAATACAGGACTATTTTTGATGATGGCTATGAAGTGGAACAAATTCTGAAAAATATGACCTTCATCCATCCGGAAATTCGTCTCATTCCCCATAAGACCCTCATTTTCTTTGATGAAATCCAGGCATGCATCAACGGGGCCACCAGCCTGAAAGCCTTCAAAATAGATGGGCGCTATGATGTCATCTGCTCCGGTTCCCTCATGGGCATCAATTATGGGGAAATCGAATCAAACAGTGTGGGTTACAAGCAGGACGTAGTCATGCATTCCCTTGATTTTGAAGAATTTCTCTGGGCCCATGGCTATGGGAAGGCACAGATTGATGTCATTTACAATCATATGAAAAATCTTACCCCTCTTCCGGAGACATGGATGAAAGTATTTCATGATATCTTTCTGGAATACCTGGTAGCAGGCGGTATGCCGGCCATTGCTGCCCGCTTCATGGAACAGGGTAACTATTCCGGTATCCTTGCCATGCAGCAGCAGATCCTTCAGGACTACGAGGAAGATATTACGAAATACGCGGGCGGTCTGGATAAGGCCAGAATACTCAATGTTTATCGGGCCATTCCTGTATTTCTTGGACAGTCAAACAAGAAATTCCAGATTTCCAAAGTGGCCAGAAATGCCAGGAACCGGGACTATGTGGGGGTGGTGGAGTGGCTCTCCAACGCAGGCATCGTCAATATCTGCTATAACCTGGACCTGCCGGAGCTGCCGCTCAAAGGAAATTACAATCCCAAAGATTTCAAGCTTTACTTCGGCGACCCGGGCCTTCTCGTGGCATCGCTTGATGAGGAAGTACAGGAAGACCTCCGTTTCAATAAGAACTTTAACATCTATAAAGGTGCCCTCTATGAAAATGCGGCGGCCGACATGCTGACCAAAGCAGGATTTCCTCTTTTTTTCTACCGGAATCCGAAATCCACAGTAGAAATGGACTTCATGATTCGCGACCGTGACTCCCTGGTGCCTGTGGAAATCAAGGCACAGGACGGAGCCACCCCATCCCTGAATCGCCTGATCACCAAAGATACCTATGAAGACATCCACTACGGCATCAAATTGGGGAATAAAAATATCGGTTTCAACGGGAAGTTCTACACTTTCCCATACTTCCTCACCTTCCTGCTGAAGAAATTCCTGAAAGAGAAAGATGAAATAAAAGCAGTTTAATTGGAAAATATTTTTGTATCCTGGAGGTTATCTGAATGATTAATGATGTGATGACGACTACGGAAGCGGCACAGCGCTGGAAAGTGACTGCCCAGACGGTCAAACTTGCCTGCTCAGGGCAAAAAGGGTATCCACCGAGGTTTATGGAAAATGAATGCAACAAGTCCGGCGGTACCTGGCTGGTAACCCGGCAGGGCATGGAAAGACTTTTCGGACCGGAAAAGAATGATTGGAAAGGCGGGGCAGAGGGCTCCGCCTTTTATTTCATCTAAATACGGAAAAAATAATGCAGAAATATAAAATTATATCGTTCAATATGTTCAGTAAAACTGTCAAAACCGTGATAAATGTTATATTTTATCAATATGGGTAAATTTCCGGCTTTTGAATTGGTGATATAATAAGAATCATCTCAAATTTCGGAGGCTTTCATGATTCACGAAAAAATCCGGCTTTTTGTTCCTGCGCTGTGCCATCTGATCAATGATACGGGGCAGGGGTCCATTGCCGCACTTCTGCCTCTTTTCATCAGCCTGCTGGACCTGTCTTACTATCAGGCGGCTACGGTCATGCTGATGGCTTCTCTATGTTCTTCCGTGGTTCAGCCCCGTTTCCGTGCTGGCCTTTTGGGTCACATTTCTTCTCAGGGAGCGGGAAAAAGGGTAAAGCGGCCCTTCTGAAGAGGTGCGGGCGCTTTTTCCCTGTAAATCAGATTCTATGTATTTTCCGGAAAGACGGTATGGCGTATGGCCTGCGGAGGTTCTTATGATCCGAGATAAAATCCGACCTTTTATTCCATCTCTCTGCCATTGCATCAATGATACGGGGCAGGGGTCCATTGCGGCACTGCTGCCGCTCTTTATCAATATGCTGGGCCTTTCCTACTACGAAGCGGCAACCGTCATGCTGGCTAATACCATGTGTGCCTCAGTGGTGCAGCCGGTCTTCGGCTATCTGGCAGACAAGGTGAAGCTGCCCTTCCTGGCGCCCCTTGGCGTACTGATGGTGACTATTTCCATCAGCCTTATGGGGACCACCGCCTCTTCCTATGAAGCGGTGCTGCTCCTGGCTCTCTTCTCCGGCATCGGTTCCGCCATCTTCCATCCGGAAGGGGCGCTCCTCGTGAACCGCATGACCGGACCAGCCAAAGGGCGGGCCATGGGCTTCTTCGCGGTGGGCGGGAACCTGGGCTTTGCCGTGGGACCCATGATTGCCTCTCTCGCTTATACCCTGGGCCGCCAGTGCCTGTGGCTCTACGCCATCCTGGGCGTCATCGCCACACTCCTCTATACCTGGTGCTTCATCCTTTCCCGCTCGGAAGAGGCGGAAGGAAAGAAAAAAGAAACAAAAGAAGGAGCGGAAAACGACTGGAAATCCTTCGGGAAACTCTTCTTCCTCATCCTTGCCCGCTCCGTTTCCTTTGCCTGCCTGAATACCTTCATTCCACTTTTCTGGATTTCCCAGCTTGGTAAAACCGCAGGAGAAGGAAATATGGCCCTTTCCTTCTTCTTTGCCATAGGAGCCTGCCTCACCTACTGCGGTGGTGCCCTCTCCGACCGGGTAGGCTACGTCCATATGATCCGCTACAGCCTGATGATCCTCATTCCAGGACTCATCCTTTTCATCCTGAGCGGCACACCCATCCTTTCCTATATCCTGATGCTGCCCGTAGCCTTCGGCGTATTTGCCATGTACGGACCCACCATCGTCCTGGGACAGACGTACCTGGCGAAAAACGTGGGCTTCTCCTCCGGCATCACCCTGGGAATAGGCATCACCATCGGTGGAGCCATGGCCCCCATGGTCGGTAAAATAGGCGATATCTACGGCCTCCAGGTAGGCCTGGCCACCCTCATCCCCATAGCGCTCCTGGCGCTCTTCGTCACATTTCTGCTGAAAGAGAAGAAAAAAGAAGAATAGCCGGAATACTTTTCCCCATTCAGGACAGATCCTTTCGTTGAAAAGGGATTAGGAATTGGGGATCAGGAATTGGGGGCGGTGCGCCGCGACAGAAAAAGGCGGCGCAGAGTTTTATATGTTGAATTGCTCCGCTCGGCATCTTGTATTTCTCGGTAAATCCAAAAGATGAGACATTAAAACTCCACATATCGAATTCTGGAGAGAATGTATTTCAGGAAAAGAAGGGATGGGTATGATTTCCATTTACCCCGCATGTTTCTATGAAAATAAAGATGGTTCCTATACCGTGATTTTTCCGGACCTGGACTATACGGCCACCCAGGGAGAGAATCTGGAAGATGCTTTTGCC
Organism: uncultured Dialister sp.; assembly: GCA_900314595.1. Lineage (GTDB taxonomy): Bacteria > Bacillota > Negativicutes > Veillonellales > Dialisteraceae > Dialister. The sequence continues at coordinate 10,958 of OMVW01000023.1, read as the reverse complement.
ATGGCAGTAGACTGTCTCGCCGGGTACCTCTATACATCTCTGGAAAATCATGAGTCCTTTCCGAAAGCTTCCGTCATGAGCTCTATCGATCCGAAGAAAGTACTGCAGGAGATTGACTGTGACGATGATGATAAAGGATTTGTGAATATGGTCACGGTAGATGTGAAATCCTATGCCCGGGATCACTTTGAGAAATCGGTGAAAAAGACCCTGACCATTCCCGTATGGCTGGACGAAGCAGCCAAAGCCCAACATATCAATTTTTCCAAAGTTCTCCAAAAAGCACTGAAAGAAGAACTGCGGATGTAGTCATAGTCGTTAGTATGTCATACAAATTTAAAAGACTGTGGAATCATGAAAATGATTCACAGTCTTTTTATCGTGGAAATTTGTTAAATAGATTTTACGAATTTCCTTATTTCCAAGATTTTATAAAATGAATTTTACAAATCATTTTTCTTCTAGCAGCCAGTCGTATACATTGACCTGACGGATGCCGTTGTAGGATGCCATGGGGAGGTAATCCATGGAAAGGATGATTTTGGGATTATGGTCATGGATGGCAAGGAGCGGCGCCAGTTCACGGTCCCTGGTGCGAGTATCCAGAATGGACTGGGAGACCTGGATGTACGTCGTGAGGCCATCACGGAGGACGATGAAATCGACTTCTGACTGTCCCACCCGGCCCACATAGACTTCATAGCCCCGGCGGAGCAGCTCGAGATAGACGATATTCTCCAGAATATGTCCGCTGTCACTCTGCTTTGAACCGAGGAGGAAATACCGGAGACCGATATCAGCGGCATAGTATTTCGCGCTGTTCTTCAACCGCTCTTTTCCCTTTACGTCATATCGGTCAGCCCGGTAAAGAATAAAGCTGCTGGTGAGGGCGGAAATATAGGATTCCACGGTGGGGACGGAAATTTTCCGGCCCATGGAAGTCAGGGTATTGACGATTTTCGTGGAGGAAGCAATATTTCCTATATTGTCATACATGAATTCGATGAGGCTCTGCAGCTGGGAAATATCGGATACCCTTTTACGGAGAGCCACGTCCTTGACGAGAATCGTATTGTAAATGCCTTCCAGATAAGCCCGGATATCTTTGGAATCCGTGAATTCCAAAGCACCGGGGAAGGAACTGTTCAGGAGATAGCGGGCATAAAGCTTCGGCGTATTGTGCTCTTCAGGAAAGGCGGAGCAATATTCAGCAAAGGACAGGGGAAGCATCCGAACCTCGATGTACCTGCCGGAAATCAGAGTGGCTAGCTCGCCGGAAAGGAGGAAAGCATTGGATCCGGTGATGTACAGATCCACATTCGGCTTTGCATAGAGCCAGTCCACCACTCGCTGGAAATCAGGGACGTTTTGGATTTCATCAAGAAATACATAGTAAGGCTGGTCCTTTCCCATCCGGCTTTCGATGTATTCATAGAGGGCATCCGCGGTGAGGAGATGTCGGAAATCCCCGGACTCCAGATTCACCGCAATGATCCGGTCCGGCGAAGTCCCCGTCTCCCGGAGATACTCCTCAAAAAGGAGGAGCAGCGTAGACTTCCCGCAGCGACGAATCCCCGTGATCACTTTGATCACATTCTTGTCCTTCAATCGCTTCAAAGTTTCGATATACTGTCTGCGTTCAATCATAGTTCTCACCATCCTTTTCAGATATAGTATACCATAATAAGAAAATTCGTTAAATGAATTTTATAAAATAATAAATATAGCAGAATTTATAAAATTGATTTTATAAATTTCAAACAGGAAAATCATCGAATAAGAAGATGCAGACCGGGCGGGGGCAGGTTCTCTTTATTTAAAAATCGGGAATATTTATGCCGAAGGCCTATATATTCTGCGCCCAAAGGGCGCCACCACCCCGGGTTTCCCGATAGCCCCGGGATTCCCGATTCTCCCGACACAAAGGCTGTTGATAAACACTTTTCCTTTTCAAAAGCAGCTGCAACCCATATTTCCCACATAAAAATGGCGCCTTCCATATTTCAAAGGCGCCACCTTAACGAAGAACGAATCACGAACAACGAAGAACGATCCGCACAAGTGAAACGAATCGCTTATATAGATGATGACTCACTAGAACCGTTCAATCGCATCGAGGGCCAGAGCGGACCTTTCACATTCGGAGTTGAGGAGGGTGATCTGCCAGCAGAGGGGAGAGCCCTTCATTTTTTCTGCCGCGTAGGAGAGGCCGTTTGTCCTTTCGTCGAGGAAGGCATTATCGATCTGCCTGGGGTCGCCCAGGAGGATGATCTTCGTGCCCCGTCCTGCACGGGTGATGATGCCCTGTACCTGGTTCGGTGTCATATTCTGGGCTTCGTCGATGATGAGGTAGGTATTGACGAGGGAACGGCCGCGGAGGTAGTTCATGGCTTCCATTTCGATGTAGTGCTGTTCGAATATTTCCTGAATCGTATCCTGCAGCATCATTTCATCCCGGTAATTGTCTTCTCCGCTGTCCATGAGCTGTTCCAGGTTATCCATGATGGGCCGCATGAGGGGAGAAATTTTTTCCTCTTCCGTCCCCGGGAGGAAGCCGATATCTTTATCAAACTGCACGTTGGGCCGGCAGATGAGCATTTTCCTGTATTCGCCCCGCATGTTATTGACCACTTTCTCAAGGCCCACGGCCAGGGAGTAGAAGGTCTTGGCCGTCCCTGCCGGACCTTTCACGATGACGAGAGGTGCTCTCTGGGCGCTCATCATGAGGGCTTCCTGGATGAAGACCTGTCCCACATTGTGAGGCTTCACGCCATAGGGAGAAGCGGCGGCGAAGGTGAGGGGCACGATGCGTCCTTTTTCCACCCGCCCCAGCTGGGTGGCCTGGGGATTGAGGTCGTTTCTTAAAGTGACAAATTCATTTTCCGTGAGATCGGGGGGAAGGATATTTCCTTCCTCATCCGTTATGTATACATTATCTAATGACACGCCCTGGGTCTGGAAAGCGGAGGAAACATCGGCCCTGATGTAGCAGGTGGTGCGGCCCAGGTAATTTCCGGAATCGCTGGAAACCTGTTCATTGGAGAAATCTTCCGCCGGGATGCCCAGCATTTCCGATTTCAGCCGGAGCACCAGGTCCTTTGTGACCAGGATGACGTCTTTTCCTTCCTTCTGCGCATGGATGCAGACTTTGAGGATCCGGTTATCCGCCTTGTCCTCCGGAAGACTTTCAGGAAGAGGTTCATGGACACAATTCGTTTCAATCCGTACCGAGCCGCCACCGGGCAGCGGTACCCCGGAGAGGATATCCCCGGAAAGCCGGAGATTTTCCAGAGTCCGGATGACTTTCCTGGCATTGGCGCCCCGCTCGCCGTCTGCCTTCTTCAGGCCGTCCAGCTCCTCCAATACCACCAGGGGCAGAAGCCTTTCATGCTCATCGAAGCAGAAGAGGGCATCCGGCGCCTGAATCAGTACGTTTGTGTCGATGACATAGGTTTTTACCATTCCATCCACCATCCTCTATGAAATTTTTTAAGGAAATCAGCAAATCTTGTGCCCATTTGCTTTTGCTTTGAACTGGAGACCCAGCACTTCACCTGCCCGTTTGCACATGATCATGCGCTGCAGGAATATTTCAAAATAGTCCATAATGGTGCAGATGGATTCATCCAGTTTGATATCCAGAATAATGGTCTTCTTTTCCGTATCGATGCTAAGCTTTGAAGACTCGGCCGCATAATTGACTTTATCATGCTTGTCAAACGTATTGATGACCGGATTCCGCACCCGGTTTCGCCGGACGTCACACTTGTCCGCCAGGATCACCGCAGCCGATACCGGGTCAACGGCTGTCCCTGTGGCTTCATCATGCTGCCCGATGGCCGTGATAATGATAGCGATATCCTCGGGATCCGCATTCCATTTCTGAAGAAGATAAAAGGCCATGAGCGCCCCGGAGTGGGAATGATCCGTCCGGTTCACGCAGTTTCCTATGTCGTGCATGAGCCCCGCAATCTTCGCCAGCTCGATCAGATGGTCGTCATAGCCCAGTTTCTTCAGAATCCTCCCCGCGGTCTCCGCTACTTTGGAAACATGGGCGATGGAATGGTCCGTATAACCCAGGGCGCCAAGTACGTCGTTGCCCTGCCTGATATAGATCTGAAGTTCCTTATTCTTTATAACCTTATCATACGATATTTTTCCCATAAATGACAACTCCTTTTTATACTATCTTCAGTATAATTGGTGAAAATGTACGCTATATATAGGATTTGTAAGAAATCAGTCAGAGGAAATAGAAACGGTAGGAATCAGGAAATAAACCTGCCGGCCGTTACCGGCGGCAGCCTTTGGCTTTCCATTGTCAGGAGGGAAAAAGAAAATCTTTCGGTTCATCCCGGAAGGGAAAATCAGGCCATTGGGGACGGAGATATAGTTTCTCGAAAGGATAGAGGCACAAGGGCAGGAGAAACATTAATCATCCCATCCGTCGGCTTCGTCGACTGTCCCATCCGGGGAAGGTTTTTCTCAGCCGCAAAGCGGCAGAGAGGCCAGTCCGCCCGATTATAAGTTCCCGTGCGAGTTGTTTATAAGAAAATTTTATATAAAATTTCCGAAAATAAAATCTTCTTTATGTACTATACAGGCAGAGGGCGAAAGAAAGGGCCCCCGGAAAATCCTTCGGAAACCCGGCTGTACAGAATCGATCGAAACGGGCGGAAGGATGGACCGGATCAGATTTCTTTTCTCCTGAAAATGTCTGCAGACAAAAACGAAAAATCCTCCGGTCGAAAGACCAAAAATATCAAAAGAATCAGTTCCATCACGAGATGAAAAACTTGTGGACCACCTCCGTCAAACGGCAGCTCCGTCCCTGCGTGTCCAGGTCAAAGTCCCTGCAGCCGATTGATCTTTACTGACCGATGATACCCCCGTCGAAAGACCGGGGGATTTTTTCGTGGGATTTTTGACTTCCTTCCCGTGGCGGTTATGCCGCGGCTTTTTTATTTCCTCCTTCGTTCCGGAATCGTTATCTTTATTACGGGCGGCGGACGATGGGATGGAGGAAATATGAAAATCAGACGTCATCAGAAGTATTGCAGGTAAAATGCGCGGTTTCATGCAATTTTGAGGCAATTGACATATAAAGAATTAATAAATTATTTCGTATAGCAGAAATAATCATCATGCTATAATGAAATTAAATAAAGGATAATTTTCGTCTTACTTTGCCGGACCCCGGAAGGGGCGTGAAATCATAGCAGCGGGATGGAAATCATTGGAACCATAGAGTGCTCTCTAAAGGCATAATATATGGAATCGGCTTTCTTCATGGAAAGGATGGATTCCATCTGAATGCATGTGAACAGCAGGTACGGCGGACCAGGTCCTGTACTCTGCTGTTTTTTTATTTCCCAAAGAGCAGGGAGAGTTCACTGCGGGAGTTTCAAAAGGGGGGATTGTCATGAATAAAATCTATAAAGTCATCTGGAGCAGGGCGAGGAACTGTTATACAGTGGTTTCGGAAATCGTAAGAAATCATGCAGGGAGCGGCGCCCGGGCCGGCAGGCTGGGACTTCTCCTGCTCCTCACCATGGCTGCCATGACAGGAAATATATACGCCGTGGGACTGAACGTGCAGGGGGTAAATGTAGATGCCTCCGGAACGAATGCCACCGTCTGGGGATATGGGACAAAGGCGACAGGGGAAAACAGCACGGCCTTCGGTAAGGGCGGTGAGGCCGCAGGGCTGAATGCCACTGCCTGGGGAAATAGTACCAAAGCGACGAAGGAAAACAGTACGGCTTTCGGGAAGAGCGGAGAGGCCTCAGGAAAGAATTCGACTGCCTGGGGAGATGGCACAAAAGCGACGGCGGGAAATACCACGGCCTTCGGACTGAATACGCAGGCGGGAAATGACAAGGGTACCGACGGCGAACAGGCCGTGGCTTTCGGCACCAGAAGCAAGGCCTATGGAGATAACTCTACTGCCTGGGGAACGGATACCCGTGCCAGTGGATCAAACAGCACGGCTTTCGGAAATAAATCGATGGCTCAGGGCGCGAATTCCCTGGCCTTCGGGGATGGTTCTATCGCCCTGGGGAGTAACAGCTTTGCAGCCCTTGGCGGTGTGGCAGCGGAAAAAAGGACAGGAACCCCGGGAAAGTACAGCACTGAAGGCCCGGATGTGGAAAACTCTATCGCCCTTGGGAAAGGCTCCTGGGTAAAAGTGAAAGATGCAGTGGCTCTGGGTTCCGGTTCTATTGCACAAAGAACTTTCGATAATGGTAATGCTTATGGTTTCCATGCAACTACAGGTAAAGCGGATATTAATAATCTCACTCCTGCTTGGAAAGCCAGCGGCAATGCGATTGCTGTCGGAAATATAAATTCTGATCTGGGTGCCATAGTTACCCGCCAGATTACAGGCCTTTCTGCGGGCAGTGCGGATACGGATGCAGTGAACGTGGCCCAGCTGAAAGAAGCGACGACCCATTTCTACAGCGTCGGTTCCACGGACAGCACGAAGAAAAATTATGCCAATGACGGAGCCACGGGGACTGACTCCGTGGCAATCGGAGTGGGAGCGATGGCAAGCCAGGCCGGATCTGTGGCTCTTGGCTCAGAGTCTCTGGCAGACGCAGCCGCCGGGGCGGGCTATGACCCGCTGACCGGAGAGAGGTCCGTTTCAGAAAACATCGCCTGGAAATCTACCCGTGGAGCTGTCTCCATAGGCGATTCCAATAAAAATATTTCCCGCCAGATTACGAATGTAGCCGCCGGGTGGAATGACACCGATGCCGTCAATGTTGCCCAGTTGAGAGCGGCTATACATTCAGTAGGTGGAGCCTCAAAAGTACGTATTTACAATGGTGGTCATATTTTTAGTACAACATACAGCGGTGGTACTGAAGTTACTCAAAAAATGGATAACAGCAATATCCGCATAGCATTCGGCAAAGGCTTGAAGGCTCAATATTCTCTTGATGGAGAAAATAATGAGGTCATTCAGGTGGGTTTAGATGAAGAGTATATTAAAAACGATGATAATCTAAAAGGCCCTAAGGGCGATACCGGTGCACAAGGCCCGCAAGGTGAAAAGGGTGAAAAAGGCGACCCTGGTGCTCAAGGCCCTAAGGGCGATAAAGGTGACACCGGAGCCCAAGGTCCGAAGGGTGAAAAAGGCGACAAAGGCGACAAAGGCGAAAAAGGCGATATAGGAGCCCAGGGCCCGCAAGGAGAAAAGGGTGAAAAAGGCGATACAGGCGAACAGGGTCCACGGGGCGAAAAGGGCGACAAAGGCGATACCGGTGAACAGGGCCCACAGGGAGAAAAGGGCGACAAAGGTGATACGGGAGCTCAAGGTCTGCAAGGTGAAAAAGGCGAAAAAGGTGACCCCGGAGCCCAGGGACCTAAAGGCGATACCGGTGCCCAGGGACCTCAGGGCGTAAAGGGTGACAAAGGTGACCCCGGAGATCAAGGTCCGCAGGGCGAAAAGGGTGAAAAAGGCGACAAAGGTGATACCGGAGCCCCGGGTCCTAAAGGCGATACAGGTGCTCAGGGACCGCAGGGCGAAAAAGGCGACAAAGGTGACCCCGGAGCTCAAGGTTTGAAGGGTGAAACCGGAGCCCAGGGCCCGCAGGGCGAAAAAGGCGACAAAGGTGATACCGGAGCCCAAGGTCCTAAGGGCGATACAGGCGCCCAGGGAGAAAAAGGTGACAAAGGTGACACCGGCGCTCAAGGGCCGAAGGGCGATACAGGCGCACAGGGTCCGCAAGGTGAAAAGGGTGACAAAGGCGACACCGGGGCTCAGGGTCCTAAGGGTGATACCGGAGCTCAAGGTCCTAAAGGCGACACCGGGGCTCAGGGACCTAAAGGCGATACAGGTACCCGGGGCCCGCAGGGCGAAAAGGGTGAAAAAGGCGACACGGGAGATCAGGGACCTAAAGGTGATACCGGAGCTGTAGGCCCTAAAGGAGATACAGGCGCACAGGGCCCGCAGGGCGAAAAGGGCGACAAAGGAGACACCGGAGCCCAGGGTCCTAAAGGCGATACAGGTGCCCGGGGCCCACAGGGCGAAAAGGGTGACAAAGGTGACACCGGAGCTCAAGGTCCTAAAGGTGACACTGGAGCTCAGGGACCTAAAGGCGACCCCGGAGCCCAGGGCCCGCAGGGCGAGAAAGGAGAAACCGGTGCACAGGGACCTCAGGGTGAAAAAGGTGAAAAAGGCGACCCTGGTGCTCAAGGCCCTAAGGGCGATACTGGAGCCCAGGGCCTGCAAGGTGAAAAGGGCGATAAAGGTGACACCGGAGATCAAGGCCCTAAAGGCGATACAGGTGCCCGGGGTCCGCAAGGCGAAAAGGGCGAAAAAGGTGACCCCGGGGCCCAGGGACCTAAGGGTGATACTGGCGCACAGGGCCCGCAGGGCGGGAAAGGAGAAACTGGAGCACAGGGACCACAGGGTGAAAAAGGCGACCCCGGAGCTCAGGGACCTAAGGGCGATGCAGGTGCTCAAGGCCCGCAGGGTGAAAAAGGTGACAAGGGTGATACCGGTACCCGGGGTCCTGCCGGAGCAAATGGGAAACCTTCTACAGCTGAGGTCGTCGATAACGGTAACGGTGTAAAAACAATTACCATGACATATTATGATGAAAATAATGAAAAGCATACATCCACTACGACCATAAGAGATGGTAAAAACGGGACTGACGGCGCAGGTACATTTGGCCTTGCTGATGAAACAACGGGGACAGTAATCCGGAAGACAGGTACAAACATTGCCATCATTGGTGATGGTACGAGAACTTATAAGGATGGCAATGTTACAGTGGCAGATGGAAATATTTCCACGAGCATTGCTGATCTGGGTGATGGCAGCGGAACGCAAGGCCTGAAGGTCACTTTGAGCAGGGATTTAAAGAACCTGAATAGCGTAACGACGAACCTTGTGAATGCTAAGACAGTGAATGCCACAACCTTACAGGCAGGAAATACCACCATCGATACGAATGGCCTTTCCATCAAGGACGGTCCCACCATCACAAAAGACAAGGTGGATATGGGAGGAAGGCAGATTCATCATGTGGACCGCGGATCGGCTCCCACCGATGCCGTCAATTTCAGCCAGATTCAGGACCTTGCCAATGTCACCGGCGGAGCCATTACCAGACTCTCCAGCCGCGTGAACCGGGTGGGCGCAGGCGCTGCGGCCCTCTCTGCCCTCCACCCGCTGGACTTTGACCCCGAATACAAATGGGACTTCGCCGCCGGCTATGGCAACTACCGAGATGCCAATGCAGCGGCAGTGGGCGCCTTCTACCGGCCCAATGAAGATACCCTCCTCTCCATAGGCGGAAGCTTCGGCGGAGGAGAAAACATGATGAACGCAGGCATCTCCGTCCGCCTCGGCCAGGGCAGTCACATGCCCACTTCCCGCACAGCCATGGCCAGAGAAATCAGCAGCCAGAAAAAGCAGATTGCCGCCATGCAGGAACAACTGGATAAACAAAACGAACAGATGGAAAAACAGAACGAGCAGATCGCACTACTTTTGAAGGCTGTGGAAGAACTGAAGAAAGGTAAGTAGTTGTTGGCAGTTAGTATTTAGAAATAAAAGCCTCCCGGTCTATTCAGGCCGGGAGGCTTTTTGTATCGTTCTTCGTGAAGGCAGCGGCCAGATTCATGGGTCGGCCATTTTGTATTGGAAACCGATAAGTATGCTGACCGGTAGAGACAATCGTGTGGATAAAGGAGTGTGCTGAAAGGACCTCACTGCACTGCACGCTCATGGCACTTATGAGGAAATAGTAAATCATGATACCGGTCACCACCCTTCCGAGTGCCGGAAGGGTGGCCCGCAGAGCCGGGTAAGTTCATCTATCGTACAAGGCACATAGGAAGCTGATTGATGAAAGGTACTCCGTATATGTGACTCCATCGGTAAAAAGTAAAGGAAAAGCCGGCCAGAAGCGCAAGTGCAGGGAATCATCCATCATCCCATCCGGGGAAGGTTTTTCATTAGCCGCGAAGCGGCGAAAAGGTCCATCCACCCTTGAAAGGGGGGATGTCGCGGAGCGACAGGGGGGAAGACTGATGCTTACAGCAGAAAGAGTTTTTCGAGCACAAGTGCAGTGGTAGCAAAAATCATCCCATCCGCCCTGACGGGCACCTTCCCTATCCAGGGAAGGTTTTCGCATATGGCGGCCTATGGCCGCCTGGAAGGACCATCCACCCTTGAAAGGGGGGATGTCGCGGAGCGACAGGGGGGAAGACTGATGCTTACAGCATAAAGAGTTTTTCAGGTACAAGTGCATGAAGCAATCAATCATCCTATCCGGTGAATCGTATATTTCTTACCATACTCCTTTATTTCTGCTATACTCAAAGAAAATGTGAACTATAAAGGAGGGTATGATCATGTTTGCAAAACCGAGTCCCTATATGAAGAAGCGCAGATACGAATTGAAGAGGAACATGACTCCTCAGGAAAATATCCTCTATTATGGCATTTTCAAAACCCTGCGGGAAAAGAAAATTGCAGATTTTACCCATCAGGAAATCATCAATGATGAATATATCGTCGACTTCTGCTGTGACAAACTGATGCTGGTCGTAGAAATAGACGGCAGCCAGCATAGGAGCGAAGAAGGAGAAAAAGAAGACCGAATCCGGACTGCCAGGCTCAATGAACTGGGACTGAAAGTAGTCCGTTATGACAATAAAATGATTGACGAAAATTACGATGGAGTATGTTCGGATATCCTTCGGCAAATGCAGGAAAGAGCCGATGAACTGGATGTGCCCATCAACTGGTTCGTCATGGACCATTGATGTAAAAAACTGAAAAAAGCCGCGAAGCGGCGAAAAGGTTCATCCACCCTTGAAAGGGGGGATGTCGCCGAAGGCGACAAGGGGGAAGATGAATGCTTCAAAGTGCAGAAAGAGCTTTTCACGCACAAGTGCGGGGAAATATCAATCATCCTATCCGCCCTGACGGGCAC
>OMVW01000010.1 GCA_900314595.1 uncultured Dialister sp. | reverse complement strand
AATACGTCACTTGGGGTAATTCCTTAACGTTCTCAGAGTATATAATCCAGCTGAAATGCATCTCCGCCTCTCACGCGAACCGATAGTGCGCGGACATTCGTCCCCTCAGTCTGCTACGCAGACAGCTCCCCTTTCGAGGGGAGCCGGACACTAGCCGCGAAGCGGCATTTCCATATCGAAAAAGCAGGCAATCCTTATGGATTCCTGCTTTTCAACTATTTCTAACGTCTAACGGCTAAAACCTCACTCCCCATACCCCATAGGATTATTTTTCTGCCACTTCCATGTGTCTCTGCACATATCCTCGAGGCTTCTCTTCGCATGCCAGCCGAGGATTTTCTGGGCTTTCGTGGAATCTGCCCAGAATTTCGGGAGGTCCCCGGCTCTTCTGGGACCGATTTCGTATTTCACTTTGACGCCAGTAGCGGATTCAAAGGCTTTGATGATATCCAGTACGCTGTAAGGGGTGCCGGTGCCCAGGTTGAATATTTCCACTCCTTTATGGTTTTCCGCATATTCCACGGCCTGTACGTGTCCATCGGCCAGGTCCATCACATGGATATAATCGCGGAGACAGGTGCCGTCGGGCGTCGGGTAATCTCCGCCGAAGACGGTCAGATGGTCTCTTCTGCCTACTGCCACCTGAGCGATGTAGGGCATGAGGTTATTCGGGATGCCCTGGGGATCTTCGCCGATCCGTCCGCTTTCATGGGCTCCGATAGGGTTGAAATAGCGGAGAAGGATGACTGTAAGCTCCGGATTAGCCTTGGCCGCATCTTCCAGTATTTCTTCCATCATCACTTTCGTCCAGCCGTAAGGATTCGAGCAGCTGCCCCGCTTCATGGTTTCCACATAGGGCGGATCGTTTTCTTCTCCGTAGACAGTAGCGGAAGAAGAAAATACAAACCGCGTGCAGCCTGCTTCTTCCATACATTCCAGCAGGGTGAGGGTGGTATCTATATTATTTCTATAATATTTAAGAGGCAGGCGGACCGATTCGCCCACAGCCTTGAGTCCTGCGAAGTGGATCACACAGTCGATGTCATTTTCTTTGAAAATCTGACGGACCTTTTCCTTATCCTTCACATCCGCCTCATAGGAAATAACCTTCTTCCCGCCAAGCTCCTCCACCCGCCGGATCGCCTCCGGAGAAGAATTGGAAAAATCATCCACAATAATGACCTCATGGCCCGCCTTCAAAAGCTGCACAGCTGTATGAGACCCGATATATCCGGCACCGCCGGCTAAGAGTACGTTCATATTGATATCCTTTCGTAGAAATACTTCACTGGTGAAACTTACTCTTCATTATACCATTTCACAAGTAGACATACAAAAAGACGCCCGGGGCGCCTCTTTTACGCTGTAAAGAATATTTCCAGTCCAATCCCTATGAGAATCAGTCCGCCTACGATTGTCGCCTTATCTGCCAGCTTCATGCCAAAGTGGCGGCCCAGGATGATTCCGGCAATGCAGATGAAAAACGTCACTACGCCGATGATGATACTGGCGAAAAAAGCCGCTCTTACATTATATTCAGCAATCGTAAATCCCACAGAAAGCGCATCGATAGAAGTGGCGATTCCCTGGATAAAAAGCACCTTGAAACTCGTAGCCGACTGGATTTCCTCCTCTTCTCCCGAAAGACCATCTTTGATCATATTTCCACCCAGAGCCAGGAGAAGAATCAGCGCAATCCAGGGGATGTAGGGAAGGATACTGTGAAATAATTCTACCACCCAGTTGACGCAGAACCAGCCGGTCATGGGCATGAACCACTGGAAGAAACCGAAGGTCCCCGCAATAAGACACATCTTCCGCCATTTCATATAATGCTCATGAATGCCATTCGCCAGAGATACCGAAAAAGCATCCATGGCCAAACCAATGCCAAGTAATATGCTGTTTATGATAAAGGCCATAATGATCACCAACTGTAATTAATATTCCCATTGAAGTTGCCAGTTACCAGAGTCCACGCAGCTTCATGGTCATCTGGTGCAGGAACGGATTGTGTTTGTTCGCATTAAAGTTGCCAGTTGCCAGAGTCCGCGCAGGTGCAGAGGCATTTGTCATGAAAATGAATTGTGTAAAATCGCATTGAAGCTGCCAGTTGCCAGAGTCTGCGCAGCTGCGGAGTCATATGTCATGAAAACAAATTGTGCGAAATCGTCTTGAAGCTGTCAGACTCGGATTACCTATGATCTCATGAGACTTGCTGAAGGTTTCCAATTACAGGAATATATTAATTTTTCTCCTCTGCTGTTCGTTGACGAAGATATCTGATCAATCCATTTATCATTTGTCTTACTTCAGAATTGAGTTCAAGCGTTGGCTTTATTTGTTCATATGTGAAGAAATTAAGATCTTTGCAGAGAATAAGTTGATTTTCCAATTCTGAAGAGGATGCTTTGGCGAACTCGAGGAAATGTATAAATTCTTTATAGTGATATCTCTCTGAACCTTCTGTAATATTGGATGAAACAGAAACAGCAGCTCTTTGCATTTGGCTTCTTAGTCCGAATTTCTCATAGTCCGGCAAATTTTGACAAAGCAAATAGACCTGCCTCGTAACCTGCCTGGATTTATGCCATACTTTTAGGTTTCTGTAATCTGACATAATTGCTTCTCCTGTCACCTGAAGGTATCTTGCACATGATGGGTATACTGGCAACTGGTAACTGGCAACTTTAATGCTTGTTATAACAAAAAAGACTCAGGCACGATCAATTCGCACCCGAGTCTCGCAATTTCAAGATTAGCCAGGCAAAGCCAGTATGTTGACTATCTCCACAGAGTGGCTGCTACTCCCTCAGTTATTGAGAATGATAGCATGTTTAAAAGCCTTTGTCAAAGAAACCATCCGATAAAATCAGAACATTTTCGTATCGATACCTATTCTCAATTAAACGTGCTGGAAATAAAAACTCCTATCTCCTTACCCGGCACATGTGAGATCAACTTCCAAAAGGTATTCATGCCAAAAGACACAAACGGCTAGACGCGGGCTCTCCCTGGGGAACACCGCGAAGCGGTGAGAGGGGAGATGGGAATGAGACAGACGATAAGCAGCAATAATAGATTCAGACCATATTCATGTCGGATTCCTCCCCCCCTCAGACGCCTACGGCGCCAGCTCCCCCAAGGGGGAGCCTGACCGCATAAGTATGTAGGCACATATGGGGCTAACTGACGAAACGTACAAGGACTAAAAGCCTCTAAAGTTGATCAGGAGGCTCTCCCTCGGGGAGAGCTCCGCGACAGCGGTGAGAGGGGAGCGATGGTAATGTGTCAGACGATAAGCAGCAGCTATATACTCATCCATATTTTCGGATTCCTCCCCCCTCAGTCTGCTGCGCAGCCAGCTCCCCCAGGGGGGAGCCTGGTCGCTATCGTTAAAAACTACATATGGGGCTAACTGACGAAACGTACAAGGACTAAAAGTCTCTATCGTTGATCAGGAGGCTCTCCCCGGGGAGAGCTCCGCGAAGCGGTGAGAGGGGAGTGGCGGGAATGAGATAGACGATAAGCAGCACTAATAGACTCAGACCATATTCACGCCGGATTCCTCCCCCCTCAGTCTGCTACGCAGCCAGCTCCCCCAAGGGGGAGCCTGGTCGCATAAGTTTAAGAGCACACATGAGGCTGACTGACGAAACGTACAAGTACCAAAAACCTCTAACGTTGATCAGGAGGCTCTCCCTCGGGGAGAGCTCCGCGAAGCGGTGAGAGGGGAGTGAAGGGAATGAGATAGACGATAAGCAGCACTAATAGACTCAGACCATATTCACGCCGGATTCCTCCCCCCTCAGTCTGCTGCGCAGCCAGCTCCCCCAGGGGGGAGCCGGACCGCATAAGTTTAAGAGCACACATGAGGCTGACTGACGAAACGTACAAGTACCAAAAACCTCTAACGTTGATCAGGAGGCTCTCCCTGGGGAGAGCTCCGCGAAGCGGTGAGAGGGGAGTGGCGGGAATGAGATAGACAATAAGCAGCACTAATAGATTCAGACCATATTCACGCCGGATTCCTCCCCCTCAGACGCCTACGGCGCCAGCTCCCCCAAGGGGGAGCCTGATCGCATAAGTTTAAGAGCACACATGAGGCTAACTGACGAAACGTACAAGGACTAAAAGTCTCTATCGTTGATCAGGAGGCTCTCCCCGGGGAGAGCTCCGCGACAGCGGTGAGAGGGGAGTGTAGTGGGAAAGTGCTAAACGTGAAGTGCCACATTTTTACGCTGACGATTTTCACAAACCATCGTTCCCCCCTCAGACTGCCTGCGCAGCCAGCTCCCCCCAGGGGGGAGCCTGACCGGTCAAAAGGGAAATTTCTACCCCATCATCCTTTTCTTAAAGCGAAAACCTCTGCTATACTGATAGAAAAAGCCGGAGGTGATGAGATTGAAAGACTTTAATTACTGGAAATGGCTGGCGGATCCTTTTGAATTCTATGAGAAAGTAGAAGGCATGAATGCGCCGGTGAGCGAAGAAATGAAGAAAAAGAGAAAAGAACTCCGGCAGCATATGACAGTTGAAGAAAGAAACCTGTGGTACGGCTTTTTCCTCCATTACAAGAAATGGTCAGTCGATTTCATCCATCAGAAAGTAATCGGACATTATATTGTTGACTTCTTCTGCCCGGAACTGGGACTCATCATTGAAATTGACGGAGGACAGCACTTTACCGAAGAAGGAAGGAAATATGATGCCTGGCGCACCCGCCGGCTCCGGCACTGGGGCTTTGAAATCGTGAGATACTCCAATAAAGCAGTCAAAGAAAACTACCCCGGAGTCTGCCAGGATATAATCAATCGCGTCAACGCAAAGATAAACTAAAGACGGACTGACAAAGCGTGCTCGGGAAAATTGACTCTATCGTTGATCAGGAGGCTTCCCGAGGGGGAGCCTTTTCGCATAACAATATAGGCACATATAAGGCTAACTGACAAAACATACCCGGGAAAGATGACTATATCGTTGTTCAGGAGGCTCTCCCCGGGGAGAGCTCCGCGACAGCGGTGAGAGGGGAGTAGCGGGAATGTGCTAAACGTGAAGTGCCACATTTTTACGCTGACGATTTTCACAAAACATCGCTCCCCCCTCAGTCTGCTGCGCAGCCAGCTCCCCCAAGGGGGAGCCTGATCGCTATCGTTAAAAACTACATATGGGGCTAACTGACGAAACGTACAAGGACTAAAAGTCTCTAACGTTGATCAGGAGGCTCTCCCTCGGGGAACACCGCGAAGCGGTGAGAGGGGAGATGGGAATGTGATAGACGATAAGCAGCACTAATAGACTCAGACCATATTCACGTCGGATCCCTCCCCCCTCAGTCTGCTGCGCAGCCAGCTCCCCCAGGGGGGAGCCTGGTAGCTATCGTTAAAAACTACATATGGGGCTAACTGACAAAACGTGCAAGGACTAAAAGTCTCTAACGTTGATCAGGAGGCTCTCCCTCGGGGAGAGCTCCGCGACAGCGGTGAGAGGGGAGTGAAGGGAATGTGCTAAACGTGAAGTGCCACATTTTTACGCTGACGATTTTCACAAAACATCGCTCCCCCCTCAGTCTGCTGCGCAGCCAGCTCCCCCAGGGGGGAGCCTGACCGGCTGGCGGCGAAGCCGCCTTTTCGTGGGTGGGCGGGTGGGTATATGCGGCCTGCCGGAGGCTGACGTACGCCCGGCAACCGGGAGCTTCCATGCGCCCCGCTCCGGGAACCGGGAAATTTTATTTGAAAAAAATAATTAAATTCTAATAAAATAAATTTCGCTTTTTGCACTATATAGTCAGAGCAAACGAAATTCAACTGCAAGTCCCTGCCGTGGCCATTCTCAGAGAAGGCGGGGAAGGAGAAAATCTACGCTCACACATGGTACCATGAAAAAACGAAAAAGAAACACGCCGACATTGGAAAAAACCTCGAAAGCAGTGGGGATTGTGCACCCTGCTGCCTTTCGGGGCTTTTTTTATTATCTGAAGACACTGATTTTTAAGCGGCACACCTGGAAGTTCCCGGTTTTCCATCAGCCCGCCCTTCTTCACGCCCTGCGGGCCAAAAGAAAAGCCGCGAAGCGGCAGTTCGGTCAATCCACCCTTGATAAGGGGGGATGCCCCGAAGGGGCAGGGGGGAAGATTTATGCTTAGAGCAAAATGAGCTTTTCAACCGGAAATGCAGAGAAACGTCAATCATCCCATCCGTCACTGCGTGACACCCCATCAGGGGAAGGTTGACCGATTTGGCGGCGAAGCCGCCTGATCGTGGGTGGGCGGGCGGGCCGATGCGACCCGCCGAAGGCTGAAGCGGGACTCGGAACTCGGAACTTCCATGCGCCCTGCCGAAGGCTGAAGCGGGACTCGGAACTCGGAACTTCCATGCGCCCCTTTCCGGAACTCCCATGAAAATAAATACTCGCGGCGCTTTATAATTTTATGCGCCGCACCTACACGATAGTCACGCCAGTCACGATAATCACGATGCGACAATGTTACACTTAGCTGCAACGACATAAATTTTTATACGGTCAGGCTTCTGATGGGACCCGCCGAAGGCTGAAGCGGGACTCGGAACTCGGAACTCGGAACTTCCATGCGCCCCTTTCCGGAACTCCCATGAAAAATAAATACTCGCGGCGCTTTATAATTTTTATGCGCCGCACCTACACGACCCACGTCAGTCACGATAATCACGATGCGACAATGTTACACTTAGCTGTAACGACATACATTTTTATATAGTCAGGCTTCTGATGCGGCCAAATGACAATTTTACACATTTCTTACCCATCCTTCCTCCTCAAACGTCTATAAAAATGTTATAATGAATTTGTTATAGGCATATTATATATTTCAGCATTTCCTGACTGCTTTTTGACCTAAAGGGTGCTTATCTTGACTCAAACTTCTGACTCTTCAGCTGTCCCGCACTGGACTTCGGGGGCCCGGCTCTTTTCAGCTCTCATACTCATGGCCGGTGACTATGTGGCACTGGCGGCGGCCTCCGGGGCGGCGGTGGCCCTCCGGAATTTCCTCATGGGCGGAAACTTTGAAATCCCGCCCCTCTACCAGTACTTTATCGTGCCCTTTGTCTTCATGGTCTTCATCTTTTCGAACCGCCTCTACACCAGAAATATGGAACTGGTGCAGCTCCTGCCGCGGCTCTTTTACTCCTGCTTCTGGGGCGTATGCTTTGCCATCATCCTCATGTTCTTCACCCACGTGACCGGCCAGGTCTCCCGGCTCTTCGTGAGCCTTTTTGCCATATTGGCCTATGGATTCATGGTCATAGAAAAGCCCATCATCGGGAAATTCCTCCGCCACGCCCGGTGGCTCCAGGTACCCATCCTCATCGTGGGCGCAGGGAAATCGGCGGATGCGGCCATCCGGGAAATGAAGAATACCCCCGGCCTTGCCTACTTCCCCATCGGTTTCCTCGAAGATAACGACCATCCCGAATCAGCCTATGTGAAATACTTCCCCATCCTCGGCGGATTCAAAGATCTGGAAAAAATTGTAGGAAATACAGGAGTACGGGACATCCTCATCGCAGCCCCCGGCCTCTCCCAGGAGGACCTCTCCGCCCTCATCTACCGGGCCCAGACAGTGGCTGAAAACGTATCCGTCATCCCGAATCTCGTAGGAGTCCCCATGAGCAATGTGGAAGCAGCCTCCTTCTTCGATGAAAAAATCATGATGCTCCGCATCAAAAATAACCTGGCCAAACCGGTCAATCAGGTATTCAAGCGCATATTCGACGTAGTTCTGACCGTAGTGGGCGGTATCTGCATCTCGCCCATCCTTCTGGCCATCGCCTTCTGGGTCTACCACGACTCCCCGGGACCGGTCATCTTCAAACATCGCCGCATCGGAAAAGACGGAAAAGAATTCGACTGCTATAAATTCCGGTCCATGGTATCCAATTCCCAGGAAGTCCTCGAACACCTCCTGGCCACCGACCCCAAAGCCAAAGAAGAATGGGACCGCGAATTCAAACTGAAAAATGACCCCCGCATCACAAAGAGCGGAGAATTCCTCAGAAAGACAAGCCTGGACGAACTCCCTCAGCTCATGAACGTCCTCAAAGGCGAAATGAGCCTCGTGGGACCAAGGCCGATTGTAAAAGATGAAATAGAGAAATACGGAGATTACATCAAAGAATACTACATGGTGCTACCCGGGATCACCGGTATGTGGCAGACCAGCGGTCGATCCGATATCGACTATCCGGAAAGAGTAAGAATGGATAGCTGGTATGTTCATAACTGGTCCGTCTGGCTGGATATCGTTTTAATCTGGCGTACTTTTGGAGCAGTTTTGAAGCAAAAAGGTGCGTATTGAAGGCTGGTATGGAGATTTTCACTTATCCTGTCCGTCTGGTGATAAGGTGTAGAAGTATAGTTAAATTCTTTTATTATTTTTGAAAGAGTTACATAGGGAGCTTATTAATGAAACAAAGAATTGAATGGGTAGATATTTTAAAAGGTTTAACCATCATTCTTGTAGTCATAGTGCATGGAACCATTGGCATCCAAGATAGTAAAGCTGGTAGTTACCTACTTTATCCACAGATTATCAGCACGATAAGAAATATTATTCATAGCTTTGATATGCCTCTATTTTTTATTGTTGCTGGTGCATTTGTTGGACACTGGGGGGATTTACCGATAAAAAAAGCATTTGAAAAAAAGGCTTGGAGGTTGGGATACCCTTATTTTTTCTGGGGGGGTATAACTGCCTGTGCTATGGAATTTGCCAGTGGAAGTATTAATGGAAAATTAGGATTTCATAATTACTTGAACTCCTGGTATATACCATTTAGTGAATACTGGTTTTTATATATTATGTTCTTTATGTTTGTATTGTATTACATATATAATAGTTTACATTTTCCTGCATATTTACATACTAAATTATTTTTGAGTCTATCATTGTTGGCATTTATTGTGAATCCATATATTCCGAATGTATGGATAAGTCGGTTAATGTTTTCTTTTTGGATTTACTTTGCCATTGGAATCTACATTGCATCAATAAATTTACATTATAAAATAAATGGCAATGGTACACATCTATTGGGAAGCCTTATAGTTTTCCTGATAATAGAATTTATATATCTTTGGCAACTGGCAGGTAATCCTCATAGCAAAAACGTTTATTATTTATTCTTTTGCACATCGGTTTCTGGTACATACTTTGTAGCTAATCTTGCGGCTCTAATTAGCAGGTCAAAGGGATTAATAAGATTATACTTGGATTTTTGCGGAAAGTACTCTATGCAGATTTACTGTACACATATATTTTTCCTTGCTGGTATGCGTATGATTTTACTAAAAACGTCTCTTTTTAATTACCCTGCCATTATTTTAATTGTTTGTATATTAACAGCTTTAGTCGCTACAGCAGTATTTATAAATATTTCACAAAAGTATAAGGCTTTGGATACCTTATGCTTTGGCAAAAAAGTTTAATATCTGCACAAGGAGAATGAACTTGGATATAAACATTATGGTTGCCGCCCACAAAAAGTATTGGATGCCTGAGGATCCTGTATACTTGCCAATCCACGTTGGTGCAGAAGGCAAGCAGCCTTTAGGTTACACTCCGGACAACACGGGCGACAACATTTCTGCTAAGAATCCCCATTTCTGTGAGCTCACGGCCATTTATTGGGCGTGGAAGAATCTGGATGCCGATTATATCGGACTTTGCCATTATCGCCGGTACTTTACCCGGAAAGAAGTCAGGAATGTAGAAAAGAAAAAAGAACAGATCCTGACCGGCGCGGAATGGGAAAAGATCCTGTCTCAATACAGTGTAGTTGTTGCTGATAAACGGAAATACTACATCGAATCCAATTACTCTCATTACATCCATGCCCATCACAGAGAAGGCCTGGACATGACGCAGCAGATCATCCATGAAATGTACCCGGAGTACGATGCAGCTTTCAAAAAAGTGATGAACCGCACCTGGGCCCACATGTTTAATATGTTCGTCATGAGAAAAGACCGCTACGATCACTACTGCACCTGGATGTTCCGCATCCTTTTCGAACTGGAAAAACGGCTGGACATCACAGGCTATGACGTCTATGAATCCAGGGTCTATGGGTTCGTCAGTGAACTTCTCCTCGACGTTTGGCTCGAAAAGCAGGGAATTCCCTATAAAGAACAGAACGTCTCCTTCCTGGAAAAGCAGAACTGGCTGAAAAAAGGTGGGGCATTTATTCTCAGGAAGTTTACAAAAAATAGTTAATTGAAGAACATGCCTTAAGGGTGATAAAAATGAAAGTATTGATAGCAGCATTTCATCCCAGAACGATGACACCATATAGCAAGCTGTACGAAGATACCATTAAGGGAAATGGTAATGATTATGATATTGTGTTTTGGGATCGCTTTTCTAATGCTCCATTAGAGAGAAGTGGGAATGAATTTATTATTCACAGAATCTGTACCTTGGGAGGAAAGAAATATAAAAAAATTCCCGCATTCTTTTACTATCGCAATACGCTGAAGGAGATTATCCGTAGAGGCAGATATGACAGAATCATTATATTAAATACCATGCCTGGCTTTTTACTGAGCGACGTTCTTCTCAATCAGTATAAAGGTCATTTTGTACTGGATATTCGTGATTATACTTACGAGAAATATTCCTTTTATAAAAATAGAGTAATGAAACTCATTAATAATTCTGCATTTTCCACGATTTCATCAGCAGGATTTTTACGCTTCCTTGAGGATAGCCCAAAGTTAATGATTAATCATAATATAAGTAATCTTAGTGGTGATTTTCAGGCAGAGCCTCTGAAAGGCAAGGAAAAAATTACCATTGGGTTCATCGGTGTTATTCGGTATGAGGATATCAATAGAGGATTAATCAATCAGCTAAAAAATGATTTGAAATTTCACTTTAAATATATAGGTAGAGTATATCCTGAATGTCATCTAAAAGAATATTGTGAAAAAGAACATTTTTCGAATGTTTCTTTTGACGGAGCTTTTAACAATGACCAAAAGCCTGATATTTATAAAAATATAGATATTATCAATGCTGTATATGGAAATAATAAAATTGAAGTGACCAGTGCTCTGCCAAATAAGCTCTATGATTCTATTATTTTTAAGAAACCTATGATAGTTTCTACTGGAACATATTTGGCCGAAGTTGTTGAAAAGTATCATTTGGGGTTTGCACTGGATAAAGATGACGACCTTAGAGTAAGGTTGCAATCTTTTATTCAATCTTATGACCCAGATCAATTTAATGATATTGCAGAACGATTAATTGCTAAAGTTCTAAATGATCAGGGTAAAATTAAATCGGCCTTGGCCAGATTTTAAAATCGAGTGGCAAGAATCTTGAATTATAAGTCCAAAATGAATTTTAGTATTGTTTTCATCATAAAAGAGGTTATACATGAAATCTGTGATGCTGGTCTTTGGAACTCGGCCTGAAGCAATAAAAATGTGTCCCTTGGTGAATGAGTTAAAAGCAAGGGAAAATATTAAGACCATAGTTTGTGTAACTGGTCAGCACCGTCAGATGCTTGATTCTGTGCTGGAGGTTTTTGGGGTTGTCCCGGATTATGATCTTTCTATCATGAAACCCAGACAGACTCTTTTTGATATAACCACTGAAATTCTGAATAAAATTAAAGTAGTTCTGGGAAATGCAAAACCTGATGTGGTACTTGTTCATGGGGATACTTCGACTACTTTTGTTACAGCACTTGCTTGCTATTATCTCCAAATACCAGTGGGGCATGTTGAAGCTGGCCTTCGAACATACAATATTTACTCTCCCTATCCGGAAGAATTCAATAGGGAAGCAGTATCTCTGATTAGTCAATATAATTTTGCTCCGACTAAGCTCTCTCGTGATAACCTTGTCAGAGAGGGGCGAGATCCTAAAAAGATTTGGATTACAGGAAATACAGCTTGTGATGCCTTAAGAACAACGGTGAGGGAATCCTATTCTCATCCTGAACTTGAATGGGCGAAAGACTCTCGTTTGATCCTTATTACAGCCCATCGTCGGGAAAATTTGGGGCAGCCAATGCGTCAGATGTTCAAGGCAATAAAGAGAGTTTTGAATGAACATCCGGATGTTAAAGCAATTTATCCCATTCATATGAATCCTGCTGTTCGAGAAATTGCAACGGAAGTATTTCAGGGTGAGGATCGTATTCATTTGATTGAACCCCTCGACGTCCTTGATTTCCATAACTTTATGGGGCACAGTTTCTTGATTCTTACAGATTCCGGCGGTATCCAGGAAGAAGCTCCATCCCTTGGTAAACCAGTCCTTGTGATGCGTGATACCACAGAAAGGCCAGAAGGTATCCGGGCAGGGACTTTAAAGCTTGTAGGAACCAGCGAAGAAAAAATATATGAAGAATTTACTAGACTGCTTACAGATCAATCGGCATATAGAGCTATGTGTCATGCATCCAATCCTTATGGTGATGGACATGCCAGTGAAAGAATTGCCGATATTATTGAAACTGGAAAGATTGATTCCAAGCATGAATTCGGCATATATTAAGATGTCTAATTAATTGTGGCAAAAAGAGATTGTACTAAATGAAAAAGACCGTATGTGATGATTTTGAAAAACAAAACTGCTGTGGCTGTGGTGCATGCATCAACATATGTCCTGTGGGGGCTCTTTCTTATGGCAAGGATGACATGGGGTTTACTATCCCTTGTATAGATGAGAAAAAATGTATTCACTGTGGTGCCTGTTCCAGTATATGTCCGATTTTGAATAAAGAAGATCAGTCCATATTTCATAGTCCTCTTGAAGCATGGGCACTTCGCAATAAAAATGATGATGATCAGTTCCATTCTGCCTCAGGCGGAGTATTTATAGCTTTGGCTAAGGAGATGATCCGGCAGGGAGGAGTTGTTGCTGGCTGCATCATGGATGAAAATTTTAAAGTACGCCATGTAATAGTGGATAACCTTGAAGACATCCCAGCAATGCAGAAATCAAAGTATCTCCAGAGTGATATGGGTCAAATTTATCGCGAAGTTAAAAGAAATCTTCTAAAAAGAATTCCGGTCCTTTTTTCAGGGACTCCTTGCGAAGTAGCGGCTCTAAAACGGTTCCTGAAAAGAATAGACACGAAAAATCTCTATCTTGTTGATTTGGTATGCCATGGTGTACCAAGCCAGACTTTTTTTGATGATTATCTTGTCTCAATGCAGAAAAAGAATGGTAATCTTATACAGTATACGTTTCGCGCAAAGCATGATGCTCATGAAAATATGAATTATTTTATTTCGATGGAATTTAAAGGTTCTAGTAAACGGATTTGTTACTGGGCAGAAGATAGTTATAATTATTTCTTTCAGATGGGCGCGAATTATAGAGAAAGTTGTTACACATGTCCTTTTGCACAAACAAAGCGTACTTCTGATATAACCATTTGTGATTATTGGGGTTGGTCGCAATATCACAAAGGAGACTTTCCATTGGAAGTTTATGTTTCAGGAACACTTACCAATACGGAAAAAGGCAAATTGATGATTGAAAAAATCAGAGAAAATTTTCATATAGTGGCCACAGGTATTAATGACATTGTAAGTAATAATGGCTGCTTAAGACGCCCGACACCACGACCAGCAAATAGAGATAAAATTTTATCTATCTGGCGGGATAAAGGGTATGATGAACTAGAAAATAGATTTCAGCAAAAATATAAATGGATAATTCGAAAACATTGGTTAATGAGACTATTACCTGATAGTCTGATTTATAGAGTACATACCTGGAGGAAAAGAAATGGACATTAAAATCATTACTATACATGCCATGTATAATCCTGGGTCCGTATTCCAGGCATATGCTTTGCAGAAATATTTGCAGAAGGATAATAAGGATAATAATGTACAGATTATTGATTATCGTCCAAACTATTTTTATACTGAAGGATCCTGGTTGAAGCTTATAGGAAAGAAAATCCTTTTTGGAAAGGATTTTCGCAACAGAGATTATAAATTCAACAATTTTATTGAAAGTCATATGGATTTAACTGAAAAAGTGAAGAGCGAGAGCGATTTGGAAAAGGCGCATTTTAAAGGAGATGTATTTATAGCGGGCAGTGATCAGCTTTGGAATACCGATTATAAATGTGGCCATGATATGGCATTCTATCTTCATTTTGTAGAAGATGGAGAGAAAATCTCCTATTCTACCTCTGTTGGGAAGAAAGTTATTGATAACGAAAATATGACTATCCTGAAGAGGGAGCTTCCAGCCTTTCGGCATATCGCAGTTAGAGAGAAATCTACAGCAGGGATATTGAGCAAAGAGTTAAATCGAAAAGTTGAGTGGGTATGCGATCCTGTGTTTCTACTTAATAAAGAAGATTACATGCCCTTTATAAAGAAACAACCTTGGATGGATAAAGACTATGTAATGATATACATACCCCCACTCAAAAGCCGGCTAATTTCGGAACTGGTAAAGTATTACAAGAATAAAGGTTTGAGAGTTGTTTTATGTGGTGGGTTCACCAAGCGTTGCGAATGCGATCAAATGGTTAGAGATATGGGACCAGAAGATTTTCTTTCTATTATTTACTATTCAAAAGCTGTGGTGTGTGGCTCATTTCATGCTACGGCTTTTAGTCTGATTATGCATAAGAACTTTGTAAGTGTTGTTCCTAAGCCTAATGGCGAAAGAATCTTGAGCCTGCTGGAAGAGGCCGGATTAAAGGAGCGCGCTATGGATGATATGCTTTATGAAGACATACTTGAAAAGAAGATTGATTGGAATCATGTGGATGAAAATCTTTTAAATTATATTAATAGTTCAAAGAATTACCTCCAAAGTGTCCTAGATTATAAATAAGATAAGAAATAATTTGTAATGTTTCAATATTTTCAAAATTTTATTTCCAGAATTAAATTTATTAATTTCATCTTTATTAAGTTATAGATATGTTTTTGGAGTACATGTATGAATCGAAATAATGAAAAATTCTCGAAACGCTGTTTTTCATTAATGAAGAGACTTTGGTGGGAAAGCCCACTGCCTGATTCTATAAAGGAGAATGGTTTTTATAAAATTAAAGGCTTAGTGCGAGGTACCAGCAAAGGTGAGATGAACTTGAATTCAACAGTTGCCTATGCGAAACAGGTATTGGCAATTCAGGATTATAGTAATTCTTTTTCTATTGATTTTCCACAGGGTCCATATTTTGACTTAAAGAAAGATGACCCCAAATTCATAGCTTTTTACCTCCCACAGTACTACCCGGATAAGCATAATGAAAAATGGTGGGGGAAAGGTACTACTGAATGGACTAATGTTTCTAAAGCTGCTGCCCAGTATGTTGGGCAATATCAACCAAGACTCCCGGGAGAATTAGGGTTTTATGATTTAAGGGTACAGGATAATATTTATCGTCAAATTGAATTGGCTAGAATTCATGGAGTTTATGGGTTCTGTTTCTATTATTATTGGTTTGATGGTGAAAGACTACTGGATTTACCATTTGATAACTTCGTAAATGATTCATCCATTGATTTTCCATTTATGATTAGCTGGGTGAATGCAAACTGGACTAAACAATGGAATGGTAATTCCGATGTTCCGCTCATTAAACAAAGCCCTACAATAGAAAGTTATAAAGAATTTATTCGTTCTTGTACTAACTTATTTTTAAAGGAAAATTATATTACAATAAATGGAAATCCTGTGCTTCTCATTCATAAGCCATCCAATGTTCCATCTCCAAAAGAAGTTATTACTTATTGGAAGGAATGGGTGAAAAAGGAAATTGGAAGAGATTTATATGTTATGTGTTCATTAACAGATCATGATGATTATGAGAAAGATTATTTATCATTAGGATTTGATGCTGTTAGTGAGTTTGCCCCTGGTCCTCAGCTGAAAGATATGAAGCAAATTAATGAGACCAAACAATTTGTTTGTGATGAATTCTATGGAAAAATTCTTGACTATAAAGATTTTGTGGTTAATAAGAAATACTTTAAACACAATACAAGCAGAATGTATCGTG
Organism: uncultured Dialister sp.; assembly: GCA_900314595.1. Classification (GTDB taxonomy): domain Bacteria; phylum Bacillota; class Negativicutes; order Veillonellales; family Dialisteraceae; genus Dialister. The sequence goes on along the minus strand of OMVW01000010.1, from coordinate 30,027 downwards.
CCGCATGTCCTATGTGGGATAATACAGCAAGAAAGAAAAATACCGGAACCATACTTGACGGATCAACGCCAGACTTATTTGAGTCATGGTTAATTGATCTGGTTAAGGAAATGAATAGTAGAACAGATTTAGATGACAATTTCATTTTTTTGAATGCTTGGAATGAATGGGCGGAAGGGGCATATTTGGAACCGGACTTAAAATGGAAGTATAGCTATCTTGAAGCAATTAAAGAAGCTATTATGAAATCCAGAAATTAAGGAGTGTATTATGAAAGGTATCGTTTTAGCCGGTGGCAGCGGGACCCGTCTCTATCCGCTGACTCTCGTCACTTCGAAGCAGCTGCTTCCCATTTATGATAAGCCCATGATTTATTATCCCCTGTCCACCCTCATGCTGGCAGGCATCCGGGATATCCTCATCATTTCCACGCCTCAGGATTTGCCGAATTTCCAGCGCCTTCTGGGTGACGGCTCCCATTATGGATTGAATCTGCAGTATAAAGTGCAGCCATCTCCGGACGGTCTGGCCCAGGCCTTCATCCTGGGAGAAGAATTCATCGGCGGCGACTCCTGTGCCATGATTCTGGGAGATAATATTTTCTACGGAGCCGGTATGACGAAAATGCTCCGCCATGCAGCGTCCCAGACATCGGGAGCTACCGTCTTTGGGTACTATGTGGACGATCCCGAGAGGTTCGGAGTGATTGAATTTGACAAAGAAGGCAAAGCCGTCTCTATCGAAGAAAAACCGGAACACCCGAAGAGCAATTATGCGGTGACTGGCCTGTACTTCTATGACAATCATGTCTGTGAATATGCAAAGACTATAAAACCATCGGCTCGGGGAGAACTGGAAATTACGGATCTTAACAAGATTTACCTGGAAAAGGACCAGCTCCATGTGGAAACGCTCAGCCGCGGTTTCGCCTGGCTTGATACGGGGACAGTCGATTCTCTCTATGATGCGACAGTTTTTGTAAAAGCTGTAGAAAATCGTGCCGGTATTCCCATTGCCATGCTGGAAGAAATCGCTTACGTCAATGGGTGGATTTCCAGAGAGCAGCTGCTTGAAAATGCAGCAAAATACGGAAAGACTCACTACGGTCAATATCTGAAATCGGTAGCTGAAGGAAAAGTAAGAACGAATATTTAAACTAAGAGGGTATTATGACGAAGACTATGATTATAACCGGTGGTGCCGGGTTTATCGGATCGAACTTTATATTCCATATGCTGGAAGCTCATCCGGACTATCGGTTGATTTGCCTGGACAAGCTGACTTACGCAGGAAACCTTTCCACCCTGGCTCCTGTCATGGATAAGCCCAATTTCCGTTTCGTGAAAATGGACATCTGTGATCGGAATGCAGTATATGGACTCTTCGAAGAAGAGCATCCTGACGTTGTTGTAAACTTTGCCGCCGAATCCCATGTGGACCGGTCCATCGAAAATCCCACCATTTTCCTGGAGACGAACATCATCGGCACATCTGTCCTCATGGATGCCTGCCGGAAGTATGGTATCGAAAGATATCACCAGGTATCTACGGATGAAGTCTATGGTGATCTGCCCCTGGACCGCCCGGACCTTTTCTTTACGGAAAAGACGCCTCTTCACACATCCAGCCCGTATTCCTCTTCGAAAGCAGGAGCCGATCTTCTCGTAATGGCTTATCATCGGACTTATGGCCTGCCGGTGACCATTTCCCGCTGCTCGAACAACTATGGCCCCTATCAGTTTCCGGAGAAGTTGATTCCCCTGATGATCAATAATGCACTCAATGACAAACCGCTTCCCGTCTATGGAGATGGAAAGAACGTCCGCGACTGGCTGTACGTGGAAGATCACTGCAAAGCCATCGATCTCATTCTGGAACATGGCAGAGTAGGGGAAGTGTACAATATCGGCGGCCATAATGAAATGGCGAATATTGATATCGTACGGCTCATTTGCAAGGAACTGGACAAGACGGAAAGTCTGATTCATTATGTGACAGACCGGAAAGGCCATGATCGCCGCTATGCTATCGATCCTGCAAAAATTCACGCCGAACTAGGTTGGCTGCCGGAGACAAAATTTGCCGATGGTATCGTGAAGACCATTCACTGGTACCTGGAAAATGAAGACTGGTGGAAACCAATCGTTTCTGGAGAATATCTTCATTACTATGAAAAAATGTATGCTAAAAAGTTTTAATCTTTAAGAAATTATTTTAAATTATTGGAGAACGTTAATGAATATAGCAATTGCAGGCACCGGTTACGTAGGCCTTTCCCTGGCCACCCTTCTATCCCAGCACAATCATGTGATGGCTGTGGATATTATCCCGGAGAAAGTCAAACTCATCAACGAAAAGAAGTCACCTATCCAGGACGACTATATCGAAAAATACCTGGCAGAAAAGAAACTGGACCTCACCGCTACCCTCGATGCGGAAGCAGCCTATACCCAGGCGGAAATGGTCATCATCGCGACCCCCACCAACTATGACAGTGAGAAGAATTTCTTCGATACCTCTTCCGTGGAAGCAGTCATCAAACTGGTGATGAAATATAATCCGGATGCCATTATGGTCATCAAGTCTACCATCCCCGTAGGCTATACGAAGGCGATCCGTGAAAAGATGGGCACGAAAAATATCATCTTCAGCCCGGAATTTCTCAGGGAATCCAAGGCCCTCTATGATAATCTCTACCCCAGCCGGATCATCGTGGGCACGGACCTTTCCGATGAACGACTGGTAAAAGCGGCTCATACCTTTGCAGCTCTTCTCCAGGAAGGAGCCATCAAAGCTGACATTCCTACCCGCATCATGGGTTTCACCGAAGCAGAAGCGGTGAAACTTTTCGCCAATACGTACCTGGCCATGCGTGTTTCCTATTTCAATGAACTGGATACCTATGCAGAAGTCAAAGGCCTCGATACCCAGCGGATCATCGAAGGCGTCTGCCTGGACCCGAGAATCGGCCTCTTCTACAATAACCCCTCCTTCGGCTACGGCGGCTACTGCCTGCCCAAGGATACGAAGCAGCTCCTGGCCAACTATGCGGACGTTCCTGAAAATCTGGTGAAAGCCATAGTCGACTCCAACCGCACCAGAAAAGATTTCATCGCCGATCAGGTGCTGAAGCTGGCCGGTTTTGACCCGAAAAAAGGCGTTTCCGATCCCGATGCAACGATTGGCGTCTTCCGCCTCACCATGAAGTCCAACTCCGACAACTTCCGCCAGAGCTCCATCCAGGGAGTGATGAAGCGCATCAAGGCAGAAGGCGTGAAAGTCATCATCTACGAACCGACCCTGGAAGACGGATCCATCTTCTTCGGAAGTGCCATAGTCAATAATCTGGCAAAATTCAAAAAAGAAAGCTGTGCAATTATAGCGAATCGGTATAATCATTGTTTAGATGATGTGAAAAATAAGGTTTACACCAGAGACCTGTTTGAAAGGGATTGACGGTTAAAAAAATTCAGCTGTTTTGTAAATTGTAATTGACTGATCGGGTTTGAGGATATAAAGCATGTGTATCATAAGTCGCTTTGTTCATATATGCAGGATGATACCTCTATACCTGCATGGTTATTATCATTTTCATACACGTGTTGCTCTTCCTCTTAACGCAAGGACAGGGGGTGAAAAATATATTCATATAGGGAAACAGTGCGGATTTTCAACGCATCTTTGGCTTCAAGCTTATGATACTTATAAAGGAACACAGCTTCAGCATTTCAAACCTGAAATTATTATCGGTGATCGGGTGAGCATAGGGGAATTTGTCCATATTGGGTGCATAACTCGGATAGATATAGGCAATGATGTCCTTATGGGAAGTAAAATTTACATTACAGATCATAACCATGGGAATTATTCAGGAGTAAACCAGAGCAGTCCATTTCAACCGCCATTGAAGCGGTGTCTTTTAGAAGGGAAGCCTATTAAAATTGGGGACAGAGTCTGGATTGGGGAATTTGTTACAATCTTACCGGGTGTAACTATAGGCGAAGGAACTATAATTGGTACCCATAGTACCGTTACCCACGATATTCCTCCAAACAGTATTGCTGTGGGAAGCCCGGCAAGAGTAATTAAACGATGGAATGAATTACAAAGTAAATGGATTTCCGTATGAGTAATTCATAAATATATCGGAAATACAAATCAGGGGAAATTATGAAAGTGCTTTTTGTTCTTAATACAACCATTATGGGAGGGGGAAATATTTCCTTCATCAACTTGGTTAAAGGGCTTCATGAAAAAGGGGTCAAATGTTACATAGCATCACCAAATAAATTAGTTGATGTGAGTTTTAAAGAATCTGCCGGAGAAGCAATCGAAAAATATTATTATGCTCACATTACTTCCTATGTGCATGATGATGTATCATGTTATCATGGGCTTAGAAAACTTAAAAAGATAGTCAAGTATATCCTTAAGAAGAATCCGATTTCAAAATCCTACTCTTCCTATAAGGAATTAAAGGATATGGAAGATATAGTTGCCGAGGTTAAGCCAGACATTATCCATACAAATGTCGGCGTGCTGCAGGCTGGTTATAGAGTCGCAAAAAAATTGGGAATTCCCCATATTTGGCATTTGAGAGAATATCAAACAAAAGATTTTTACTGGAAAATAGAGCCAAGCTATGAAGGCTTTATAAATAAACTCCATGATAGTTATGTAATTGCTATTACCAGAGACATCCTCAGGTATTTCCATCTGGGAAATGATTTTTCTGCCAGATGTATTTACAATGGATGTTTATCCGTAACAGATTCATATCTGGATTTGAATAAAGAAAATTATTTCCTGTGCTGCAGTCGAATTTCGCCTGAGAAGGGGCATAAAGAAGTAGTAAAAGCCTTTGCCATATTTTATAAAAAACACCCCAACTACCGGTTAGTCATTGCGGGGTTTGGTGATCCCCAATATATACAGGAATTAAAAGATGATGCGGACCGTTATGGATGTTTAAAAGCTGTAGATTTTATAGGATTTCAAAAAGATGTAAGGCCATTTATGAGAAAAGCAAGAGCCTTGATTGTGGCTTCGCGCTTTGAGGGGTTTGGCCGTATGACTGCAGAAGCGGCTATTTCCGGCTGTCTTGTTATTGGTCATAATACAGGTGGGACAAAGGAAATTCTGGATATTACGGGAGGATTTCCCTATATGGGAAAAGCAGAGAGTCTGGCGAAAGCAATGATTCAAGCAGCTGACTTGGATAAAAATGCATATCAGAAAATGGCAGAGATTGCGCAAAAACAGGCAGTCCAATTTTTTTCTAATGAATCCAATATTCGTAATGTTTACTCGTTCTATCGGGAAATCCTTTCTGACAAGTAGTATTTAAAAGTTTGTTACTATATTTTTATTGAGGAAATGGAGCGTTTTATGAGTAAAATATTAACTGTTTCAGTTGCTGCTTATAATGTTGAAGATGTAATTGAACAATGTTTGGATTCGTTTATAAAATCCAATTTTCTGGATGATTTTGAGGTTATTGTTGTTGATGATGGATCCAAGGATCATACGGCAGAAATCGTTCGCAGGTATGAGAAAAGGTATCCGGAAACAATCAGATTAATTGCAAAAGAAAATGGTGGACATGGTTCAACAATCAATACAGGATTTAAAGCTGCACGCGGCAAATATTTTAAAATCGTAGATGGAGACGATTGGGTTGACGTACGTGCTTTTGATGAATTGATTACCTTTTTAAAAAATCAAAACCCTGATGTGGTTATTAATAATTACAATAAAGTATATGGAGGTTCGATACACCTGGTTCATGTGTATGGAAATCTCAAAGAACGTACATTATACCAGTTAAAGGATTTAGTAAACACTAAAGTTCCGTCCTATCCCATGCATACAATGACTGTGCGAGTTGAATTATTAAAAAAGTCGGGAATAAATATCAGTGAGCATTGTTTCTATGTAGACAATGAGTTAATTTTTTATGCAATGTTGAATTGTAAAACTTTGGCTTTTCTCCCGGGAGCAATTTACCAGCATCGATTAGGAGTGGATGGACAAAGTGTAAGTCCGGAAGGATTGTATAAACATATAGAGGATCTGATGCATGTTATAGATAAACTATTTTCCCTTTATAATGAAATTTATGGTAATGATTTTACCTCACCTAATAGTAAATATCTTTTCAATCAGTTATCAAATATGTATAACTTTTTATTCAGAGCATATATTGTTATACGTAATTCAGATAAAGATAAACTTTTAAAAGATTTCGATACTCCATTCAGAGAAAAATTTAAAAATTATGTTTCAAGAATAAATTTAGGTAAATTAGGGTTGATTCAAAAAAATTACTCTTTCGGATTATGCATTTTCAGACTGGTTTATTCTCTAAGGAGAAAGTAAGTTTGATTTATAGCCAATAATAAATTTTTTGAATTAAATATTTTGATTCCTATATTCATGGAGTGGAAATGAGTAAAATAAAGAATTATAAACTTTTAATTGAAAATATTTTTTCTTTATTTGCAATTAGAGGTTTTGAATATGTAGTGTCATTTTTGACTTTTCCATACCTGGTTCGAACGATAGGGATTAGTTTGTTTGGCAGTATTGCTTTTGCCCAAAGTATTATTACATATTTTAACCTTTTTACCGATTATGGTTTTAATATGACTGGACCTCGCGATATTGCCAAGCATGATCAAGTGGGTGATAGAGGACGTGTATTCTCTTCTATCTTTGGTGCTAAGATATTGCTGCTCTTGATCAGCGTTATTCCTCTTGCATGTTTACTGTGGTATGCAGGAACTTACACAACATATGAGCCTGAACTGTTTTTAGTTGTATATATTGGTGTAGTGGGAAGCGTTATATCACCGGTCTGGTTTTTTCAGGGAATTCAGCAGATGAAGTATATTACTCTGGTCAATGCAATTGCCCGAATTGTTACGGCTTTAGGAATATTTATTATTGTGAAATCTGAGGATGATTACCTTTGGGCAGCTTTGCTACAGTCGATTCCATCTCTTATTGCAGGTTTTATTTCATGGATACTCTTATGGAAACGATTCCCTGATGTTTGCCGCCTTCCAAAATGGGAAGGTGTAAAACAAGCTTTGCATGATGGGTGGGATATTTTTGCCTCAAATATTGCAATCAATCTTTATACGGGAAGTAACGTTGTATTTCTTGGTATGCTCACCAATAACACAATAGTTGGATATTTTAGTAGTGCAAAAAAGATTATTACTGTGGTAAGGCGTGGATTAGCACCTGTAACAGAAGCTATATACCCGCATATCAGTAAGATGATTGAAAAAGATAAAAATCAGGCACTTAGTTTTATTAGAAGGGTAATGAAGTTATATTGTGGTGGGAATTTAATTATTTCACTCATTTTACTCATTTTTGCTGGGCCGATTATCCAGTTGTTATTGGGGACACGATATGAAGATTCTATTATAATGCTTCGTTTATTGGCTATGATTCCATTTGTTGTATCGTTGAGTCAAATCTTTGGCGTTCAAACTATGTTGCCATATGGTATGAATAAAGAATTTAGCCGAATAATTATCAGTTCTGCAGTATTGAATACTATTATCGTTTTTCCATTGATATATTTGGCAAATGGAGCTGGGGTTTGTATTTCTATGATGTGTACTGAATCTTTTGTGACTTTAGCAATGGCCTGGGTATTACATAAAAAACATATTTTGATTTAATTTTACTCTGAAAAAGTTACATCTTAATGCGCTCATTTGAGGTAATTTACTATGCAGAAAGTTAGAAAGGCAGTGATTCCGGCGGCCGGATTTGGCACTCGTTTTTTACCAGCAACAAAAGCTATGCCAAAGGAAATGCTGCCTATCGTAGATAAACCGACGATTCAGTATATTGTGGAAGAAATCATTGAAAGCGGGATCAATGAAATCCTGATCATTAGCGGTCATGCGAAGCGGGCCATCGAGGACCATTTCGATTCTTCTCCGGAACTGGAGCAGCATCTGTATGAACATAACAAGATGGCGGTGCTGAAGGAAATCCGGAAGATTTCTTCCATTAATGTATTCTACGTGCGTCAGAAGCATATGAATGGCCTGGGGGATGCGATTCGCCTCGCTCGGGAATTTGTGGATGGAGAACCATTTGGGGTCATTCTGGGTGATGATATTGTTTATACAGGAAATGGCGAACCGGCTCTGAAACAACTGATGGATCAGTATTATAAGACTGGATGTACAGTCATTGGCTGCCAGACGGTTAAACGGGAACAGGTTTCCGCTTATGGAATTATTGATGGAATTCCTACAGATGATCCGAATCTGGTCAAAGTGAAGGATATGATTGAAAAACCGTCAATAGAAGAAGCACCAAGCAATTTTGCTGCCCTCGGCCGCTACGTCATTACACCAGATGTGTTTGACGTACTAGATCAGACGAACCCTGGAAAAGGTGGAGAAATTCAGCTGACTGATGCACTTCGTGCCATGGCTCATACGGAAAAAGTCTTTGCTTATAATTTTATTGGTAAAAGATATGATACTGGAGATAAACTGGGATTTTTGAAAGCTACTGTAGAATTTGCATTACGTAGGGAGGATCTTAGGAAAGCATTCAAATTGTACTTACAGGGAGTTATAAATAGTTAATCCTTAATTGTTTTATAAATTATGAATCCTGGGTTGATAGGCGGATTTATAAAGCTTATCATTATCACATTAATTTTTTATTAAGCCGCTTTAGTGTTTAATTTAAAAATAATTTCGTCAATTCACTTTTGTTTTATTGTTAAGATGTGAGCCCTATGGCAAAAAGAAACCAGATATTCCAATACATGCAGGCCATTGCTATTTTAATGGTTGTGGATAATCATACCGGCTATCGGTTGGGGATGTTAAATAATATATTTCCCTATAATTCTTTTTATATGCCTCTTTTTGTTTTTATATCTGGTTATTTTTATCACTCGATGCCATTTATTTCAAATATTATACATAAAGCAAAACGGCTTATAGTGCCATATGCTGGATGGGTATTTATAGGTGAATTAGTCAGCTATGCTCTTTTAGCAGCTGGCATTGTTGATTGGTATAAGCCCATGTCGCATGATCGGGTAATTTATGCAATGCTTGTTGATTCGACCTGTTCTATTACTGGCGCATTGTGGTTTGTGGTAATGCTGTTCTGGGTATCTATTAGTTATAATATAGTTTTCAAAATGGTCCATTATTTTGGGCGTTCGATTTTACCGACTTCTAAATCTGGATACAATGACTTAGTCGTAAACACTTTATTTTTAGTTCTCGTAGTGATAGGTGGCTGTTTGGCAGTTTATTTATGCATGCATGGTTACCACAAAAGAAACATTTATTATTTGGCAGCTTTAAGGACTATATTTTATTTACAATTCTTTCATTTGGGCTATTATTTCCATCGATACTTGGAAACATATATTCAAAGATTTAATAGATTAATAGTGTGCCTGGTTTGTGTGGGTATCAATGTAACTTTAGGATGCTTTTATAATATTAATTTTCCTGCAACAGTGGGAATGAATAATTTTCATTCTTGGATATTGCCGGTTATAACATCAATGACAGGAATCTTATTTTGGTATGAAGTATCATTTTTTCTTTCTTCTAAAATTGGTGAAAGAAAAGAAATCAATTTTTTAGCTGAAAATACTTATACTGTCATGGCAACGCATACGTTTTTCATGAATATTCCGAAGTTTTACATATACTATCGAATTTTATCAGGGGAGTAAATATTTACTCTAATTTTAATATCAAGGCTTTTAAAGCTAGTGCATGGGGTGGATATACTCCTCAAATTAATCTTGTCGCCTTTTTCTGCGGGGTAATAGGAAGCTTATTGCTGGCATATGCTCTTACTAAATTTCAAAAACAGTGCTTAAGTAGAATAATTATTAATTTACAAAATATTATCTCCTGATAAACGTGGAGTGCATTTTACAAGACAGGGTGAAATATGGATAGATTGCTGTTTGTCTGAAACAAAGTTTTTAATAATGGAGGTTTTAACATATGCGTTTAGGAAACCTGAAGGATGAATGGGAAGAATTTGGATTTAGCGTTGTCGCCGAACATATAAAATCAAAGCTAACCGGGGATAGTCAAACATATTTATTAAAGAGACAAGAAGTTTGCAGCAGGATGACTTTACCGGAGATTGAGAAGAATCTCAAGCGAACATTCAAAAAGGTGATTGGAAGAGACTTAAACTTACAGAATCCGAAGTCATTTGATGAGAAAATACAGTGGTTAAAGATTTATGATGCGACACCGCTGAAAACAAAACTTTCAGATAAATATCTGGTTCGCAGTTTCGTAGAAGAACGCACGGGGAGAAAAGATATACTTGTGCCTCTTCTTGGTGCATGGGATAGTTTTGATGATATTGATTTTTCCAAGTTGCCAGATCAGTTTGCACTTAAGACAAATCATGGCAGTGGAATGAATTTTGTGGTTTCCGATAAAAAAAATTTTGATGTTAAAGCTGCCAAAGCCAAGTTTGATTTTTGGATGAAACTGAACTTTGCATTCTGCTTTGAAAATTTCGAAATGCAGTATCGAGATATTCCTCGTAAAATTATTGCAGAAAAGTTCATAAAGCAGATGGATGGTAATCTTTACGATTATAAAATACATTGCTTTGATGGGGAACCTGTATTTTTGCAACTTATTGGTGACCGGAATTTGGAAAAGCATACAGCTTATGAATCATTTTTTGATTTGGAATGGAAGCAACTGCCATTTTCAGAAGGAGTTTACCCTTCTTATGATGCAAGCCATTCTCCACAGTGTCCGGATAATTGGCAGGAAATGCTTGACGTTGCAAGAAGACTGAGCGAAGGTTTTGATTATGTTCGTGTAGATCTCTATTCTATTAGTGGGAAAACCCTTTTCGGAGAAATGACTTTTACGCCTGCTAATGGCCTGCATCCGGGCTTTACACCACCTGAAACTGATTACGAATGGGGGAATCTAATCCATCTTCCAGAAAAATATTTTCTACAATATCCTGAAAGGTAAAATTTTCATTAAACTTTGAATCGAGAAATTACTATGAAGTATGAGAAAGCTAATTAACAAGATTTTTTTACTAATTTTGGGGCGAAAATCTATTGGGTTAAGAGTAGACTTGTGTTATAGTATTTAAAGATCTAATGGTTGATAAGGCATGAATTGAACTGTATAGGGTGTAACCTGTTATTTGGAGAGTGGGAAATGGCAAATATCGAAAAAGTACATAAAATTCTTTTTTCATTGATAGTTATATGTATCATATTTACGAAAATTCCGACAATTTTGAATTTTCCACTTTGGGGAATGGGTGGATACTATACATCCAGGTTAGTTATATATCCTTTATATGCAGCTTTAATTTTTGAAACCTATACTTTATGGAAGACGCATAAAGACGGAAGCCTGAAATTTACTCGGGAAGCTAGGTATTCTTGTTTCTATTTCCTTGTTTATTTCTGTATTCTTTTTATTTCTCTATGCCATGGGTTGACAATATATCCTTACATGGATGCCATTTTACACGGCCCTGGACAAATTGAGAAAATTCCAGTTGTTCTAAATTTTTTAAATCATCACGGATTACCGATAACATCAGCACAGTTGACTAAAGTATGGATAGCTGCCAGGTACTTAAAATTCTTTATAATCAATGCTTTCCTGACTTTTGGCGCTTCCTATGTACTTTTTACCTGGTGCTGTAAGAATGTAAAAGAATATTATAATATTGTTGTTAAGTGTATCATTATTTCATCATTGGTTATGATAGCTTATTCATGCATCGAGACCGCTTATTTAGCACATTTTGAATGGGCTAAAAGGGCACTTACGATAATTAATCCAATTTTACATGTCATAAAAGAAAATGGAAGCTGGTATCCTCCTCTGCTATGGAAAAATCAATTACGATCTATTTTCCCGGAACCTTCTCATTTTGGCATTTATGCTTCATTTGCTTTACCTTTTTTATGGTACGAATTTGTAACAATTATAAATCTTAAAAAGAAAATCGCAGTTGGAATCATTATTGCAGCTTTTACCTTTTTCCTGTTTTTAACAAATGCAAGAACCGCAGTGGCTTTGTTTTTAGGAGAAGTTGTTCTATTAGGATTGTATGTTTTATATAATCGTTCAAGAAAATTTGTCATCAATGCTTTGATTATTGGCTTGATTTCATTAATAACTTTCGCAGGTGCGGTGGGTTTTGTCGCATATACGAATCTGTCTGAATCAAAGCCTACTGTAATTCAACAGCAAACTAAAGGAACGAAAAAGGCAACTCCTTCACAGGCCCAGAAACAACCAAATAAGAGTCCTGCAAAGCCAACAAAGCCAAAGAAAGATATGAATGCTGCCGTCCAATCCTATGTTGATTCGAATTTAAAATCTTTAGGCTCTTCTGATCAGCGAAGTAATAAAACAAGATTTTCTGTAATGAAAGCTGATTTTACTGTGGGTTTGGAGCATCCATTATTGGGTGTGGGTTATAATTTACGCAGTCCTTACGTTGTCGACAAAATGAAACACTATGGTAAACCGACATATGAAATGAAAATGTGGTTTAAGCGAATTCATGAAAAAGGAATTCTTCATGTAGGCATTCCATTGCTGGGAAACTATACCGTCCTTTTTGCTGAAACCGGCATTCTGGGACTTCTGGCATGGCTTTTCCCTCCCGTATTTCTTATCATTGGCCTTCTGAAACTATTGTGGCACGACAAAAATCGTATGGATACCGGGTTCTTCTTAATATCCTTGATTGGCATACTGGCATCGGGTATTGGGGAAACTATTTATGTATTATATGCTTACTGGGTTTTGCTAGCCTTGGGATATGCACTTTTGGTAAATGAAATTAATGCAAAATATAATTCTGAGATGTAGTATTTAATATTAGCTGTATATCATTTTTATATAAATGGTATACAGCTTTTTATCATAAGGAATAATAGCAATATTACAGTTATTGGTCAGAACAAAAGATGTAAACTTTCACTGGAGGATTTGAACATCATTTATACAAATAATTTTAGAGTTATATATTTTCAATAAGGGGTTGACAAGGCAACCTGGGATTAGTATGTAATATAAATGTAATATACTCCAGATGAATTTCTATATTATTGAAGGTTGATAAGGGCAGAGGATATATGTTGGATAAATTTGGCAAGACAAGAAAAAATGGGCGAATTGAATGGCTGGATACGGTACGGGCTTTAGCCATTCTTATGGTGCTTTTAGTTCATTCCACAGAAAATTTATATTCCATGATTCCAATTAAACTGAATAACATGAGTTTGATATCTTCAAGCTTTGCTGTAACAGCGTTTACTATAGGACGGCTTGGGGTTCCTCTCTTTCTTTTCCTTTCTGGTTACCTTCTTCTTGATCGTTATTATGATGCAAAAGGGTGTATAAATTTTTGGAAAAAGAACTGGCTTGGCATGCTGATGACTACAGAAATTTGGATCGTCCTTTATGATATATTTCTTCCCGCGGCTCATTTTACTCACTGGAACAATTTGAGCTTCATAGAAGATGTTCTTTTAATCCGTCAGGTACGGATGGGGCATATGTGGTATATGCCCATGATTATTGGACTTTATATATGCATCCCTTTTGCCGCCAGGGCTTTGAATAACCTGAATTCTAAAATTCTTCGATTTCCTATCGGACTCCTCTCGGTTTATGCTTTCGGGCTGCCTGTGCTTTCTCTTATTCGGCGAATAATGGGAAGGCCTGATGTACCCTGGGGGCCCGCCCTTGATCTGGGCTTTGCCGGAGGAATGTATGGACTTTATATCATCCTCGGCTGGTGTATGAAGAAGGGAATGCTGAAGCAATTTTCTACTTCTGCTCTGGCAATTGCAGGATTTGTATCATTTATTTTTACAGTGGTTTTTCAAATGGCTGCTCATTGGAAAGGTGTCAATTATAATGTGTGGTATAACTATGGATTTCTGGTCATCTGTACTCTATGCATTTTTGAACTTTTCTCTCGTAGAGGGCATTATCCATTTCAAAAAGCTTGGAACTGGCTCAGCCGAAATTCTTTCGGCATCTACCTGATTCATTTCCCATTCTGTATGTTGATCTCCAGGAAGCTGACAGCGGTCCATATGCTTATGCCGTTAAAAGTTATTCTCTTATGGTGCTGCATACTAGCAATCAGTGTTATTATATGTCTGGTCGTGGACCGATTCCCAAAAATAAGCAGGATACTTCTATATAATAGATGAAAATAAAAAAATCCCAAAGCTCAGTAATACATTATTGTTGTTCTTGGGACGTTATTATTTAGTCTGATTTTATTATCACTATATAGTTATATCCTGAAGTCCCTTGTTTTTATATCTAGGTCAGCATGATTTACATTGGCAGCAGTGCGCTAAACCCGCATAATTGCTGCCTTTTTTGTGTTTTTAAAATTATTTCTATGCCTTTGAGGCTTGACTGTACTAAGGATTTGTTTGAAAAGTTCTTTTAAAGTCTGAAGGATTGCTTGGGCATGAAACGTATATCCATAAGTTCCGAGGAAAACTTCGAGAGCAAACTGGTTATCCAGTTTGTGGCCCTGATGTACCTGTCATACATCAAAAAACATATGGATGACCATGACTTGTTCAAGTCCTACACAATGCAGACCCTGCTTGATGACCTGGACTTCATCGAATATTACCAGCAGCCAGGCAAAGCTCATCATCTGTCGGAGATCACAAAGAAACAAGCTTCACTTTACGATGCAATGGAAGTTGAGGTTCCGACCTGGATATAATTTTATGGGACTTCAGGATAAAAATGGCGCTCCAGCCCCTAACGGAAGAAAATTAATAATATCCAATACGCATCAAAGCACAGCCTATAAAGACTGCATGAATAAACTCCGCCGGGATCCATCATTGAAGGATAAGTATTATAAAGCTTTATATAAAGCGTATTCCATTCCTACAAGAAGATTGTAAGTAATTCCATTTGATAAGAAATAAAAAATCTCCTTACACAGTATCTATTTGTGTGAGGAGATTTTTTCACGTGAATCGATGGTATACTGATAGTAAATGGAGTACTGAAATCAATTTGATGTCAGTAAAAGTTACTAAGGTAAGTAATTTGGAATATAAAAAATTAAAAAGTTATACTCATGGAGGGCAAGTTATGAACAAATGCATTTATTCACTCTATGATGATGAGAAGGCACATTTCTTAGAAAGAGAGCATGTTTTCCCAAAGGCTATCGGGGGCTTAAAAATGCTGCCGAAGGGTTATGTGAGTGATGAGGTCAATCATCGGTTTTCGGTACATGAAGAAAATTTTATACACAATGCAGTTCATGTCTTTTTACCAAGAAATCTATATGGCCCTTCGGGACGCAAAAGTCATAGTCGCAAGCATCAGGTAGGGTTTATTAGAATGGACAGTCATATAGTGCTTGGGTATATGGAGAAAAGGGTACCTTGTACTATATGGCAGATTTTAGTGGCTGGAACAGGGGAGGATGGGAAATATCAGGTTACTATTACACATGATCTTCGGGATCAAACTCATATAGTAACATCGGCTGAAGCGATGACTTACTTCTCAAATCTGGTAAAGAGTAGCAAGGGAAACGTACGAATTGTTAGAGAAAATGATGATTCTTTAAAGAATTGCTATATACTTGGTATAGATGGGAAAGCCTTATATATAGGAGTACATGAAAATTGTTCGGATCAGGAAGCAGAGGCTAAAACAGAAGAAATCAAAAGTTGGATACTCAAGAATTCCGATAATATGAATATTGATGAATCTGACAACTTGCCAGAGTATCATTCGGGATTGGCGAATATGGATATTCGTTTAAAAATTGATATCAGGTCTATGTATATTGTTTTGGGAAAAATTGTATTCAACTGCCTGGCGATGATCAAAGGACAGGAATTTGTGCTGGATGCCAGATTTGATGGATTCAGAAATGCCATCCTTAATGAGAATGTGATGAGAAACTATTTTATCCCTGCTGAAAAAGGGCAAAAACCAAACGGATTAGAGAAGTCTATTGAACCATTGCTTCAGTATCTACAGTTATCACCTCTTAGCCATGGGGTTATATTTCTCAAGATATCCGGCAATATTGGTGCAATAGTGTTTCTTTATGGATCACCAACAGGTATCTTCATTTCGTTAGAAAAAACCTGGGATTCTTTTTTTATCCAGGATATTAACTTTTGTGACGATTATTTTTGTGATTGGCAAAATGGCAGGGAAGGGAGCTTGACAGACTTTTTAAAGAAATAGTAAGCTAAGCTATTTTTAAAATCGGTATTGTGGGATTCATGTTCACGTGAAATGATGTTTCAGGATAAGAATTTAAGGAATATCAGATGGATTTGATGTAAGAAGAATAATAAAAGGCATATGCTCTTTTGAATAGATGCTTTTATTTTGACTGGTTTTGGCAAGGGCCTCCTTATGATGAATATACATTGTATTCGCTATAATGATATGATACTATATATTGAGAATCAAACAAACGCATTTTTAAAAATGTAAAACCATCTTTATAGAGTTTGGAATATATTTATTTCTATACAGAGGAGACAGTGATTAGAATGGCAGACATTAACGATTTGTTTTGTGAATTTGATGATAATATAAAACTTACAAAGAGTAAGGAGGATAGCCTTCGTAAAAGCAGAAATGCATTACGAAAGGAAATAAAAAGCTGGTTTTCATACAAAAAGAAAAATCAGCCGAAATTTTGTGGTCAGGGCTCTTTTGCGATGAGGACTACAGTAAATCCTATTGATGGTAATGAGTATGATATTGATGACGGTGTGTATCTTCAGGGTTACAGTGATGATGATCCTGACGAATATCCGGCTCCATTTACTGTACATACCTGGATAAAATCCGCTGTAGAAGGACATACAAATAAAACGATAGATAAAGATACATGTGTCAGGGTGGTTTATGCAGATGATCATCACATAGATTACCCCATTTATATTTACAATAATTGGGAAGAAGTACCCTATTTGGCACATAAGAATAAAGGATGGACAAAGAGTGATCCCAAAGCATTAACTGATTGGTTCAGGGATAAAGTTAAAGATAATGGTGAGCAGCTCAGGAGAATCGTAAGGTATATTAAGGCCTGGAAAGATTATTCGGGCATTCCATTGAAGGGGATTGAAATCACGGTACTGGCTGCTGAGAATATTGATGTATATGAGGGCCGGGACGAAAAAGGCCTTTACACTACAGTGAATGAAATTCTAACAGAATTAAGTAATAATTTTACTTGTATCAAACCGGCTGATCCTTATGACGACTTATTTCTCGCTAAAAGTGAATCAGATAAAAAGCGTATCATGGATGGGTTGACGGATTTAAGGGATAGCTTAGCAGATGCTATTGTATGTACCAGCCGCAGGGATGCGTCCCTGAAGATGCGGGAATTGTTTGGCGATAGATTTCCTTTAGGGGAAGATCCGAAGGATGGTGATTCAGAAGATTGTTATGAAAGAACATCTATGCCCGGAGTACTCCGTCATGACGGAAGATCTGCATAAACTATTACTTGAGAAACTGGGTGATACTGGCTTTACTCAGGTAAATCTGGCCTTGCCTCGCCGTGAAATTTCCGCACACTTTCAGCTCCATCAGCATGAAATAGAATTGATTTGCAAATTGGGTGAGGCCTTTCCTTATACTTTCCCGGATATTTATATCGCTCAGGATTCATATAAAAAATTGCCGCAGCTTCCTCATGTTGGCTCTGATTGTAAGTTGTGCTTATTTGATACTTCTAAATCTATTCCTGATATTAAAAATCCAATTGGCTTGATTGTGTCCACATTTTACTTGGCAAGGAAAGCGATTGAAGATGGATTTGAAGGCATAAACGGGAATGATGTTCATGATGAAATTTCAGCCTATTGGAATCTAAAGTCTGATGATCAGGATTTTCATATTGTAGAAAGCATCCTTTCCAAACATGATGAACCTACGACTTTACCTGGAATATGGCTCAAAAAAATTATTTATGTTGCGGATAATTGTACTTTGCTTCAGCATTATTATGATCATATTTATGGAACAAATGCTGCCAAGGATGATTATATTCAGTGCCTATATTTACCTTTTCATCAGGAAATTTCTTTTCCTTTGCCGAAGACTAATTTGGGATTCTATTCGATGATCAAAAAGGATTCTAAAGCATTTCCAGCATATAATAAGTTTCTTGATAATAATCTTGGGAAGAGGCACTTGGTTATTCTTGATATTGGTGAGACAGAGCCTATTCTATTACCTTTCATGCATCGGATTATAAAGACGCGGATACATGGATTTAGAAATGCTCGTGTTCCAGCTTACATACTGCTTGGTTATAATAATAAAATTTGCAGCCCTATGCGGATGAGTTTAACTAATATGAATCAGGAAAGATTATTTAATCGCGGAGGCGTAGGTTTGTGGAAAAAGTTACAGCGAATAGCAATTATTGGTTGCGGGTCTGTTGGCAGCTCTTTAGTGGAAGCTTTTAAAGATTGCGGCACATCGCATTTTTCACTTATAGATGCAGATACACTGAAGGCAGATAATCTGGCAAGGCACTATTGCGGTTATGAGTATTTAAGAAACCATAAAGTCGATGCGATAAAAGAAAAGTTGATCAAAGAAAATCCTAATATTGATTGTCGTACATTTGCAATTGATGGTTTTGAATTTTTAAAATTAAAGTCTATCGAGCTCAACGAGGTGGATTTTGTATTTGTAGCTGTAGGAGATTATCCTTTTGAATATAAAATCCTGAAAGATTTCAATGCTGGCATAATAAATAAGCCAATTATAATTGTTTGGGTGGAGCCATTTGTGGCAGCTGCGCATGCTATAATTATTTCGAAACATCAGCAAGTATATGATGAATTGTTTGATAGTCAGTTGAATTTCAAATATCAGGTTATAAAGAATGCCCAACAGTTTCTAAAAAGAGAATCCGGCTGTCAATCGACTTTTATGCCATACTCAATTATTGAGCTAAAGAAATTTATTTATGATTTTCTGGAGTATTTTACTGATACTTATGTGGAGAAAAATAAAGCTAGAAATTACGTTTACACCTGGTTTGGGAAAAATTTGAAAGATGAAAGTCTATCTTTTGAAATTAACCCATTCTGGAAAGGTAAAATGGACTCAGGATTTTATATTAATCGTGTGGATTGATTTATTATGAAAATTTTGCTGAAGGATACATGCTTAATAATACCAGAACATATAATTAAGATGCTTAATCGCTTTTGCCAAACATCATCCTTGGATAATGAAAGTGGAGGGATATTGCTTGGCAAGAAGGAATTGAATAAAAGCAGATATATTATATCAGCCATATCGAAGCCTTCCGAAAAGGATAAAGCAACTCGCACTAGTTTCGTAAGAAGTAAAGAAACAGGACAAGAGATAATAAATGAGTATTGGAAACATAGCAAGGGCGTAGTCAATTATCTTGGAGAGTGGCATACGCACCCGGAAAAAAGGCCAATTCCCTCAACTACAGACCGGCAACTGCTTGCAACTATACTCAAAGATGGCAGTAGTGTGTTTCCAGAGTTGTTTATGGTGATTGTCGGTCAGACGGATCTTTATGTTGGCAAGGTTACTTCTCAATCCCCATTTTTTATAGAATCGCAGTATATAAAGAGGATAAAATGAGTAATTATGGACTTAGCACAAGGATAAGAGCAAAAGTCATATTTTATACCGTGCTTTTAAGCATCGTTTTAACATATATATTGAACGTAACCCTTTTGAGCCTGTCCTTAATGAATCTGGGGATTGTTGACCAATTGGTGAAAATGATAATGCCACTTTTTAATGGAGGTGTTTTGAGTAATTCCGTTTCCGTTGGTTTAATATACGGGGCTTTATCAAAAGTTTTTAATGATTATTTATGGAAATTTTCGCTGTTTAAACGTCTGACAAATGTTTGTGATCTTAATGGTACATGGAAGGGTGAGTTAGAATCTA
The DNA here is from genome assembly GCA_900314595.1 of uncultured Dialister sp. Taxonomy (GTDB): domain Bacteria; phylum Bacillota; class Negativicutes; order Veillonellales; family Dialisteraceae; genus Dialister. The sequence continues at coordinate 10,000 of OMVW01000010.1, read as the reverse complement.
ATTTTAAGGATAAATTTGGTAACCCGGTTAAAGTAGATATGACTCTGGTTATAAAACAAAGCTGGACAGAAATGACATGTAAATGTTACTTCCCTAAATCGTCTTCGAAAAGTGATTTGGTCTGGTTGAAAAATGAAGGAAAGGACAATTTTTCACTTCAATTCTCTTATTCAAATCAAACTAGAGAAAAGGAGATCAATACACAGCCGTACAATGGGTTTAATATACTAGATTATGAGAAAAAGGATGATTTAGAGTATTTAAATGGAATATACTTTACAGATAGATACCCTCAGACGCGAGGAAATATAACTCTAACAAAAGATAAAACTGTTAAATCAGATGCAGAAGAATCGGTATAATTATGAAGAGTCGGTATAATTATAATTTATAAGATATTTTTAACTTCCAAATAAAATGACCAATAATGGCTGAGATAAAAAGACCAATTTTAGACAACGGAGAAAGACCGCTCGTGGGGGCACGGGCGGCTTTTAGCGTGAATGATGAAGTGCCAATCCATTATTTCCAGGTCAGAATTTCAATTTCCATTGCGGCATAGGGGGGCTGTTTCTTTGTGATCTCCGGCGGGCAGGGGACCGGGTGAGGGGCGTGTTCTATGATGCCAAGATCGTCCGAGGGAGATAGGGGCTGGGGAGGAAAAAGCCTTCTTGTAAGGGAAGGCTTTTATGGTGTCGTAATCGTTTCATTGTTTTGGCTGAAATCTGTTTTGGAGGTCTGGCACGCGAATTATGAAAATGAGGAAATGAAATTTTAAGTTCATGGTTGTTACAGGCATTGGTATGAATTCAGCAGGTCTTCCGAGAGCAGTGCTTTGACTGTTTCTGGAACAGGCTGCTTCGGCTGGCTGGGGTAAATGGGTATGGAATATAGTTTTTCGTCGTTTCTTTTGGCAAATATATGTGTAATATCAAAGACTGATTTGCTCCTGGAGAAGCAGTCCTCATCACGTAGGGACTGGGCGACGTAGTAGGGGCCTTTGGGATTGTGATGATTGTCATATTCCAGGTCAAGGCATAAGGAGAAGTTCAGGTCCGTGGTGCCGAATTTATAGGCCTTGCTTTGGGTCGTTATTTCTTCAAGCATAAATGATTCCGACTGTGCAAGGTTGGCAATGTCGGTAATATGGGTTATCTTTTTCAGGCACAACTCATAGGGATGATTGGATGAAAAGGAAATCTGATTGGTCTGCAGTTGGTTTCTGATGGCTTTAATGTAAAATTCTCTGGCGGATAAAGATGATTGTACTCCGGTAAGGTGTCGGAAGTTTGTGACTTTAAACATGACCTCTATATATCTATCATCAAAAATGTATAGGAATGTCTTACCGACAAGCTGGGTTTTATATGATTTTGCGGCTGCACATATCTGCCTGATCAACTGCAGCTGGTTTATTTGCTTTTGAGTGAGTTTCGCCTTATTCATACTTGCCTTTTGACAAAAAAAACATCAGCATAACAGCTGATGCGTGTGTTTGAATTAAGCGGTTTTATGCTGGCTGTCAGCCGCGATGCCCTTCCGGGTATCAGTAGTCGCCGGTAATTAAAGTCCCCGGCGTGGACTCACCTTATCTCCCCGGTGCGGGCGCGATACCCTTTCGGATATCAATATGTCCCAGAAATTACCCTGCCTGGATGCAGTACAGCTTAACATGCCGCTTTTCATGGAGCATCTCTGCTCAGCTATATTTTAGTATATTAATTGTTGTAATTCAAGGGACTTGGGGAAATAATTGGAAAATCGAACACTGGATTTTATCGGAATTTACTTATAATTATTTAAATTTAATGCATATTATAATCTGATATAGGACTATTCAGGACAAATTACTGAACAAGAGATTGAGTGATTATATAATCAACAGAACAAATGAACTAATGGAAACTATAAAAATATTCAATAAAAGAACCTGATTAACAAATCTTTTGGTAATCAGAAAGAATGACTGAACATCCAGATGGTATGCTTGCAGTCTCCAGGGAAAACATAGGAGGTAAGCTGTTTATCCAGTTTGTGGCTCTGATGTACCTGTCATACATCAAGAAGCACATGGATGACCACGATCTATTCAAGTCCTACACAATGCAGACCCTGCTTGATGACCTGTACATCATCGAATATTACCAGCAGCCAGGCAGAGCTCATCATCTGTCTGAGATCACAAAGAAACAAGCTTCACTTTACGATGCAATGGAAGTTGAGGTTCCGACCTGGATATAATTTTATGGGACTTCAGGTTTATATACGGACGTGCTGGGGACTGTCTTCTTTCCCATATGGTTTTTTCAGGGCATCCAGCAGATGCGGTATATTACGATTTTTAATCTGGCGGGGCGGTTTACGACGTTTGGCGGGATTTTCCTCCTGGTCCGGGAGCCTTCGGATTATGTGGTCTGTGCGTTCCTGATGTCCTGCACGGGAATTATGGCAGGTGTACTTTCTCTGGGTCTCCTCTTTCGCTCTTTCCCCGGCCTTCTGAGGAAACCGGATATTTCCACTATTTTCAAACTGTACAGGGACGGGTGGAAACTCTTTATTTCCAGTCTGGCAGTCAATCTGTATACCACTACGGATATCGTGCTGCTGGGGATTTTCACAAATCATACGATAGTCGGCTATTACAGCGGGGCGGATAAGCTGATCCTGTGCATCCGGAGCGGAGTGGGCGCCATCAATCTGGCCATCTATCCCTATATTTCCGGACTGATGGAAAAGTCAAAAGAGGAAGCACTGGCTTTCCTGAAGAAGCAGTACTACATCTACATCGCCTGCGGCCTCATAGGCGGAATCCTCCTGATTCTCCTCGCCCCCTGGGGCGTGCCCTGGCTTTTCGGGGAAAGGTACATCCCTTCCATCCGCCTCCTTCAGATCATGGCCTTCGTCCCACTGGTGGTGGCCATGAGCAACGTCCTGGGCTATGAAACCATGCTGCCCCTTAATATGGAAAAAGAATACAGCGGAGTCCTCTTCCTGGCAGCGGTGCTGAATCTGATCATCATCATTCCTCTAATAAAACTTTGGGGAGCCGAAGGAGCGGCTGTGTCTCTCATGATTACGGAAACAACGATTACAGCAATTATGTGGGGGATACTTAAAAAGAGGAAGATATTTTAAAAGTCTCAAAAGATGGCTCGGGTGTGAGCTGCTTTGGGGCTTTTATAAAATTTAAATGATACTCCATCTTGCTTTCAGGTAAGGGCAGAAGTCTGGCCGGCTCTGACTTTTCAACGGTGGTGGGGGATGATATAATCTAAATGGAATTTTGTAAGTTCATGTGAAATCCTCAGGATCAGAGGTGATTTTTGTGTTATTACAATTCAGCGTGGAAAATTTCAGATCTTATAAGAAACGTGCTGTCTTGTCTTTGGAAGCTTCTAATGATACAGCTCATAGTGATAATTTGATTGAGGATAAGGGTAGCCGGATCCTTCCGACAGCTGTGATTTTTGGTGCCAATGCGGCAGGAAAAAGTAATATTTTTTTTGCTTTAACTGCAGCAATTCTGATGGTGAGAAATTCCAATGTTATGCAACAGGGTCAGCCAATTAATGGGATTATTCCTTTTCTGTTTGATGAGGAAAGCAGGTCCCAGCCGTCTTCATTTGAGTTTGTCTTTACAATTCACCACGTGAAGTATGTTTATGGCTTCTCTGCAACTAAAGAAAGAGTATACACGGAGTATCTGTATAAGTACCTGTCATCTCGTCCGACAACTCTTTTTGAAAGGGGACTGCGGACTGGCGAAGAAAATGATTACTATATACACCGTTCTTTAAGAAAGGAACTGACAGAGGTAATCAAGCGGAATACACAAAATAAACTTTTCCTTGCGACGGCTACTGCTTGGAACTGCGAAGAAACGGCTATTCCTTTTTCATGGTTTAACCAAATAGATACTTATACTAGTAATTATGAACAACTTCTGACGCAGGCCGGACCATTATTTGCTAAAGATGAACAGGATGAAAAACATGAATTAAAAAAATTCGTTTGCCAACTTTTGCATGAAGCAGATATAAATATTGATGATTATGATTTCCATTCCAAAGAAATAAGGAAGGAGGAAATCATACAGCATATTCCTGCTCCTATTTCTCCTGTTTTATCTCCATTGATTGGTGATAAGTTACAATCCTGGACCGTCACGATGAATCATCGGATACGTAAGAGTGGTGAGAATACTACTTATGCTTTGGACAGAGATTTAGAGTCGAAAGGAACATTGGGTCTGTTAGGTCTAAGCCCTTTATTGAGAGCTGCTTTTAATAGTGGCCATATATTATGTATTGACGAATTTGATACGAGCCTTCATCCAATGCTTGTGCTTTTCCTGGTTGGGTTGTTTCATAACCCCGATATAAATAAAGGTCACTCGCAACTCATTATTTCTACTCATACGTCGGAATTGCTTTCTACCAAAATCATGAGGAGGGATCAGATTTATTTCGTTGAGAAAGACAAGAATACCGGTGAGTCAGAGTTGTATTCTCTGGATGAATTCCCGGACAGGGGACAGGAAGATCTGAGAAAAGCTTACCTTTTGGGACGTTACGGTGCTATTCCGGATATTGGGGATGGTGAGCTTTTATGGTAAGAATAAAAGGGTATCAGAAGAAGGCAAGAAACACTAATAAACGGAAGACCAATAGGGTTCTTCTTTTATGTGCAGAAGGTAATAATAAGACAGAAACCCTTTATTTTCATCATTTTCAGAATAAGGATACTTTGGTCTGGACGGTACCGGGAACAGAAACGGATCCGCCAACGATGGCCAAACATCTGAAAGAAGTTTACGAAGAATATGAACTTGGCGAAGAAGATTTGGCAGTCTGCCTGGTGGATACCGATTTCGATGAGCGTAAAAATGAGCAGTTGAAAACGGCGGACGCTATTCTAAACAAAGATAATTTGCGTCTGATTGTTTCTAATCCCTGCTTTGAAATATGGTATATCTGTCATTTTACCTATAGTACGCGTTTATATATGAGTAACAGGGATGTGTTGCATTGTCTGGATACATATATCCCAGGGTATAAGAAATCAGACGGTACTGTTTATGATCAGCTGAAGGGAAAGGAATCAATAGCCATTGATCATGCACAAAGGTTAGAGAATTACTGTAAAAGTAAAGGTGCTTGTCCACATACAGTGGCTTTTGGTCCCAGCACGGATGTGTATAAGATTTTTACAGACTGGTTGTATAAGAGGCCTAATTCATATCAGGGTGCAGGCACTGAAAAATGATTTCTCATAAAAGAAAGATAAAAAAGTCTTAAGAGATGTCAGGAGAGTGTATCTGGAACTTTCTGACCTTTTCCGGGTTAACGCAAAAAGTCGCTCGCGAGTCACGGGCGGCTTTTTGCATGGCAATTTTGAGAAACTGGGTTTTTTAATGGGTTAATCTGGCAACTTCAATGGGAGCAATATGATATACTAGACGTAGTATTGAAAAAGGAGCGAATACCATGAAAGTACTAGTTACGGGAGTAAGCGGCCAGCTGGGCCATGATGTGATGAATGAGTTATATAAAAGAGGTATTGAAGGGATAGGAAGCGGGATGGAAGCTTCTTATGGAGGTGCGCAGGATGGGTCTCCTGTGGTTTCCATGGAGTATGTGCAGCTGGATATTACCGATTTTGAAGCAGTAAAACAAGTAGTGGAATCTATCCGGCCAGATGCGATCATTCACTGTGCAGCCTGGACGGCGGTGGATGCGGCGGAAGATGAGGATAAGAGGGAAAAGGTAAAAGCAGTCAATGTGGACGGGACCCGGTACCTGGCAGAAGCAGCGAAAGCAGTGGATGCAAAGATGCTCTATCTTTCTACCGACTATGTTTTCAACGGACAGGGAACAAAGCCCTGGGATCCGGATGAAAAAGACTATGCACCTCTCAATGTGTACGGCCAGACTAAGCTGGACGGGGAAAAGGCAGTTTCTTCCATCCTGACGAAATATTTCATCGTCCGCATCGCCTGGGTCTTCGGCATTAATGGGAAAAATTTCATTAAGACCATGCTGAACGTGGGGAAGACGCACGACGAAGTCAGAGTTGTGAACGATCAAATTGGTACACCGACTTATACTTATGATCTGGCAAGACTCCTGGTGGATATGATTCTCTCCGATAAGTATGGCTATTACCATGCAACCAATGAAGGCGGATATATTTCCTGGTATGACTTTACAAAGGAAATTTATCGCCAGGCGGGATACTCGACCAGGGTCATTCCTGTGACGACGGAAGAGTATGGTTTATCGAAAGCTAAGAGGCCTTTCAATTCCCGACTCGATAAAAGTAAATTGGTAAAAATGGGATTTACTCCGCTGCCGGACTGGAAGGATGCACTTGCACGTTATTTATCAGAATTGAATAATTTATAGTTTATAGTGCTTAGTGGGTTCCATTAGTGATGGGAATACTACAAACTAAAACCTAAAAATAAAAACTTCAGAAAGGATATGTGACAAATCATGGGACAGATTAAAGTAACAAAAAACGTGGGAGGCATTGAAGGTCTCTGCATTATCGAACCGGCTGTCCACGGAGACGCCCGCGGATATTTCATGGAAACTTACAATCAGAAGGATATGGAGGAAGCCGGTTTCCATATCAATTTCGTACAGGATAACCAGAGCATGTCTACGAAAGGCGTGCTTCGCGGACTTCATTTCCAAAAGTATTATCCCCAGTGTAAACTGGTCCGTGCGGTGAAAGGCAGAGTCTTCGATGTGGCAGTGGATCTGCGTGAACATTCCGCCACCTATGGGAAATGGTACGGAGTGGAACTGACCGAAGAAAATAAAAAGCAGTTTCTCATTCCTGAGGGATTTGCCCATGGATTCCTTGTCCTCTCCGATGTGGCAGAATTCTGCTATAAAGTCAATGACTTCTGGCATCCGAATGACGAAGGGGGAATGGCATGGAACGATCCGGAAATCGGGATCGTCTGGCCGGAACTGACGGGAGAATATAAAGGAAACGCTTCCGGAGAAGGATACGTACTGGAAGATGGAACACCCATTAACCTTTCGGATAAAGATACGAAATGGCTGGGGATAAAAGAGACATTCCATTTCGAATAAAAAAGAGCACTGGCTTTTTGAGTCAGTGCTTTTTCTTATGTGCAGGCTGAGGAGGGAAGATGCGAAATGGCTCACATGGAAGCTGCCGGTTGCGAGTTTCTCATCAGCCCCCCCACCCAAATTGGCTCACATATAAGTTTCGAGTTCCGAATTTTTCCATCAGCCTCCGGCAGGTCCTGTCAGCCCGCCCGCCCACAGTTGCTCGCATAGAAGTTCCCAGTTCCCAGTCAAACATTAGCCTTCGGCAGGCTGCACTAGCCCACCCGCCCACCCCCCCGAATAGGCGGCCTTTGGCCGCCGGATGGTTAAGCCGCCGAAGGCGGCAAATCGGTCAACCTTCCCTGGATAGGAAAGGTGTCAGCGCAGCTGACGGATAGGATGATTAAGGGTTCCCTGCAATTGTGGCTGAAAAGTTCTTACTGCGTTGGAAGCATAAATCATCCCCCCTGCCTTTGGCATCCCCCCTATCCAGGGTGGATTGACCCTTTGGGCAGCCTTCGGCCGCCTGATGCTTTGGCTCCCCCTGGGGAGCATCTGAAGCCTGACTGAATTTAAAATGATATCGATGCAGCTTATTGTCAAATGATCGCATCGTGATTGACGTGAATCGTGGTTATCGGGAAGGTGCGGCGCATAAAAATGATAAAGCGCCGCGAGTATTGATGGGATTTTCGCCCGCTTTTGATTTTTGTCGCTCCTGCGCTCCATCGTTTCGACTTGTTCGTCCTCCCACCGCTATCTCGGAGCCCTCCTTTCGAGGAGGGCTGGACGCCGGGCAAGGCTGACTTTTTAGTCAATAGCGAAAAGGCTCCCCCTTGGAGGAGCTGGCTGCGAAGCAGGCTGAGGGGGAGGGGTGCGAAATGGCTTGCATAGAAGTTCCGAGATCCGAGTGAAGCATTGGCCTTCGGCAAATTCCCGTCGCTCCCCTCTCACCGCTTCGCGGTGTTCCCCAGGGAGAGCCTGCCGCAGGGCATGGCTTGCGATTGAGCCAATCGCGAAAGGTTTTATCTGCTTGTGATTTTTGTTGACAGAGATGGCTGGCGTTACGACGTGTTCGTCCTCCCACCGCCACTCGCTTTCCGATAGAGCCAATTGTCACTTGTAAGTTTGGGCAGTCGGCCTCATGTGTGCCAGGTGAGATAGATGAATCCCGGCCCAAAGGGCCTGATGAGGGGTGGGCGGGTGGGTTGATGTAAAACTCGGAACTGGGAACTTATATGTAAAAAATAAAAAGCACCCCGATGCTATGCATCAGGGTGTTTTTATTTCCAATCAGAATTTGCTGACTACTTCTTTGAGGTAGGCTTTGAAATCGGCGCCCAGGTCTTCTCTTCTGAGTGCGAATTCGACGGTGGCTTTGAGGAAGCCCAGTTTATTTCCTGTGTCGTACCTTTTGCCTTTGAAGTTATAGGCGTAAACGGCTTCGTTTTTGGCCATGACTCTCAGGGCGTCGGTCAGCTGGATTTCTCCGCCTTTGCCCGGTTTGGTCTGGTCCAGGATATCGAAGACGTCCGGGGTGATGACGTAGCGTCCCAGGGCTGCAAAGTTGCTGGGCGCTTCTTCGATGGATGGTTTTTCAATCATATCTGCCACGCGGAGAAGGTTCGGATCGTCTGTTTTGATTCCGTCGATAATTCCATAGGAGGAAACCTGTTCGGGACGGACGGTCTGGCAGCCGATGACGGTGCCTCCTGTCTTTTCGTACTGGTCCATGAGCTGCCGGAGGGCCGGTTCTCCGTTTCCTGTGTAAACAATATCATCGCCAAGAATGACTCCGAAGGGTTCTCCATCGATGAAGTCCCGTACGCAGTTGATGGCATCTCCCAGTCCGTTCATATGTTTCTGACGGACGTAGAATACTTTGATGTCTGCAATTTTCCTGATTTCCCGGAGCATGTCCATTTTTCCGCCTTCATAGAGGTGCTGTTCCAGCTCCGGAGAGGAATCGAAATGATCCTCGATGGCTCTCTTTGCATGACCGCTGACGATAATGATTTCATCGATTCCGCTGGCCAGGATTTCTTCTACAATGTACTGAATGGTGGGTTTGTCCACAATGGGCAGCATTTCCTTCGGCATAGCCTTCGTAGCCGGCAGGAAACGGGTGCCGAATCCGGCAGCCGGAATGACCGCTTTTCTGATTTTCTGCATAATTCCCCCTGAAAGTTAAAATTTATTTTGTTGTTATTTTTATTATCATAACATACGAGGAGAAAATTTTCAGTAAACAAGCTGTAATGGTATATAAACTGCATTTGAAACAACTTTGAAATAGCAGTTGTCCGAGATGACTGTACGTTGTCCGGGAGACGGGAAACGGGAATCGGGTAGGTGTGCCATTTCCATCAGCCCTGCGGGCTTGAACTGCATTTGAAACAACTTTGAAATAGCAGTTGTCCGAGATGGCTGTACGTTGTCCGGGAGACGGGAAACGGGAGTCGAGGAGGTGTGCCGCACAATTCATGAAGCGGCACGATTTTTTTATTCCCGCCCACCCACCCTGCATTGGCCCTGCGGGCTTGAACTGAAGGTGAAACAACTTTGAAATAGCAGTTGTCCGAGATGGCTGTACGTTGTCCGGGAGACGGGAAACGGGAGTCGGGTAGGTGTGCCGCACAATTCGTAGAGCGGCACGATTTTTTATTCCCGCCCACCCACCCTGCATTGGCCCTGCGGGCTTGAACTGCATTTGAAACAACTTTGAAATAACAGTTGTCCGAGATGGCTGTACGTTGTCCGGGAGACGGGAAACGGGAATCGGGAAGGTGTGCCGCACAATTCATGAAGCGGCACGAAGTATATATTTCCATCAGCCCTGCGGGCTTGAACTGCATTTGAAACAACTTTGAAATAGCAGTTGTCCGAGATGGCTGTACGTTGTCCGGGAGACGGGA
>OMVW01000005.1 GCA_900314595.1 uncultured Dialister sp. | reverse complement strand
AGGAAGAAGACGTAGAAGGGGACTTATTTGACCCGTTCACGGGTCGCAAGCAATAATATGCAAGTGACAGAAGCACAAGCGCGTTAACGCGCAGCCGGTGATAAAAGGCCCTTGTGGCCGCATGTGAAGAACCACCAGCTATGCTGGTGGATTTCTTTTTTTTCATTTGACAGGGAAGACTTCCTATTTTAAAGTAAATTTATATATAACGGATATGGGAGGTGCGATATGAAGATACTTGTATTTGGCATCGGCGGCATCGGCGGCTTTGTGGGCGGGGCCCTGGCGAGGGTTCATAAAGAGACGTATTTCTATGCAAGGGGAAAAAATCTGGAAGCCATCCGGGCCCATGGACTTTCTGTCAAATCGAAGATGCTTGGAAATTTCAATGTCCGTCCAAAACTGGTGAGCCATGATCCGGCAGAACTGGGGAAAATGGACGTGATCCTTCTTTCCTGCAAGGGAAACGGGATCAAAGAGGCATGCCGGGAAATGGGGCCCATGATTAAGTCGGATACGGTGGTGGTGCCTCTTCTGAACGGGGTGCTTGTATCAGATCTGATGGAAAAGTGGCTGCCTCCCTGCCTTCTGGCGGATGGCACGATCCGTGTATTCTCCCATCTGGAAGGGCCGGGAGTGGTGGTACAGACGGCCGGTTTCAATCAGATCGTGATGGGCATGAAAGAGGGGCCTGCGCCAGAAGCCTTGAAAGAGGCGGCCGTTCTTCTGAATGAAAGCGGTATCCCCACGGAAGTGACCGATGACATCCGTCTGGACAGCTGGGCCAAGTATGCCATGATGGGGACCAATTCCTGCCTTTTCTGCTATTTCGACGGACCTGCGGGGAAGGTGAAATCGTCTCCGGGATTTGAGGAGGCTCTTCATGGGGCCATTCGGGAGATGATTTCTGTGGCCGCAGCCAAAGGAGTGCATCTTCGGGATGACTATGAGGAATGGCATGTGAATTTCTTTAAAAGTCTTTCCGATGATACCATGACTTCTCTGTATCGGGATCTTGATAGCGGTAAAAAAGCAGATGATACGGAAGTCCATATGATTCTGGGCCGCATGGCAGCCATGGGGAAGGAAACAGGCGTCCCGGTGCCGTATTTCACAGAAGCTTATAAGCGGGCTCTGGCAAAGGCGGCGAAAAATAATCCATGAAGCAGACTGTCAGTCATTACATGATGTCGGATGACCGGATTTCCGGTTTAAAAGAAATTCTGGACCGCCTTGGACTGGATGGCATCGAAAATCTCATTTATGGCCGAAAGCCTTCTTCGCATCCGGCCGATTCGGTGACGGTGGGCTGCCATCTGGCTTACTGGCCGGTATGGATGGATTTTTATCTGGGAAATAAAGAAAGTCTGGCGGAGGATTTTCCCACAAAGGAATCCATAGTCGAGAATTTCGGCGGCGAAACGGTGGAAGACTGGCTTGGGATGATTGGTGACAATATCCGTGCGGCCCTGGCAGAGAAGCCGGAGTACCTGGTGTGGCATGTGGCCCATTGCAGGAATAAGGAAATATGGACCCGCAGGTTTCATTACACCAGCCGGGAAGTACTTGAAAAAACGGCGGAAGTTTACAGACCGGCAGCCCATGTGGTACCGCCGGATGTGCTGGTGCTTTTTGAAAATATTTTCTGGCCGGGCCTGTACAAACTGGATCCGGCGGAGGTGGACTATTTCTTCAGCCTTCTACCCGGAGACAATGTGGGCATCATGCTGGATACGAGCCACCTCATGGCGGCTAATCCGGACCTCACGTCCGAGTCGGACGGAGCTGATTATATCTGTTCCGTTGTAAACCGGCTGGGGAGCCTCAAATCGCTGATTAAGGGGATTCACCTCTCCTGCTCTTTGTCCGGGGAGTATCAGCGGCAGACGGCGGGGAAAATTCCCAAAGCGGTGAGTGAAGAAACCATACGGAATCATATTATTTCCATAGACCAGCACCGGCCGTTTGAGACGGATGCGGCAAAAAGGATTGTGGACTGCGTAGAACCTCTTTATGTGACTCATGAGCTTTTCGGGGATGATTTTTCCATTCCTGAGGAAAAAGTGCGGCGGCAGATGCGCGCCATGGGAAATTTTATATGAATCCTGTACGGCACAGGCCGGCCGTGGTACCATACATAATAATAACAACAGAACCTGCTCTCTTTTATGAGAGCTTTCTTTTTATCGGGAGAGGACATGACTTTAAATGAATTAGGGGAAGGAAAGTCGGCCAATTTATAGACGGTGGGCGGTGAAGGAGCACTCAGGCAGCATTTTCCGGATATGGGCCTCATTCCGGGAGCAGAGGTGACTTTCATCAAATTTGCCCCGCTGGGGGACCCTATGGAACTCATGGTGCAGGGGTATGAACTGACGCTGCGCATTGAGGATGCAAAAAAGATTGAAATCGTTGATATAAGGGATGCGAGCCCTTCGCCAAAAAAGATTCCCCGGCTGAAGGCTGTCAATCATCCGGGGCTCGGGGAACCGGGAAAATTCCATGATGAATCTTCCTATCATGATGCAAAACCTCTCACCGGAAAGCTGACTTTTGCACTGGCAGGCAACCAGAACTGCGGCAAGACTACTCTTTTCAACCAGCTTACAGGGGCCAATCAGCATGTGGGGAATTTCCCGGGAGTTACAGTGGACCGGAAAAGCGGGACCATCAAGGGTCACCCGGACTGTGAAGTGGTGGACCTGCCGGGGATTTATTCCCTTTCTCCCTATACGAGCGAAGAAATCGTTTCCCGCCAGTTTATCCTTGACGAAAAGCCGAGTGCCATCATCAATATCGTGGATGCCACAAATCTGGAACGAAACCTGTACCTCACCATGCAGCTTATGGAGCTCGATATACCTATGGTCCTGGCCCTCAATATGATGGATGAGGTGGAGAAGAATGGGGGAAGTATCTTAATCAATGAAATGGAGCAGATCCTCCAGATTCCGGTCATTCCTATTTCCGCCACGAAGAACCAGGGGGTCCAGGAGCTCATAACTCATGCCATTCATGTGGCCAGATATCAGGAAAAGCCGGGAATTCGGGATTTCTGCGGACCGGAAGACCACAAAGGTGCCGTTCACCGGGCCCTTCACGGCATTATGCACCTCATAGAGGACCACGCGAAGGCATCGGGCATTCCTATCCGCTTTGCAGCAGGAAAGCTGGTGGAAGGGGACAAGCTGGTGGAAGATGCTTTAAAGCTGGATAGTAATGAAATCGATATGATGGGTCATATCATTAAACAGCTGGAAGAGGAAAGGGGTCTCGACCGGTCGGCAGCTATGGCGGATATGCGTTTCCTCTTTATCCGCCGGCTCTGTGAACGGACTGTAGTGAAACCGGCAGAAAGTCTGGAACACGCCAGAAGCCGGAAGATGGACAGGCTTCTTACGGGGAAATACACGGCCATTCCCATTTTCATCCTCATCATGGGTCTCGTTTTTTACCTGACTTTTAATGTGATCGGCGCGTTTTTTCAGGATCTTCTGGCAGAGGGGATTGAAACGCTTACAGGAATGGTGGACGAATCCCTTACTGCTGCCGGCGTCAATGAAGCAGTCAAATCGCTGGTGGTAGACGGGATTTTTACCGGTGTAGGCTCGGTTCTGTCCTTTATTCCTATCATCATGGTGCTTTTCTTCTTCCTTTCCCTTTTGGAAGATGGCGGATACATGGCCCGGGTGGCTTTCGTCATGGATAAACTTCTCCGGAAAATCGGTCTCTCCGGACGAAGCATCGTACCCATGCTGATCGGTTTTGGCTGTTCTGTGCCGGCGGTCATGTCTTCCCGTACTCTCCCTTCGGAAAGGGACCGCAAAATGACGACCATGCTCATTCCATTCATGAGCTGTTCCGCCAAAGTGCCTATTTATGCTTTCTTTACGGCCGCTTTCTTCCCTGAAAAAGGCGGGCTTATCATGACCATCCTGTACCTCACGGGTATCCTGGCGGCCATTATAGTGGCACTCCTTTCAAAAAACACTTTTTTCAAAGGGGAAGCAGTGCCTTTCGTCATGGAACTTCCGAACTACAGACTTCCGGGAGCAAAGAATGTGGGACGGCTCGTATGGGATAAGGGAAAGGATTTCCTGCAGCGCGCCTTTACGGTGATTTTCGTAGGAACCTTGATTGTCTGGTTCCTCCAGAGTTTTGATCTGACCCTTAATATGGTGGAAGACAGCAAAGACAGCATCCTTGCCCTCCTGGGCGGCTGGATCGCGCCGGTATTTTCACCACTGGGCTTTGGAGACTGGAAAGTGGCAACCTCCCTCATCTGCGGCTTTATGGCCAAGGAAAGCGTAGTGGCTACCCTCTCTGTTCTGTATGGCGGAACGGCCGGCATTGAATCGTCGCTGACAGGATTTTCCGTATTTACCCTTCTTATTTTCTGCCTCCTCTATACGCCCTGCATCGCCACCATTGCCACGGTAAAAAGGGAAAACGGCAGCCGCTGGGCCATTCAGATGGTCGTTTTCCAGTGCGTTGTGGCCTGGATTGTTTCCTTTATCATCCATACGGCAGGGCTGGCGCTGGGAATGTAAGCTTAAAAGTGAGAAGTGAAAAGTGGTAAGTGTTAAGTGATAAGTGAAGATGGGCGCCAAAATAAAAGGGCGCCCATTTTGCGTGGGTGCTCTTAGACATTAGTCCCTCTCCCATATCGAATTTGTTTTTTAAAAATCATCCATTACAGGCCACAGGCCCGTGCGCGGAGCGCACTATATAAGATTGGCCGGTGAAACCGGCCATATCCGCCACTTACCACTTCACACTTATCACTGAATGAAAATTATTTCATAAAAAGGTCTTGACAATAAAGAGTTCATAGGCTATTATATTGACATCGTCAGATAACCAAACAATCTGAAAAGCCAGGATCGAGACAAAAGGTCTGTTGTTTAATCTTCAGAGAGCCGGTGTATGGTGTGAACCGGTAGATGGCAGCATTCATAATATCCCTCGAGAGCTCTTTCACTGAACTAAGTAAGTGCGAGCGTTCATTCACGTTACGAATAGGACTACAGAGTATAATGTAGGGTGGTACCGCGATTTCGCCCCTATCTTCTTTTGAAGGTAGGGGCTCTTATATTTCCGGTGCCAGACTTGAAGTCCGTAAGTGATAAGTGGGAGTGGTACCGCGCTCATGCGCCTCCGCTGATGGGAACATCGGTGGAGGCTTTTTCTATGGCTCATTCAGATTGCTGGGAATTTAATTTTTTTGAAAGAGGGAAGAACTATGCAGAAGAAATGGTTAAAAGGTATGGCAGCAGCTATGGCTGCATGTGCAGTAGTCGGTGTTTTTGCAGGCTGCGGCGGTGGAGAAAAGAAAGCAGCAGCATCCGGTGCAGCTGCCGGCGGACAGACTGTTAAACTCGGTTTCGTTACCGCTTACACAGGCCCTGGCGCTGCTTACGGCGTAGCTATGAAGGAAGGCGTGGATCTGGCTGTTGAAGAAATCAACAAGAATCCGAATACCAAAGTCAAGATCGACCTGAAGACTTATGATACCAAGCTCGTCAAGGCAGAAGCCATCAATGCATTCAAGAAGTGCATTGAACAGGATAAAGTCCTTGCTATCGAAGGACCGATGACCTCCGGTGAAATGTTTGCGGCAGGCCCGATTGCCCAGCAGTCCAAAGTCGTTGCTTTCGGTACCGGTACCACAGCACCGGGAATCACTGATATCGGTGATTATATTTTCAGAAACGCAATTCCGGGCAAACTGGCTATTCCGGTTACCATGAAGAAAGCTCATGACAAACTGGGCTTCAAGAAAGTCGCTCTCATGTACTCCAACAACAACGACCAGATGGTGGGCGAATCCAAGATTTACCAGGAACTGTACAAAGAAATGGGCCTGGAAGTAGTCGATGTGGAAACCTTTGCCGATAAAGATACCGATTTCTCCGCACAGCTTACAAAGATTCAGGCTTCCAACCCCGATGTCATCTGCGTAGCAGGTCTCTATCAGGAAGGTGCCCTCATCGTCAAGAAGGCAAGAGAAATGGGCCTGAACCAGCCAATCGTCGGCAACAACGGCTTCAACAGCCCGGCTTATATCCAGCAGGGCGGCGCTGCTGCTGACGGTACGCTCGTGGCAACTCCGTGGGATGCTGAAAGAAAGACTGATAAAGCACAGAACTTCAGAAAAGCATTCGTCGCTAAATACGGCCATGAACCGGATCAGTTCGCTGCCCAGGCCTATGATGCCATGTATGTACTCCATCAGGCAGTTGAACAGTCCGGCACTACTACCGACCGCAAGAAATTCCGTGATACCCTGGCCAAGATTAAAGACTTCGAAGGCGCTACCGGCAAATTCGAATTCGACCAGAACCGCGATCCGAAGATGGATCTCGCCGTACTCCAGGTTAAAGGCGGCAAATGGGTTCCGTTTGCTTGATCGGGCGGCCTGATTTTCAGAAGTAACTACCCTCCCGGGGAAGGCATTTTTAAAAGATGCCAGGGCAGGTGGTTTCTTCCTTCCTTCAGCCGACCGTGACTGCTTTGCAGGGCTGAAAGATGGAACGGGTGGATGACCACCCGAAATAAATAATGGGGGGCAGACCGGGAGAGGAATATTTCCTTCACCGGAATGCCGGATAGTTTTTCCCACACGAAGAGCAATGCATCCCTACGCATTGCTCTTTTGTGTTGGGGAAATTCTAATGAAATACGTCTTGATTATACAGAACAATTATTCTATAATAACTACAGAACATTTATTTGAATTTCAACCGGTGGAGGGCCTATGGAGAATAAAGTCTATATGTGTATCGACCTGAAAAGCTTCTATGCCTCCGTAGAATGTGCGTCCCGGGGGCTGGATCCATTTGAAACGGATCTGGTAGTGGCAGATCCTACGAGGGGCCCCGGGGCCCTTTGCCTGGCCGTGAGTCCCGCACTGAAGGAAAAAGGGGTCAGGAACCGATGCCGGCTTTATGAAATCCCATCAAAGTTCAAATTCATCATCGCACCTCCCCACATGCGGATGTACATGGAAGTATCTGCCGATATTTACAAGACCTATCTGAAATATTTCGCAAAGGAAGACGTCTATGCCTATTCCATCGATGAATGTTTCATCCATGTGACACCCTACCTTTCCCTTTATAGAAGGGATGGCCTTGGCATCGCGCAGATGGCCATGGATGCGGTGTATAAAAGGACAGGCATCTGCGCCACCGCCGGGGTGGGGACCAATTTATTTCTTGCCAAAATAGGCATGGATATCCTGGCCAAACATCTTCCCACGCACATCGCTTACCTTGATGAAGCCCTTTTCAGGGAAAAAATGTGGCATCACCGGCCCATTACAGACGTGTGGAACATAGGAGGCGGTATTGCGGCAAGGCTTGCGAAATACGGGGCTTACGATCTTCACGGCATTACACTCCTTCCTGAGAAACTGCTGTATAGGGAATTCGGGGTCAATGCGGAATACCTCATCGACCATGCCTGGGGCAGGGAATCCTGCACCATTGCCGATATCCACGCCTACCGGCCGGGCGGGCGGTCTCTCAGCAACGGGCAGGTGCTTTTTGAAGATTACACCTATGAAGACGCGGCGCTTCTCGTCTTTGAAATGGCAGAAACACTGATTCAGCAGCTTTTGGATGAACACCTGGTGACGAAGGGCATTTCCCTCTATGTGGGGTACTCGGGAAGACCCCGTATGGGAAGCGCCGGCACGAGAAGGCTTCCCGCCTGGACCGATGTGCCGGAAGATATATGGAAAGCTTTTGACAAACTTTATGAAGAAAAAGTCGTTCCCGGGCTGGGCATCCGCACCATCAATCTATCTGTCAATGACGTGGTGCCTGCAGGAAGCGTACCCAGGTATTTCTCCCTTTTCCGGCCGGAGGCGGCAGAGGAAAAGCAGAAAAATGTGGAACGGGTAATGATTGAAGTGAAAAAGAAATTTGGAAAGAACGCACTTCTCCGGGGGATTGATTACCTGCCGAAGGCGACGCTCCGGAAGCGCAATACACTGATAGGAGGTCATCATGAATAACAATAGAGCCCGCCAGTTCCTGCCCTTCAACGGATTGAAGGGCTATGACGAACTGCTTTATGAAGCGGGAAGAGAAAAAGAAGCGAGAAGGGAAATCACCGAAGACCATGCCTGGAAACTTTCCGGAGAACTCCAGCTGGTGGAGAGAAAGATGCCTGTCACCGTCACATACTATGATATAGATACCTACCGTACGGTTACGGGGAAAGTGGAGCAAATCGATAAAATCTTCCGGGTGCTGCAGGTGGCGGGGAGAAGGATCTATTTCGAGGATATATGGGAAGTGAAAGTCATTTCCTGCGGGGAGGGGTAGTCTTCATCTGTGCTGTTCGTGATTCGTGAAGGTGGCGCTGCTGTTGCAGCACTATATTTTATGGGGGCTTTGCGCAGGCGGGTTGTAAAAACGATAGTACTACCGACCCAGCTCCACTGCACTCTGACTCCGGAAGGGACTGAACGCTGCGAATTGAAAATTTAATACAATTTTGATAGGCGTCTTAAACAATTAAAAAGCTGTGAAGAGGAAAATCCTCGTTCACAGCTTTTTAAGGTGGATAAACAGCAAATTATATCAGGGGCCGCCATATGAATGGATGCGGCCCACCACCCCGGATCACGGACCACGGATCACGAGCCACGAATGACGGTCATGAACAACGAACAACGAAGAACGAAAAACGATCGGATATGATGGTCAGATCAGATTCAGACAATCCGGAGTGCGTTCGGTAATCTCACATATTTCAGCTGGTCCGACATATCCATGTAGAATTCCACATCCGCATAGAAGGTGTCGATGACTTCATGGAAGGGGATACCCATTTCATCCACATATTCGTATTCCAGATAGTAGGGGGCCCAGCCGGCTTTCATGAAAAAGAATTTCATGGGATTCAGGTCATCCTTATTGTGAAGATGGGCAGCAGCCAGGAGTTCTTTGCCTGTCACATTGTGGAAACCGAACCAGGAAGCGATGGAGAGGACCAGCAGTTTCAGCTTGTAGTCTTTTTCCAGCACGTCCAGTACGTCCATATTGACGTAGAGATCTTCCGCGATTTTGCGGATTTCCGGAAGCTTTGCATTGTATTCTTCTTCCGTCAGGTCGATGGAGAAGCCGTTCTTCAATTCATGAAGCATGCCTTTTCTATGAGTCTTTAAATCCATTTGGTACCTCCTTTAATACTATATTGATGTTTCTCTGTTTATAGTATACCGCACGAATCGAAAATATTAAATGCGATAAACTATAGAAATATTCTGATGGGTGTAATAAAAAATAAAGTGATAAGTGTTAAGTGGTAAGTGGCGGAGGCGCGCAAAATAAGAAAGCGCGCCTTTTTTATATAAAAAATGGACCGCTTCATAATTTGAAGCGGTCCACATTCACTTATCACTTACCACTACTCACTTACCACTACTCACTTACCACTTTCAGCTCATAATGGCTGAGGTGGCAGGAATCGCAGTGACTCTCATTAAATCATTTCTTTTCGGCCAGTGCCAGGTCGTAGGATTTCTGGATACGGACGTAGTTGGCGCGGCGTTCTCTGGCATCTCTTTCGGTCTTGGCGAAGAGTTCTTCTGCCTTGTCCGGGAAGAGTTTAGCCAGCGATGCGAAGCGGACTTCGCCCATGAGGTAGTCGCGGAAGTTTGCCTTCGGTTCGCGGCTGTCCAGATGGAAGGGGTTCTTGCCCTTTTCGAGGAGGCTCGGGTTGTAGCGCCAGTTGCACCAGTAACCACATTCCACGGCTCTCTTTTCTTCTTCGGAAGACTTGCCCATGCCTGCTTTGAGTCCGTGGTTGATGCACGGAGCATAAGCGATGACAAGCGACGGTCCCGGGTAAGCTTCTGCTTCGGAAATGGCTTTGAAGGCCTGGTTCATATCAGCGCCCAGGGCAATCTGTGCCACATAGATGTAGCCATAGGAAACGGCAATCATGCCGAGGTCTTTCTTTTTTGTCTTCTTGCCGGAAGCAGCAAATTTGGCAATGGCTGCAGCCGGGGTGGACTTGGAGGACTGTCCGCCGGTATTGGAGTAAACTTCGGTATCCAGGACGAGGACATTCACGTCTTCACCGGAAGCGAGGACCTGGTCAAGACCGCCGAACCCGATATCATAGGCCCAGCCGTCGCCGCCGAAGATCCACTGGGATTTCTTTACAAAGTGATCTTTGAGGTCCAGGAGTTCTTTGTATTCCGGATGTGCAGCCACTTCAGCGGTGAGCGCATCTTCCAGTTTGGCAGCCCTGTCTCTGGTGCCGAGGCCCACATCTTTCTTTTCGAGCCATTCATTGATAGCGGTCTTCACCGTATCATCAGCAGCGGGGAGTGCAGCTTCCAGTTTTTCAGTGAGCCGTTCGCGGAGCTTGCCTTCGCCCAGATGCATGCCGAGGCCATATTCAGCATTATCTTCGAAGAGGGAGTTAGCCCATGCAGGACCCTGTCCGAGGGCATTCTTTGTATAAGGCATGGACGGGGAGGATGCGCCGTAAATGGAGGAGCAGCCGGTAGCATTGGAAATCATCATACGATCGCCGAAGAGGCGGGTGACCATATTGATGTATGGAGTTTCGCCGCAGCCTGCGCAGGCGCCGGAGAATTCGAAATAGGTCGGTTCGAACTGTGCACCGCGGAGGTTTGTCTTGCCGAGAGGATTCTTCTTCGGCGGAAGGCTCTTTGCGTAATCCCAGAGGTTCTGCTTCGGAAGCTGGGTTTCAGCCGGCTTCATGACGAGTGCTTTTTTCGGAGCCGGGCAGGTGTTGACGCAGATACCGCAGCCGTAGCAGTCTTCGGGGTCGATCATCATGCGGAATTTCAGTCCCTTGACCGGGCCTCTGAAATCCTTCACGATAAATCCTTCCGGCGCTTTTTCCGCTTCTTCTTCGGTAACGAGGATCGGACGGATAGTGGCATGCGGGCAGACTACGGAGCACTGGTTGCACATGATACAGTTTTCCGGAATCCATTCAGGAATATTGATGGCAGCGGATGGACGTTCATACTTGGAGGTACCGGACGGGAAAGTGCCGTCTTCAATGCCTTTGAAGGTGGAAACAGGGAGGTCGTCCCCTTCCTGACGGTTCATCACATCGCATACATTCTTTACGAAGTCCGGCCGCGGAGCTCTGGCAATGGAGCCGCCGGTGGTTGCATGTTCCCACTCTGCCGGTACTTCCACTTCTTCAACGCCGGTCATGCCTGCATCGACTGCCGCATTGTTCATATCGACGATATTCTGGCCTTTTCTGCCATAGGATTTTTCGTTGGAGTCCTTCAGGTATTTCACTGCATCTTCATCAGGAATGATGTGGGTGAGGTGGAAGAAGGCAGACTGCATGATCATATTGATACGTCCGCCGAGGCCGATGTTCTTTGCGATTTCAAATGCATCGATGATGTAGAATTTCGCATGGAAGCTGGCCAGTTTTCTCTTCATGGAAGCAGGAAGCACTCTTTCGAGATCTTCTTTCTTCCAGGGGGAGTTCAGAAGGAAAATGCCGCCCGGCTTGAAGCCGCGGAGGAGGTCGTATTTATAGATGTAGGACGGACGATGGCAGGCGATGTAGTCAGCCTTGCGGATGAGGTAAGGCTTCCTGATCGGATCTTCACCGAAACGGAGATGGGAAATGGTTACGCCGCCGGATTTCTTGGAGTCGTAAGCGAAGTAGCCCTGGGCGTACATATCTGTATGGTCGCCGATGATCTTGATTGCGCTCTTGTTGGCGCCGACTGTGCCGTCGGAACCAAAGCCCCAGAATTTGCAGGAAACGAGCTTACCCGGCATTTCCGGTACCGGCACCGGAGCAAGGGAGAGGTTGGTCACATCATCCACGATGGAGAGGGTGAAGTTGTGGCGCGGATTTTCTGCTTTCAGGTGTTCATAGACAGCCATGATATCTTCCGGAATGACATCCTTGGAACCAAGGCCGTAACGTCCGCCGCATACTTTGATATTTCTGCCGGAAGCAGCCACTGCGGAAACCACATCCATGTAGAGCGGTTCGCCAATAGCGCCCGGTTCACGGGTACGGTCGAGGACAGCAATCTTCTTCACTGTTTCAGGCAGCTGGGAGAGGAAATGTTTTACGGAGAAGGGACGATAGAGATGAACGTTCAGGACGCCCACTTTTTCACCATGGGCATTGAGTGCATCAGTGACATCCTTGCAGATATCGGTGACAGAACCGATAGCGATGACTACGCGGTCTGCATCCGGTGCGCCGTAGTAGTCGAAAAGATGATAAGAACGGCCGGTAATGGCAGAAATCTTGTCCATGTATTCCTGAACGATATCAGGAAGGGCATTGTAGAAGGGGTTGGCTGCTTCGCAATGCTGGAAATAAATATCCGGGTTTTCAGCAGTACCGCGGATGACCGGATGATCCGGGTTAAGAGCGCGGGCCCTGAATTCGGAAAGGGCTTTCTGGTCGATGAGCGGAGCGAGGTCTTCATAATCCAGGACTTCTACTTTCTGGATTTCATGGCTCGTACGGAAACCGTCGAAGAAATTGATGAAAGGTACGCGGCCTTTGATGGCAGCAAGGTGTGCCACCCCGGCGAGATCCATGATTTCCTGTACATTGGCTTCAGCCAGCATAGCGCAGCCGGTAGCTCTGGCGCTCATAACGTCCTGATGATCGCCGAAGATGGAGAGTGCATGGTTGGCAAGCGCACGGGCAGCGATGTGGAAAACGCCCGGAAGCAGTTCGCCGGCCACTTTGTACATATTAGGGATCATAAGGAGCATGCCCTGGGATGCGGTGTAGGTGGTGGTGAGGGCGCCTCCCTGGAGGGAACCGTGGAAAGCACCGGCAGCGCCGCCTTCGGCCTGCATTTCAACGACCCTTACGGTGTCTCCGAAAATGTTCTTCTTCCCGTGAGCGGACCATTCGTCCACAGATTCCGCCATGGGGGAAGAAGGGGTGATCGGGTAAATCGCAGCGACTTCAGTGAATGCGTAGGAAATATACGCAGCCGCTGTATTGCCATCCATTGTTTTAACTTTTGTCACAGAACAACACTCCTTTTTCAAATACTTCCCATTTTCTTTGAAAAATACATGCTTTGCCCTCTGCAGGTTCTAAACATAAAAGGAAATATGACTTTTTCGAATCCTCCGGCGGACAGGAGAAAAATAAATATTTCCTCACAAAAGCCTCAAATTATTCCTTTTTATCGTGCTTTCCCTTGCAAGATAGCTTAAAATCCTGTACAATATTCCATGATAAATATGCATAGATATCCGGACTGTATTCTATACAATCATACGGAATAGTACGACAGGATGTGCAGTTTGCACATTCTCATTATAAAATAAAGTTATCCAATGTACAAGGATGGAAGGCGTGGGGAGTCGAAATTTTCGCCGCCGGATCTGCATGAGGAGGAATTATGGATTATCGTCATCTGAAATATTTCATGGAAGTGGCCCAGCAGAAGAGCTTTTCCAAAGCTGCCAGGAACCTTCATATTTCCCAGTCTGCCATCAGCCGTATGATCAAGTCTCTGGAAGAGGAACTGGGGGTCACTCTTTTCGTCCGTAATGCAAAGACAGTGGAAATCACTGCGCCGGGCACCATTTTCTACAATTATGCCAAGCGATGCCTTTTTGTTTTTGAACATCTGAAATCGGACTTTGAAAATGAATTCAACCTCAAGCAGGATACCATCGAAATCGGACTGCCGCCTATTACGGACGCTCATGTTTTCGCCAAACTTCTGGGAGAATTCAAGAAAAACTATCCCCAGATTGCCATCAAGCTTTATGAACACGGTTCCAAGGTCGTTGAATCCTCCGTACAGGAAGGAATCATCGATGTAGGCATCATCTGCACCATCCCGAATAAAGATTTCGAATCCTTCTTCCTCTCTGAAGATGAAATGTGCGTAGTCATGCCGAAGGGCTATCCGCTGGAAGAAAACAGGGAAGTCCCCATGAAGCTTCTGGCCGATTATCCCCTTGTCCTTTACCGGGATGACTTCAATCTCCATGATGATATCCTCGCCAACTGCAAGAAAATAGGCTTTACCCCGAAAATCGTATTTGAAACGAGCCAGCGGGAACTCATGCTGCAGACCGTGGCTTCCGGCCTTGGCGTAGCCATCCTCCCGTCCCGCCTCTGCCCCTCCAACAGTGAGGACAGCAAAGTGGTGACCCGCGTCATGACGGAACCCCGCATGACCCATCATCTCTATGCCATCTGGAAGAAAGGCCGTTACCTCTCCCGAGCAGCCCGCCTGTGGATCGAATTCACCAAGGACCACCTGGCCCTTCTCAATAACGATACCAAATTAGACGATGAAATGAGGAAATAATTTTCCATGGCCTGGAAAGATTACTGGAATAGAAATAAACCGCTCTGCATCATCTCCATCCTGCTGCTCTTCATGGTCATCTACCAGCAGTTCCTTATTACGGACCTGCAGGAGCGGATGATGAATATCGAAGCCCAGCAGTATGATGACCAGCTGAATGATATCCGATGGGAAGCGGAAACGGCCCTTTCCCAGAATGAAGAGCAGCAGAAAGACATCATCCAGCTTCAAGGCCATACCGCCAGGCAGGGATGGCGTCTCATGGAAATGGAATGGGACACTTACGGGAAATGAATTTCCTGCTTTTCAGAAAATCAGAAGTATCATGCAGGTGCCCCGGAAGGGGCGCTTTTTGTTTGCGACCCATCCTCGCTTCCTTTTACTTCCTGCATCCGGAAGCTTGAAGTGTGAAATTATTCAGAATAGTCCACCTGTCCTATTTCCATGAAAGCCTCGTTCATGTTAAAATGAGATAAACAAAAAGAAAATAATTAATACTTTATATAGGAGAAATGATAGTGAGCCAGATACAGGGACTGTTTATGACCATGAGGCTGTGGGATATACTGGATATCCTGGTGGTAGCCTTTTTCCTTTATCGCATTTATATACTGATTCGTGATACCCGTGCGACGGCCCTTCTGAAAGGGCTGGTATTCCTGGGTATTTTTACCGTGCTTGCCGGCTGGCTTCAGCTCCACGTGGTCAGCTGGATCCTCGACAAACTCATGACGGTGCTGATTGTAGCCCTGCCGGTGGTATTCCAGCCGGAACTCCGCCGGGCCCTGGAACAGATCGGGCGGGGAAAATTCTACGTTTCATCCAGAGTCATGAATGAAGTGGAATGGGATCATGTGATTGACGATGTAGTCGCTGCGACCATGACCATGTCTGCCAATAAAATCGGGGCCCTCATTGTTTTTGAAAGAAGTGTGGGACTGGACGACCGCATTGATACGGGTATCCGCATCGAAGGTCTTGTTTCCAAAGAACTTCTGGGAAATATTTTCATCGTCAATACGCCTCTTCATGATGGAGCAGTCATTATCCGTGAAAACAGGGTCATGGCTGCCGGCTGCCTTCTGCCGCTTACCAGGGACCACAGTCTTTCCACGGAACTGGGCACCCGCCATCGTGCAGCTATCGGCATGTCCGAACAGGCAGACTGCGTCATTGTGGTAGTCAGTGAAGAAACGGGCATCGTATCCTATACCTATGGCGGTCATATTTACCGCGGACAGGATGCGGAGAGCCTGAAGAACGTACTCCGCAACTTCCTGGTACAGAGCAAACCGAGAGGAGTCAGCGATGTGCTGCAGAAATGGAGGCCCACGAAATGAAATGTACCCGCGTTGAATGGTGGCTTCCGAAACTTCTCTGCCTCATAGCTGCCTGTGCCCTCTGGGTGTATGTGATGAATGAGCAGAATCCCATGATGGAAAATACTTATACCGTACCGGTGGAGACCAGGAACCTTGACCGGTCTCTCGTGGCTACCAATGTACCCTCTTCCGTCAAAGTCAAAGTGCGCATGCCCAGAAGCGACATGGTCTATATGCGTTCCGACAATATCAAAGCTTACGTGGACCTTTCAGGCATTACGGATGGTGATTATCCGAATACGCCCATCCGGGTTTCCGTACCGTCGGACGAGACGGTCATCTCCGTAACGCCCCAGAATTTCAACCTGAACGTGGATACCTACGCAGTAAAGACACTTCCTGCCAGGGTCCAGGCCTTTGGTACGCCGGAAACGAATTTCTCCGTAGACAGCAGTAAAGTCACACCGGATACCATTACCATCGCCGGCAGCTCGTCCAAAATCGCCCAGGCAGACCGGGCCGTGGTTTCCGTGAATGTAGCAGGAAAAGAAAAAGACTTCACCGAATTTGACAGTGTGAACGTACTGGACAAGGATGGAAATACGGTGACTGGTCTGGATATCATGCCCAGCCAGGTCAAAGTGGTGGTGAAGATGAAGGAAGAAATGAAACTGGGAAATCTTCCGCTGCGCATTGAAACGAAAGGGGAACCGGCCAAAGGATACAAAGTGGGCCGGGTCACCCTGTCCCCGGCAGTGGCAACTGTCAAAGGACCGATTTCCTATTTCGACAAGAATACCATGATCAATCTGTCTCCCATCGACGTGACGGGAGCCAGCAGGACCATCCGGCAGAAACTCAATGTACCGGTTCCCACCGGAGGAAGCGTTGCCGTGCCGGAGGTTACGGTGACTGTGGAAATTGTAGAAGACTGACCCTGAATCAGGCCGCCTGCGGAAATAATTACATAACCGGAGCAGAGAGGCTCCACTAGCGCGGCTTGACGGAAGGTTTATTTCGATGTATGATTGGAAAGTTACATTTAGAATTTTGGGGAGGCATTTCAATGGTTACACTATTTGGTACTGATGGAGTACGGGGACTTGTAAATTCGACGCTCATGCCGGAACTGGCTTACCAGCTGGGCCGCGCTGCAGGCGCATATTTCTGCAGGACCCGCGGAGACCATCGTTTTCTGATCGGTATGGATACCCGCATCTCCGGCTCCATGCTCACGGCCGCTCTGTCTGCAGGCCTCTGCGCCTCCGGCGTCAATGTGGACGTGGCAGGTGTCATCCCGACTCCGGGTGTAGCGTATCTGACCCGCACGGAAGGTTACGACGCAGGTGTCGTTATTTCCGCTTCCCATAACCCCTTCCCGGATAACGGAATCAAATTCTTTGACCGGAACGGTTACAAACTGCCCGATGCAACGGAAGAAGAAATAGAAAATATCCTCCGTCATGACGAGGAAATAGCCCGTCCCACAGGAGACGGTATCGGTATCATCCGGGATGTGCCCGAACTTTCCGATAAATACAGAGAATTCGTGAAGAGCACTGTCAAAGGTGACTTCAGGGGACTTAAAATCGTGACCGATTCTGCCAATGGCGCAGCTTCCGATTTCCTCCCGGCCATCCTTGCCGAACTGGGTGCAGAAGTCATTCCGATTTTCCGTACACCGAACGGCGTGAATATCAATAACGGCTGCGGCTCCACCCATATCGAAACGCTGCAGAAAAAAGTAGTCGAAGAAGGCGCTGACTGCGGCATTGCCAATGATGGGGATGCAGACCGCTGCCTCTTTGTGGATGAAAAGGGAAAAGTTCTCGATGGAGACCACCTGATGGTCATCAATGCCCTCCAGATGAAAAAAGAAGGCCGTCTGAATGATAATATGGTCGTAGGCACAGTTATGAGCAACCTTGGCTTCGGAAAAGCTCTTCATGAATACGGCTGCCAGACCGTTTCCACCCAGGTAGGGGACCGCTACGTACTGGAAGAAATGCTGAAACATAACTATTCCATCGGCGGAGAACAGTCAGGCCATATCATTTTCCCGGAATTCAATACCACCGGTGACGGTCTCATTACGGCAGTCCAGACCCTCATGGTCCTTCGTGACAGCGGCAAAAAGATGTCCGACCTTAATAAACTCATGGTTACCTATCCCCAGATCCTGAAAAACGTGGAAGTGTACAGCAAAAACGGCTGGGAAGAAAACGATCTCATCATGGATGCCATCCATGCCGGTGAGGAAGAACTGGCCGGGGAAGGGCGTATCCTCGTCCGCGCATCGGGCACGGAGCCCCTCATCCGCGTCATGGGGGAAGGCAGGGAACTCAGCCAGCTCGAACGGATCGTGGATGATATCGCATCCATCGTGGAATCCGAACTTGGCGTAGGAAATAACTGATTCTTAGAGTCAATTGAGATGAATATGGTTTGAGACGATAGCGATGATCGTGATTCGTGGTTCGTTCTTCGTGATTCGTGAAAGTGGCGCCCCTGGGGCGCCATTTTGTATTGGGAATTTAAAAATGCAGGAATCATTATACGTTTGGAGGGGGATTATTAGAAATAAAATTAATTTGATAGAATTAGATTGTGGTATATAATAAAAAGGATAAGCCTTGCAGCAAAAGAGTCTTAGATAATATTTATAATAATAATCAAATATATTAACAATTGCTCTTGAGTATGGTAAGGTTATAAATGTACTCATTTATATGTTCAGGGAGGGTTTTATGAAATTCACATGTAAGAAGACAGCAGCGCTTCTGGCAGTCCTTGCACTGTCAGGCTTTGGCGCAGCTGATGCCGCTTCTCCGGCACCGGTGTTCACACTGAAGGGGATCACAGTCACCGCGAACCGCCAGGCAGAACGGCTGCAGGACGTACCGGCCACCGTGCAGGTAGTCACTGAAAAGGAAATCCAGACAAGAAATGTCCAGAATACGGCCCAGGCAGTGGCAATGGCTACCGGTATTTCCGGCAGCCAGTCCATTGAAGGTACCGTCAACCTTCGCGGCTATGACAGCAAGAACATCCTCGTCCTCGTAGACGGCCAGCAGATGAATACAGCCTGGAACGGTGATGTGGACTGGAATATGATTCCTGTCAACAATATCAGAAAGATCGAAGTTGTTTCCGGCGGACAGTCTGCCCTTTATGGCGGACGTGCCGTAGGCGGGGTCATCAATATCATCACCAGGACCCAGAAGCAGGATGGTCTCCATGGCTCTGCTTTTGTCACCTATGGCAGCCATGCCACCGTCAATCAGGGGTATAACCTGGGCTTCAAGAAGGACAAAGTTTCCGTTGGCGCCTTCTATAACAGCAATATCACCGACGGCTGGAGAGATTATCTGAGCTCCAAATCTTCTGTACCCAAAGGATATACGCTGAGTGATCATGGCACTGATGCTAATGGTTATCCGATTATCGGAAATCGCGGCAAGAAATATGTCATGTCCGAAAATTATGGATTCAATATCGGTTATGATTTCAATGATAATCAGCGCTTGACTTATAAATTCACCCGGGCCAATTATGTATATAGATATAGTGATCCGGATACATATCTGGAAGACAAGAATGGTGAACCGGCCTGGCCTGGGAAGGATTGGAAAGACAGCTCTCGTTTCTCCAATACTACAAGTTTCTATGGTGCCAGAGGCTGGAGATCCTATAACATGCACTCTCTGACCTATAATGATCAGAAAAACAAAGTTCATGCCCATTTTGGTATGACTGATTACTTCAAAGATGGCTATACCTATCCGCTGGGTAACAGTGGCAATCTTGATAAAAACTTTGACGGTGCAGGTAAGAAGACTTCCTATCCGTCCAAGACCTGGAATTTCGACCTGAATAAGCGCTGGACCCTGGGCGCTCATACCATCCTCTTCGGCGGCGCTTACACCCAGTCCAAGTTCAGCGAAACTATTGAAGATAACATCTTTAATTGGAAATCCTGGAATAGTTCTTCTGAAAAGGGTATCAGCCAGAGACTGGGAGGCAAGGACAAGAGCTTTGCCTTCTACCTCCAGGATAAATGGGCTATTTCCCAAAAGTGGACTGCCTACGTAGGCGGCCGCTATGACCATTACAAGAAATATGACGGCTATAACCAGTATGCCGGACAGGATGCAAAGACTTTCGGCTCCGCTTCCTACGATAAATTCTCCCCGAAGCTCTCCGTAGACTACGCCTTTGATGACAATACCAATGCCTATATTTCCTATGGCAAATCCTTCAACCCGCCGATTCTGTATCAGGTATACCGTTTTGCAGACAGAAGCGGCACCAAGTATCTCACCAATCCGTCCCTGGAACCGGAAACCACGGATACCTGGGAACTGGGCCTGAAGAAAAAGATTGGCAATAAGACCGATATCCATGCAGACGTATTCTACGCAAAGACAAAGGATGACATCGGACTGGTTGTTGTTGGAAAGAGCACCAAGCAGTACCAGAACCGCGGTGACTCCAAGACTCACGGCTTCGAACTCTCCCTGAACCAGCGTCACAGTGATGCATGGTCTTCTTACATCAACTACACCTGGCAGGTCGGCAAGGTGGACGGTGAAAAGAACTATGATATTCCCCGTCATCTGCTCCATCTGGGCACCACCTACAATAAGGATGCATGGACCTTCAATGCAGACGGCATGTTCATTTCCGACCGTACTGAAGCAGGCCTGAAGAGCGGCCATTTCAAAGCCAGAGATGCTTACTTCCTCATGAATGTCAGCGCAGGCTATCAGTTCACCCAGAACTTCAGCCTCCAGTTTGGCATCAATAACCTCTTCGATCGTGAATACTACGATGAAGATATCGTATCCAACCACTACTATGTAGGCGACGGCAGAACCTATACCCTCACTGCCCGTTACTCCTTCTGATAGACTGGAAATCAAAAAAGCCGGCGCAGGCCGGCTTTTTGATTGCATCCGAAGGGTCAGGTGACTATACTTTAATCAGTGTAATTAGAACGCGCTATGACTGGAGGAAATACTATGAAATCCAAATGGAAAGCTCTTCTCTGTGCGGTCTGCCTTCTGGGCCTGCAGGCAGTTTCTATTTCAAATGCGGAAGAACCGGTGGTGCAGGAGGCGGTGGAGTCCGTCGCTTCCACTCCTGTGGGCATGTGGAAACCGTATACCGTTCCGGAAGGCACGCCGGTACTTTCTATTTCCGGTCCTGATGAAAAAATGGGCGCCGTCCTCTTTGGGGATATGGGAAATCATCTCTATCCCTTAGAGCAGAAGACACTCCCGGAATCAAACCGGAAGGAGCTGGAATCGTCGGAAAGCCGGGGCTTTTATGCGGTCGTCTCCAATGGCGGAAAAAGCGGCGTTATTAAAGAAGGCGGGGAAGTCGTCATTCCTGTGAAGTATGAAAACCCGGGGCTTCTTGGAAAAGAAATATTCCTCTGTTTTAATCAGGGACAGGCGAAGGCTCCGGATATGAATGGAAAGGAAACCGCCATGCCGGAGGATCCGGTGCCGCCTGTTTCCTCCTTCAAAGAGGGGGAACTGTACGGTTTTAAAAACGATAAGGGGGAAGTCCTCATTCCTCCGTCCTATTCAAGAGTGATTCAGGAATTCAGCGAAGGACTGGCCATCGTAAAAAATAAAGATGGAAAGAAAGCGGCCATTAATGAAAAAGGGGAAGAACTCTTCCCCGTACCCTATGATGTGGCAGAGCCTTTTCAGGGCGGACTGGCCGCATACTACGAATCCGGAAGCGAGCCCAGTGTTTTCCACGATCATGGAATTTATGAAAGCATAGTCAATAATTTTGCTTATTACCGGTACTATGCCATGGGGAAATCGCCGGTATTCGATGGTATGCGCCGGGGTTATATGGATAGAAATGGAAATTCGATCACCGGCAAAGCTTTCTTCAATGTGGCAGCCATGGCACCCTGGGGAACGGCTGTGGAAATGGACAAGGGAGACTTCATCGGCCTCATCAACAGGAAAGGCGGATACCTGCTGGAACCGGGACCCTATGAACTGACGAAGAAATATATGGATGACCTCTCCGGTCTTCTTCCTCTTAAACAGGGTAAATATGGACTGGTCTCCGTGGTGGACGGGACAGTGGTCGTTCCTTTTGAGTATGACGATATAGACTGCCTGGGTTCGGGCCGCCTGCTCCTCACAAAGGGGGACGTGAAATATTTCCTCGATATTTACACCGGAAAGGTCATCACCGAAGTTTCAAAGGATACGGAAATCCGTCCTTTCGTGGCTGCCGCTTTCACCTGGGCCGTCACGGATAACGGAAAGACCTGGCAGATGATCGACAGGGAAGGCCATATCCTGTACACGGCGCCGGCCGGACTCATTGAAGAGGCGGATATTTTCCATAACGACTATACGCCGGTCAAAGTCAAAGGGAAATGGGGCGTCATGGATTATAAAGGAAACTGGACAGCGCCTCCTGCCTGGTCAAAAATTCATATCCTGTAATTCTTTTCAGAAAATAAAAAAGCAGTGCATATATTGCACTGCTTTTTGTTCGTTTTTATTCTTCCTCGCTCCACGGCAGGTGGACGTGCATATTCGAGAATTTCGGCAGGATTCCCCGGTCTTCCACAGGATCTTTCGGTGTAAAAATGGGGAGACGGTCAGGGAAGATTTCCAGATCCAGGGGGAAGGTGGGGCCCAGGTCTCCGTCCACATTGGTGACGAGGGGTTGATCTTCCGCAATGGAAAGGTGCGCTTTTTTGAAGCTTACCACCGTGAGGAAGTCCGGTCCCATCTGCATGCCTGAAAGGAGCTTCGGCGCTGATTTGATGGCCCAGGGCCATTCGAAATCATGCATGAGGCAGAGCTTGATAAGTCCTTTATTTTTCTCTTCCGGCGGGAGGAGATTGTGGAAGCTGCCGGCAGAGTCGGTCAGCATGGCTGCAATAAGGGTAGAGGTCACTTCCACCACCCGGCCCGTGTCTGTTTCTACTTTAAAATGGTAGGATTTCTGTTTATTGAGGACGGTAGCGCCTTTCATGAAATAGGCCAGTGACCCGAAGAGGGTTTTCTCTTTGATGGTGACTTTGCCTACGGCTTCAGAAATCACGCCGGCTGCCACCACATTGATGAAGTAGCGGTCATTTACCTTTCCTACGTCGATATTCGTCTTTACCGCCGTCTCCAGCATGCGGATGGCGCCTTTGGGGGAGCGGGGAATGTGGAGGGCCCGGGCCAGATCATTGACTGTGCCGAAAGGAATGAAACCGAAGGTGGAAGGGCTCTTCACAGGGACCATACCATTGATGGTTTCATTGATGGTTCCATCGCCGCCCATGCAGATGATATCCCTTTCCGCCCTGGCCGCTTCCCTGGCAAAAGTGGTGGCATCACCCGGTTTTTCCGTGACTTTCACGTCCACTTCTTTGAACCGTTTCTCCAGGACTTCCTGCAGCAGGGGAAGATACTTCGGCGCCCGTTCATGCCCCGCCGTGGGGTTCATGATGATGGTGCACTGCCCTTCTTTTTCCATGAATGACTCCCTCCCAAATAAATAGTCATATTACTTCTATTATACCAAATGGCAACAGAAATTTGACAATCTGTTTAAAAATATTGTGACGAAACTGGCAGCCAAAAGCTAACGGCTAATCACTGACAACTAAAGACTCCCTTCTTATTTCCAAAAACCACTGGACCAATTTCACAAAGTGTGTCATGATTAATAACATGCAAAGGAGGAATTTCTCATGGAAGAAATGAGCGAACTTTTTTATAAGAATCCTTATCTGAAGGAATTTGATGCCACTGTAACTGCCTGCAAGGAAGGGAAAAAGCATTTCGAGGTCATTCTCGATGATACGGCTTTTTATCCGGAAGGCGGCGGACAGCCCGGGGACCATGGAACCCTGGGAGATGCGAAGGTGCTGGACGTTCATCGCAAAGACGGCCTTGTAGTCCATTATACGGATAAACCGCTGGCTGTGGGCAGCCGGGTGCATGGAGTGATTGACTGGCAGAGGCGTTTTGATTTCATGCAGAACCACTCCGGCGAACACATCTATTCCGGACTGGTGCACAAGAAATTCAAGTATGATAATGTGGGTTTCCACATGGACCAGATCGTTACTGTGGACTTCAATGGACCTATGACCTGGGAAGATGCTAAAGAAATAGAGAAACAGGCCAATCAGCTCATTTATGATAATGTGGAAACAAAGATCACCTTCCCGACCCCGGAAGAACTGAAAACCATTCCCTACCGTTCCAAGATTGAACTCACCGGTAAAGTCAGAATCGTGGAATTCCCGGGAGGCGATATCTGCGCCTGTTGCGGTACCCATGTGAGAAGGACCGGCGAAATCGGACTCATCAAAGTCCTTTCCCTCATGAACCATAAAGGTGGAGTGCGCATCGAACTCGTCTGCGGCAGAAGGGCCATGGAAGACTATGATACCATCCATGAACTGAACCGGGATATTGCGGTCCGTTTCTCCGTGAAGCCCTATGAAACGGTGAAAGCCATCGAAAAAGTGGAAAAAGACGTACTGGACCTCCGCCAGAAAATCAGCGAAATGAATAAACGGTACTTCACCATGAGAAGGGCTTCCATCCCGGAAGGAAAGAAAGCCGTGCTCCTTGCCGAAGAAGGTATGGGTCCCATGGAACTCCGGAAATTCTGCGAATACCTGATTGCGGAAAAAGCAGCGGAAATCATCTTCCTCGTATCGAAGAAAGATGAGAAGTCCCTGAACTTCGCCATCGGCAGCCCGAGTACGAACCTGAAACCACTTCTTAAAGTTTGGAATCAGCAGCTTCACGGCCGGGGCGGCGGCAAAGATATCATGCAGGGGTCCTTCCAGTGTGAACTTTCCGATGTGGAAGCGCTGGTGGACGGGCTGAATCAATAATGAAGCTGTCAGCCGTTAGTAATTAGTAATTAGTTTTAGCATGCAGTGCCTGGCTGCAGATTATCAGAATGACTCTCCTGTGAAATATCTGTTAAAAAGGATTTGAAAGGTCTCTGCTCTTTCAAATCCTTTTTTATATATAAAAAAAGGCGCCTCAGGCGCCTGATTTCACTAAAAACCAAGAACTAAAAACGTAACCTGCAAAGCCTCTGAAAATAATGTATATTTTCAATTTTTCCGCTTGATTCCTGCCACCCATACGCCAATAAGAATGAGCGCTGCCCCGAGAAGGGCAGTGATTCCCATTTCTTCATCCAGCACAAAGAAAGCAAAGATGGCTGCAAAGACAGGCTCCAGGGAAAAGATAAAGGCTGCCCGCTCGGGAGTCGTATATTCCTGGGCCATGGCCTGCACGGTGAAACCCCAGGCGGTGGAAAAGATGGCGAGACCCAGGACGCTTACCCATTCATTGATGGTGGAGGGACATATGGGATTTTCAAGGGCAAAACTGACGATTCCCGCAAAGATGGCTGCAAAGAAAAGCTGCCAGATGCCAAGGAGCAAAGAATCGATGCGTCGGGCAAAGGTATTTGTGAAAAGGATATCCAACGCATAGAGAAAAGCGGCACCTAAGCAGAGGATAAATCCCTGATCCATCGTGAAGCCGGTGACTCCGTTAAAGATAAGAAGTCCGGCGGTGACGATGATGGTTCCTGCTGAAACGGGAAGAGACGGCCATTTACCCGTGAAAATGGCATGAAGAAGGGGCACCATGATGACGGAGGTGGAAATCAGGAATCCTGCGGTACTTGCCGACGTACCGATGACCCCGTAAATGACACCGATAAAGACGCCGGCTATGAGAAAACCGGTGATGGCACTGTATTTGAGTATTTCTGCCGTTGTATTTCTTAATCTTTTCAGGAAAAAGGGGCAGAGGATGAGAAAGGCAAAAAGACAGCGCATGGAAGCGATGGAAACGGGTGTAAGCGTTTCCGCTCCCAGCTTCATGAGGCCGTAGGAAGAGCCCCAGAGAAAAGCGGCGCTCAGTAAAAGTAAATCGGCTTGTCTTTGTGTCATGGCAGTCTCCTTTTCAAGGTGCACTTATTTTACCATATTTTTCTTAAAGACAGATGAAATATGGTATAATTTTCATAGATTTTATAGAGAGGAGACTTACCATGTCCTTTAAAGAAATTCCCGTCGCAGAATGCGGCATCAATCCGTTTACCGACCTCACGAAGTACTGCCTTGTCACGGCAGGAAATAAAGAAAAGTGCAACCCCATGCTGGTCACCTGGGGCGGTTTCGGCATCATGTGGAGAAAGCCGGTGGCCACGGTCTATATCCGCCAGACCCGCTATACGAAGATCATTCTCGATTCCCAGGATTATTTCACCCTGTCTTTCCTGCCGGAATCCTATAAGAAACAGGAAAGCTACATGGGTTCTCATTCCGGCAGGGATGGCGATAAATTTGAAGGCAGCGGGCTTCATCCTGCATTCATCGGTGATACGGCGACAGGCGTTGAAGAAGCAGACCTCATTTTCGTCTGCAAAAAGATTTATACCCATGAAATGAAGGAAGAATTCTACACGAACCATGAAGTCTATGAAGCGTGGAATTCCGGCAATCATGCCAATAACAATCACAGCATTTACATGGGTGAAATCGTGAAAGTGCTGAAAAAAGAGTGATTAGTGGTTAGTTTTTAGTTGTTAGTGTTTAGCATAACAGGAAGATCATTTAAAACACGCAAACCGGCGGGAAGATGAGTAGATCATCAATTCCCGCCGGTTTGCGTTTGTTAGAGCTGAGAAAGGGCTTGTATGAAATTTTTGATTTGCGGTACCGCTTTCGAAGGGGCTCAGCCTTTCCATCTGTTTTCCGGAAATTGTGCACGAACAGGTGCTGATGAAAAGCTTTACTGCCTTCTATACGTATAGTACAAAATGAAGGGAAAATTTTATTAGATTTTTATTAAATTTGACAGGTTAAATAATTGAAATTCAAATTTGAATTTGATACAATGAGGCCATCAATAAGAAAAATTTTGTCCGTATTCCGGAAATACCTGACCGGATACATTCTATAGCACCGACAGGGGAGGTAAAGTGATGGACAGGAAAAAGAAAGCGGCCCTTTGCGCATGGATCCTCATGGCTGCCCTGGGCGCTTTCCCGCAGGCAGCAGGGGCAGAGGACATGGACTATCGTCAAACTTCCTGGACAAGCCTGGCAGGGAAGTATGAGAATCCATATTATATAGAAAAAAAGGGAGCGGCTCTTTCGCCGGAGCTCCTTTCCGAGTGGTGGACCCTGTTTCATGACGATACACTGGAAGAACTGATTCATCTATCTCTTGCCAATAACAGGGACCTGGTATCGGCGGGAGGAAAACTCCGGGAAGCAAGAGCGGCCGTAGGGATCAGTAAAGCATCGAGAGTGCCCTGGCTGCAGGCCGGTGCCGGATGGGCGAGGGCGGAAGCGCCGGATACGATTGTTTCCGATGTGACTCCGTCTGCCATGAAAAAGATGCCGGGCATGGGCATTGAAACCGATCATAATCTGAGTTATGCAGGAATCGATGCGTCCTGGGAATTTGACGTGTGGGGAAAGAACCGGGCAAATGTGAAATCTTCCGAATATGCCCTCTCCGCCCGGGAAGGCATGCTTTACAGCACCTGGGTGTCCATTTCAGCCGAAGTGGCCATGAATTATATTACCCTCCGGACCCTGCAGGAAGAACTGGCGGTGACGGAAGCCCATATAAAAAACCAGAAAGAAAATCTGAACCTTCTTCAGGTGAATGAGGATAAAGGACTTCTTTCCGCCCTGCCGGCGGATCAGGCTTCTTACACGCTTCATGAATCAGAATCAAAAATTCCGGAACTGAAGAAAGATATAGCCGGGACCCTCAATCGTATTTCCATACTGACCGGTACTATTCCCGGAGAGCTCAATGAAAAACTCATGAAACCGGCACCCCTTCCGGAGATAGACGCAGAGCTTTACAATGCTGTCCCCGCCGATGTGCTCCGCCAGCGGCCGGACGTGCATGCGGCAGAAATGGCCTGGCTTTCCCAGATTGCAAAAACGAAGGAAGCCAGAGCGGAATTGAAACCGAAATTTTCCATCCTGGGACTTCTGGGATTTGCCACTCTGGGAGGCAGCCTCTTTTCCGCCGGTGCCAGGACCTTTGGATTTACGCCTTCCGTGACGTATCCCCTTTTTAACGGGGGAGCTCTCAGGAAGCAGGTGGAAATCCAGAGCGCAAGGGAAACGGAAAGACAGGCAGAATTTGAAAATACAGTGCTCAAAGCGGCGGCGGAAGTCAGGAATTCCATGACTGCCGTCTCTCAGGATAAAATCAGGAAAGATTCCCTGGAACAGGGCAGAAACAAGGCAAAGGAAGCGCTGGAGCTTTCCCGGAACCAGTTCCGTTACGGCCTTTCCGATTATATGGGAGTCCTTGATGCAGAGAGACATTACCTCTCTCTTGACCAGAACTATACTCTGGCCAAAGGACAGGAACTGACAGATATGATTTCCCTTTTCAAAGCGCTGGGCGGCGGCTGGAAACCGCTGGATGAAAGAGAACTGGCAGCAGTTGAGGTAAAGTAAGGGCAGAGGTGCAGAAAAATGCTGGAAAAAATCAAGTCAAATAAAAAAATCATCGTCATCCTGCTCATCGTCATCGTTGTGCTGGGCTTTGGATCCTATATGTACAGGGAAAAGAGCGCTGAAAGGGAAGCGGCCTCCCAACTGACGCTGAAAGGGAATGTGGACCTTCGCGAAGTTTCTCTGGCTTTCAGAAACAGTGACCGTATTTCTGAAATGTATGTGGAAGAAGGGGACCAGGTGACGAAAGGCCAGGTACTGGCCAGACTGGAAACAGAAGACCTCATGCACCAGATTGCAGTGACAAAGGCCAATATAGGCGCCCAGGAAGCCCAGGTGGACAAGCTTCATCATGGTACCCGCGCCGAAGATCTGGCTCAGGCCAGGGCAAAGGTAGATGCAGCGGAGGCGGAAAGAGATTTCCTCGCTGCTGATTATCAGAGAAAACTGGATGCTTACAATGCATCTAAGGGAAAATCAGTGAGCCGCCAGGTACTGGAAGATGCACAGACAAAGCTGAAAGTGGCAGAAGCACAGATGAATCAGGCCAGAGAAGCCAATAATCTTGCTATTGCAGGTCCCAGAAGCGAAGATGTGGCAGCCGGCGAAGCGCAGCTGGAAGGTTTGAAGAATACCCTGGCACGGGAGGAGTATACTCTCTCCCAGTCTGAACTTGTCGCTCCATCGGACGGGGTTGTCCGTTCCAGACTTCTCGAACCGGGAGACATGGCTTTTCCCCAGAAACCGGTGTACCGTATTTCCCTGAATTCAAAAAAATGGGTCCGTGTCTATGTGCCCGAAACGGACCTTGGAAAAATCCATGAAGGAAGTAAGGCAGAAGTTTACATCGACAGTGATCCGAAAAACAGCATCGAGGGCCAGGTGGGCTATATTTCCTCCACCGCTGAATTTACTCCTAAAAATGTGGAAACAAGTGAACTGCGCACGGCACTTCTCTATGAAGTCCGTGTCTATGTGACGGACCCGGATAACAGACTCCGTATGGGTATGCCGGCTACGGTACAGGTGAAACTGTAAAGGGTGATGACTTTGGACAATACGATCATCTGCGCGGAGAAACTGGCCAAAGTTTTTAAATCCGGCGGAAAATTCCTGACGGCCCTGGATCATATCGACCTGACAGTCAGAAAAGGGGAACTTACGGCAGTCATCGGACCCGATGGTGCCGGTAAGACCACTCTCATGCGTCTTATCTGCGGACTGATGGATCCGACAGAAGGGAATCTCACGGTACTGGGGCTTGATTCCGTGAAAGATTCGGAAGAAATACAGAGCCGTATTTCCTACATGCCCCAGAAATTCGGTCTCTATGAAGATTTAACGGTGTCAGAAAATATGAACCTGTATGCCGATCTTCATGGGGTACCTAAAGAGAAGAGGCCGGCCCGGTTTCAAAAACTGCTGGAAATGATGGGGCTTGAACGGTTTACCGGCCGGTTTGCCGGTAAACTTTCCGGCGGGATGAAACAGAAACTTGGCCTTGCCTGCACACTGGTCCGTTCG
The DNA here is from genome assembly GCA_900314595.1 of uncultured Dialister sp. Lineage (GTDB taxonomy): Bacteria > Bacillota > Negativicutes > Veillonellales > Dialisteraceae > Dialister. The sequence goes on along the minus strand of OMVW01000005.1, from coordinate 72,608 downwards.
CCGGATCTGCTTCTTCTCGATGAACCGACGGTGGGGGTGGATCCTCTTTCCCGCCGGGAGCTCTGGGAAATATTGAAAGAATTTGTAAAAGAAGAGGGGCTTTCCGTTTTTGTCAGCACTGCCTACATGAATGAGGCGGAAATGTGCTCTCATGTATATGTATTAAATAAAGGGCGCATCCTCTCTGACGGAAGTCCTGAGGATTTGAGAAATATCGGAAAAGGGCACTGTTTCGGGGTTCGCCCGGCGCATGGGGTGCCGACCCGCATCCTTCAGGCCCACCTTCTGGATGATCAGGACCATGTAGTAGATGCGGTGCCAAGGGGCGGAGAAGTTCATTTTATAACGAAAGGCACGGAACCGGTGCCATACCTGGCAGGGCAGAAGCTGGAAGCAGTGCCGGCTGAGCCGCAGCTGGAGGACGGATTTATGATTCTTCTCCATCAGGCAGAAAAAGAAATGCTCCCGCCTGCAGAAGAACAGAAGAAAGCCCTGGACAGCGGAGGAAGGCCATCGAAAGAAGTCAATATCATCGTGAAAGATCTGGTGAAGAAATTCGGCGATTTCACGGCAGTCGCCCATACGTCCTTTGAAGTGCACAAAGGAGAAATATTCGGACTTCTCGGACCAAATGGCGCAGGAAAGACGACGACTTTCAAAATGCTCTGCGGTCTTCTGCCCGAAACCAGCGGATTTCTTTCCGTGGCCGGGGTAGATTTAAGAAAGGCAAGGACAAGGGCCAGGGCGAATATCGGCTATGTGGCCCAGAAATTTTCCCTGTACAGCAATATGACAGTCCTGGAAAACCTTGAATTTTATGGCGGTGTTTACGGACTTACGCCTAAAAGGCTAAAAGAACGAATCGAAGAAGTATCCCGGCAGTTTTATCTGTCCGACCGGCTTGAAATGAAGGCGGGGGATCTTCCGGGAGGCTACAAGCAGCGTCTGTCCATGGCCTGTGCCCTTCTTCATGAACCGAAAATTTTATTTCTTGATGAACCGACTTCCGGTATCGATCCTCTGGCGAGGAGAAATTTCTGGCGCCAGATTACGACGCTTGCCGCGGAAGGGACTACGATTATCATTACCACTCATTTCATGGAAGAGGCAGAATACTGCGACCGGTTTATGATTCAGGATAACGGACATCTGCTGGCTATTGGCAGTCCTTCTGAAATCCGTAAAAAGCTGGGAAAGCCGAAAGCGGATATGGACGATATATTTATTGCTATTGTAGAAGGGGCAAGAGAGAAAGGAGAGGGTGCATGATGGAAGGCTTTACAAGACGCATGAAAGCGCTCATTTACAAAGAATTCCTCCAGCTCTCCCGGGACTCCAGCTCCCTTCTTCTGGGCATTGTCCTTCCTATCATCCTCATCCTTATTATCGGTTACGGTATTTCTCTGGATGTCAAAAATGTGCCCACTGCAGTAGTACTGGAAGATCCTTCTCCCTTTGCCCAGGATGCGGTCTCTTTCCTGAATGGTTCTGATTATTTCGAACCCACCTATGCGACAAACAGGCAGGATGCGGAAAAACTGCTCCTTGACCGAAAAGTGAATGTAATTATAGATATTCCTTCTGATTTTTCCACGGCCGTCTATGAAGGACGGGGGCGCATCCAGGTCATTCTGGACGGAGTGGAAACGGCTACGGCCATGAGTACCGGGGGTTACGTGGAAAGCGGCATTACCTCCTGGATGATGAGGAAGGGACTAGCCGGTTATGGGGGTGTAGCCATTGTAAACCGCATGTGGTTCAATGATGCCAATTCTTCCACCTGGTTCTTTATTCCGGGACTTATCATGCTCATTATGACCATCATCGGGGTCATGCTGACAGCCGTGGTCATGGCCAGAGAATGGGAAAGAGGGACTTTTGAATCCCTCTTTGTGACTCCTGTGAAACCGGTGGAGCTGGTACTGGCGAAAATGATTCCCTATTTCTGCGTAGCCATGCTGGGCATGGGCATCTGCCTCATCCTTTCCCGATATCTTTTCGAAGTTCCTATGCAGGGAGCTCTCTCGGTGGTGCTTCTGATTTCCATGATGTACCTTTTTGTGGCATTAGGGATAGGTCTCGTTATTTCCGCCATTACGAAGCGGCAGTTCCTGGCCTGCCAGTTTTCCCTCCTGATTTCCTTCCTGCCCTGCCTCGTTCTTTCCGGATTTATCTTTGACCTTAGAAATACGCCTGTCGTGGTACAGACGGTAGGGCAGATTCTCCCCTTCTCCCATTACCTTGTATGCATCCGGTCTCTTTTCCTTTCAGGAACAGATGCGGAAATGCTGATGAAGCAGGGAGGTATTCTTCTCCTTTATGCGGCCATATTTGTAACCGCCGCATTCCGTATGACAAGAAAGAAGGTGGAATGATGGAAGGTTTTGCATTAATCCTCCAGCAGCTTCTCGTCATATGCCGGAAAGAAATCCTTTCTATTTTCAAAGATCCTGCCACCCGCCGGATTGTGGTCGTACCGGTCGTGGTACTTGGATTTCTCTTCGGTTATGCAGCCAATTACAATCTGGAAGATGCGCCATATGTGGCAGTCGATATGTGTCACAGCCAGGCGTCGGCAGATTTACTCTCCCGGTTTGACGGGACCACTCTTTTCCACCGGGTGGCATCTCTTCCTTCTCCTTCCGAAATGGGAAATTATATTTCCCGGAGTGAAGCAGTGATGGCTATCGTCATTCCCCGGGATTTCCAGAAAAAACTGGATGCCGGTGAAACGGCACCTATCCAGATTATCACTGACGGAAGAAATACCATGACCAGCGGCCTTGCGTCCGGTTATGCGGCAAGAATCGTGGGTCAGTACAATCTCGACCGGGCGGGGAGGACCGCTCCGGTCACCATTGATTCCCGTACCTGGTTCAATCCGAACCAGATTACCCGGTATTTCTTCCTTCCGGGAATTATAGGCCTCATGAGTTTTGCCCAGGTCTTCCTCCTGTCCGGCCTGTCAGTGGCCAGAGAAAGGGAGGAGGGAACCTTCGAGCAGCTTCTTGTGGCTCCTGTCTCACCGGCCATCATCCTCATCGGTAAGGCAGTACCGCCAATCATTGTCGGGTTTATCCAGTGTACGATCATATTCTGTATTTCCTATTTCTGGTTCCAGGTACCCTTTGCAGGTTCTTTTGTGACCTTCTATACGGCTCTTTTCTTCTACCTTCTATCGTCTACAGGCTGCGGGCTTATCGTATCCTCTATTTCCAAAAATATGCAGCAGGTGCTTGTATATACCATCGTATTTATGGTGCCTATGGCCCTTCTGTCCGGCATCGTTACTCCCATCCGCAATATGCCGGAAGCACTGCAGATGATAACCTATATAGACCCGCTGCGGTTTGCTCTTGAGCTGATTCGCCGGATTTATCTGGAAGGTCTCACTCTGGGGGATCTATATATGAATTTCATTCCGCTTTCCTGTATCGCGGCAGTGACTCTGTCTCTTGCGGCCTATCTTTTCCGGCACAGCTTGAACTGAAAGGAGGATACGTATGGTGAAAATGAAAAAAGCCTCCCGGGAAGACGGGGAGGAAACTAGAAATAAACTCATCGAATGCGCAGGCCGGCTCATCGGGGAACAGGGCTATGACAGGACCACCAGCAAAGATATCTGCCGGATGGCGGGGGTTAACCTGGCATCTGTGAATTACCACTTCGGCAGCCGGGACGGGCTTTATCAGGCAGTACTGGAAAATGTGTACAATCATGTGCTTCCTCTTTCTGAATTGAGGGAGGTAGCCGAAGGAGCGGCATCGGTAAAAGAAAAACTGAGGGGATTCCTGCAGATTTATCTAAGGGATGCTATCCTTTCCGACAGCTGGCAGATTCGCGTGGCTATTCGGGAAATGGTGCAGCCCACGCCCCTCTATGTGGAGTATACGGCTGGAATCGTCAGTAAAAAACTGGGGCCTGTCATGAAAGTACTCAGCGAATACCTGGGAATTCTGCCCGAAGATCCCAGGGTAGCTCACTGCTTCTTCACGGTTATGGCTCCTTTCTTCCTTCTCCTTCTTTCAGGCCATCAGCAGGCGGGGTCCATCCTGTACCGTCTGTCAGGGCGGGAAGAAAACAGTCCGGACGCCCAGTTCCAGCTGACAGAAAAATTCATCTTCGGCGGACTTGACAGGATTAAGGAAGAAATAAAAAATACAAAATAAAAAACCGTCAGCCTCAGAAATGAGACTGACGATTTTTATTTCTCTGGAAACAGCCAATGGCTAATCGCTATAGGCCGATAGCTGATCGCTAATGTCTGACAACTAACAACTCATCACTTTTCCTTCAGTACATACCCGTAAGCATGTTTCTTTCCGTCAGGTCCTTCCTGTACGTAAACACCCTGAATTTCCGGAGCAAAGCCGGGGAGGGCATTGATGCCTTCTACAAGGTCCAGGAAATAGTCGACGGCTGTTTTTGACCATTTTTCACCGGGATAGACGCAGAGGACACCGGGCGGATAGGGAAGGGCTCCTTCGAGTGCGATTCGTCCTTCTGCCTCTTCCAGGTCCACCAGTTCCCCATGGCCCCGCATGAATTCATACTGGGCCTGCTGGGGATTCATGGCATAGGCAGGGAAATAATCTTTCAGGAAAAGCTTTTTCTGCAGGGTAGAGACTTCCCTGTCTTTGTAAAAGTCATGCATTTCCTGACAGAGCCGGCGGATGGTATATCCCCTGTATTTTTCTTCGTAAGCTTTGTAAATGGATGGGAGTACGTAAGACATCGGCGCATCTTCATCGATGAGCTGTTCGAAACGGATGAGCTTTGCCACCAGATCATTCATTTTCGTCGTGCTTTCGGCAGGCGTCATGAGGAAGAGGATATCGTTCAGGTCGTTCTTTTCCGGAATGATCCCGTTTTCCCGAAGATAATTGGCCAGGATATTTCCCGGAATGCCGAATTCTTCATAGCAGTCTTTTTCTGCATCGATACCGTCTGTAACGAGGAGGAGCTTCATGGGGTCGATGAAGTACTGGCCTTTGCCGTATCCTTTGAATCCGTGCCACTTTGCATCTGGGTCAAAGGCCCAGTAGTTCATATCGGAAGCCATTTTTTTCGTATCCCCTTCTTCCCATTTTTTCCCATAAACCGTGGGTGGAACGAGGGGATAGATATAATGGCAGTTCCGGAGAATCTGTTTCCTTGTCTCGATGACAAGTTTTACTGCATCCCGCCAGAGCTTTCTGCCTGCTTCTCCTTCCTGCATCTTCGCATTCACATCGAGGGCTGCAAAGAGCTGGTAAAGAGGGGAGGTGGAAGCATGCATCATGAAAGCATTATTGAACTGCTTGTGGGATACATAGCGGGCCTGCCCTTTGATGTGGACATCTTTTTTATGAATCTGGGAAGTCTGGGAAAAACCGGCCTGCTGTTTGTGGACGGACTGGGTGACAAAAATCCCCGGATCATCGGGACCTAAATCAAGGAGCAGGGGAGAGCAGTCCTTCATCATGGGAATGAACTGTTCATAACCCACCCAGGCAGAGTCAAAGAAAATATAATCACAGAGATGGCCGATTCTGTCTACCACCTGCCTTGCGTTGTAAATACATCCGTCATAGGTGCCCAGCTGGATGACTGCCAGACGGATAGGCCGCTTTGCCTTTGCTTTTTCCGGATCTTTCTCAGCCACCAGTTTCCGGATGTATTCTTCATTAAAGCAATGGTCCAGAATCCCTCCGATGGAACCAAAGGTATTTCTTGCCGTTTCCAGATAGACAGGAGTGGCTCCGGCCATGACAAGAGCTCCATGGGCGATGGATTTATGGTTATTTCTGTCGAAAAGGACGATATCTCCCGGCGTCAGGACTGCATTCAGTACCACTTTATTGGAAGTGGAAGTGCCGTTTAATACGAAGTACGTTTTATCTGCATTATAAACTCTGGCCGCATGTTTCTGGGCTGAGAGGGCCGGTCCTTCATGGATGAGGAGGTCCCCCATGGCTACATCGGCATTGCAGAGATCGGCGCGGAAAGTATTTTCTCCAAAGAAATCATAAAATGCGCGGCCTGCAGGATGTTTCCTGAAATAAGCGCCCCCCTGATGACCGGGGCAGTCAAACTGGGCATACCCGTTTTCCACGTATTTCTTTAAATCTTTGAAAAATGGCGGAAGAAGAGCATCTTCATAATGGTCGGCCGCGCTTTCAGCCTGCCTCTTGTAAAAATCCCGATCCGTACTGTTCAGATCAAAGACACGATAGACTTTATTTATGACTTCATCGGATACGGGCTCCGATTTCGTGCGGATGAGAAGCACCGGAATCCTGAAGGAAAAAATCATTTCTTTTGAAAGGACATCAGTATCCGTATCCGTCATAATGACTGCAGCCACATCGGTAAAGTCCGTATCATTCACACGCACCGATTCCCGCCCGGGAAGGGCACCGAAAAGTTCATAAGCGTGGTCGGAGTAAGCAATTTTAAGCTTGTTCATAATACCTCCTTTATATAAAGCAGGATAACCTGGAAAGTTCAACTTTAACTGCCTATATTTTATAGAAAATAAAGGGAAACGGAAATAGCCAATTTAAAGAATTTGCAGAAAATTTTTCCTTTCTGCTCCGGACCGTCCGCACATAAAAAAGAGACAGGCATTTTTTGCAGAATTCAGTTCGATATCCTGCGGATATAGACGGCATCTGGCGGGAATGCGTTTTATTTTTACATAAAAAGAAGAAAATATATCATGCAGAATTATTCTTAATTTGCATAATATAATCAGATGACAGACGCCAGCTGATGAAAAGATTTTAATGCCTGACCACGCATAACTATACAGAATTTCCCAATATTTCCTGTAAAATTCATGTCAGATCACCAATCTGATTATTTAGCATCATAAAGAAAGATTTCCTGTTAAAACGAATTGGAATATTTGCCTTTTTAAATGGCCTGCGGTATACTATATACAGCTATTGAAATTACTGATAAAAATATTGATAAATTTTTTATAGCACTAGTTACTAATACCTTGAGAAAGGAGGGAGACAAATGGAAATCGAAGAAATCATGGACCTTGAAATGTACGGCAGCATGTACCTGCTCTTTGCCATGGCTTATTTCTATCAGGAAGGAGCCAACCTTCTCGTACCGGGAAGAGTGAACATGAATTTCAAACGTGTCCTTTCCGCTTTTGCCTCCTTCTTCAAGGGTTTCATCGGGGCAAGGGGATGGGATCTTTTCGCCCTGAAACCATTCGGGCGGAAAGAAACCGGTATAAAACTGAACGACGGGGTATCTTTCACGGGATACCAGGTTTTCTCCATGGCCTGAAGCGCGTGGGGGAAACCCCATGCGGCATTGAGCCTGCTATTTCTTCCGGGACCAGAAGCTTTTTTGAGTACGCCCGGTATAAGCTCACATCTACAGAAATTTCAATCAGATGACGCCGCTGGCGTCTTTTTTTGATGAAATCCTGGAGATGTATTTTAAATGTTTTTCGTGAAAAAAGATATTCATAAGTTATTGTCTGTGATGATACCGATCCTGATTGCCCAGGTATCTACCGCCGGAGTAACTTTTATCAATACGACCATGGCCGGTCATGCAGGCGCTGATGATCTGGCAGGCGTATCGGTGGGAGCCGGACTTTTCTACCCGCTATTGGCCTCCTTCATCGGACTCCTTATGGCAGGCACTCCGATTATGGCAAACCTTCTTGGCCGGAAGGAAAGAGAATCCCTGCCTTACATCGTGAGAACCGGTGTAGTCATCGGGCTTGCCGTGTGGACCCTCTTTACTTTCGGTTATTTCCTGGGCATCGATTTGCTCATGAATTCCCTGGCTCTGGAACCTCAGGTGGAGCATATCGCCCGGTACTACCTGATGACCATGATTGGCGTGGTACTTTTCGTGGCTCTCATCATTCCGCTGCGCTGCCTCACTGATACGGCAGGCTCCACTTCTATTTCCATGAAACTTTTCATGGCAGCCCCCTTCGTGAACGGAGCATTCAACTACATCTTTATTTACGGTCATTTCGGTATGCCGAGGCTTGGCGGGATTGGTGCCGGTATTGCGACCATGCTGACCTATGCGGTACTTTTCGGACTTTTCTTTGTAGTCGTTCTGAAGTCAAAGGATCTTTTCGGAAATAAAATTTTCTCTTCTTCGAAAATCCGACTGGCCGATGTAAAGGAATATCTTGTAGTAGGTGTACCCAGCGGTCTTTCCATTTTCATGGAAATGAGCCTTTTCTCCCTGATCATCGTATTCCTTTCCCGCTATGGCACGGATGCCCTGGCAGCATACCAGATTGCAGATAATTTTGCGTCCCTGGTCTATATGCTTCCGGTTTCCTGCTCTATGGCCCTGACCATCCTGATTGCGACTGAAGTGGGCGCAGGAAATATGGAAATGGCCCGCCGTTATAAAAAGGCAGGCTTCATCGTGGCTCTCACAGGAGCGGCCATTACAGCATCGTTTACCGTACTTTTCCGCAGCCATATCGGTTCCGTATATACGGACGATGCGGCAGTAGCGATGATTGCGGGGCAGTTCCTGATTTACAGTGCAGGCTGGCAGCTCTTTGATGCTGTATCTACTCCTATTCAGGGCATTCTTCGCGGGCTCAAAGATACCCGCGTATCCTTCGTACTGATGGTCCTTGCTTACTGGGGCGGCTGTTTCCCCATGAGTCTTTTCCTTGATGCCCATACATCTCTGGGAGCTGACTCTTTCTGGCTGGGACTTGACTTTGGCGTATTCTGTTCTGCAGCCCTTATGGTGGTCCGCCTCCTCTGGGTAGAAAGAGAACTCTCCGGAAAGCCTGTCCTCACCTGGAACAAAGTACTTGCCTTCATCTCCGGCCGGCAGCCCATGCCTGCCGATTCTCCGGCTGCCCCGTCTCCCGTGGTTCTGCAGCAGAATATCAGGAAAGCAGAAGAACTTGTGGCCCTTCTTACTGAAACGGAAGAAAAGCTTTCTGTCCTTATGCAGACCATGAAGGAAGCGGAAGTGGACATTTTCGTCGAAGCGCGCAGGGTACTTCCCATCCGTATGGCCCTTCTTACAGATATGCATCTTTCCATCATAGGCCATGCCACAAGGGCATATGTGCCATAGGTTCGCTCATCTTTTGAAAACTGTGAAAGGAAATCCCTTCTTTTCACAGTTTTTTATTTTTCAGCAGTGGAAATTCCTTATCGTCTGTAAGAAATTAGAACAATCATACATTTATTATTTTAATGAACAACTTGTATTGTAATTTAAAAGAGAGTATAATAAATAGCATCTAAAAAGAGATAGTTCAGATTTTTTATATAAGGGGGGTAATTATGAGGAAGTGGCTTTTAGCGGGAGCGGCTCTTCTGGCTGCGGGCGGTCTTTTTATCGCCGGCTGCGGAGGAGGAGCACCGGCTGCATCATCTTCATCTGCAAAGCAGATCCATGTGGTAACCCATGCAAACTGGAATCCTTTTGAATATCTGAAGGAAGGTAAAATCGTAGGTTTCGATATCGACCTGATCAATGAAGCGGCTAAAAGGGCAGGCCTTTCCACGGAAATTACCGATGCCGGCTGGGAAGCTATCTTTGAGCAGATCAGAAATCATTCGGCAGATGCCGCTATTTCCGGCATTACCATTACTGATGAGCGGAAACAGTCCTATCTTTTCTCCAAACCCTATTTTATTTCCCGGCAGGCCATCATCGTTCCCGAAGGGAGTGATGTCAAATCAGCGAAAGACCTGCTGAATGGAAAAACCGTGGCTGTGCAGAATGGTTCTACCGGACAGATTGCTCTGGAAAAGCTGATGGGCACCAATAATCCTTCCATCAAAAAGACACCCATGTCCATCCAGATGATCATCGGCGGGCAGGTAGACGCTCATGTAGGCGATGAGACGTCTCTCAAATCCATCCAGGCCCAGTACCCGGCACAGCATCTGAAAATCATTTATGATGACGAAGCTTTTACGCCGGAATATTTCGGGATTCTTTATCCTAAGGACAAGGGAGCAGAGCTGCAGGGTAAACTGGACAAAGCCCTTGCGGAAATTGTCAAAGACGGTACGTATGCAAAACTGTATGAAAAATGGTTCAAGACGAAACCGGCTGATGATATACTGCAAAAACTTGGAAAGTAGGAAGCTCTATGTTTGACCTGAAATTGTCCATTCTGGAAGAGTATGCGCCTTTCTTTGTTTCCGGGACCATCCTCACCATCAAACTGTCTGTGGCAGCCATTATAGTTGGATTCTTTCTCGGCCTCTTTCTGGCACTGGCAAGGCTTTCTTCCAGGAAATGGCTCTCTCTTCCGGCAGTATGTTTCATCGAGAGCATCCGCGGGACGCCGCTCCTTCTGCAGATCCTGGTGGCCTATTTCGGCATTATTCCTCTTCTCATGAGGAAACCGGATGGGGAAATCGCCTCCATGCTGGCTCTTTCTATCAATGCGGGAGCCTATATAGCTGAAACTATACGGGGCGGAATCCTGTCGGTGGACGGGGAACAGCTGGAAGCGGCTGAGGCCCTGGGGCTTTCTCATTTTCAGAGTATGCGTTACGTCATCCTTCCCCAGGCACTTAGGGATGTGGTACCGGCTCTGGGAAATTCTTTCGTGAGCCTCATCAAGGATTCTTCTCTTGCATCTACTATTGCCACACCGGAGCTGATGTACTGGGCGAATGCGGCCAATGCACAATATTACAGGGTGTGGGAAACCTTTATTACCACGGGTATCATTTACCTGATCCTGACTCTGGTGACAAGCCGGATTCTCTCAAGACTGGAAAATCGATAATTTCAAACTTTACAGTTCAATTAAGGGCCCGTATCCTTTGAGAGCGGGTCTTTTGTTTTGGAATTCTGCGGCTTACGCGATGTTTTCGGATTGAACATGAACATAAATATAAAATTGACTGACAGTCTTTTTATGAAAAATTAAACACTTTTCCGTCCTTTTTCGTGCTATACTAAAGAGGTAAAACTGTCTTTAGTTATCAGATATAAAGGAGTCACTATGCATAATGAACAGAAAGTAACCGATCATATTTACTGGATTGGCGGCAATGATTTCATTCTGCCCCGTTTTGAGGGACTCATTCATATTTCCCGGGGCGTTTCCTATAACAGCTATTTCATTGATGATGAAAAGACGGCAGTCCTCGATGCGGTGGATAATTCCATCCGGGATATCTTTATGGAAGATTTGAAGTTCCTTCTGAAAGGGCGGAAACTGGATTATATTATTGTAAATCATATGGAACCGGACCATTCCGGCTCCCTTCTTGCCCTGGCCGAAGCGTATCCGGAAGCAAAAATTGTGACTTCTGCCCAGGCACAGAAGATGGTGGCCAATTATTTCCATGTGGATTTGAAAGACCGTTTCATTACATCAGATGAAAAACTGGTCATCGACCTTGGTCTTCACAAGCTTCACTTCGTAAAGGCGCCCATGGTTCACTGGCCGGAAGTAACTTTCACCTATGAAGAAACAGAGAAAGTCCTTTTCTCAGCCGATGCTTTCGGCACGTTCGGCGTACTGAACGGTTCCATCTTTGCGGATGATGTGGATTATCGGGAAGAATATCTTCCGGATCTCCGGAAATATTATGCCAATATTGTGGCCCGTTACGGGGCCCAGGTGCTGATGGCGCTGAAAAAAGCGGCAAAGCTGGATATTCAGTATATCTGCTCTCTCCATGGACCGGTCTATCGCACGGAAGAAGATAGAAATATGATTATTTCCACCTATGCCAAATGGGCTTCCTGGACGCCGGAAGAAAAGTCCGCAGCCATTTTCTTTGCTTCCGCGTATGGAAATACGTCTCTCACGGCCCAGGTCCTGGCAGGGAAACTGGCAGCAAGAGGTGTGAAATACCTGAAACTCGTGGATCTCTGCAGTGAATCCATTACGGAAGCTTTCCCTGAAGTACTCCGGAAGAGCCATATCGTCCTTGCCGGCATTACCATGAACATGACTTTGAATCCCGTGATGAATGCATTCCTGGACCTTTTTGAAGAAATGGGTGTGGCGAATCGTACGATCGCAATCATTGGTAACAGCAGCTGGGCGCCCAATGTGAGCGGTAAAATCATGAAGGATAAAGTGGAAAAACTGAAAAAATGCAGAATTCTCGGCGAACCTGTCCATATTGTTTCTGCTCCGTCTGATGACGGAAAACTGGATGAAATGGCAGATCTTATCGCAGCAGATGTGAAAGCGGGTCAGAATTAATCATGAACGTAAAAAAATGTCTCATCCCTGCAGCTGCGTTCTGCCTTTCAGCACTGATACTTTCGGGGTGCGGCAATAAACCTTCGGTCCATGTGATGAAGGCGGAAGTCAGCCGGGAACCTTTTACCATTGAGACAAAGGCAATCCCTGAAGCCCTCCATACGGCACCGGTTATTCCTCTTGTATCGGGAAATCTTATTTCCAATCCTCCGGATGTGGGAACCCTGGTCAAAGCAGGGGATGTGCTTTTCCAGATTGATTCGGCCCAGTATGAATCCCAGGCATCGGCAATCCGGAGCCAGATTACCGCAGCTTCTGCTGCTTCTGTGGGGACTTATGCATCACCTGTGGATAACAGTCTCGAGGCTTCCCTGCTGAAGCAGGGGATTATTACCCGGGCTGAATATGAGAGAATCAAAGGGAGAAAGGGTGGAGCCGCTCCGGCACCCTCCGGCGGGTCAGGCCAGGCGCCGGCCCAGCTCATTGCAGCTCTCCAGACACTGGAAAGGACTATTGCGAACTGCACTGTCCGCGCACCTATCAGCGGCATAATTTCCCAGGTTTATATAGGGGATACCCATCTGGCCCTTACAGGAAAGCCGGCCCTTGTCATCCGCCAGGATTCTCCGGTTACCGCATCTGTAGAGATTCCGGCCAAGATGGATACCATCATGGAAAAAGCGAAGGATGAAAAGACCCTGACTGTTTCCATGAGTGACGGAAATGATATCTGGTACGGAGAACTGAAAAAACAGCCCAATGAAAATAGGGAGAAATATACTACCTACAAAGTGCAGGTGGATAATACGGATGATGAGATAACAATCGGCAATGAATACAGCATTCGTATTGAAAGCGGACAGAATGTGCCCTGCTATATGATTCCGAAAGCTGCCCTCATCGGGGAGGATCAGGTGGCAGTGGTGAATGAAAGCAATCTCATCGATATCCGCCATGTGGCAGTAGCTTCCGATACAGGCGGCTTTGCTCTGATTATGGATGGCCTTTCTGATGGAGACAGGGTAGTAACAGATCCTCCGAAGGGCATCGATATGGGAATGCAGGTGGATGTGCAGTGAAATGGCAGAGAGAAGATTACCTTTCTGATGCTGTGAGAGTGGCACAAAATCTCATAGGGAAAATTCTTGTCAGAAAGTCTCCTGAAGGTTTGACTGCCGGGCGCATCGTTGAGGCTGAAGCGTACGGAGAAATTTATAAGGGTCATAAAGATGACGGGGCTCATGTCTTTAAGGGGCTTACCCCGAGGACGAAAGTCATCTTCGGTGAAGGAGGACATGCTTATATTTACCTTATATATGGCATGTACTCCTGCCTGAATATCGTCTGTGGTCATGAAGGAGAAACCGGCTCCGTTCTCATACGGGCCCTGGAGCCTCTGGAAGGAATTGACCTGATGAAAAAAAGGCGGCGCCAGGAAAAACTGAAACTGCTCACCAGCGGACCCGGGCGCCTGACTATGGCCATGGCCATAGATAAGAGTTTCTATGGACTTGACCTGACGGGGGATACCCTTTATGTGGAAGACCGGAATGACGGTCCTTTTGAAATAGAAGTAACGAAACGGATCAATATCGATTATGCGGTTTACGGTAAAGACTTTCCCTGGCGGTTTACGCTCAAAGGAAGCCCTTATGTAACGAAAAATCCTTTTCCCACAAAATAAAAAGGTTCGTGAAAAACAAATTGTTTTTCACGAACCTTTTTTCATTTCGAAATTTTAAAGTGAGAACCGCTGCTCACGGACCACGAACCTCAGATTTGGAATCTCAGGAAGGGATGCAGGATGGAGAAACTTATTTCTTCTCTTTCAGCACATATCCATAGGCGTGCTTTCTGCCGTCATCGCCATCTTCTACATAAACGCCCTGAAGTTCCGGCGAAAAACCGGGGAAAGCATTTATGGAGTCCACGAGGTCCATGAAATAATCGATGGCAGGCTGTGTCCACTGTTCACCGGGGTGGATGCAGATGACCCCGGGCGGGTAGGGAAGGGCTCCTTCCAGGGCAGTACGGCCGAGAGCATGGCACAGCTCGATGAGTTCGCCGTTTCCACGGAGATATTCTCCTTCCGCATCTCTCGGGCTCATGGCATAGAAAGGAAGATACTCCCTCTGGAATAGTTTTTTCTGCAGGGCAGAGACATTCCGCTCTTTGTAGAAATTGTGCATTTCCTGACAGAGCTGACGGATGGTATATCCCTCATAATGAGCCTCATAGGCTTCATAGACCTGGGGAAGCACTTTTTGCATGGGCGCATCTTCGTCGATGAAACTTTCAAATTTGACAAGCGCATCGACCAGGCGGTTTAATTTTTCTTCCGATTCTGCCGGAGTAATAAGGAAAAGGATATCGTTCAGGTCACTCTTCTCCGGGATGATATGGTTTTCACGGAGATATTCGGCCACCAGTGCGCCCGGAATGCCAAACTCTTCATAAATCCCTTTTTCGATATCGATGCCCGGAGTAATGAGCATGAGTTTCATGGGATCAAGGAAGTACTGATTTTCCTGGTACCCTTCAAAGCCGTGCCAGCGCTCACCGGGCTTGAAGGTCCAGTACCTTCTGTCGGCCGCAATCTGCTTATTATTGGCATCCTCCCATTTCTTCCCGGCTACTTTGTCCGGAATGAAAGGATAGAGATAGTGACAGCGTTTCAGGATCTGTTTCCTGACTTCTATGGCCAGCATAAGGGCATCGCTCCAGAGCTTGATCCCGCCCAGTCCGTCATGAATGCGTGCGTTCATATCCAGGGCAGCAAAAAGCTGATAGCAGGGAGATGTGGAAGCATGCATCATGTACGCATTATTCATGCGTTTATGCGGGACATACCGGTCCTGATCCTTGATATGGTTGTCTTTTTTGTGAATCTGGCTGGTCATGGAAAATCCGGCCTGCTGTTTATGAACAGACTGGGTGACAAAGATGCCGGGGTCATCTGGTCCAAGCGTCAGGAGCAGAGGCGAGGCGTCTTTCATCATGGGAATAAACTGTTCGTAACCCACCCAGGCGGAATCAAAGAAAATATAATCACAGAGATATCCGATTTCATCCACAATCTGCCTTGCGTTGCAGAGACAGCCGTCATAAGTGCCAAGCTCAATGACTGCCATGCGGATGGGCCGTTCTTCCTTTGCCTTTTCCGGATTTTTTTCAGCCACCAGTTTCCGGATATATTCTTCATCAAGGCAGCGGGCCGGGATGCTGCCGATGGAGCCGCAGGCATTTCGTACCGTTTCAAGATAAACGGGGACAGCCCCGGAAAGAATAAGGCCCAGATCCATGGATTTATGGTTGTTCCGGTCATAAAGTACGATATCTCCCGGAGCAAGAGCCGCATTGAGGACGATTTTATTGGAAGTGGAGGTGCCGTTCAGCACAAAATAGGTTTTGTCCGCATTGAATACTTTGGCCGCATACTGTTCGGCTGCCAGGGCCGGTCCTTCATGAATGAGGAGATCCCCCAGATCAACATCGGAGGAGGAAAGGTCCCCGCGGAATACATTGGGACCATAAAAGTCATAGAAAACTTTTCCTGCCGGATGTTTGCGGAAAAAAGCGCCGGTGTGATGGCCGGGCGAGTCATACTCATCATTGTGACGGGACGTATAGCGCATAAGGGCACCAAAAAAGGGCGGGAGCAGGTTCTTTTCATACTGCATGGCTCCCCTGGTGATCCTCTTTTTCCAGGATGTTTTTTCTTTGATGGGCAGGAGAATACCGGAAATAGAGGAAATATTTCTTCCGGCTGCCAGGCCGGTATCCAGAATGAATAAAGGAATATCAAAGGAATGAATCGTATCGTAAGCCTTCGGGATTTCATCCCTGTTTGTCATAACCACGGCAGATACTTCGGTCAGGTCAGCCGTATCGAGAGGAACCGTCTTGAAACCGTCGGGAATGATATTCTGGTCCATGGCCAGCGGCGCAAGAGCGATTTTTAACTGTTTCATGAAGCACCTCCTTTTTTAACTGTATTATAAAAACGAAAAGCCCGGCATGTCAATGAGGAAAAATGAGGAAAATGAGGGAAAAAGAAGGAGTTTTGGGAAATAATGGGAATTAAATGATTTTATTTTAATTTATTTCATAATATTGCGATAAATCGCATTTAAAACGGTTAAAAATGGACTAATAAGGGCTGAAACAGGGCGAGAGCGGCTGAAATGGGCCAAAACGGGAAAATAAAGAAATCATGTTTTAAATTTTTACGATTGGGAGTAAAATTCCTGCAGGGTTTATCTCTTTCCTGTATAATAATAAAGATACGAATGAAGAAAAGGAGAAGCCATGAAATTACTCCGTTTGATACTGCAGGGATTCAAATCTTTTGCAGATAAGACTACCGTAGAATTTGCTGATGGAATGACCGTCATTGTGGGGCCGAACGGCTGCGGAAAGAGCAATATTTCCGATGCTGTGCGCTGGGTTCTTGGAGAGCAGAATGTAAGAAACCTCCGCGGGCAGAAAGCAGAAGATATTATTTTTTCCGGCTCCGAGGCAAGGCCGGCGAAAAATGGCGCTGAAGTGACGCTGGTACTGGATAATTCCGCACATGAACTTCCTCTCGATACGGCAGAAGTTGCCATTACCAGAAGACTCCTCAGGAACGGGGACAGTGATTTCCGCATCAATAAAAGGTCCTGCAGGCTGAAGGATATACAGGAATTATTGGCTCCCACAGGTCTTGGGAAAGGTTCTCTGGCCATTATCGGGCAGAACCGGGTGGATCAGGTCCTGACAAGCCGCCCTGAAGAGAGGCGTATCATTTTTGAAGATGTGGCAGGCATCACGCTTTACCGCATGAGAAAAAATGAGGGCCTCCGGAAGCTGGAAAAAACGGCGGAAAATATGGAACGGGTCAATGATATGGTGGCTCTTCTCGACGAACAGCTCATCCCTTTAAAAGAAGGCGCTGAAAAAGCAAGGATTTATAAGGGAATCATGAAAGAAAAAGAAGCGGTAGAGGCTTCCGAGTCCGTGCTGAAACTGACTTCCATCGGACGCATGCTGTCCCGTTATGAAAATGAATACAGAAATCTCGAAGATGAGGATATCGAATGGGAAGCCAGACTTTCCACTCTGACCGCGGAACGGGAAAAACTGGAAAAACAGGTCCTTGATTACCAGGAGAATTTAAGAAATATGGGTACCCTCACCGCTGATGCCCAGGCCCATATGGAAAAAATTAAAGGAGATTTCCGGGTTAAAGAAGAAGAGCTCCGCCATGAGGAAGAAAGAAAAGAGGAACTTGACAGGGACGAAGAAGACCAGCGTCAGGCAGAAGAAGAACTGGCAGAAGATATCAGAACGGTAGAAAAGGAACTTGCGGAAGCCCGGATACGATTTGATGAATGGAAAGAGAAGAAGGACCGGGCCGAAAAGGAAAAGCAGGAACTGGGAAATTCTCTGGCTGCTGCTGAAAAGTCCTATGAGGAAAAACTGTCCCTGAACAGGCAGAAAATCGAAAAGAAACAAAGGCTGGAACAGGAGTTATCTCATCTCGAAGAGGAACTGAAGAGGGAAAAGGAAGAGAAGGAGGAACTTCTTCTTTCGGCCAAAGAAAAAGAAAAAACTATTGAAATGCTGGAAAAAGAAGCCCTTTCCCTTGGAAAAGAAGAAGAAGAGAAAAGGACCGTTCTGGATCAATTGGAAGCACAGGGGAAAAAAGACAGCCTGGCATTAAAAGAAGCGCAGGATCATCATTTTGCCATGAGCAATGAAATGGCGAAAATGAAATCAGATAGAGATGCCATCCACTCCCGCAGGGAATATCTGGAACGGGCGGACCGGGAATATGCATTTTTTTCTGCTGCGACGAAGACCATTATGGATCAGGCGGACCTTTTCGGAGATTCCATTCATGGCATTCTCGGAGAACTTCTCCGGGTACCGGAAAAGTATACGGATGCGGCAGAAGTGGCACTGGGCAGCCGTATTTCCTGCATTGTCACGGATACCACGAAGGCAGCAGGAGATATCATCAAATGGCTGAAAGATCGTCATCTGGGAAGGGCCACCTTTTTCCCTCTGGAATCCATGCATCCTTCCGGCAGCAGCAGAGAAATTTCCGGGGCAGCCAAAGAAACGGGCATCTGCGGAATCGCATCGGACCTGATTTCCTTTGCACCCATGTATAAAGATCTGGTGGAATCCATTCTGGGAAAGACTCTTTTTGCGGAAAATCTGGAGGATGCCAGAAGAGTGGCCAGGAAATACAATTACCGTTTCCGTATCGTTACCCTGGATGGCCAGGTGGTGAATGCAGGCGGTTCCATGACCGGCGGTTCTATGAAAAAGAAAGAAAATACTTTCTTTGGAAGAAAGCAGGAAATCAATCGTCTATATAAAGAAGAAAATCTGAAATCAAAGAATCTTGCGGATTACCGGGAAAGACTGGATGCAGAAGACCGCAGGGCGGATGCTCTTGCCCAAAAAGTGACGGAAGAAAGGGAAAACTGGCAGCAGGCGAAAGAAGCTCTCATTGCCCTCACTACAAGAAAAGATGGCATTCTGGCAAATCTGACGGAACGAAGAAAAGAAGTCTCTCTGGAAAAGGAAAAAATTTCAGAAAAAGAAAGGATTCTCAATCACTCTCTGACCCGAAAGACAACTCTTACTGAAGAATTTATCTCGCTTGCGGATATTCCCACTGTTCTGCAAGATAAAGAAAGCGGAAAACTCAGACAGGCCCTGGATGAGAAGAATCAGGAAATTATTTCCATTCGTATATCCCTTACAAAGGCAGAAGAAGCGCTGAATTTCGGAAAACGCATGATGGATGACAGAGAAAGGGCAAGGAAATCCCAGGCAGCCGACCGGGCAGCTCTGGAAGAAGCCAGAAGGCAGAATGAAGCGTCCCTGATTTCAATGAAAAAGGAAAAAGAAAACCTGTCTTCTGCTTATGAGGACGCAAGGAAAATCTGGGAAGCCCATCAGAAAAGCCAGTCCCAAATGCAGGATGAATCGGATACCTTCGCCGGCAGCAGGAAGGCGCTGGAGGGAAAATGGAGAAAAGTCCAGGAGAAATCGTCACAGCTTAAACAGGACATGGCAGAAAGAAAGGGACGGATTGAACATTTCAAAGAGCAGGAAAAAGAAGAATTCAGCCGTCTGGAAGAACGTCATATGACGCTGGCCGATGCAGAAAAGCTGCGCCTTCCGGGATCCATGGCAGATATGAAAAAGAAGGAGGAAGAGCTGTCAGAAAAACTTAAAGCCCTGGGCTCTGTCAATCCCAATGGTGAGGAAGATTATCAGAAACAGCTGGACCGCCGCGAATTTTATAAGGTGCAGATCGAAGATCTCAGGAAAGCGAGAGAGGGACTGGAAACGGTCATTCAGGAAATTGACGAAACCATGACGATCCAGTTCAAAGATGCTTTCAAAAAAATAAATGAAGAATTCGGACGTATTATGCAGCTCATGTTTCAGGGAGGCCGGGCACGACTGGAACTTACCGATGAGGAACACCCGCTTGAAGGAGGCGTGGAGATGTACCTTCAGCTTCCCGGCAAAAAGAGGCAGCCCCTGACACTTATGTCCGGCGGCGAGAGGGCACTTACAGTCATCGCACTTCTTATTTCTTTCATGGCCTACCGGCCTGCACCATTCTGTTTTGTCGATGAAATCGATGCAGCCCTTGACGATGCCAATGTAGAAAGGTACAGCCGCATGATTGCTGACTATAAAAAGAAAACACAATTCATCGTTATTTCCCACAGGAAAAAGACCATGGAATTTGCGGATACCCTTCAGGGAGTCACTATGGCGGAAAAAGGCGTATCTTCCCTCATCACAGTCAAAATGCAGGAAATGGGGATGTGAGCGGTCAGACATCAGAGCTGGCGGAGAATGGTGATGAATCAGGGCCCATCTGAAAAGCCCGGAGTCAGTATCCAACCACCGTGCTTCATGATACAATATAGAAGATAAGAAACTCAGATAGAAAGAAGAAATTTCGGAAAGTGACGAACGGAGGAATCTATGGGATTTTTTGACAAACTGAAAAAAGGGCTGACCCGCACGAAGGCAAGCCTGATTAAAAATATTGAAAGCGTAGTCATCGGCTATGCACAGATTGACGAAGATTTTCTTGAAGATTTGGAAATGGTGCTCCTTTCCGGAGATCTGGGCGTGAGGACGACAGATTACCTGATGCGCCAGATCCGCCGGGGGGTAACGGAAGGGTCCATTCACAATACAAATGAAGTCATGCCATTCCTCGAAAAGACAGTACAGGACTTGCTTAAGGATGATACGATCGATCAGGAAAACACCCATCATCCGGAAGTCGTTCTCGTAGTCGGGGTCAATGGTGTAGGCAAGACCACCACCATAGGCAAACTTTCCGGACGTCTCCATAAAGAAGGGAAAAAGGTCCTTCTGGCTGCGGCCGATACATTCCGTGCTGCCGCCTCCGAACAGCTTACCATCTGGGCCGAACGCACCGGGGCGGATATCGTGAAGCATGCGGAAGGTGCAGATCCTGCAGCCGTGGCATTTGATGCCGTATCCGCAGCTAAAGCCAGAGGGGCGGACGTGGTACTGATTGATACGGCCGGCAGACTTCAGACAAAAATCAACCTGATGGAAGAACTGGCAAAAATCAGCCGTGTGGTGAAGAAAGTTATTCCAGACGCACCGCACCAGACCCTTCTCGTCCTTGATGCCACGACCGGACAGAATGCCATCAGCCAGGCAAGGAATTTCGGGGAAATTGTCCCATTGACCGGCGTTGTCCTGACAAAACTTGACGGTACGGCCAAGGGCGGGGTAGTCCTTTCTGTTCATGAGGAACTGAATGTGCCGGTAAAATGGATCGGCCTCGGAGAAAGAGAAGATGATCTGGAACGGTTTGATCCGCAGGCTTTTGCAAAGGCGCTTTTTGAAACAGATGACCATGTACTGGGAGAAAGTACAAAAGTCTGAGTGGTATCATTTCTGAAATCAGATGACGGCAGAACCTGTAAAGGCGGGTTCTGCCGTTTTTCAGGAGGAAATATTGGAAATCATTGTCGTACGGAAACGGATTAAGAATATATATCTGCGTATTACCAGAGACCGGCAGGTAATACTGACAGCTCCTCTGCGCATGCCTGATAAGGCGATCCGGGAATTTGCTGAAAAGAAACGGGACTGGATAGAAAAGGCCCTTGAGAAGACGCCGCTTCCTGTCCGGTATACCTATGTCTCCGGTGAAAAGCATTTCGTTTTCGGAAAAGAATTTGTCCTTCATGTTTACGGCGGCAGCCGTAACGGAGGGGCACTGCGAAAAGACTCAGTGGAAATGTATGTGCATTCGGAGGTCACCAACAGGGAAAAGCTGTATAAGGAACTTGCCAGAACATGGCTTTTACCGGTTTTAAAAGAAATGATTTCTTACTGGTCGCCTGTTATGAAAGTGAAACCGGGAAAAATCACCATACGTGTCATGAAAAGCCGCTGGGGCAGCTGCAATATAAGGACTCATGATATTTCTTTTTCGCTTGACCTGTTTACAAAACCTGAAAGCTGCATTGAATCCGTAGTGGTTCATGAACTCAATCACCTGCTTGAGCCGGGGCACGGGCCCCGTTTTCATGCGCTTATGGCGCACTGGCTTCCTGATTACAAGGATAGAAAAAAAGAGCTTGAACGATTTCCTAAAGAATTTATGTAGGAAGAGGTTCATAAGAGGGAATGGAATGAGTGTCCCTGCGTACATCTATATTCTGTGAAAAGAAATTCTATCAAAGAAAATTTTTGCAGGGAGCTCATATTTTTTAAAATTCTTTACAGATGGCTTGCAAAATATGGTATAATCTAATAAAATAATTTTATATCAACAGTTTAGACAGAAATCGTTTTATGTTCATTCCCAAGGGGTAATTTCAATGAATAATACCGATTGGAAAATCCTCATTTACCTTCGCGAAGAACGAAGCATCAACAAAGTAGCCAAGCGGCTTTTCATGACCCAGCCGTCCCTGACTTACCGTCTGAGCCAGATGGAAAAGGAAATCGGCTGCCCTCTTTTTATCCGGACCAACAAAGGTGTCCATTTCACGGATGCAGGGAATCGCCTCTTTTCCTTTGCCGAAAAAGAGCTGCAGCAGTACCAGGATATGAAGAACTATGTCACCCATGAACCAAATTCCATCTCCGGGGTGCTCCGCATCGGTGCCAGCCAGTCCTTCGCACAGTCCCACATGCCGGCAATCCTGAAGGGATTTGTGGATAAGTACAGTGATATTGAAATTTCCCTGACTACCGATACCAGTGACCGTTTGGTGAAACTGGTGAAAAAAGAAGATATTCATCTGGCCATCGTTCGAGGCTCTCAGGAATGGCCGGATGCGGATATTCTTCTGGAGGATGCGCCGCTTTATCTGATTTCTGCCAATAAAATCGATTATGCTACCCTTCCCGAGCAGCCGTCTATCCGTTATCGCAGCGACCCATCCCTCGATGAGCTGCGTACCCGCTGGTGGAGGCAGAATTTCACCGATTCTCCCCATTTCATGCTTACCGTTTCCGATTGCCTGACCTGTGTGGAAATCGTAAATAAAGGACTTGGGCATTCCCTGATTCCGGCGGATCTGCTTCCCAAGTGCGAACCCCAGGTGAACCGTGAATTGATTTTTGATAAACAGAAACGTCCGGTCTGCCGGCCGATTCATCTGATTTACAAACAGGCTATGCTGCAGTCTACCCCGGTGAAGATGTTTGTAGATTATGTAAGGGATTATTTCAAAGTATAAACAAGGATGGATTTTGAATACCGACAGTAGAAAAAGAGGCTTTCATGCCTCTTTTTTGAATGAATTGGATTTTATGATGAAATATTTTTGACTAACGGTCCATTACGAATGATTGAAATCGTGGTAAAATGGAAATAATCAAAGAATTTAACAGGAGGTTTCTATGAAAAAAATCATATCTTTTCTGATGGCCTTTCTTATGGCGCTTTCTCTTGTCTTCCTGGCAGAGGCGGCCGACAAACAGGAAATGAACAGGAAACTTGGATATTTCGATAATACCCGGACGGTTGTCCTTCTTCCCACGCGTTATACGGGCAGTGATTCTGCAGCAGCTATCCTGAACCGTGAAATGAGACAGATCTTCCGGTATCCCTATTACAGGACGCTGAATGCTTCGGACTATGCCGGCATGGCCGTTTCTCCGTCTTCGCTGCCGGATATTGCAGAGAAATCAGGGGCGGATATCGTGATTATGCCGACTCTTCAGTGGCATCAGTGGATTTTCCACCGCTTCCTTTTTGATGATGGAGATGCTATTGTGCAGACAAGAGCTATCGTGGATATTTATTCCTACAAGAAAGAAGAAGGGACTGTCCGCGATGACCGGGGCACTTATTTCGACACGGAAGACGAAGGCTTTGTCCGTACCACCTACATCATGGATGATCTGATGAAAAAAGTGTATAAGACATTCCCGTACCGCCGCGTACCGACCGATGTCTCCAAATCTCTGACAGAAGATACAAAGGATGATACACCAAAGGCAGTCATGAAGAATTAGGGGGAGCCATGAATCGATTATTGAAAGCGGCGCTCCTTCTGGGGGCTGCGCTTTCCTTCTATGCATCAGGAGAAATCTGTGCCGAAGGACCGCAGTCTTCAGAGAAAAACATTCAGGCGGAGGAAACGACCCTGGAAGGGGCCATGGCACATGGCAATTACAAAAGGGCTCTTGCTATCGCCACAGATCTGGTGGAACTGTATCCCGGGAAAGCTTCCGTTTATGAAGAACGAAGCACCATTTATTCCATGATGCACCGGATGAAGCCGGCTCTTGCGGATATAGGGAAAGCTATTGAACTGTCACCGGCAGACCCATCCCTTCTTATGGAGCGGGGAATCATTTACTATCATATGAAGAAATATGATCCGGCACTGGCTGATTATGAAAGTGCCCTTGCCATGAATCCTTCTTTTCCGCCACTCCGTTCTTCCATCTATACGGGACTTTCCTATGTTTATGCTGATCTCGGAAATATAGGGGAAGCGCTGGGTAATGCCAGGCTTGCCCAGGGACAGAATCCTTTTGATCCGGAGGCATACCGTGCCGAAGCCCATGTCTATGAACTTCAGGGAAACAGGGAAAAGGCTCAGAAAGTCATATCCAGGGGAATGGCATACGTATCCGCCCATCAGGGGAATTTCCTCGCGGCCGGCATCTGCGCCCAGCAGGCGGGGGAAATGGATATGGCCCTTGAATTCCTGAACCGTGCAGAAAAGCAGGACAAAGACAATGCAGAGGTTTATTCTGCAAGAGGCCTCGTCTATGCTCTTACCGGACGGCCGGAAAAAGGGATTGAAGATCTGACGAAGGCTTTGAAAAAGCGGGATAACAGCATGGACTATAATAACCGGGGTGAATGCTGGCGGGACCTTAAGAAGTATGACAAGGCCAGAGCAGATTATGAAAAGTCAGTGTCCCTGGCGAAAAATAAAAATGATTTCCATGCGGTGTATGACAGCATCGGCCAGATGTATATGAATGTGGGAAACTATAAAGAGGCAGAAAAATATTTCACGAAGTCCATTGAACAGGAAGAATACAGGGAAGGATACGAATTCCGCGCCCGGGCGAGAAGGATTATGGGGAAAGAGGCTGCGGCAACGAGAGACGAAGAAAGAGCGGCTAAGTTTAAGAAATAGCTGTCAGCCGTTAGCAGTAGAAGACGAAACTTTTGGCCAATTGCGTTTTCCCCAAAATAAAAGAGTCGTAAATCAGGAAACTGATTACGACTCTTTTTGATTTGAGGAAAATTGAATCTGCAATTCTGCCGTCTCTTACTAATGTCTGATGAGCTGACAGCTAACGGCTCTTACAGCCCTTTCTGCTCAATACCGCTGACCAGGTATCCCAGATGAGCTGTATTGTTCAGGCTGACGATGCGCCAGATGCCCCTGTCACATTCCAGTACATTGATGCAGCAGTTGTCCTGTTTGATCTGCCAGAAATGACTCATGTCAAGTCCCAGAAGATCGCAGATAATGGCCTTGTTCACGGCATCGTGGGCAGCTACGAGTATTGTCTCTCCGCCATATTTCTTTGCATAATCATCAAAAGCCTCCCGGCAGCGCTTCCTAACATCTTCCAGATTTTCACCTTCCGGCATCTGTACCTGCTCGGGGTGCGTATGCCAGAGATGAAATTCAGTGGGATAGAGCGCTTCAATCTCATCCGCATGGATGCCTTCCCATTTGCCGTGGGAAATTTCCGTGATTCTCGGGTCCTTTTCAACGGTCAGTCCGTGATAATCGGCAGCCATACGGCAGGTATCGTAGGAACGGGAAAGAGGGGAGGAGACGGCCCGGTTAATGGGCACGTCCTTCAGCGCCAGGGCTGCCTTCTTTCCCTGTTCAATGCCGCGGGCAGAAAGGGGTGTGTCCTCCTGGCCCTGATAACGGCCTTCGATATTCCAGGTAGTTTCTCCGTGACGAAGAAGAATGATGCGTATCATATGGACTCCTTAATGTTCGCAGTGAATGACTTTTACATCATGAATGCCTTCGATATTCATGAGGGCCGGAATGATGGCAGACGGGATATCCTTATCTACGGCAACAACCATAACGTTGGTGCCTTCTTCAGGAGAAGCGCCTACCTGCATACCGTTGATATTGATTTGTGCCTTGCCCAGAACGGAAGCGACCTGGCCGATCATGCCCGGTTTATCTTCATGCGGCGCAATGATGATGCAGCCTTTCGGTTCGATATCTACGCGGAAATGATCGATGGATACGATTTTTGCTTCCTTGCGGTCGAAGAGAGAACCAGTGATGCGGTGAGTGCCTTTATCGGTATCGATAGTCAGGGAAATGGTATTGGTGAAATAATGGCCTTTCTTTGCTTTTACTTCACGGACGTCCATATGACGTTCTTCCGCAATGCCTCTTGCATTAACGAAATTGACAGTCTGCTGGAGAATCGGTGTGAGAAGTCCTTTCAGAACTGCCGTGGTCAGAGGAGCGGTTTCTGTTTCGGCAAGTTCACCCGTGTATTCTACATTGACAGTGGAAATACGGCCGCCGGCCAGATCGATGCCAATATTTCCCATACGTTCGCAGAGGTCGAAGTAAGGAGCGATAACGGTAAGAGTGGCTTTTGTAATCGGGGAAGCATTGACCGCAGTAGCCACGGGTTCACCATGGAGTGCCTGGGCAACGCCTACAGCCACATCGGTAGCGACACCGGCCTGCGCTTCTTTCGTGGAAGCGCCAAGGTGCGGGGTGAGAGCGACATTGGTCATGCCGAGGAACGGGTTGTCTTCCGGCTTCAGCGGTTCATTGGCCCATACATCGATGCCGGCTCCTGCCACTTTTCCGCTCTTTAGTGCATCAGCAAGGGCATAGATATCCATAACTGCACCGCGGGATGCGTTGACGATACGTACACCGTCTTTCATCTTTGCAATTTCTTTTGCACCGATCATTCCGCGGGTTTCATCAGTCAGCGGCGTATGGAGGGTGATGTAGTCAGATTCCTTGAGGAGGGTATCCAGATCGACAAGTTCGACTCCCAGCTGTTTGCCTCTTTCCAGGGAAATATAGGGGTCGTAGCCGATGGTTTTCATATTGAATGCCTGAAGGCGTTTTGCCACGTTGGAACCTACACGGCCTACACCGATAATGCCGACGGTTTTATTCAGAAGCTGGATACCTGTAAAGGACTTCCGGTCCCAGCGGCCTTCCATAATGGACTGATGAGCCTGTGGAATATGACGGGTCATGGAGAGCATGAGGGCAATGGTGTGTTCACAGGCGGCAATGGTATTGGATTCCGGCGTATTGACTACGGTAATCCCTTTCTTGGTAGCTTCCGGGATATCGATTCCATCGATGCCTACACCTGCACGGCCGATGACCTTCAGGTTTCTGGCTGCATCGATGACTTTTTTAGTAATTTTTGTCTGGCTTCTGGTGATAATGGCATCATAATCTTTAATGGCTTCGCAAAGTTCATCTTCCTTCATGTTCGGACGGATGTCTACGATGAATTCCTTTTCCAGGATTTCCTTTGCTTCTTTGGCAACGTCTGCAGTAATAAAAATTCTAAACATAATTTCCTCCTATATAATATAGAAATATATTATTAACCGTTGACTCTTTCATATTCTTTCATAAATTCGGCCAGTGTTTCTGCCGCTTCCGGAGTAACCGCATTGTACAGGGATACCCGGAGTCCGCCTACCAGACGATGGCCTTTGACACCGATGAAATCATTTTCTTTTGCTTTAGCCACGAAATCTTTTTCCATATCTGCATTAGCCAGATTGAAAGTGACATTCATGCGGCTTCTGGAGGCTTTTTCTGCATGGCCTTTGTAGAAACCATCGCTTTCATCGATTACATCGTAAATGAGCTTTGCCTTTACCTTGTTTCGTTCTTCAATGGCAGTAAGGCCGCCCATATTCTTGATCCAGTGAAGCATGCGGTTTAAAGAATAAATGCAGAAAACCGGCGGTGTATTGTAGGTGGAATCCTTTTTCACGAAAATATTGTACTGCAGGAATTCCGGAATGTCGGTACGCGCTTTGGCAAGCAGGTCTTTTTTGATGATGGCAAGAGCCACACCGGCAGCGCCCAGGTTTTTCTGGATGCCTGCCCAGATCATATCGAATCGGTTGAAATCAATCTTTCTGGAAAGAATGTCGGAAGACATATCCGCAATGAGCGGGACATCCACTTCCGGGAATTTCCAGTATTCTGTACCGTAAATGGTATTATTGGCGCAGATATAAAGATAATCAGTATCCGGTCTGATTTCACAGGTATCGGGGATGTAGGAATAATTTTTATCTTCTGCCGAGTTCGCATTATATACTTCGCCGAAGAAGGCTGCAGAATTTCTTGCCTTGTGGGCCCATACGCCCGTATCCGCATAAGCGGCGCGGGTGTGGAGGAAATTATAACCGGTCATGAGGAACTGCATGGTCCCGCCGCCCTGGATGAAGACGATTTCATAATCATCAGAAAGATTCATCAGCTGGCGGAGAAGTGCCTTCGTTTCATCAAGCATGTCCTGGAATTCTTTGGAACGATGGGAAATTTCCGTAATGCCCATGCCTGTATTTTTAAAATTGGTGAGATCTTCTTTCATTCCTTCCAGAACTTCCAGCGGCATTGGTGAAGGTCCTGCATTAAAATTAAATACCCTTTTCATTTTGCCCTCCTGAAAACAACAAAAAGAGAAGCGTCCCATGGGACGAGCTTCTCTTTCTCGCGGTGCCACCCAATTTAGCCGGGGGAGTATCTATAAAAAAAGCCCTTCATCCTGTAAGGGACGAGAGCACCCGCGATACCACCCAAATTGCCTTCCGGCCATCTTTGATCTGCTGTATCGGGCTTACCCGGAAGACTCATCATCTTCAGCTCCGAAGTGGAAAGATAATCATGCTCCGGCAGCTCACACCGGCCGCTGCCTCTCTGGACGAGAATCATTATCCCTTCTTCATCATCGTTCTTCATATGATTGGATTATAGTCCCTGTAACGTTTACTGTCAAGCCCTTAGCAAAGACGAAAATCGGAGAAATGTCCCTGGTACTGTACACTCTATGGATAAGGGTGTATAATGTTTTTACCGTTATCTTGAAGATACGGCACACTTACGCACACATCCGCATTGCAAGATAGAAGAATAGAAGCTGCGTAAAATGGGAAATCTAAGGAGAGTAGTAACATGGCAATCAAAACAAGAAAAATCGGTATCATCGGAGCCGGCAACGTAGGCTCCCATCTGGCACTTCAGTTCGCAATTCAGGGACTGGCAGATGAAGTGGTTTTTTATGATACAAATAATGACAAAGCGGTCGGTGAATCCCTTGACCTTATGGACGCAAACAGCTACCAGCCTCATCATTTCGAAGCTTATGCAGGCACCGTGGACGATATGAAAGATGCAGATATCCTCATCAATGCGTCCGGCAAACCGAGACTTCCGGGACAGACCCGTCTGGATATGATGGACGGTGCTATCACTACCAGCAAGGAATTTATTCCGCTTATCGCCAAATCCGGCTTTGATGGTATCATTATTTCCATTTCCAACCCCTGCGATATCATTGCTGAATACCTGCAGTATAAACTGGACTGGCCGAAACAGAAAATCATCGGCTCCGGTACGGCTCTTGATTCCGCACGTCTCCAGTATCAGCTGGCCGACCAGCTCAAAGTGAACCGCCGCAGCTTGACCGCTTACCTTATGGGCGAACATGGCGATTCTTCCATGATTCCCTGGAGCCACGTCAAGGTGGCAGGCAAACCGGTAGATGAACTGCTGGCTGAAAAACCGGATCTCTACCATATGGATCCGAAGGATGTCATCCTGAAGAAAGTTCATGAAGAAGGTTACATCGAAAATACGACCAAGGGCTGCACCGAATTCGGTGTAACTTCTGCTACTGCAGAACTGGTTCGTGCTATTTACCATAATGAACACAAGATTCTGCCCTGCTCCGTATACCTCAATGGGCCGTATGGCATCGAAGACTCCTTTGCCTCCGTTCCTGTCAAAGTCGGCAAAGACGGCGTAGAAGACATCATTGAAATCCATCTGACCGATGAAGAAAATGCTGAGCTCCAGCATTCCATCAAAGTTTTGAAAGAACACTTCGCAAGAGCACTGACCCTCTGATTTTAGAAATAAAAAAGCTGTCCTGCCATGGGGCAGCTTTTTTGTGTGCAATCCGATTTTGCAGAAATCAAATTTACAAATCACGAACAACGAAGAACGAACATCGAATAACGAAGAACGATTCTTCCCCCGGTCCCGGCTAAAGTGACTCTATCCATAATCCCCTATATGTTGTATAATATAAAGGCTTATTATGTTTTACATGAGGTGAATCATGACTGATCAGGAAGAAATCAAGAGACGCCGTACCTTTGCCATCATTTCCCACCCGGATGCCGGCAAGACGACGCTTACAGAAAAACTCCTCCTTTACGGAGGCGCCATTCATCTGGCAGGATCCGTAAAGGCCAGAAAGACTGCCCGCTATGCGGTTTCCGACTGGATGGAAATTGAAAAGCAGCGTGGTATTTCCGTTACAAGCTCTGTTTTGCAGTTTGATTACCAGGGATGCCGCATCAATATCCTGGATACCCCCGGCCATGCGGATTTCTCGGAAGATACTTACCGTACCCTTATGGCTGTGGATTCTGCAGTTATGGTCATCGATGTGGCCAAAGGCGTGGAAGCGCAGACGAAGAAGCTATTCAAAGTCTGCTCAGACCGGGGCATCCCGATTTTCACCTTTGTCAATAAAATCGATCATTTCGGCAAGAATCCTTTTGACCTCATGGCAGATATCGAAGATGTGCTTGGCATCCGTTCCTGCCCCATGAACTGGCCTATCGGGGTCAATGGCGATTACACCGGTATTTATGATCGGGAAACGGAAATGTGTCATCTTTTCATCAAGGATAATGCCCATGGTGTAAAGAAGCTGGAAACCATTTCCGGAAAGATGGATGATGAGGCCATTATATCTCATGTGGATCCGGAAGCTCTGGAAACGCTTAAGGAAGATCTTGAACTCCTTGATGAAGCGGGAGATCCCTTTGATGCAGATAAAGTGGCAAGAGGTGAACTGACGCCTATGTTCTTTGGCTCTGCCATGACGAACTTCGGCGTCCAGCCGTTCCTTGAAAAATATCTGGAGCTTGCTCCGCCGCCGGAACCCCGAAAGACTCTGGAAGGAACCATCGATCCGGAGGATCCTTCCTTCTCTGCTTTTGTTTTCAAAATTCAGGCCAATATGGACCCGAAACATCATGATCGTGTAGCATTCATGCGTATCTGCTCCGGTCTCTTTGAAAAAGGAGTCTCTGTTCTTCACCGGCAGAGCGGGAAAATGATTCGACTTTCCCAGCCTCAGCAGTTCCTTGCGACAGAACGGCAGGTAGTGGAAAAAGCGTATCCCGGCGATATCATTGGCGTTTTTGATACCGGTGAGCTGGGCGTAGGAGATACGGTGTGCGAAAAGAAGCATCCTGTCACTTTCATTGATTTCCCCGTGTTCCCGCCGGAACTTTTTGCCCGGCTTTCCCCGGTAAGCTCCATGAAGAGAAAACAGTTCCTGAATGGCGTTACCCAGCTGGCTCAGGAAGGGGCCATTCAGGTGTATAAGCAGCCTTATGTTATGGAATCCTTTATCATCGGTGCCGTTGGCCAGCTGCAGTTTGAAGTCATGAAATATCGTCTGGAAAATGAATATAATGTACAGGTGAATCTGGAACCTCTGGGCTATACGGCAGCCCGTTGGACCGAAGGAGACATTCCGCCGGATGAACTGGTGGGTATCGATAATGCCATGGTAGTTTATGACCGCCGTCAACGTCCGGT
Source organism: uncultured Dialister sp. (assembly GCA_900314595.1). Lineage (GTDB taxonomy): Bacteria > Bacillota > Negativicutes > Veillonellales > Dialisteraceae > Dialister. Next base: position 41,036 of record OMVW01000005.1, on the reverse strand, counting down.
ATATCTTCTCCCCAATGCATGGCAGGCAGGGTGGCTGGCACAGCGCAACCCGAAAGTTAAATTTCTGGAAAGCCCGCCTCTTGGCGTAGCTGAACTGGAAGGGAACTGAATGAGGTAGATCGGTCTTTAAGACATAATGATTGCTATCTTCACGTTATGATTCCTTTATATAAATAACACAAATTGAACCGCAAAAGAGCAGATGCTCTTTTGCGGTTTTTGATGTGCAGGTTTTTGCGAATTGCCGGGGTGAGTGCCGCTTTTCCGCTGAACCAGCCTTTCCTGTACATGGCGGGGGCATGTATTTTATAAAAATTTTTTCCATTCCTATCTGAAACTGGTATAATAACAATAATAGTATTTTGTTTACTAATGGAAGGCGGTGAAGGGATGGCCAGGAGAAAAGGCCTGAAGCGGTGGGATATGATTACCACGGAAGGCTGGCTCATGCTCATGGGAGATACCTCAGTCATGAGCCACCTGATGATGGAAATTTTTGAACGCTTGTATGATTCGGCTGATTACATGGATAATGGTAAAAACATTGCCGGAGCTCTTCACATGGAGTATCGTGCTCTTAATGCAGGTGTGGGCTGGGCCGGCGGCAAAATCAAGGATCTGGTGGAAAAAGGCCAGCTGCCGCTGTACGAAGACAAACCGTCAAAAAAACGAAAAGGAGAGGCACAGCCTTTACTTATGCTGAAAGAGGATGGCCCTTCTGATGCTGAATCCATTCCTGAAGAAAAAGACGAAAAAAGGCCGCCCTGGGAATACGTATTTGATGGAGCAGAGGGCGAAGATGGTACTTATTTCTGGATTCTGAAACCGGAAGCGGTGGAGGCATTCAGGGAAATCCGGGAGGCAAAAGGTCATGAGAAGCAGAAGCTGCGCAGGATTCTTGATGAAGATGAATCGGCTTCCGGCGAAGAGGGCAATCTTTTTTCAAAATCTTCTCAGAGCACGGTGAGCCGCATCCGTAAAGTGCTCGATGAGGATGATTATTTCCAGAGAAAATCTCTTGGGGAGAGTCCCTGCTGCTTCCTCTGCGGAGCAAAGCGTATTTCCCTCCTGAAAGCTTATCCCTATGGTGATGGGGAGCGTGAAACGAAGGGACTTCTTTTCTGTCCCACTCATGGTACTCTTTTCTCGGCGCATCTTATTTCTTTTAATGATCGGGGAGAACTTCTTATTTCCGGGAAGCTCAGTGAAGAAGAAAGAAAGCTTTTTAACCTGAACGACGGAGAAAAGGCAAAAAGCTCTTTCATCCGGCGTCGCATGTCGGCTCATCGTAAAATTTTCAATGAGGAAGCGAGGAAATTCAAATGATTTTATCCGGCAGAGAAATAGTTCGTCACATGGGACAGGAAATCGTTATCAATCCCTTTGATCCGAAGAAAGTCAATCCGAACAGTTATAATCTGACTCTGGCTGATGAACTCATGGTCTACGACAATCATGAGCTGGATATGAAAAAACCGAATCTGGGGCATATGATTCATATTCCGGAAGAGGGAATCGTGCTGGAGCCGAACAAGCTTTATCTTGGCCGTACTCATGAATATACAAAGACGAAATGCTTTGTCCCCATGCTGGAGGGCCGGTCTTCCATCGGACGCCTCGGTCTTTTCATTCATGTGACTGCAGGATTTGGCGATGTGGGCTTTGCAGGGTACTGGACACTGGAGATGTTCTGCGTGCAGCCGATCCGCATTTATGCGGGCGTTGAAATCTGCCAGATTTATTTCCACACGGTTCTTGGTGAAGCAGATAGTTATAACGGTGGAAAGTATCAGAATAATAAAGGAATTCAGCCCAGCCTTCTTTACAAAGATTTCGAAAAGTAGTATTATAATAATAACTTTATAACATAGAGCGAAGCAGCTTGCAGCTTGTGCAGAGTGATTCTGTGCGCCAAGCTGCTTTTTTATTTCACTCTATGAATTTTTGAAAGCCCCGGAATTCACTATTTTTCAGGAGGGAAGAAGGCTTTCGTTTTCCAAGAGGGTATTTAAGGAGGACAGTATTATGAAAAAGGCATTGAAAAAACTGATGGTAGCCGGTGCATTCTGCCTGGCTGGTACAGCTCTTCTTGCAGGCTGCGGCGGCGGTGGCGCTTCCAGCGGCTCTGCAGGCGGTGGAAAACAGTTCCTGAATATCGCGACTGGCGGTACTGCAGGCACCTATTATCCGCTGGGCGGTGCTCTGGCAGAACTGCTGAACCAGAATATTAAGGGTATGAATGCATCTGCCCAGTCCACCGGCGCATCTGTAGCAAACGTCAATATGCTGAAGGATGGCTCAGTAGACCTGGCATTTATCCAGAACGATATTTCCTACTATGCAGCAAATGGCAAGGAAATGTTCAAGGATAACAAAGTAGACAGCCTCCGCGGTATTGCTGCCCTCTATCCGGAAACCATTCAGTTCGTAACCACCCAGGATAAAGGAATCAAGACCATTGCAGACCTGAAGGGCAAGAAGGTCGCAGTTGGCGCATCCGGTTCCGGCGCTGAAGCAAACTGCCGTCAGATTCTTGAAGCTAACGGCATCACCTATAACGATATCGATGTACAGTACCTCTCCTTCGGTGAAGCAGCCGATGCCCTGAAGGATGGCAACGTAGATGTAGGCGTAGTCGTAGCAGGCTATCCGACCGCAGCCATTCAGGACCTTGCCGCCAACAGATCTGCAGCTATCGTAAACCTGGATGAAAAGACCATCGATACCCTGATGAAGAAATATCCGTACTACACCAAGATGACCATTCCGAAGGGAACCTACCCCGGACAGGATGCAGACGTTAAGACTGTAGCGGTAAAGTGCATCATCGTTGGTACTGATAAACTGAGCGATGACCTGGGCGGCCAGATTGCAAAAGCCATCTATGAACACCTGGATCGTATGAAAGCTGCTCATGCCGTAGGCAAGTACATCACGAAGGATACCGCCCTCGAAGGCATGTCCATCAAGATGAACGCAGGCGCAGAAAAGTACCTGAAGGCAAAATAAGGAAGAATCCTGACAGGATCCAACCTTGTATAGAAAGGAGGGAGAACGGACCTGTTGGTCCGTTCTCGCTTTCATGAGAAAACAAAAAAACGGGAAACTTGAAACAGTGATGATTGTTTTCGGAATCATCATATGCCTGATCGTGGCGGTAGGCGGATACTGGATCCGCATGCCCTACGTATTCGGGCAGACGGCAGATGGATTCGTGTTGAGGCAGCGGGTGGAATCGGGTACCCCGGTCACCCTCACGTATCACCATTCCGTCCAGAAGACGATGATTTACGAATATCTTGAAGTCAACAAGATTACAGATGGTTTTGTTCTTAAATCCACCAAGTATCAATCTATGGGGGTGGGGCTGCCTTTCTCGGCTGACGAAGGTAAGTTCAGGGAAGAAAACGGCTGGTTCATTCTGGAAGACATCAACCGGAGATATCCGGAACTTTCTATCCGAAACGGAGTCACCAATCATGGCGTACTGACCGTAGGAGATACGGATTACAATCTCGACGAGCTTGTCCCGCTGGGAAAGGAATTAAAGCTGTATGTAGCACCACTGTATAAAGGGTGGTACATGAAAAAAGAAATCAGGAGTTGATTACATTGGCAGATTTAGAGAAAAAAGAGACTGCCGCAGGTACCCCGCCGGCTGAGGGAGAGCTCAGCGAGGAACTGCAGGCCAAATTAAAGGCTCTCGATAAGGAATCAAATACGGCGGATTATACAGGTATCTGTGGAACCATTATTTCCATTATCTGTATCTGCTTTTCTCTCTTTCAGATTTATACCGGTATCTTTGGCGCGAGAGACGCCATGATCCAGCGTTGCATCCATCTTTCTTTCGGCATCTGCCTGGTTTTCCTGCTTTGTCCGACAAAGAAATCCTGGATTAAAAACGGTCGGTTCAATCCTCTTGATGTGGTACTTGCCATTCTGGCCATGATCCCGCCGATTTACATCCTGGTCAATTACCAGGCACTTATCCTTCGTGCCGGTACTGTTACACCGACAGATGCTTTCATCGGGGCTCTCGGGATGATCATGGTTTTGGAGGCTGCCCGCCGAATCGTAGGCCTTCCGATTGTTATCGTAGTTCTATGCTTCCTGGCTTATGGGTTCCTTGGACCTTACATGCCGGGGCCTCTGGCACACAGAGGACTTACCATCAACCAGATGGTAGGCCATATCTTCTTTACTACAGAAGGCGTTTTCGGTATTCCTCTGGGCGTATCATCCACATTTATTTTCCTCTTCATCCTCTTTGGTGCCTACCTTGAAAAAACAGGTCTTGGCAAGTTCTTTATTGATATTGCAAATGCCATCGCAGGCTGGGCCTCCGGTGGTCCTGCAAAGGTAGCCGTTATTTCCTCCGCCCTCCAGGGAACCATTTCCGGTTCCTCTGTAGCCAACGTAGTAGGTTCCGGTTCTTTCACCATTCCGATGATGAAGAAACTTGGTTATCACAAGAATTTCGCCGGAGCCGTAGAAGCAGCTGCATCTACCGGCGGTCAGCTGATGCCGCCAATCATGGGCGCCGCAGCCTTCCTGATGGCTGAATTCGTAGGCGTTCCTTATATGGAAGTCGTTAAAGCAGCTGTCGTTCCGGCTATCCTTTACTTCCTGGGCGTATTCCTGGGCGTTCACTTCGAAGCCAAGAAAAATAACCTGAAAGGTACTCCGAGAAGCCAGCTTCCGCCCTGGGGCGAGATTATGAAAGAAGAAGGCCATCTGGCCATTCCGCTGATTGCCATCATCGGTCTTCTGGCTTCCGGTTATACCCCGATGAAAGCGGCTCTGGCAGGTATCTTTATTTCCATCATTACCGCTATGCTCCGCAAAAATACCCGCATGAGCATTCCGGATATCGTTGATGGACTTATCAAAGGTGCAAGAGGCGCTCTAGGTGTTATCATTGCCTGCGCATCTGCCGGAATGATTATCGGTATTGTAACGAAAACCGGTGTAGGCCTGAAACTGGCATCTGCCCTCGTTACCGTGGCAGCCGGAAATTTCATGCTTCTTCTGATCTGCACCATGTTGACATCCCTCATTCTGGGCATGGGCGTTCCGACGACTGCAAACTATGTCATCACTTCCACTATTGCAGCACCGGCCCTCATTCAGCTGGGTGTGCCGATTCTCGCAGCTCACATGTTTGTATTCTACTTCGGCATTATCGCAGATATTACCCCGCCGGTAGCCCTGGCTGCCTATGCAGGTTCCGCGATTTCCGGCGGCGATCCGCTGAAGACCGGTGTCAATGCATCGAAATTGGGCATCGCGGCTTTCATCATACCGTATGTATTCGTCCTGTCACCATCTATTCTCGGTATCGGGGCCACATTCTTCAGTGTTACTTTTACGACCATTACAGCCCTCATCGGTATGACCGGTATTTCCGGGGCTATGATCGGCCAGTTCTATTCGAAGGCCAATCCTCTTGAACGAATTATCCTTCTGGCAGGTGGTCTCTGCCTGATCGATCCTCATACCCTGACCGATATCATCGGTATTGCTATCCTGGCAGGCGTCTTTGCTCTCCAGTACTTCAGAGCCAAGAAAGCAAAAGGCGCAGAAGCCTGAGCAATCTTTTTACAAATAAAAACTGCTCCATGAAATGGGGCAGTTTTTTATTGTACAGATGTCTCCAATTTTTCTGAAATAGAGTACAATAGAAATAACTATATTTATGGAGGTAAAACATGGACCGGATTGCCGTGCTTGTTCCCTGCTGGAATGAAGCGCTTACAATAGAAAAAGTGGTAAAGGATTTTAAAAAAGTCCTTCCGGAAGCGGTGGTATATGTTTATGACAATAATTCCACTGATGGCACGGCAGATATTGCCATGAAGGCAGGGGCCGTGCTGCGGCATGAATACCGTCAGGGGAAGGGCAACGTAATCCGTTCCATGTTCCGGGATATCGATGCGGACTGCTATGTCATGGTGGATGGGGACGATACGTATCCGGCAGAATATGCCAGGGACATGGTGAACCTGGTGCTGGAAGGAAAGGCGGACATGGTCATCGGGGACCGGCTGTCTTCTACTTATTTCGAAGAGAACAAGCGACCTTTCCATAATTCAGGAAATGTCCTGGTACGGCGTTTTATCAATATGTTCTGGGGAGAAAATGCCCATGAAATCAAGGATGTCATGACGGGTTACCGTGCCTTTTCACCCATGTTCGTGAAGACTTTTCCCATTCTTTCTAAAGGTTTTGAAATAGAAACGGAAATGACCATTCATGCCCTGGACAAGAATCTGCTCCTTGCCAATGTGCCCGTGACCTACCGGGACCGGCCTGATGGAAGTGTTTCCAAGCTTCATACATTCCGGGACGGCTTCAAAGTACTGAAAACCATTTTCATGCTCTATAAAGATTACCGGCCCCTTCGTTTTTTCTCTATCAGCGCCGTGGTGATGGCTCTCATTTCCATTATCCTCTTTATCCCTGTATTCCATGAATACATGGTGACCGGTCTCGTGCCAAAGATGCCGACCCTCGTCACTTCCGGCTTCTTCATGATGGCAGCTCTTGTCTTTTTCGGTATAGGTCTCGTACTGGACACGGAAGTCAAGAATGCCAGGAAAAATCTGGAAATACAGATGAATATGATTCGTTTACTGCTCAGAAAATCGTAGGAGTCACTGGTGCTGGTCGTTCTTCGTGATTCGTTGTTCGGTAGCGGAAGATTATTATATGAATAAAAAGACCATCCGTGAAAGGTTTTCACGGATGGTTTTTGCGTTATTCACTTTGATGAGAATAACGATGAACCCGAGAATGAGTATAACCGAACAACGAGCAACGAAGAACGAAAACCGTTAACTTGTGATATTTCACTTCTTCAAAATATACCTCTTTGTGAAATAATTCCAGATCATGACAATCGCTGAAGCGATAACCTTAGCAAACATATACCAGATTCCGATGATATCGATGAAGAACCACATGACCAGCTGATTGATGCCAAGGCCCATGATGGAGGTGAGGATGAAGAAAAACATCTGCCGGCCCGACTGGTTTTCCGCGTGGAACACCACGTAGACGCAGAGGATATAGTTCACGATCAGGGATACGGTAAAGGCGATGGGGGCGGAAATCAAGGGATCAAAGCCTGCGAATTCCGTCAGGGCAAAGAGGAGGAAATATTCCAGCAGAAAGCAGGAACCGCCTACCATGAGAAAACGGAAAACTTCCCAGAATCGCTCTGTAGAGGGGAAAAATTTTAAAATGATTTTATCCAGCATGTAATGACCAGCTTTTTATGAAAATGGCTAATAGTTGATGGGAAATGGCGGATGGCTGATAGTGAATAGCCGGCAGCTTGCGGCTGATTGCTAATGGCTGACGAACAACGGGCAGCGAACAACGAATATACTATTTCATCGCTTCCTTTAGCTGCATGCGGAAGATATTTGCTCCCCCGTTGGCGGGATGGCGAAGGCCGGTAACTTTGAAACCGGCTTCGGTCAGTGTAGTTTCGCTCTTCTTCCCGATGGCAAAAATGGGAAGTGGACCGGTAATCTCCAATAATTTCTTTGTATAGGAAAGGCCGATACCAAGTTCCTCATCTGTGGGCGTGCGGTTGGTTAGGAGGTTTCCTTTTTTATAGGGATGGAAAGGGAAAATATTCCAGAGGATAAATTCATCCGGAGAGAGTCCTGCTTCAAGGCAGGCTTTCCAGACGACAGAGTCTGTGGGTTCATTGAAACCTTTTTCCACCTGCGCCGGTTTGGTAATGAAGGGGCTGTCGGTCCTGCTTGTCCTGAGACCCTCCCGTCCTAAAATCATTTCACTGTTTACGGCAGGATGGAAATTCAAAATCATTCGCTCGCAGGTCATGGCGATTCCGGAGAATTGCCCTCCCTGATAACCGCAGGCTTCGGCGATGAGAAGGATTTTCGCTTTTCCCATACGCCGGGTAAAGTAATCCATCAGATTATCTCTTCGTATGGAAACAGCGCCCGGTACATCATAATCCGGGTTGAAATCATTCCAGGGATTAAAGGTATTTTCCCCTTTAAAAGCAATGAGATATTTCATGAAATCAGAAAAATCTTTCTTCATGGCAGCCTCTTTTCTGTTAATTCCCCGAAGGGCCCGGCTTGGGAGGGAGTGTACCGTTTTCACTGTCTTTTTCCATTTCATCCTGTATTTTCTCTTTAGCTTCCTTGAAGGAACCGGGCACATCTTCTTCCGGGGTCATGATGTAAATGGTACCATTTATAAACTGCTGCACCGGCATAAAACTATGTTTGTAGAACCAGAGGCCGAAGTATTTCTCATCGCTCTTTGAGACAAAGAGGAATACGGGGGTGGTCTGCTTTTGATGCTTTTCCATGAATTCCTGATCCGAGATGGAAGGCATCACGTATTTTTCATTCCAGAGTGGATTTCGCTTCTCCTCATTCACTGGCGGCGGTACGAGGCGGGTGGCGATTTCACCGGTGTAAAATGTGTAGCCTGCAGGATAGGAACGGAAGAAATAATGGTCGCCCTTCCTTTCAAAAATTTCCGAAGCCGTGTCCACGGCAGACCGGCGGGGAATATAATGGGGAAGCCCCTCCATCATGAGGCAGAGGAAAACGGAAGCCGTGACAGCGGCCATAGTGGTAAGCCTCCTGCCGATATTCTTTTTCCAGCGGATGAGGAGAGCGTAAACGGCGTAGATAATGACCACATAGAGCACCCACCAGGAGCCTTCTTTGATGTAGAAAGAACCGGCCAGGGCGATGGCAAGGAAAAGGAAGAATCCGGTGGCAGCTGTAATGGAAGGCCATTTTTCTCCTTCCCTGATTTTTGGTGCCGAAAAGGCAGCCAGAATGATGGCAGGAACTACGGCAATATACGTATAGGTGACATATTTCGTGGCCATTAAGGTGTAGAAAAGAATGGTACCCCAGCACCAGACCATGAGGAATTTATAGAAAGGGATTTTCTCCTTCCAGCCTTTCACCATTTCATAAAAGGAAGTGAAAGTCCAGGGGAGAAGGGCTGCGGGAAGAAGCACCAGATAGTAATACCAGTGGTTATCAGCCGGATGCTCAGAAGAAGTGGCTCGTACTATATTGTGAAGGCCCAGGAACTGGGTGATAAAATCACTGCCATGAATAAGGACCATTCCCCCATACCAGGGAAGGACTACGAGAAAGAAGGCAAGGATTCCCTGCCAGGGGAAGAGACGGGCTGCCATTTTCCCTGATTTCATGGAGAGGCACCAGAAAAGAAGGAGCGCTCCCGGCAGGACCAGGCCTACCGGACCTTTGGAAAGGCAGGCAAGACCCGCTGCCGCATAGGCGATAACGAGGTGTTTTTTATTGCCTTCCATCGCTCCGATATAGCCCGAAAGCATGGTGGGAATCGTAAAGAGCAGCAGCATACTGTCTGTGATGATGGCATGGGAAATGACCCAGAATTCAAGAGAAATGGCAAGCATGACACCTGACCAGACGGCAATGATATTGTCTTTCTTAATCCGGATCATGTACCAGATAAGTATCATCACGGAAAGGGCACCGCAGAAAACGGCGGGAAGCCTTGAGGCAAGATCCGTGAAGCCCAGAAGAGTATAGGAAATGGAAAGAAGCCAGTATACCATGATGGGCTTGTCATACCAGTAAGTTCCATAGATTTGGGGACTCATCCAGTCACCGGAGAGGACCATTTCTTTTGCGGTTAAAGCATAGTTCGATTCTACCGGGTCAGTTACCGGCAGGAGCCAGCTTCCCCAGAGAAGGAAGATGAAAGCGGTAAGGAAGAAAAAGAAAAGGGTGGCGGGAGTCTTTGATTCTTTAGAAATATTTTCGGAAGAGGACTGGTTTCTGTTTCTACTGTTTCTATGTCTTGTACTGCTCAAATGGCGACCTCCTGTTTAAGAAATACGCAGGCTGTGTCTTTTTCCCACAGCAGGTAAAGGTTCTTCTTCTCTGATTCCGGCCAGTTTTTGAGGATTTTTTTCTGGACTAAAATATAGGCGGTATCAGGAAGGGTTTCCTCATCCTTGCCTGGGAGAAGGACCCCTTTTTCTTCGTTCTTATCATCCACTGCTTTTTTACGCAGATCAAATTCCGGCAGCGCTTTACCGTAAATACCGGTATAGAAAGCCACTGACGGCCGGTAGAAGGTATCGATATAAATGGGAATGGCGGGGTCTTTTTCCATCACTGCAAAGTCTTCAGCAATCACTTTGGAAGTGAATTTGGAAGAAACGGAAGGAGCAAAGACACCCCATACGGAAATGACAAAAATAAGGATCAATGCTCCCTGGGAAACCATGAAATGGCGGAAATATCCTTTCTTCAGGTTCCATGCCGCATACAGGGCAGCTGCCGTCATGAAAAGGACGACAGCAATCCGCACGGGAAGTCCTCCCACCGGTTCCACCGGAGCCAGAGCGATGGCTGTGGCAGAAGCAAAGGCAAAAAGGAGATGGAAAGCAAGGAAAGTTTTTGAAAAATGACCGGTCTCCTCACAGTCCGTCATATATTTCCCCGCCAGAAGAGACAGGGGCGGGAACATGGGAAGGATATAGGAAAAAAGCTGGGTAGAGGAAATTGAAAAGAAAATAAAAATGAAAGCGGCCCAGACCATGAAATAAGCCAGCACTTTATCTTTAAACCAGGCCTTTGCCCTCCGGCAGATGCCCGGAAGGGTCCCGCACCAGGGATAAAAACCGGCCAGCAGCACCACGATGTAAAGCCAGTAATGATTCTGCCCCGCATGTTCGGGACTGGTGAAACGGGTGATATTGTGGTAGCCCAGGAATGTATCGATGAAAGCATCCCCATGGAGCATGCCCATTTCGATATACCAGGGAAGGCCCACCAGGCAGGCCAAAGGAATTCCCCAGTACCATTTGAGACCAAGGATATTTTTCAGATTAAACTGTTTTGTGAAAATCATCCACAATCCCACGATAAGGGCAGGAAATCCGAAGCCGATGGGACCTTTGGCAAGAAGGGCGAGACCGCAGGAAATATAGGCCGGAAAATATTCTTTTCGGAGAAAACTCATGAGCGCCAGAGTCAGGGTAAAGGTCAGAAGCGTGTCGGTAACGCTGGACCGGGCCAGGACAATGATTTCCAGAGAGGAGGCACAAATAAAAGCTCCCCGGAGGGCGGCGTTTTCACCGATCAGCTTTCTGGAACTCATGTACAGATATACCGGTGTCAGGGCGCCAAGAAGGACCGATGGAAAACGGGCAGACCAGGTAGATATGCCAAAAATAGAGAAGGAAATGGCTTCCAGCCAGTAAAAAAGAGGAGGCTTGTCATACCAGAATTCCCCATAAATACGGGGTGAGATCCAGTCTCCCGTCAGAAGCATTTCCCGGGCGGTTTCCCCATAGACCGGTTCATCGGGATCCAGAAGCGGTATGAGACCACAGAAAGTGCCATAGAGGAGAAGGCAGAATATAAAAAGAGAAATACAGTTTTTATTGATTTTCATTTGGCTTTTCTTTTGTGATACAGATAATACCCGCCGGCGACAATGGCAGAAATGAGGACGCACACACCTGCGATTTCCCATTTGTAATCAAGAAGCATACGCCAGTTGTGGCCAAGAATGGAACCCATGTAGACAAGGAACATCGTCCAGGGAACGGTACCCAGAATAGTGAGCAGAATGAACTGCCCCATGGGGAACTGTGCGATACCTGCAGGAAGGGAAATAAAAGTACGAACGCCGGGGAGGAGCCTTCCTGTGAAAACGGCAATGGCTCCATAATTTTCAAACCAGTCTTTGGCGGCAATCATTTTCTTTGCCCCCAGGCCTCCTTTGGCCGTATGCTTCAGGATGAGGTCTCTCCCGCCATGATATCCCATGTAGTAGGAACCGACAGAACCGGCTATGCCGGCAACGGTCCCGATGATGACAGTTGGCCAGAAAGAAAATATATCCTGGGACACAAGAAATCCTGCGAAGCCCAGGATGATTTCACTGGGAATGGGGACATTCATATTTTCCAGCACCATGCAGATAAAGAGGGCAAGGTACCCCCAGTCCGAAAGGAATGTAATAATTAGTTCCATAAGCACCTTTTGCCCGCCCGGCGGGTCTTGAAAACAGAGAGAATCTTTATCTTTTTCAGTATAAAGCAGGAAGTGTATCTATTCATTATACAGAATTTAACAAATCATAAATTCAGCCCGTTTGGGGACTCGTATATAAAATAATATCATGATAAGTGGGCGGGGGTCAATGTAATCTCGTCATTCAATTTAATAAGTAATATATTTTAATGTAAAAACAGTATTTCTTTATAGGAGAGATTTTCAGAAGGCAGGGGCGGGTGAAAAATATTCATAATAAAATCCTTATATCTTTTAAAAACAATTGACAGTTATACAAGAAATTGATAAAATATGCATAGCTTGTATAAAGATACTGAAAATACAGAAATTCCGTTGATGCTTGGGCATCGATAGGAGAAATGGGAAATCATCCGTATTTCTCAGCAGCTTTTTCAGCGGAGGGAAGGGATAAATATGCAGGCCCTTCGCAGAGGTAATGAATCTGGAGATGATCGTTATGATGGGTAAAAAACTGAAAATCGCATTGGCAATGGGCGCTATGGCTGCTACCCTTCTGGCAGCAGGCTGCGGCGGTGGAGACAAAAAAGCTGCATCTTCTGCAGCTGGCGGAATTCCGCCGGTAATCCGCGTAGGTTCAGAAACCACCTACCCGCCATTTGAATTTACTGAAAATGATAAATATGTAGGCTTTGACCTGGATCTTACTGATGCTATCATCAAGAAGATGGGCAGTAAAATGGAATTCAAGTCCATGGGCTTTGATGCACTGATTCCGGCTGTTCAGGCAGGCCAGATCGATATCGTAGCCGCAGCTATGAATGCTACCCCGGAAAGAGCAAAGACTGTTTCCTTCTCCGATCCTTACTATACCGATGCAGGCTATACCATTATTGTCAAGAAAGACAATACTTCCATTAAAGACTGGGCCGATCTGGCAGGCAAGAAAGTAGGCGCTCAGGTAGGCACCGATCAGGTTAATGTGGCCAAAGAAGCAAAAGCAGCAGAAGTAAAACAGCTGGATACCAACTCCCAGGGCTTTATGGAACTGCAGGCAGGCACCCTGGATGCATTCGTTATCGATAAACCGGTAGGTCTCTACTATCTCCATAAGGGCGCTGATAAAGACCTGAAGGCAGTAGGCAGCCCGAAAGCCGGCGAACCGCTTGCTCTTGCCATGAACAAGGATAAGAAAGAACTGGTTGCCGCTGTAAATAAAGCGCTGAAAGATCTCAAGGCTGATGGCACTTACGATAAGATTTACGCTAAGTGGTTCGGCGAAAAGAAGAAGTAATAATCCATAAGAAGTAACAAAACCGTGAGACGGATTTTCCGTTTCACGGTTTTTGCGTTCTTTATTGCTGTTCCCAATTAAAGGAATACATTCTATTTGCTAAAGTAGAACGGTCCTTATATAATGAAGAAAAAATGGGGACAAGTTCATATATTTCCAATGGAGGTACCCTATGAATCACTGGACAAAAGCAGGTGCAGCCGTTCTGGCACTGACAGTTCTAGGCACAATGGCAGGCTGCGGCGGAGAGAAAGCATCTTCGTCTCCTGCCAAATCTGCACCGGTCAAGAAAGAGCTGAAAGTCGTATGCAATGCTACCTATCCGCCTTTTGCCTACAAAGATGAAAAAGGAAATATCGTAGGCTTTGATGTGGATATCACGAAAGCAGTGGCCAAAGAACTTGGCGCAAAGGTCGTTTATGAGGCCACGCCTTTTGATAAACTGATTCCTGCCCTGGTGGATAACAAGGCAGATATTGCCGTTTCTGCTGCGGATATGACGAAAGACCGTCAGGAAAAAGTGGATTTCAGCAGCATTTATTACAGCAAGGAAAGCGTATCTGTTCTTGCCCGCAAAGATGATAATGAAATCAAATCTCCGGAAGACCTGAAAGGGAAAAAGGTGGCTGTCCAGAAAGGGACCCTCTACGTGGAAACCGCAAAACGGTGCGGGGCGGAAGTGAAGGAATATGATTCCCATGACCAGATTATCAAAGCTGTAGAGGACAACGAGGCGGATGCCCTTATTCTCGATAAACCGGTGGCCCGTTTCTACCTGGCTCATGGAGCTTCGGACAAACTGAAACAGGCGGCCGTCCTCCCGGGTTCCGGCGGATTTGTCATGCTGCTGAATAAAAAAGATGAAGGTCTCCAGAAACAGGTCAATGATGCACTGGATAAACTCATGAAAAATGGGGAATACGACAAGATTCATGACAAATGGTTTGCTGACAAAAATGTGGATAAAGCGCCGGCTATGAAGAAATAAAAATGTAAAAACCGTGAAAGCAATTGCTTTTACGGTTTTTTTATGGGCATAATTTCAAAATATAAAAATATAAAATTGAAAAATTAAAGAAATAAAAGCGCATATTGAAATTATAGGGAGTTACCTATATAGTAGAGTAGATGAATACGTTCTATATTGCTTTGATTTCAGAACAGGAGGAAATCAAATGAATAAAAACTGGAAAATGGCCCTTTTACTTCTGGCTGCCGCAGGATCTCTTGCTTTTGCGGGCTGCGGGAAAGCGCCAGAGAGGGAAGCTCCCAGGTCTGCCTCTGCGGGTAGAGTCCTCACCGTGGCGACGGAAGGGGACTATGCGCCACTTTCTTTTAAAGATGAACATGGCCATGTGGTTGGCTTTGAACTGGACCTGGCCAAAGCGGTGGCAAAGGAAATGAATGCGGAAGTCAAAGTGGAAACCATGCATTTTGGTGAAATTATTTCCGCTGTGGAAAATAAAAAAGTGGATATGGGTATTTCCGCCATTACCATCAGGGACGAAAGGAAAAAACATGTTGCCTTTTCCGACCCCTACTATAAAATGAGCGGCTATTCCATTATCGTCAAAAAGGACTCGGGCCTCCGCGGGGAAGGGGCAATCAAAGGGAAAACCGTGGCCACCCTGCAGGGAAGTACCAGTGAAGCAAAAGTCAAGGAAATGGGACCGGCCAAAATCAAATCCATGGGCGACTATAATGGCGTATTTGATGCGGTGGAAAAGGGAGAAGCCGATGCCGGCATTACCGATGAACCCGCCTCCATTTACGGTCTGAAAGCAGGAAGGGCCTCAAAGCTTACTATCGTGGGACTCATTCCGGCGGAGGATAATTTTGGTATTGCCGTTTCAAAAGACAATCAGAAACTGGCAGACGAAGTGAACCGGGCCTTGAAGAAAGTCATGAGCGATGGCACGTATGATGAACTTTCTAAAAAGTGGTTCTTCGAGGACAAAGTGGCAGAGAAAAAATAAATAACATCAAAAAAGGACATCGGCAGATGTCCTTTTTGATTATCTTCTGTAACCGCACCCGCAGCCACGATTAGTACGGCAGTTATAATTTCTGCCATAGCCATTGCATCCGTAGTCCTCATCCGGCCGGTTTTCTCCAGAATAGCAGTAACCGCTCCCGGGACCGTAACAATATGCACTTTCATCTGTATTATTTTCGGCCGATACGCCAAAGCCGCCCAGGGCGATGAATCCGGCCGCTGCAGCAATCAGTAGTTTTTTATTCGTGGGAAGACCTCCTTTTTCTTTTATTTTATCATTTCTGTAAAGAACAGGGAAAACCGGAGGACCAGGGATGGTTATTTTTTCAGGAAAAGGGATAACTTGACTTCATATTGAAAAAGTTAGATAATATAAATTCAGGTTCCCGATTTAAATAAAACTCCCTTTTCTTTTCGGGGTCCTGTATTTACATATAGGGATAAATACAGTAAAATGGAATAAGCTTTTAATTGTATACGTCGAGAGGCGCATGCAGATTACAATATATGAGGTGATCAAATGAGCGAATTACTTCGCGTGGAAAATCTCCACGTATCTGTAGGCGGGAAAGAACTCCTCCACGGCATTAACCTCACCGTGAACACGGGGGAAGTCCATGTCATTATGGGCGTTAACGGGGCAGGCAAGTCGACGCTGCTTCATGCTATCATGGGAAATCCTGTCTACAAAATTACTGAGGGACATATTTATTTCGAAGGAGAGGACATTACAAACCTTTCTGTCGACAAGCGTGCCAGACTTGGCATTTTCCTTTCTTTCCAGAATCCTATTTCCGTGGCAGGCATTACTATGGAAAATTTCATTCGTACGGCAAAGACCACTATTTCCGGCAAACAGCAGCGTCTTTTCCCTTTCAAGCGTCTCATGAAGAGCCGTATGGAAGGACTGGCCATGGATCCTTCTTATGGGGATCGTTATCTTAATGACGGATTCTCAGGTGGTGAACGGAAGAAGAGTGAAATCCTTCAGATGCGCATCCTTGATCCGAAGCTGGCCATGCTGGATGAGACCGATTCCGGTCTGGATGTGGATGCAGTTCGTATCGTTTCTAAAAATATTTCCGAATATCACAATGAAAATAATTCCATCCTCATCATTACCCATCTGAACCAGATTCTGAAATTCATTACTCCTGAATTTGTCCATGTACTTATCGATGGACGGATCGTAAAAGAGGGAGGACCGGAACTGGTGGATGAAATCGAGAAGAACGGTTTCGATGCCTACCGCAGTGAGGTGTGATCATGGCTGAGGAAAAAGTAAGAAGCCAGGTCGAAGAAGTCAACCGCAGCATTTACGATGTGAAGGACAAGGTGGAATTTTCCTACAAAGCGGACAAAGGGCTCAATGAAGAGATCATCCGCCAGATTTCTGCCGAAAAAGAGGAACCTGAATGGATGCTGGAAAAACGTCTGCAGGCTTTGAAAATTTACAACAAGCTGGATATTCCGCCGTGGGCGCCGGATATTTCCGAACTGGATATGGAGCACATCGATACTTATGTGCGTCCTAAAACAGATATGAAAGCCCGCTGGGAGGATCTGCCGGAAAATATCCGGGATACTTTCGACAGACTGGGAATTCCGGAAGCGGAAAAGAAATCCCTTGCCGGTGTAGGTGCACAGTATGACTCTGAAGTGGTGTACCACAATATCCAGAAAGAGCTGGAAGAACAGGGCGTCATTTATGTGGATTTCGAAACGGCAGTGAAGAAATACCCGGAACTGATCAAACCCTATTTCGGAAAACTGATTACTCCCAATTATCATAAATTTGCGGCCCTCCATTATGCCGTATGGTCCGGCGGGTCTTTCGTCTATGTGCCCAAAGGCGTAAATGTCAGGATGCCTCTTCAGAGTTATTTCCGCCTGAACGCGCCGGGGGCCGGTCAGTTTGAACATACACTGATTATTGTGGAAGAAGGAGCCACCTGTCATTTCATCGAAGGCTGCTCGGCTCCAAGATATAACGTGGCCAACCTTCACGCAGGGGCGGTTGAGCTGTATGTGAAAAAGGGAGCGACACTCCGCTATTCGACCATTGAAAACTGGTCCAAGAACATGTACAACCTGAACACCAAGAAATCCCTGGTGGAAGAAGACGGTCATATGATCTGGGTTTCCGGTTCTTTCGGTTCCCATACGTCCTGCCTCTATCCGGATACAGTGCTGAAAGGCGACAGGTCCACCTGCGAATTTACAGGCATTACTTTTGCAGGTAAGGGTCAGTTCCTGGATACCGGTTCCAAAGTGGAAGCACTGGGAAAGAATGTCTCCATGACTGTCAATTCCAAATCCATTTCCAAAGCCGGAGGCACGGCCATTTACAGGGGTGTGGTCTATATCGGACCCAATGCGAAGGGGACAAAAGGTACTATTTCCTGTGAATCCCTGATGCTGGATAATGAATCGAGATCCGATACCATTCCCGATATTATTATTGAAAACGATGATATCGACCTTGGTCATGAAGCAAAAATCGGTCGTATTCCCGACGAGGATATTTATTACCTCATGAGCCGCGGGCTTTCGGAAGAAGATGCCAAGGCCATGCTGGTCAGAGGATTTGCGGAACCTATTTCCAAAGCCCTTCCTCTGGAGTATGCGGTAGAAATGAACCGTCTCATCGATCTTGAATTTGAAGGCGCTATAGGATAAGGAGGCCATATGGAAGAAATAAGAATCAACCGGCTGCCTCTCCTCACCTATCGTTATCTTCATACGAATGATACGAAAGTGGACTTTGAAGCGCCGAAGAATGGAAATACACCTGCTTTTTCCGATATTTCCTACGTATCTGAAGGAGGAAGGCTTCCGGACTTTTTCCGGGGGGCTTCTCCGGAGACCGTAAAAGCACTGGAAAAGGGCAGTCATTATACGATTACCATTCCTGCAGGGGTCAAAGCGGATCTGACCATTACCCTTTCAGGAAGTATGGAAAATCCCGACTTTGCGGCTGCCTTCCTTTTCAAGCTGGAAGAAGGCGCAGACCTCAATCTCATATACCGCATGGAAGGAAAATACGAGGGCACTTCTCTTGCTGCTGCTTATTATGAGCTGGATAAAAATGCAAATCTTAAAGTGTCCCGTCTTGTAAGCGGCCTCAAAGGGGCAAAGATTTTTGACCAGCGCCATACGGTCCTCTCCGAAAATGCAAAGGCCGACTTTACGGTTGCTGAACTGGGCGGAGAGAATATTTATATCCACAGCTACGGAAAACTGGAGGGGGACCATTCACAGATGTTTGAACGGGCCCTCTATGCAGGAAAGGGTAGACAGCATCTGGACTTTTTCTACCACATCGATCATGTGGGTAAAAAGACAAAAGCTGAAATCGACGTGAAAGGTGCTCTGGATGACACCTCAAAGAAAATTTTCCGGGGAACCCTGGACTTCAAAAAGGGCTGCAGCGGTTCCGTGGGGGATGAAGGCGACTATGCCATCCAGCTTGCACCGAAGACGAAAAATATTTCCCTTCCTCTTCTTCTCTGCACGGAAGATGATGTGCAGGGCAATCATGCATCCAGCGCAGGCCAGCTGGATGAAAATACGATTTATTTCCTTATGAGCCGCGGCTTCTCTCTGGAAGAAGCAAGAAGAATCGTCATTGAAGCACTCATTCGTCCAATTATCGATCAAATGGATGAATCGGTGAGAGAAGAAGTACTGAGAGAACTCAGAGAAAAACTGGATTCCAAGGAGATTAAATGAATAGTGAACTGATCAGGAAAGATTTTCCTATTTTCAATACAGAAGTTAACGGGCACAAAGTGGTTTATTTTGATAACGGTGCAACCACCCAGAGACCGCTGCCCGTCATCAATGCAGTGGTTGACTATGTGACACATCAGAATGGCAATCCGCACAGAGGGGCGCATGTCTTTGCTATTGCGGCATCGGAAGCTTACGACTCCTCTAAGGAAGTCGTTCGTGACTTCATCCATGCAAAAAGCGAAAGAGAAATCATTTATACAAGAAATACTACCGAATCCCTGAACCTGGTGGCCCGTTCCTGGGGCGAGACCCATGTACAGGCAGGGGACCATATCCTTATCACCATTGCGGAACACCATTCCAACCTCGTCACCTGGCAGCGGGTGGCAGAAAAGACAGGGGCCGTCCTTGACTATATTTATGTAGATAAAGAAACCGGTCATTTTCCGGAAGAAGAACTGAAAAAAATTGATGATCCCAGGGTGAAGATCTTTGCCTTCGCAGAAGTTTCCAATGTACTGGGGATTGATTTCGATCCGAAGCCCCTCATTCAGCGTGCCCATGCCCATGGGGCGATTGTCGTTCTCGATGGCGCTCAGTCTGCTCCCCATAAACCGGTGGATGTGCAGGATCTGGACTGCGATTTCTTCGCTTTCTCTGGCCATAAAATGTGTTCTATGGGAGGTATCGGCGTCCTTTACGGAAAAGAAGAACTGCTGGAAGAAATGGAACCATTCCTCCGGGGCGGAGATATGATCGACGTAGTGGAAGAACAGCATACTTCCTTTGCTGAACTTCCGGCCAAATTCGAAGCCGGAACCCAGTATGTGGAAGGGGCCGTATCTCTGGTGGCCGCAATCCGTTATATTCAGGCCATCGGTTATGATGAAATCCGGGCCCAGGAAAGAAAACTGGTCACCCGGTGCCTGGAAGGCATGAAAAAGCTTCCTTTCATTCATATCATCGGGCCGAAGAACCCGGAAGAAAAAGAAGGCCTCATCGCCTTTACGGTGGAAGATGTCCATCCCCACGATGTGGCACAGATTCTTTCCGCTGACGGAATCTGCATCCGCACGGGTCATCACTGTGCAGAACCGCTTCATAAATATTTAGGTATTAATGCTACCTGCCGGGCCTCTTTCTATTTCTATAATACGGAAGAAGAAGTGGACTATTTCCTCGAAAAACTGAAGGATGTCCGGAAAGTGATGGGGTATGACGACTGATGGAACTGAAACAGTTATATACAGATCTTATCCTTGAATACAACAAAGATCGTACCAATAAGAGAAAAATCATCCATCCCACACTCCATGAACACGGCCATAACCCGAGCTGCGGCGATGATATCGATATCGAAGTGATTGTGGAAAACGGAATAATCAAGGATCTGGCCTATACGGGCACAGGCTGTGCCATTTCCCAGGCTTCCACAGCCATGATGGCTGAACTCCTGCGGGACAGGACGGTGGAAGAAGGACTCCGGCTCTGCCGCCTTTTCCTCGATATGATTCGTGGCAAAGTGACCGATGAGGCACAACTGGAAGAACTGGAAGCGGCCATTACGCTCAAAGATATCTCCAAAATGCCGGTCCGCGTCAAATGCGCCACTCTCGGCTGGCATACGCTGGAAATGGCTCTTGAGAAAGAACTGAAAAAAGAAGGAAAGTAAAAACCTGCAAAGTTTCTAAGCAGAGTTAAAACCGGATGCCAGGCATCCGGTTTTTAATTGACATAATGGGATAGAAATATAATAATAGAATTATAAAATATTTCATGAAATATGAGAAATTCATCATTTTGAGGAATGATAAATGACATTCTATGAAACTTTTCGAAAAAATCTGGCTCTTTTTCTGGCTGTCCTGCTGATAGTATGTATGGCAGGATGCGGCAGGGTAAAGGAATCAGGCGGTACCAGAGTCATTACCGACGACCAGGGCGCAGAATTGCGTGTGAGCGCTCATCCGGTGCGTATCGTTTCTCTGACTTATGGGACTGACGAAATCCTTCTGGGACTTGTAGATACGTCAAGGGTGAAAGGTCTATCCAAATATGCGGGAAATCCGGATATTTCCTTTGTGACGAAAGAAGAGCAGCAGGCTGTGGGACAGATTGCCGAAGTCAACCCGGAAATGATTATGGCCTTGAAGCCGGATCTGGTCATAGCTTCTACCAACGTTCCCATGAACATGGTGGAGGTATTGAAAAATTCAGGTATTCCGGTTTATGTATCCCTGGTTGCCGTGAACTGGGAGCAAATGGAGACTAAAGTACGGGGAGTGGCCAGGGCCGTCAATGAAGAAGAAGCCGGAGAAGCTATGGTTTCTGATATGAACAGGAAAAGGGAAGCACTGGACAGGAAACTTTCTGTCATCCCGCCTGAAAAGGAAAGGACGGCTCTTGCTTTATCCTTTCGGGGAATCCTTGGGAAGAAAGGGACCCTTTTCAGTGAAATCCTGGCTATGGCCCATGTAAAGGACGGGGCGGCAGTTTACGATGTGCCAAAGGGAACGAATGCCTATCTTTCCAATGAAATCCTTCCGGAAATTAACCCGGATATCCTTCTCATGCCTGTATGGAAAATCAAGGAAGGGGATAATGAAACGGAATTTGAGAAAGAGCTCCTGGCAAATCCTGCTTTTCAGGATGTAAAAGCTGTGAAAAACCATAATCTTGTCCTGTTCCCGGAAAAGTACAAATATGTCATGAGCCAGCATATTACCGATGCCATGGAAGCCGCCGCAAAAGCTGTATATCCGGAACTCTTTGAGAACTCCGTGAGCTCCGGCGGGAAATAGAAATCAATTTTCGGTTGCCCCATTTTCCTTTCTGGTCCATAATAGATAAAGAATCTTTATGGAAGGTGAAGCTATGCAGCACAGTTATGTTTTTGACGTAGTGGCAGTGGGTATCTGCCTCTGGTTTATCAAATCCTACATCCTTGGCATCTGCCATACGAAAGAAGAAAAATTCATTCATGACGAAGCGCCCAGATGGCTTCTCTGGCTGGTGACCGTCATCGTTTGTATTTCCCTTCTGATCCTGGTATCAGCGGATGTGGGACTCCTTCCGATTCCCGTGGACAGCGTCTACCGCGTGGCAGTGGCTGGATTTCTCATGTGGCTGGCCATGGCTCTTTATACGAAATGGAACTGGGGGATTTCCCTTGCAGACAAGGAAATAAAGAAAAGAAACAACCGCCAGATGATCATGATACTTTTCCTGATGTTCTTCCTCGCTACAACGCTGAGGTGAGTGGTTAGTGGTTAGTTGTTAGTAAAAAATGGACCCGTCCGGTGAGGAGGCGGGTCTTTTTGTTTAAAAAATGCGGCGCTTATAATTTCGCGCCGCATCAAATCTGATAACTGATAATTTTATGAAGAAAGTTTTTCAGACTTTCTGAATTCAAATCATTTCACTCAAAGGATATCGATATCATCATAGGCAGGTTTTACAAGGAAACGGCCGGTCTTGTCGATGAGGCCCCATTTTCCTTTAATCTTTACGCCGGCTCTTCCATTTTTGAAAGATGTGACGTCACTGGCCTCTTCTTTAAGGATGATGGCATCTTTACCTGCAGTATCCACATATTTCCAGCCTTCCTTCGTTTTTACCGGAATCAGTCCGTCACCGCAGGTAGCTACGCCCCGGAAAACCGGTTCCGTCACGAGACTGCCGTCTTTGGAAAGAATTCCCCAGTCCGATTTCACTTTATAGCTGTAGAAACCATTTCCGATGGAGTAAAGATTTTCATACATCATGGGGACCACTTCCGTGCCATCTGCCATAGAAAGGAGGCCCCATTTTTTATCATCATTCTGGGCGAGGAGAAGACCGTCTTCTTCCACCGGGATCAGGCTCTTATATACGGAATGAGCCGTAAAGATGCCCTTCCGGTTGACCCAGCCGTACTTGCCTTCATTGCGGATAAGGATACCCTGGTCTGTTGCTTCAAAGACTCTGTCGTTGGAAGGGGAGGCAATGACTTTGCCTGTATTGTCGATATAGCCCCGTTTCACCTGTACCGTGGGGACCGTCTCATCTCCATAACCCCAGGGATCCCAGATGGGGATACCGATTCCGATGCCCCAGCCGGAATGTCTGTGATGATGGTGGTGATGATGACCGTGGAACCAGTGCCCCCAGCCCCAGCCGATGCCAATGGAAATAGGAAATCCGCTTCGCTCCCTGACTTCCGTGACCTGCCCGTCTCTCACTTCTGCAATTCCGTCTTCAAAAGGATAAAGCTGGTTATAGTCGGCCATGAAGGCGATATTTCCATCGGGTCCGGCATATCCGTTGCCATCCGGCGTCTTGACACCGGCCAGACCTTCAGAAAATTCGGTAAGAACTGCTTTGAACTGAGGCTTTGCGGTGACTTCACCTTTCGTATTGATAAAGCCCCAGAGCTTGTCATCATTTTCTACGGCCGTGTTTCCTTCAGTGAATACGGGGATGACTTCCTTATAGGCCGGTTCTACTGCTTCACTGCCTGTTTTATCAATAAATCCCCAGAGGTCCTTTCCATTTTTCACGGCCAGCAGTCCTTCACTGTAGATGGGCCCTGCATCTTTATAAGAAGGCTGGACCACCATATTGCCTGCCGTATCAATGACACCCCATTTGCCTTTTTCCCTGACCGGTGCCAGACCATCCTCAAAGTAGCGGGCTTCCTGATACACCGGCGCGATTTCTTTGCCGTCCAGAGAAAGATAACCGTACTTGCCGTTTTCCTTTACGATGGACATGCCATTCTGGAAATCAGAGACCTGCTCATAGGTTTTATCGATGATCTTTGTCCCGTCCATGCGATAGAAGGTAATCTTTTTTTCAGATTCCTGAATGGCCAGGGCTCCTTCTTTCCATATGGACCGGTTTTCATAGGAAATGGGGACAATCACTTTGCCTTCCCGGTTGTAGAAACCGCGAAGCTTTCCTTTCTGGACCTCGATCAGATTTTCCCGTCCTTCACCGTCCAGGTCTTCCTCCTGCTTTGAGGCATCAGTCAGGCTCAGTCCTTCCTTGTCATAGGAAAATGGAATGATAATGATACCCTTTTCATTGACAGCGCCCCATTTCCCATCTTTTTTCACTGCTGCTGCAAAGGGGACCGGCTTTGTCAGTCGTGCACCATCCTTTGGGGCATCCGGCCCTTCATTGGCGGAAATGGAAAGGGGCAGAGCCAGTGCGGAAAGCGCAAGGGCTGCCAGTAATTTTTTCATCATATCAATTCACCTCACGAAAGAGAAATATTGTCTGATATCTATTATTTTATCATGATTTCCGGTGAATTTTTACAGAGAATAGGCAAAATTTCCCAAAATATTGACTGCTGGTCGGGGTTTGATTTTAGAATTTCGTCCTTTCCGGCTTTAAGAGATAATTTTTGGTTTACCGGATACAATCACAAAATATATAAAAGGGCGGAACTTTTTCTGTTCTGCGCCGCTACTATCCCGGCAGCCCCGATACTCCCGTTACTCCCGATTCAAAAGCTTCTTCACCTGTATTTATTTTCATCAAATATGAAATGACTCTTTACTTTTGAACCCCGATTTGCTACTATAAGTCCATAACTACGGTGATGAAGAAGAGGAGTACGCATAATCAGCGAGCCGGTGAGGGTGAAAGTCCGGCAGGATGCGGAAGGCGCTTCGGAGCTGCTGCCTGAATGAAGTAGGGCTGCTATAAATGAAGGCGGGCCGCAAGACCAATGAGGGTGGAACCGCGGGTTATTCCCTGTAACTCGTCCCTGTAACGTATTGTTACAGGGATTTTATATTGTTTTTCAGGAGGAAATATGACATTTCAGCAGATTATTTTGGCACTCCAGAAATTCTGGTCCCGCCAGGGCTGCGTTCTTGGTGAAGCTTACGATACTGAAAAAGGTGCCGGCACCATGAACCCTTTCACATTCCTGCGCACCATCGGACCGGAACCCTGGAATGTGGCTTACGTTGAACCATCCAGACGCCCCGATGACGGTCGTTATGGCGAAAACCCGAACCGTCTCTATCAGCATCATCAGTTCCAGGTGATTATGAAACCGTCCCCGAACAACATTCAGGAGACTTACCTGGAATCCCTGAAAGAACTGGGTATCGATCCGGAGGAACATGATATCCGTTTCGTAGAAGATAACTGGGAATCCCCGACCCTCGGTGCCTGGGGCATCGGCTGGGAAGTATGGCTGGACGGTATGGAAATCACCCAATTTACCTATTTCCAGCAGGTCGGCGGAATTGATGAACATCCGGTATCCGTAGAAATTACCTACGGTCTGGAACGTATCGCCATGTATATCCAGCAGGTAGACAATGTATATGATCTGGTATGGACTGATGGCGTAACCTATGGCGACGTATGGCATGAAAATGAATATGAACAGTCCGTATACAGCTATGAACTGTCGGACCATGATATGCTTTTCAAACTTTTTGATATGTATGAAAAAGAAGCCTACCGCATCAGCAAGCTGGGCTATGTGCTCCCGGCTTACGACTATGTATTGAAATGTTCCCACAGCTTCAATCTGCTTGATGCTGCCGGTGCCATTTCCCTTTCTGAACGTACCGAATATATCGGACGTGTCAGAAATCTGGCCAGAGCCTGTGCAAAGGCCTGGCTGAAAAAACGTAAAGAACTGGGATTCCCCATGCTGAAAGGAAGTGAAGGAAAATGAGTAAAAATCTTCTTTTAGAAATCGGTACAGAAGAAATGCCGGCCAATATTATGTCCGGTGTGGTGGATCAGCTGAGAGCTCTTTCTGACGCGAAATTTAAAGAAAGCCGTATTTCCTTCGACAAAATTACCGTTTATGCGACTCCCCGCCGTCTGGCAGTACTCGTGAAAAATGCCGCTGACCGCCAGCCTGATGAAGAAGTGAAGAAGCGCGGCCCTTCCATCAAGGCAGCTTTTGATGCTGATGGAAATCCGACCCGCGCGGCACAAGGCTTCGCCAGAGGCCAGCATATCGATCCTTCCCAGCTCATTAAGGAAGGGGACTATACCTGGGCTAATGTAGTAAATAAGGGCAAGGCAGTGGAAGAAGTACTGCCGGACCTGTTCCTGTCTTTCATTACAGGTCTCACTTTTGCCAAATCCATGCGCTGGGCTTCTGAAGAAGTTCATTTCATCCGCCCTGTCCGCTGGCTTGTTGCTCTTGCCGGTGACCAGATAGTGCCCATGGAATTTGCTCATGTAAAGAGCGGCCGTGTAAGCCGTGGCCATCGTTTCCTCTGCAAGGAACCGGTAACCATTGAAAAACCGGAAGATTATAAAGAAACCATGCGCAAAGCTTTCGTCATCGTTGACCAGGACGAAAGAAGAGAACTTATCAAAGAGGGCCTCCTGAAGGTCGCTGAAGAACTGGGCGGTCATGTCTGGCATAATGCGGATCTTCTGGAAGAAATCAACTACCTCGTCGAATATCCGACTCCCCTCTATGGACGTATCGATGATGAATTCCTGAAGCTTCCGGTACCGGCAGTGGTTACCCCGATGCGCGATCACCAGCGTTACTACCCGGTAAGAAATGAAGATGGCAGCCTTATGCCTTATTTCCTTACGGTCAGAAACGGCGGAACCAGGGCTATTCATAATGTACAGATCGGGAATGAAAGGGTACTTCGTGCCCGTCTGGACGATGCGAAATTCTTCTTCGAAAACGACCGTAAAAAATCCCTGGAAGGCCATAGAGAAGGCCTCACCCGTATTAATTATCAGGAAGGCATGGGCACCATGCTGGACAAGGCAGACCGCCTGCAGAAACTGACTGCTGCCATCGGAAAAGACTGGAATTTCTCTGCTGAAGAACTCTCTGATGCAGACAGAGCCGCTTACCTTTCCAAATCCGACCTGGCTACCGGTATGGTTACCGAATTCACTGAACTCCAGGGCGAAATGGGCAAGGAATATGCCCTTCTGGACGGGGAAAAGAAGAATGTGGCCCAGGCTGTTTTCGAACAGTACATGCCGCGCTTTGCCGGTGATATTCTCCCGCAGGAATCCATCGGACGTGCCCTTTCTCTGGCAGATAAGCTGGACAATCTGGCTGCCACCTTCCTCCGCGGACTTATCCCGACCGGTTCCCAGGATCCCTTCGCACTCCGCCGCCAGACCATTGGTGCAGTCAATATCATTACTGATGGTAAGATTCACTGGGATATCAGAAGAGGCATTGAAAAGGCTCTCGAACTTCTTCCGGGTGAAGCGGAACAGAAGAAGACCGTCCTCTCTCAGGTGGAAGATTTCTTCCGTCAGAGAATCAGGGCTATCCTTCTTGATGAAGGAATCGCATACGACATCATTGATGCGGTCCTTGCAGGTCCTGTAGATGATATTTATGCTATCTTCCTGAAAGCCAGAGCTATGACCGAAAGCCATCTGAAAGAAGAAGCCGATCTTCGCCAGGCAGTGACTCGCCTTGCCAACATTACAAAGGGCAAAGAAGGCGGAGAAATCAATCCGGACCTCTTTGAAGATGAAGCAGAAAAGAATCTCCAGGCAGCACTTGAAAAAGCTACGGTAGAAGTTTCGCCGCTCTTTGCAGCCTATGACTATGCGGCAGCTCTGCCATTCCTCAAGGAACTGACGGCTCCTGTGAATGCATACCTTGACCAGGTTATGGTTATGGTGAAAGACGAATCCGTAAAGGCAAACCGTATTTCCCAGCTCAAAAAGACGCTTGCTCTCTTCGATACCTGGGGCGATTTCAGCAAGCTGGTGTGAAATAGCTGTCAGCATTTAGTTGGCAGTGGCTAGTTTACAGTCAGGAGTTTTCCCTGACTTTGAGCTCATGAAATAAAAATCATTTAAAAAGCTGATTATCCGAATATCGGATAATCAGCTTTTTGTATGGGAAATATAAAAATGGCGCCTTTTATATAAGGCGCCATTTCCACGGACCACGAACCACGAATCACGATTGACAAACGGTAAAAGTAAATGTGGGAGAAACGATTCATGAACTTACTCCGTCTTCTCCCCGGATATATCAAATTCCAATCCTTCTGCAGTGTCTTTCATTTCATTTTTTATGGTGCTTCCCGGGAACCACTGGATTCTGAGGGGCAGCTGGAAGATTTTACGGAATTCGGGAATCAGGTGCTGCACAGCATGGGCAGGAACGTCGAAATTTTCACGGTTTGTGTAAATCCGAAGGTCCATGGCCGTTTTGCCGGCAGTGCATATAATGCGGGTAATGCACTGTTCATGACTTTCGTCGAGTCCTTCTGCCAGGGCCAGGAAAAGAGAAAGCATACGGACCTGCTTCATCTGTAATTCTGAAAGAATCCTGGCATGACTGGCACCTTTCAGGTATTTGTTGGAGTAACCATGATGGAATGCGCAGACCAGGGCGCACATGATTTGTTCCCGGTGAGTCCAGCCGAAAATATGGGCATTGGCAGTGATGTAGGCACTGTGCCTGGCATGGCTGTAATAATTGACGATGGTACCTGTATCATGGAGGAATCCGGCAGCCGTAAGTATTTTCCTCATACGGTCATTGAGACCATGAATTTTTTGCCACTGGTCAAACATGGAAAGGGCCATGGCTGTCACATAGGAAGTATGGAAATCGTACTGGATGGGGAGGGTATAGAGATAATTTTTAACGGAACTTTTCAGCATATCCTCTTTCCATTTTTCCTCTTTGTCGTAAATGGGGTCATAATAATGGAAGAAAAGTCCCTCACGGAGACCGCAGCCGGAAATGGTGAGGTAGGATGCTTTGGCACGGCGCACGATTTCCTGGACCACCAGGGCACCGGCTACGATGATATCTGCCCGTTCTTCAGAAAGGCCGGAAATATGTTTCCTTTCTTCAAAAGTCTTTCCACAGATGGATTTGACCATTTCAAAAAGGCTTTCTACAGGAAGATTGTAGTTGTGGAGTTTCGGCAGGGGATAGGAAGAAGAGCGCTGATGGACCTTGGCCAGGTTTCTGACCGTCCCGCCTACGCCGATGACTTCCATCGGCTCTTTCGGGAACCAGGGAATCTGATTCAGCTGACGCTGGATATAGTCACGGATTTCACTGATTTTTTCATAGTCCACGGTACCGGAGGACTGGAACATTTCCGTCAGGGTCACGGCACCCATGGGGATACTTAGGGAATGAATCCGCTGCTTGTTTCGCACAAGGGATATTTCTACAGAAGCTCCGCCCAGGTCAAAGAGGAGGAAATCCCTCCGGTCAATGGTATGGATAACGCCTGAGAAACCCAGCGCCGCTTCTGCCTTGCCGCTAATGATGGTCATGGGGATGCCTGTGGAAAGGCGGACTCTTCTGAGGAAAGAAGCTCCGTTTACCGCATTCCTTACGGCCGCGGTGGCCACAGCCAGTGTCTTTTTCACTTTCTGTACTTTAATGATGTGTGAGTAAACTGCCAGGCATTTCAGGGCCCGCTGCTGGGCCTCCTCTGTGAGAAGCCTGGTTTCCATGGTCATCCCTTCTGCCAGACGGATGGATTTCTTTTCCTGATACACCAGCTTGTAGGACCCGTGGGGGCCAATCTGCATGATGACGAAGCGGATGGAATTGGAACCAAGGTCGATGATTGCTATACGTTCCATGGTATCTCCCTCTCAGTCGGCTTTCCGGAAACAGGGAAACAGAAAGCCGGAATATTTCCTTTATTTTACATCATATCCACGGCCGGTGGGTGAAAAAGTGCCTTTTATTACAGGAATTTTACAATTGGTTCTTCTTTATGAGTGCCTATAAAAGGATTCTCATACAAGGAAGAAGGCTGGCGGGTTACAGGTCCCAAAATCATTCGTGAATGTGTTAAAATAATATAAAAAGTAGATCATTGATTTTCTTCCTTTCCGAAGAAAGTATTCGGCAAAGCTGTCGATTTTTTTACATGGGTTTTACCTTTAAGGTGTAATGTTAGAAGAAGGCATAAACTCAATTTTTATATGGAAACGGGGGCTCGTTATGTCGGAACAAAAGCCGCTCATGTATGGCATCATCCACATCGGATCATCCAGCCTGTCCATGCGCATCGTGCAGTATACGGATATCAGGCACATCCAGGTGGTTGAGTCGGTTAAAAAAGATACAACTTTCGGGGAAGAAGTATTTCTTCACAGGAAACTTTCTTTCCCTTCTATTAAAAAGCTCTGCAATATGCTGCTGGGCCTGAAGCAGCTGATGGTGGATTATCAGGTGAAGACGTATGCCGTTTATGCGACAGCCACTCTTCGCGAGGCGGAGAACTGCCGCTCTATTCTGGACCTGATCCGCGTAAACACGGGCTTCCATGTGCAGGTCATCGATATGCCTCAGGAAATTTATTTCAAGCATTTCGGCCTGCAGTACAAATTTAAATATTTCAATAAAGATGAGGGCAACCGGCTGGGAAAGAATTTTCTCTTCGTCGATATTACTTCCGGCTGCGTAGGCCTCACCATCTGGGAAAACGGAACCCTCTGCTATCAGCATAATGTCCATATCGGAACGCTGCGCCTTTTGGAAGCTTTCAATCAGAATCAGAGAGATTCTATTGATTTCCCAAGGGCTCTGGGGCAATATATCCATGCCATTATGGAACCGCTCTGGGTGACCGTGAGAAAGTACAATATCGATACGCTGATCCTTTCAGGCAGGGAAGCCCGCATCATCGGCAGTCTGATGAACCTTGATATAGAAAAGAAAATAACGGAAGTGACCCCGGAAAAACTTCTGAACTGCTACGATGAAGTGGGTGAGCTTTCTGCATCCATGGTTATCCAGAAATACCATATGGATGAATCGAATGCTGCGGTCGTTGCACCGACCATCCACATATACAGGGAAATACTGGCCAATGTGCCTGTAAAGAATGTGGCCATGATGGGTATGACTTTCATAGAAGCAGTCAGCCTTTTCTATGGAGCCATGAAGACGAAGGATCCGGCACTCCTTTATATGAGGGCCCAGAATCTGGAACTGACCCGGTCCATTGCGGCTGATTTCTATTATGAACCGGAACATGCCAGAGCCATGGAGCTTTACAGCTACCAGATTATCCATGCATTTGACAGATATAACGGGCTGAATGACAGGGACGAATTCCTGCTCCGCATGGCCATCATCCTTTATCAGGTAGGGAAGTATGTAAATCTTCTGGGCTCTTCGGCAACTGCCTGGAACATCATCCGGGGTACTGATATTTTTGGAATTACAGATAAAGAAAAAGATATTGTAGCCTGCATTGTGTACTATGACCATAAAGGCATGCCCACCGATGATGACGAACCTTTCCGGATTCTGTCAGAATCATCCAAGATGACGGCTATCAGGCTTATCGCCATCTTCCGCCTTGTCCGGGCTATGGATATGGCAAGGAAGCAGAAGCTTAGGGACGTGACTGCCCGCATCGTGGGAGACTCCCTCCTCATTGAATATGAGAGCGATGAGAATACAGCTTTGGAAACATGGCTTTTTGATAAAGAAAAAGAACTTTTTGAAAATATATTTGGCATGGAAGCCAAGCTTGAGCGGAGGTAATTATGGACGTGGATGTGAATGATCATAGATATTACCTGAACCGGGAACTGTCCTGGCTTCAGTTTAACCGCAGGGTGCTGCAGGAAGCAGTGGATCCGAACAATCCTCTTCTGGAAAAACTGAAATTCCTGGCCATTACCAGCTCCAACCTGGATGAATTCTTCATGATTCGCGTGGCAGGCCTGAAGCACCAGAAAGAAAATGGCGTCAAACGCAGGGATATTGCCAATATGACTGCTGAAGAACAGCTGGAGGCGGTTTCTGAAGGAAGCCAGCGCCTGGTGGCCCGTCAGTACAGGTATCTGAAAATGATCCTGAAAGAACTGGAAACAGAGGGCCTTTATTTCATCGATCCCAATAATGCAAGCCCAAGGCAGGAAAAATGGCTGGATGACTATTTCGAAAGGCAGATTTTCCCGGTAGTTACCCCTATGGCAGTGGACTCTTCCCATCCATTTCCATTCCTCGCGTCCAAGAGTTTAAATATTGCTCTTCTTCTGGAGAGAAATGAAAGAAATATGAACGTGGATGAAGAAAATGATATCGATGTGAAGACAGCCATCGTTCCGGTGCCTTCTGTGCTGCCCCGTATCATCCGGCTTCCGGACAATCCTGAAAATCCCTCCCGCCATGACTTTGTCTTCCTTGAACAGGTGCTCTGCCATTTTGCCGCCCGTCTCTTCATCGGATATGACCTTCTGGAAGCCCGGCCCTTCCGCATCACCCGTGATGCAGACTTGAATCTGGACGAAGAGGATGCCCAGGACCTGGTGGTGGAAGTGGAGAAACAGCTGAAAAAGCGTCAGCGCGGGGAAGCCGTACGACTGGAATTCCAGGTGGGCGCCAGCCGTTTCATGCGCCGTTTCATGACCAGCGAAATGAACCTGGGGTCGGAAGATATGTATGAAATCGACGGACCCCTGGATATGACCTGCTTCTTCTCATTCTGCGGAATCAAAGGATATGATAAGCTCCGCTATCCGGAAGCCCATCCTCATCATCCCTGGTCCATGCTCCAGATGGAAAAAAATAACAAAACCAATATTTTTGATATGATTCGGGAAAAGGATCTGCTGGTTCATCTGCCCTATGAATCCTTCGATGATTCGGTAGTTAATTTCGTGGCATCCGCCGCCTCTGACCCGGATGTCCTCGCAATCAAGCAGACCCTGTACCGCGTTTCTTCTTCCAGCCCCATCATTCAGGCACTGGAAAAAGCAGCCCAGAATGGCAAACAGGTCACCGTCCTTATGGAAGTAAAGGCCCGCTTCGATGAAGCAAACAACATACTCATGGCAAGACGTCTTGAAAAAGCCGGAGCTCACGTCATTTATGGGCTTGTGGGACTCAAAACCCATTCCAAGTGTACCCTCATCATCCGCCGTGAAAAAGATGGTATCCGCCGCTATGTCCACGTGGCCACAGGCAACTATAATGCCTCTACGGCGAAACTCTATACGGATCTGGGTATCTTTACCTGCAATGACCGTTTCGGCATGGATGCATCGGCCTTCTTCAATCTGCTTTCCGGATACTCCGACCCGCCAATCTGGGATTCCTTCATCGTGGCTCCTATCAATATGAGACAGCGCTGCATGGAACTGATCGATCGTGAAATTGCCTTTGCAAAGAGGGGCGAACCGGCGCATATGATTGCGAAGATGAATTCACTCCTTGATAAAGGAATTATTGCCAAACTGTACGAAGCTTCCCAGGCAGGCGTGAAGATTGAACTGATCGTCCGGGGTATCTGCGTTATTAAACCGGGTATTCCGGGTATTTCCGAGAATATCACGGTCAGGAGCCTGGTAGGCCGCTTCCTGGAACACAGCCGCGTCTTCTGGTTCCTTAACGGCGGGCGTGAAGAAATCTACATGGGCTCTGCAGACTGGATGCCCAGAAACCTGAATGACCGGGTGGAACTGATGATTCCGGTAAAGGATCCGGATCTCTGCAGACGGCTGAAAGGAATGGTAGACAGCGAACTCTCGGACAATCAGAAAGCCCATATCATGCAGTCTGACGGCACCTGGATCAAGACAATTGCTCCGGAAAACAAAGTGGGCGCCCAGGCTTCCTTCCAGAAACTGGCCGAAAAGCGGGATCAGGAAAGTGAAATGACCCTTGCCCAGAAGATGGAGCCTTATGTGCCGGTATTTGGTAAAAGATAAACCGGACTGCTTCCTCTTTCCGGGACTATATAAATAGACAGAAAGGACTCACAACCGGGTGGGTCCTTTTTTGTGTGTTCAAAGGCAGCAGAACGATACTTCGCAGGCAGGAAACATCGTCCTTCGCTGCTTTCACAGGGCAGCATCTCCTGCTAAAAATCCCTGCGTTTAACTTTTTATATTCTGCCTTTTCTTTCTTGTGCTACCATTTGATAATTTGATGCGAAATAATCGACAGCAGCGGGCATTTTTCGTTCTGCTTCCAACTTCTGCGGGACGAAGGCAGCTGCTTTGCTTTTCCTTATGCGGGCTGTGTGGGGAAAGCCGGAAATAACAGGAAAAAGTCAATAAAATTGGGAACTCTTCGGATAAACTGGAGGTTATGAAATAATGAAAAAAACACGGAAAACCGCAGATGGCAGCAGAGACATAAAATCATGATTTTCCACTTTTAATATTAAAAACTTTTTAATTTGGGATAGGGTCCATTAAATGCCACTATTTTTCAATAAAATCTCCCACTAAAGCCATAAATATTGGGGAACATAAATTTGATGAACGGAAAAATATGGGACAAAAAAGGGTAATCAAAAATTATCGATTTTTACTTACAGAGGTTTACAAATTTTACAAATCCGGAGGCGGAAAATCGCTGGAATGCCGATAGAATCTAAGGGAATCAAGAATACCATATTTCTCCTGCTTTATATGTGTCTATTGTATAAAGACAGCGTTGACAAATATAGGAAATTAAAAAGTCAGATAAATACTGATATAATTTAATATCGACATAGCAGAGTTCCATTCTTAAACATGGATATTCTATTGTCTTTACAATGAAAATTAACCGATAAATTCAGTGAAAATCCATAATAAATAATTTGTCAACCAAATTAAATTTGACAAAAAGTCTACCTGTGGTAGAATATGGCCCATAGGAGAGAGACATATGAAACATTCAACCTTTGAAAAAGCTGTTAAAGCGATGACCTGTTCCCTGCTTCTCTTATCTATGGCAGCTCAGGCTGACCTGGCCATGGCCTTTGGCTTCGGCCTCAATGATGAAGAAAAAGTGGTGACAGTCTACGACGGAAAAGACAAACAAATAGTCAGTACGGCAGCAAGGAACTACAAGCAGATTCTTGCCAATCTTGGCATCAGCCTCAATTCCTATGACAAGTACTGGTCCAGCTCCGAAAAAGTCCGGAATGGGGCAGTCCTTGTCGTAGAAAGAGCAATTCCGGTGACCATCGTGACCCGCGAGAAGACAAGAATCCTGTATACCACCAAGCAGACCGTACAGGGCGTAGTCAATGAAGCCGGTTTTGACTGGAAGAAGATGATGCCCATAGAAGACGAGATGATGAAAGTCACTCAGGGCATGCAGATTCACGTGGTTCCCTACACGGCGAAAATGGTCAATCACGTGGAATCTATTCCTGTCCATTACCGGAAATGGTACGACAGCAGCCTTGCACCCGGCGAGGAAGTCATCGTGCAGGAAGGCGTTCCTGGGAAAAGACAGGTGGAAATGGAAGAGTTCGTATCTGACGGTAAAGTCATACGGACCATCGAGGCGGATGTAAAAGTCCTGGATGAAGGTATCCCGGGGATTATGAAGACCGGTTCCGTGGAGGATACGGAGGGCTTCGTAAAGATCATGCAGGCCAGCGCCTACCATCCAAGTGACGGAAACGGCTATGGCATCACGGCCACCGGCACCAGGGCAGGTCATGGAACCATTGCCGTGGATCCCAGAGTCATCCCTCTCGGGACGAGGGTGTTCATTCCCCATTACGGCCATGCCGTGGCAGCAGATACAGGCGGAGCCATCATTGGAGACCGTATCGATCTCTGCATGGAAACCTTTGAAGAATGTTACAATTTCGGCCGCCGGAATGTTGAAGTTTTTGTGAATTATTGACTGGTTACTGAATATTTCCACTTTTTCAAAAGAAAAGTGTCCTATACATGGCAGCGCGTCATGCCTCCCTTATGGGAAATAAGAACGCATCTTGAAGCTTGAATATAAAACAATTCTACGAATCGTTATAAACCATAAATGAAACGGTTTCCCTGCAGGAAGCCGTTTTTGATTGCCCTTTCATGCAGGATTTTCGGCAGGATTCCTGAGCCCGAAGCGGCTGTAAGACAGGAGCCGTTCTCTTTTGTCCCTTCTTTCCATCTGTTATAATACCTACAGGAGGAAAATATGATAACTATACTGATTGCAATCATCGTCACTGTTTTTGACCAGCTGGTGAAATGGCTGGTGCAGACCGAAATGGATCTGGGAGAGACCATACCGGTTATTCCCCGGATTTTCCATCTCACCTACATCCACAATCCGGGGGCCGCCTTTGGCATCCTGCCCCACCAGGAATGGTTTTTCCTTGCCATCGTGGTCATTCTTTTTGCCGCCTTTTTCGTCATGCGGAAGAAAATACCGGAGAAACCTTTTTATTTCCCCTCTGCCGTGGGCATGCTTCTGGGCGGAGCCCTGGGAAATGCCATCGACCGTGTCCGGTATGGCAGCGTAGTCGATTTCTTTGATTTCCGCATCTGGCCTATTTTCAATGTGGCAGATATCTTTATCTGCGTTGGTGTGGCACTTATTGTATTTTATTTCTGGAGGCATAACTGATGAATCAGATTACCTGTCGTATTACGGATAAAGAAGAAGGCGAGAGGCTGGATCAGGTGCTGAAGGACGCTTCGGGCCTTACCCGTTCTGAAGTACAGAAATGGATTAAGGAAGGGAGAGCCATCCTGCTTCCCGGGAAAATGGTCCGCCCCAATTATCATGTGAAGGCGGGAGATGAGATTTCCTTCTCCTGGGAAGCCAGGGAAGAACTGGCGCTCATTCCGCAGGATATTCCTCTCGATATCCTTTATGAAGATGATGATATGATCGTTATCAACAAGAAGAGAGGCATGGTGGTCCATCCCGGGAGCGGCAATCCGGACGGAACTCTTGTCAATGCTCTTCTTTACCATTGCGGAAATACGCTTTTTGAGGCCTGTGAAGATCCCATCCGTCCCGGTATCGTTCACCGTCTGGACAAGGATACTTCCGGTGTCATGGTGGCCGCCAAATCTGCCAGGGCCTTTCCTGTGCTGAAAGAAGAAATAGGATCCCATGAAGCCCGGCGCCTCTATGTGTCCCTTGTGCATGGACAGATGGAAGGAAATAAGGGGGTCATCCGTCTGCCCCTTGGCCGCAGCACGAAGGACAGGATGAAGTGGGAAGTGGACCCGAAGACAGGAAAGCCTGCGGTCACTCATTTCAAAGTGCTCGAATTCATGAATCATTATTCATGG
Source organism: uncultured Dialister sp. (assembly GCA_900314595.1). GTDB lineage: Bacteria > Bacillota > Negativicutes > Veillonellales > Dialisteraceae > Dialister. The sequence goes on along the minus strand of OMVW01000005.1, from coordinate 3,970 downwards.
CTGGAACTGAAGCTGGAAACCGGCAGAACTCACCAGATTCGCGTGCACATGGCTCATATAGGTCATCCCGTGGTCAATGATCCTCTTTATGGCTGGAAAAAGGACAGTTTCCCCATCGAAGGGCAGGCCCTTCACTCCAGGACACTGGACCTGAAACACCCGGTGACCGGGGAACTTATGCACTTTGAGGCACCTATTCCGGATGACCTTGCCCTTTGCGTGGAAATGGCACGAAAGGGGGAAAAATAATGGAAACCCGGACAATTCATGTTCCCGGATTTACGGTCGGTACGTCGGAAGACCGGGAAGGACTGACGGGAGTTACCGCCATTCTGGCTCCTGAAGGAGGCGCTTTTGCAGGTGTGGATGTCCGGGGCTGTGCACCGGGGACCAGGGAAACGGACCTGTTAAATCCTATAAAGACAGTGCAAAAGATTCATGCCGTAGTCCTTTCGGGCGGTTCCGCCTTCGGCCTGGAAGCAGACAGCGGTGTCATGCGATATCTGTCTGAGAAAGGTATAGGCTTTGAGGTGGGGGATGTACGGGTTCCCATCGTCTGCGGGGCCGTCCTTTTTGACCTGGGCATTGGCAGCTCCCATGATTTCCCGGACCTCTGGATGGGATATGAAGCAGCCATGGGAGCAGGCACTTCATTTCCGGTGGGCTGCTATGGCGCAGGAACCGGGGCGACTGTCGGAAAGCTGACAGGAGCAGACCATGCCATGAAGAGCGGCGCCGGTTATGCGGAACTTTCCCTTGAAAACGGGCTTCATGTAGGAGCATACATGGCTGTCAATGCCTGCGGAGAAATTTTTGACAGAAATGTGGTGCTGGCAGGCGCCCTGGCAGAAGATGAAAAAACAATCGTCTCCAGTCATGATCTGATGCTGAAAGGCTTCAAACGGATTCTGGGAGGAAATACATCGATTGGCTGCATCATGACCAATGCCAGGCTGACAAAAGCGGAATGCAGTACCATCTCAGGCATGGCTCACGATGGATTCGCCAGAGCCATCCGTCCGGTCCATACGACCATGGACGGGGATACCGTCTTCACCATGGCATCCGGAGAAGTGGAAGCTCCCGTGGATACGGTGGGGTACCTTGCGGAAGAAGCTGTCCGTCTGGCCATCATTGATGCGGTGAAGGCAGCGGAACCCATGGGCGGCCGCCCTTCATGGAGCAGCATTCGTTCCTGAAAGGTAGAGCTTGCGCTTTCCATTATGAAATTGATGGCAGGCTGTTATCTCCATTTCTCATAGCAGAGTTGACAGAAATATTTCTTTAGCTTATAATAAATATCGCCCTAAAAGGGGATGTACCGGTTTCGACAGGAGTTTCCGGTTCATAAATAGCGAGTCGGGATTCCATCAACCCCGCTAAACGGTGGAAAAACTTAAACGCAAAACGTGATTTTGCTTTAGCAGCCTAATCTGCTAATGTCCCCGGAAGTTTTCCTATGACTTCCGGCTGACATCAACCAATAGGATACCAATGAGGGATCTTGCGGGACCTCTGCGGGAAACCAATTCCGGAATCGGCAAAGGCAGTTTGCTCCTGTACGATACTTTGCTTAAACCTCAAACAGAGAGCTGCACTCGGAGAAGTTTATGGGACGGGCTTTTTGGACAGGGGTTCGACTCCCCTCATCTCCACCAGTACATGCCGGCGCTTTCGAAAGAAAGCGCCGTTTTTAATATGGCCAGTCTAAAAACAGCTCCTCCTTTCCATGATTTATTTACTTTATGCGTCGTTTCCGTGTTACAATAATAAAGGATGATTTTATACAGAAACAAGAGAAAGGAGGGATGATCTTGGACCAGAATATCAAAACAATGTCTAAAGATGAACTCCTGAAACTGGGGCTCCAATATCTGTCCATACGCAATTACGGTAGAGCCCTGAAATATATAAGCCATGCCGCTGAGCAGGGAAGTTCCAGGGCGGCCAATGAACTCTTTAAGCTTGGAAAACAATTTTACGATATGAAATCCTACACGACTGCGGAAGAGTGTTTCGATACCCTTTCCGAAATGGGCCATGGGGAAAGCTGTCTGTACCTGGGAGAAATGAATGAAAAAGGTCTGGGCTGTCCTGTGGATATCCAGTCGGCTTTTGACTATTATGCCGCAGCCTATCAGAACGGCCTGCCCCGTGGCGCTCTTCTCGCAGGCAGGCTGATGCGGGATGATGCCATGCGTACCCAGAAAGTCCGTGATATCGCTATTTCCTGGTTTGACGAAGCTATTAAAGGCGGAGTATACGAAGCCTATGCGGAAATAGGGCGGCTCTATCTGGAAAATGATGAATTTGATTTCATGAAAGGACCGCAGAAAGATAATAAAACTGCCCTTTCCTGGTTCCTGCGCGGGGCCATCCACGGGGACAACATGTCCAGAGAACTGGCGGCAGACTGTTTCATGCGGGGAAAGGGAACAGAACCAAATCCCAAACGGGCCCTGGAGCTCTGCCAGCAGGCCTTTCATGACGGCAGTGTTTCCGTCTGCTTCCGGCTGGGCGACTGGTATGCGGAAGGACGGGGCGTAAAGAAAAATCTTCCTCTCGCCCTTGCCTGGTACCTCAAAGCCTACGAACGGGGGGATGAGCGGGGAAAATATCAGGCCGGCCGGATATCCTACATGCTCGGGCGCCTTCCTTTTGGCGGAAATCAAACAGAAGAAGAACGGGAAAAATCTATTTCCTACCTGAAACAGGCGGCTGATTACGGATATACCGATGCCTATCTGGATCTGTCCGATCTGGCGGGAGATGAGGGGGATGAAAAAGCAAGGGAACGTCTCCTTCGTAAAGGAATGAATGCAGGAAATGACGACTGCCGCAGGAGACTTATCGTTTACTACAACAGACAGGCATCCGATCTCATTCATGAACTGCAGCGGATTTCCACGCCTGAAGCCATGGAAAGAACTCACATGTCCGAAGATGAATTCATGGACTATGTGACAAAACGCTACATTAAAGCTGCCGGCTGTCTGAAAAAAGCAGCCAATATCGGTGATGAAGAAGCCTGGGCCATCCTTGCCAATATGTACCTTTACGGAGGCGGCCAGATTGGGGTGACAGACAAAGACTTCCTCAAAGCGGCAAAAAATGGAATGCACGCAAGAAGCCTGGACGTCCGCCGGCTCCTCTGGCAGTACTATGCCGGCCCAAAGCCGATGAATGGGGAATATTTCCACAAGGAAAATCCAAGAAAAGCCTACCTCCTTGCCAAAGAACTGGCCCATGAGGGAGACCATACCTTCATGCAGATTCTGTCGGAATACTATGCCGAAGGATATGGTACTTATCTCAGCCCCCGGCTTGCCGCCAAATACGCACAGAATCCCAAGGCCGGCCCGACGAAAGAAGGAGGACAGACATAAATCCCACCTTATCCGGAGCGGATAAGAAAGGAGAATTCAATATTCATACAAAAACCGGCACTGCAGAAGCGGTGCCGGTTTGATTTATAGATATTAATGAAAAAACAGGGGAAAGGGGAAGGGGGGTGGTGGCCGCTTCAAAATTGGGAAGCGGCAAATATATATGAGGCCTTTGGCCCTCAAATGTGCTGAAAGTGGTTGTATGCAGGCGGTGGCTCTACTTGGGCGGCTTGGACCTGTATTCCCGGCCGCACGGAGACGTGAACCTACGTACGAGGGAGAGTGTGTATTCCCGGCCCCGCGCGGAGAGCGGAGTGAGCGCAGCGTTTTCTTTTGGATGTCAGAAATCCGGTGGGAAGGAATTCCTCAATATCGTCTGATTCCATTCAAATCGTTACCGTTCAAGCCCTCCCAGGAGTTGGGAGGATGCCTGAACGAAGTGAAGGCGGGTGGGTTCTCAACCGTTCTTTCAACCCGCCTGTGAAAATCCCCAATAGGGTAGAGTTATTAGCCCTCCCATTGCACCGTACGTACGGTCCTCGTATACGGCGCTACATTGTTACATCTATTCCTTAAGCTCAGAT
>OMVW01000007.1 GCA_900314595.1 uncultured Dialister sp. | reverse complement strand
TTTGTGCACGGAAATTATAACATTTCCACTCAAAGGGAGGCTTTCCTTTTTTATTGTTTCTGGAAAAATTCCCCTACCGAGTAAAATTTTACACTAAGTTCGAAAGGATATTTTTGGGCCGGAAGGAAACGGTATTACGGAAAACTGTTCATTGGAGTTAATGGTTAATCGTACCGCAGGCTCTATCCCGAAAGGAAACGGTCTTATGGGAAACCGTTCATTGGAGTTAATGGTTAATCGTACCGCGAGCTATCTTCCGATAGGAAACTGTCTTATGGAAAACCGTACAATGAGGTTAATGGTTAATCCTCCCGCGGGCTATCTACCGAAAGAAAACGGTCTTATGGAAAACTGCTCATCGGAGTTAATGGTTAATTATCGAAATATTGCCATCCCTGCTTTCACCATTGATCCGGCCCATTAACCATTAACCTGATGCCCGGTTCCACGAATTGCAGCCATTCCCTGCATTCTCCAGCCACCCGGCACATTAACCATTAACCTCTATGTTCAGCTCCACGGACTGCAGCCACCCCGACATCCTCCAGCGCCCCGGCACATTAACCATTAACCTCTATGTTCAGCCTCAACGGACTGCAGCCATCCCCTACATTCTCCAGCCACCCGGCACATTAACCATTAACCTCTATGTACAGCTCCACGGACTACAGCCATCCCTACATTCTCCAGCCACCCGGAAAATTAACCATTAACCTCTATGTTCAGTTCCAAGGACTGAAGCCATCCCTTTCATCCTCCAGCCACCCGGAAAATTAACCATTAACCCAATGTACAGCTCCACGGACCACACCCATCCTCTTCATTCTCCAGTGACCCGGCCCATTTCTCCCCCGCCTCAAACTTATAAAAATATTTTTTAGGACACGTAAAAAAATAACTGTCATTTTCATTTAGACGCTGTAATTCTCAATTATTTAGAAAAATTTGGCCATTTCAGACTTTCTGGGGCATTTTCAGCCCATTTGGGGCGGTACGGGGCTGTTAGCATTTCAGGGTTTATACAGAAATATGAAATTAGAAACGGCATAATTGGATATTTATGCAGAATATTTATTGGTTCCAATTCCCGGAAAACCCCGGAGGCGGCATAAAATGGGCATTTTTGAGAGTACTCAATTTTTGTCATGAAATTTCATTGCAAAATATGATATATCATGCCAATCCATGCCAATCCATGATGGCTGTCATTTTCTTTCATTTTCTTCCATTTTCCTTCAAAGTTCTCAATTTTCCATAGGACTTGCTATGAAAAATTTTCCTGAAATATTTCAAAAAAAGGTCTTGTCATCACCCCCTGTTTATGGTATATTTCAGTAAATAAAAATTCACTCGCGCCCTGCCTTTGTGCGCAGTTGAGCTGCGAACCGCTTAAATGAAGCGGACGGTTTTCTTTTTGCCCTGTTTCTTTCACCTGTAGAAAGCAAATGGGGTCTATGCATGCCTTGAGGAAATCAGACTGCATCATTTTTATCCCTCCGGATTCTTTCCGGGACAACTTTTTCCCCACCGCCTGATGATGCGGTATGTTTTAAGAAAGAAGGGAACAACATTGTCTAAGAGCAAAAAAATGGGAGTGGTACAGCTTACCACAGTCACTGCAATCAACATGATGGGTTCCGGCATTATCCTTCTGCCGGCAACGCTTGCCAGCATCGGAACCATATCTATTTTCTCCTGGATCCTTGCATCCATCGGAGCCACCATCCTGGCTTACGCATTTGCCCGCTGCGGCATGCTGACCAAGAAAGTTGGCGGTATGGGCGGTTATGCGGAATACCGTTTCGGGAGGGCCGGCAATTTCCTGTCTAACTTCACCTATACCATTTCCCTGATCATCGCCAACGTAGCTATCGCTTCCGGCGTCGTCAGCTATGCATCCTTCGTATTCGGTCTGAAGCTGGATCCGGTAGAAGTATGTGCTGCAACCATAGGCGTCCTGACCATTGCAGCTACGATTTCCCTGGTAGGCCCGAAAAAATTCGGTAAATTCACTTCTCTCGGCGTTACCTGTGTCGTTACCCCGGTCATCGGCCTTCTGCTCTTCGGTTTCTTCTATTTCGATCCGGATATCTATGTCACTGCATGGAACCCGAGCGATATGCCTTTCTATGAATGCATGAAAGATTCCATTGCAGTCATCATCTGGGCATTCCTTGGTCTTGAAACCGCCTGCGCAAACTCCGATACCGTAGAAAATCCGGAAAAGAACGTGCCGATTGCCGTTATGTGCGGCACCATGCTTGCCGGCACCTGCTATACCATTTCCACCTCCATCATCGGCGGACTTGTTCCCTACACTGAACTGATGAATGCAGGCGCACCTTTCGGCCTCGCTTATGCGGCCATGTTCGGACCCACTGCAGGCTACATCGTTTCCTGCATGCTCGTATGCTCCTGCTTCGTATCCCTTACCGCATGGCAGTTCACCGTTTCCGAAGTGGCCCGTGAAGCTTCCTCCATCGGCCTCTTCCCGAAATTCCTCTCCGTGGTTAACCGTTTCCGTTCTCCTTATGTAGCGATCGGATCCCTGCTGGCTATCCAGATTGCCATGACCCTGTCCACCATGAGCCCGACGCTCCTGAAACAGTTCAATATCCTTATTAACCTGGCAGTCATGATCAATCTGATCCCCTACCTCCTGGCTATGGCCGCCGTACCGGATCTGCAGAAAGCAGAAGGCATCAGCCCTGAACATGCAAGAAAAGCAAATATCGCTGCTGTAGTCGGCGGTATCTACTCCTGCTACGCTGTATACGGCTGCGGCTGGGCAGTCATTTTCGAAGGCGCATTCGTCACCGCCATGGGCCTCGTAATCTACGCAGTCCTGGCTTCCCGCCTCCGTTACAACCCCTCCTCCCAGATTTCCACCTTTCCGCCAGTCGAAAAGAAATAAGGAAATAGAGAAATAAAAAGTGCTCCTCGACAGAGGGGCATTTTTTAGTGGTTATTTCGGCAGGAAATGGCTGATTTGAGTCAAAGAGGAACCTGCAGGAAGAAAAAACTTTGAATCGGGAATCCCGGGGTTATCGGGACTATCGGGACTGTCGGGAAGGTGTGCCGCTTTCGCGGCACGAGTATATATGGGCTTCCGCCAGAGAGGATTACATAGAGGAAAGGAGGCTAAAGGTGTAATGCTTCTGAATCGGGGTTGTCGGGATTTCCGGGGCTGTCGGGGCTATCGGGGAGGTGTGCCGCTGACGCGGCACGAGTATATATAGGCTTCCGCCAGAGAGGATTACATAGAGGAAAGGAGGCTGAAGGTGTAATTACTTTTGAATCGGGGTTGTCGGGAATCCCGGGGCTGTCGGGGCTATCGGGGAGGTGTGCCGCCGAAGCGGCACGAGTATATATGGGCTTCCGCCAGAGAGGATTACATAGAGGAAAGGAGGCTGAAGGTGTAATTACTTTTGAATCGGGGTTGTCGGGATTCCCGGGGCTGTCGGGGCTATCGGGGAGGTGTGCCGCTGACGCGGCATGATTATAAATGGGGCCAATCAAACATGGCATGCTGAACGATTAATGAAATGTACTGCTTCTCATAAGACAGTTTCCTTTTGAAATAATTCCTGTGAATCCATTAGCCATTAACGATTAACCCCAATGAACAGTTTATAGGGAAGACAGTTCCTCCCTACGATGAAGCCGGCGGGACGATTAACCATTAACCACGATGTACAGTTTTTTCAAATTTCAGCCATCATTCTATCCTGCAGCCAACCGGCCCATTAACCATTAAGCTCAATGTACAGCTTTCCCGCCAGATAGTTTCCTTTCGAAATAAAGATGATCACAGCTAACTGATAACTCTATACAAAAGTTATTGAAAATTACGGACTCTTATGATACTCTATAACCGAATCAAAACTTGTTGTGGATTTTTGTAGAGAAATCTGTTTTCGCCGCACGGTACCTACGTACTGTGCGTTTTTTTGATGGATTCTCTTTCGATCCTATTTACTAACGGTCAACTGCTATTCCCCATATAAAAGGCGCCTTTATGATCTCAGGGCGCCACCTTCCCGACATCCCCGGGAACCCCGACAACCCCGAGATTCCCGATTTAAAAGTTATCAAAGATGAAAGTTACCCCATCAATTCGGAGATTCTATGCAAAAATTCTTCTATCCCTTCCTCGTCTTTTCCGCCGGCGCCTGTTATGGCGTGCTTTCCACGTTTGTGAAATTTGCCTATGATGCGGGTTTCAATCTTTCCGATGTCAGCGGGACCCAGTGTCTTTTCGGCATGCTCTTTCTGTGGATGGCCGTCTTTTTCACAGGGAAAGGGCAGGTGACGAAAAGGCAGGTCCTTTCCCTGCTGCTCTCAGGCATTCCCATGGCCCTCACCACGATTTTTTATTATCATTCCCTGGAGACTCTCTCTGCTTCCATGGCCGTGGTTTTCCTCTTCCAGTCTATCTGGATGGGCTCGGTGGCGGAAGCTCTCATTTCCAGGAAATTTCCAACGCCGAAGAAACTGATTTCCATCATTCTCTGCCTTCTGGGAACTGCGCTGGCCGCAGGGCTTGAGGATTTGGGAAATTTCACTTTCTCCTCCGGCATGATCTGGGGCCTCCTTTCCGCCCTGGCCTATACTTCCATCATCACTCTGAGCTCTTATCTGGGAAAAGGTCTGACGCCTGCCATGAAGGGCGCCCTTCTGGCCACGGGAGATACGATCCTCACTTTCCTCCTGCTGCCACCGGTCTTTCTCCTGACTCCCGGCGAATGGACCGCCCTTCTTCCCTATGCCCTGGTGCTGGGCCTCTTCGGCGTAGCCCTCCCTCCCTTCCTGCTCGCCTGGGGCATGCCCCATGTGGGACCGGGCCTGGGAAGCATCCTCGCCGCTTCTGAAATGCCGGTATCCCTCCTTCTTGCCCTCCTCGTACTGGGTGAATCCATTTCTCCACTCCAGTGGGCAGGAATTCTTGCCATCCTCACAGGAATTGTAGTGGGAAATAGGGATATTTAGTTTCTAGTGGTTAGTGGTTAGCCATTACCTGTTACCCATCAACTATCAAAAAAGTCCGCCTCAGACCACGAAGCGGGCTTTCTGATTATAAATCAAAAGCGGCGCCTTTGATGCTGCGCCGCCACCTTCACGAAGAACGAACAACGAATAACGAAGAACGATTCACATATTTTTACTTAAAGTTTTCTTCCATCTCACAGTTACTTTCCAAACATCTTCCCCTCTATTTCTTCCTTTGCTTTCCGCACGAAGAGAAGCATTTCTTCGTCCAGGGGATAGCGGATGACGCAGCCCGGGGAGAGGATGACTTTCCTGCCGTCGGTCTGACGCAGGGTCTCGTAGATCTGGTATTCGATTTCATTCTTATGATGGTCCGTAATATCCATCCGTTCCAGGCCTGCCATGATGCATTTGCCTGTCATGAGCCGGGCTTCGGAAATCGTGGGGAGGGACTCCCAGGCGTGCCAGTTGAAAATCTGGACCGGATATTTCCGGAGCAGCGGAAACATGATGTCCTTCCCATGGGCATGAAGCACGTTGCACCAGCCGGAAGAGGCGGAGAGCACGGCCAGATCGTAGGGCATGCCGTATTCGCGGTAGAAATTTTCCTCTGTAAGGCTGTAGGAAGAAAGCTGGGTCGCAAAGAAGATACCGTCTGCCCCAAGCTCGATGACCCGCTGCACCAGGGCGCAGGTGGTCTCAGTAATGGCCTTCAGCGCCTGCTTCACCTTTTCTCCATGACCCGTCCGTATATGGTCCATCATATGGGGGCAGAGTTTATTGGCCGTGGTCAGGGGGCTGAATATGGTAAAGACCACCGGCACTTCTCCCTTTGTTTTGCGGAGAAGAAGCTTCAGATATTCCTGCTCCCGCTGCAGGGTGCCCCCGTTCAGGGATACAGGCATGACCTTCAGCCAGTCCTCCGGCTCTTTCACCGGGGTGGATGTAATGCGGCACACGCCTCCCTTTGGAACATCGGAGGAATCGATATCGCAGCCAAAAGCCGCCGCGCTGTACATACCGTTATTCATGGTTTTCAGGATATCTACATCATATTTCCTGTAAAAATCATAGGTATGCTCCGCATTGAGGAGCGGGTCCTCATCGATCACCGGCAGGTGGGACCAGAGAGAATAAGGCACCTTATCGACCATTTCCCCCCGGATTGCCGCCGCAATGCGCTCCGTTTTCGTCATGGATACAGGAATTTTCTTTTTCATGGAAACCTCCGGTTTGTAGTGGTTAGTGGTTAGTGGTTAGTTTTTAGTTTGTAGTCGTCAGATACGACCAGATTTCATTCATTCTTCTGAATCTATTATAATAGATTTCTCCGGAAAAAGAAAAAGTATAGAACAGGCGGCAAAAGCTTCCATAAAAAAGAGACCCGCCGGAAAGGCTTCGGCAAGTCTCTTTTTATTTCTTATATTCAGGGCAGGAGCAGGGCAAATGTCCAAAGGGGCCAGAGGCCCGTGCGTCAAGCGCACTATATATGATTGGTTTGCGTCAGCAAACCATATCCTTCCCTTATCCCTTTCCCCTTTTCCCTTTATTTTGGGGGAAAAATGTCAGGACAGGTATTTCCCAAAATTACTTCATGTTTGCCGCTGCCCAGTCAGCCTTGAAACGGGCAATGCCGTTATCGGTGAGCGGGTGTTTCATGGCATCCATAAGGACCTGGAAAGGAACGGTCGCGATATCGGCTCCGGCCAGGGCGCACTGGGTGATATGCTGGGGCTTGCGGATAGAAGCGGCGATGATCTTTGTTTCAATGCCGTGAAGTTCGAAAATTTCGGAAATGGTCTGGATCAGTTCCACTCCATCCCAGCCGATATCATCGATGCGGCCGACGAAGGGGCTTACATAAGTGGCGCCTGCACGGGCAGCGAGGAGCGCCTGATTGGCAGAGAATACAAGGGTCACATTGGTGCGGATGCCCAGTTTGGAAAGTCTCTTCACAGCCTTCATGCCTTCCGGGGTCATGGGGATCTTGACGACTACATGGGGATCAAGGCCTGCAAGGACTTTGCCTTCTTCTACCATGCCTTCTGCATCATCGGCAAGGACTTCCGCAGAAATAGGTCCGTCCACAATGGAGGCGATTTCTTTAATAGTGGAATGGAAATCCTTCCCTTCCTTTGCGATGAGGGACGGATTGGTGGTTACACCGGAAATAAAGCCCATATCATTGGCTTTGCGGATCGCTTCAACATCAGCGGTATCAATAAATAATTCCATGTCTTTACTCCTTTTCTAATTGATAGACAAATACATTTTTGCACTGGAGGCGATTTCTGTCAATGTTTTTTTCGTATGGAACAGGTAAAAATTGATCATTTTCCGTTATCGATTTTTAAGGATCGAGTCAATTGTGCTCATCGTTCTTCGTGATTCGTTGTTCGTGAAGGTGTGCCGCTGACGCGGCACGAGTATTTATGGGGATTTCTCAGAGTAGATTATATATTGAAAAGGAAGCTGAAGGTATAATCGCTTTTGAATCGGGGTTGTCGGGAATACCGGGATTGTCGGGGCTGTCGGGAAGGTGTGCCGCTGATGTGGCACGAGTATATATGGGGCCAGTCAAACATGGCATATTTACCCATTAACCCTTCATCTTCTCGCGGCCGGGATGCTTACACTAAAGGCATTTCACCCCATCTGTGCACATTCCCCATATAAAATTGGCGGCCATCAGGCCGCCACCTTCCCGATACTCCCGAAACTACTCCCGAGATCCCCGATGGCCCCGATTCAAAAACTGCCAATCCTTTAGTTTTCTTCTATTCATAGGCCATTGTTTTCCATTCCTATATATATCTTACGAAATAATAACAATTTCCCGTATATGTCTTTATTCCAATGCATGAATTACCCCATTTATTGATTATTGATAGCCTGCAGTGTATAATTAGTGTAAAGTAACTATCAATCTTCATTCCAAGGAAAGTTCAGGGGATACTTATGAAATTAACGCTTCTTGCTTTAAGCTATTTCCAGAAAACAGCGGAGCTCCAGCACCTCACCCGGGCCGCGGAGGCTCTCCATATTTCCCAGCCTTCCCTCTCCCATACCATCAAAGTGCTGGAAACGGAACTGGGGGTGCCGCTTTTTTCAAGAAGCGGAAGAAATATCGTTCTCACCAAGTATGGTGAAATCCTGCTCCGCCATACAAACCGCATTATGCAGGAGCTTCACAGTGCCCAGAAGGAACTGGCTGAGACGAAGGAAGCGCAGAAGCTGACGGTCACCATTTCCCTCTTTGCCGCATCCATGATTATCCCGTCTTTCCTCACCCGCTTCCGCCAGGAACATCCGGATATCCGCTTTGAAATCCTCCAGCAGCTCAGTAAGCCTAATCAGGCCGGACAGAACCATGTGGATCTCTTCCTGTCCTCTTCCATCAATCCTATCGAGAATGACCATTCCCTGACTCTTTTGAAGGAAGATATCATGCTGGCCATGCCGGATACGGATCCCCACGCCCGCCAGTCTTCGGTCAATCTGGAAGACTTTGAAAAGGCTGATTTTATTTCCATGGAATCCGGGGTCAATCTGCGCACCATTACCGATTATTACTGCCGTATGGCCGGTTTCGTGCCCCATGTGGTGCTGGAAAGTGACAGCCCCATGACGGTACGCGAATTTATCCGGGCAGGTCTGGGCGTATCCTTCGCTCCCCGCATCACCTGGCACGGCGTAGGCGGCGATCACGTGGCACTCGTGCCCATTGCTTCCCCTGTCTGCCAGAGATACATCTCCCTTTCCTGGAAGAAAGGCGAAAAACTTTCTCCCCCGGCTGAACTGCTCCGGAAATATATCATCGATAATTTCTCCAACTTTGCCAGAGAATACGCAGGCCTGCCGCCGGAGAGGTAGGTATTGTGCCTGCTTTCCCGGTTTCATATCGCTTAGTTGTTAGTTCTTAGTTCTTAGTTTTTAGCAGCAAAGGAAAGCCCGCCTCAGGTAAGAAGCGGGCTTTTTAATTTGATCAATCTAACTGCTAATCACTGACTGCTAACCACTTATTACTTACTATCATCCTCATACAGCGGATTCACGAGCCTTATAATCCACTTCTCTCCTCCCGTAAATTTGCTGTTATACCTCCTTGCCGTATCTTCATATCGCTTTTTGAGGTCTTTTACTGCTTCTTCCAGAGAAGAAAGAGCTTTGACGGCAGTCTCAGAGCGCAGGTCTTCCCCGCATACCGGGCAAAGGGGCGGATGAATGAAATGAGCGTTGACTCTTGATTTACAGTGGGGACAGGTGAGAAATTCAGCCTTGAATTTCTTTGCCTGCTCTTTTTTATAAGCTGTAAGGCGCTCTTCTTTTTCGCGCAGCCGCTTTTCCAGTTTTTCCATCTGGGGGGACGGAGGGATGCCTATCTTATATTTCACCGCATAGGAATTGGGGATGGTCATGAGGTATTCCAGGGCCTGGCTCCTTGTGTTGCACACCTTCTCCTTGAAGAAAAGGCCTTTGAAGACTTTATTGGCTTCCCTCTTTCCGAATCCTTCGGCCAGCATGGATTCCTTCATGGTATCTTTCATAAACTGTGACGGTTTTGTAAGGTCAAATTCCCAGAGTTTTTCCTTCCATGCCTTTGCGGCGGCTGCTTCTCCCGGAGAAGAAGCGCCCTTCGAAATAGAAGCTGCCGGTCCCGGCAGATTTTTCCTTTCTTCTGCTTTTTTGTCTGCAGAATGAGATTTCACAGACTTTACGGGCTGTTGAAATAAGGATTCCACCTCTTCCGCCTTTTGCGCCTTCTTGTTTGCTGCCGTCCTTTCGGGTTCCATTTCTAAAAAAGGAGCGGCAGGCTTCTGATTTTCAGCAGTTTTCTTCGTGCTGTCTCTTTTATTCCTTCGTTTTCTTTCCGCTTTTAAATCTGTCTTTTTTACAGGTTTTTCCTGCTCCAGTTCCCAAAGCAAAAACAGATTTCCTTCTTCGAAATTGGATTTTCCGGCCATGGCACACCTCTTGCGCTAAAAATATTTCCAGTCAAATTATACCTTATATATGACATCTTATAAAGGCAGATTTCGAAAATCTGTTTTCTACCAAAAAATCCTGCTCTGCTTCGTGCAGAACAGGATTTTCTGATTTTCAGATTACCCCTTTGAGCTGTTATACAGGTTCTTTTGTGTGGGAATGATTTTCAAAGGAGATCAGCAAACGCCGTTGTCTTTCAGTTCCTTAATCTTAGCGTCATCATAGCCCATGTATTCCTTCAGGATTTCATCGGTATGTTCGCCGAGAGCCGGAGCGCCGAATGCCGGGCCAGGCTGGGTTTCAGACATCTTAATCGGGCAGTTGACGTATTTAACTTCGCCGACGGATTCCTTGGAGTGCGGGAAGGAAACGATCATATCGCGAGCTTTGATGCATGGATCTTCAACAACCTGCGGAATCTTGTTGATCGGGCCGCATGGAATGCCAGCTGCATCAATGAGAGCGAGCCATTCAGCACAGGTCTTGGTCGGGAATACGGAGAAGAGGACTTTGTTCAGTTCTTCTACGTTAGCGGTACGGAGCGGGTTAGTTGCGAAGCGCGGATCTTCAGCCAGTTCCGGTTTGCCGAGGATGTCAGCAAATTTCTTGAAGAGGTTGTTGTTGCCTACAGCGATCATGATGTAGCCATCAGAGCAGGGAACGGATTCGAATGGGGTGATGGATGCATGACGGTTGCCGATGGACTTCGGAACAACGCCTGCGTTCAGGTAACGAACCATAGCATTTTCGAGGAATGCAGCCTGGCAGTCGAGCATGGATACGTCAACGAGCTGGCCTACGCCGGTTCTCAGTTTGGCAACCAGTGCGAATGCAGTGCCGATTGCACCATAGAGGCCTGCAACGATATCGCCTTCGGAAACGCCGACTTTCATTGGCTGGCCGCCTTCTTCGCCGGTGATGGACATAATACCGCCCATACCCTGTACGATTACGTCATATGCCGGAGCAGTTGCTCTCGGGCCGGTACGACCAAAGCCGGTAATCTGGGTGTAGATCAGGCCCGGGTTGATTTCTTTCAGAACCGGGTAATCGAGGCCCAGTTTCTTCATTGTGCCGCCACGGAAGTTTTCAATCAGAATGTCAGCTTTCTTTACGAGGCCTTTGAGGATTTCTTTGCCTTCCGGAGCTTTCAGGTTCAGGGTAATGGAACGTTTGCCGCGGTTCAGGTCCATGAAGTAGGTGGATTCGTCACCCTTGTATGGGGGGTATGCGCGGGAGTCATCGCCGTGACCCAGTGCTTCTACCTTAATAACGTTTGCGCCCATATCTGCCAGGATCATGCCCAGGAACGGAGCAGACAGTACGCGGCTCATGTCGATGACGGTGATTCCATCCAACGGTTTTGCCATAATTGAAATTTCCTCCTTTAAAATAACTATTGAGGTTTCAGCTGTATTGAGGATACAGCCGCCTTGCTATGGTTATATATTACCTCATGCAATTATATTATCATAACCTTTACCGTTAACATGACGAAAAAAGGGGGTAAGTTGCAGAAAAAAGCTGTTGAAATTCTGCGAACTTTTCATTTCTATCTTTACCTCCTCTTCAGGCAGGAAATACGGGAAATTCCTCACTTCCCGCTGCCTGACGGTCTCCCCGATCCTCTCCGGTCAGAGAGGCGGAATCTCTGGGAAACAGGTGACTTCCACCCGGCAGTTATCCCGCCAGGAAATATCCGGAAAAGAAAAAGCTCCCCGGATGGAAGGACCGGGGAGGGATGAGAGGAAGAATATATAGATGGACCTGTTTCGTTATTATTTTTATTATCAGGAAACAGTCAAACTTGATGGTGACAGTTCAGAAGAACAAAGCATTACATAATGGATTCAAAAGCTATTACTTAAGCTTTCTTGTTTTTGGTAGCGATGAAGTAGATTCTGGCTACGATGACTGCGATGATGATGTTTACCAGCATCAGGAAGCCGCCAGGGATACCGAGCATCGGAAGGATCATCTTGCCTGCGAAGGAAGTGCAGATTACGACTGCGCCCAGGACTACATTCTTAACTGCCAGGGAAGCATATACAGCGCCCATAACTGCCGGGAGAACGAAGCCGAAAGCTTTGAGGACGATCGGAGGCATTAAAGGCATAACAGAGGCACCGATGAGGGTGAAGATGGTAATCATGGTGCAGGAAACGAGGATGGAACCGCCGATACCGAGGGTGGACATAGCCTGAGCGCGGGGAGAACCTTCTTCGCATCCGGAAATCTTCTGAGCCATGGTAGCTGCAGGGATACGGATTTCACCTACGTTGCCGCAGATCCAGCACATGAAGGTACCGGACATGTTGGCCATCGGGAAGAAGGAAACCGGCTGTACGAACCAGCCTACACCGAATGCGGAGAGGGCTGCTACCCAGAGTCCTACGAGATCACCAACTGCGGGGAATACACCGGTGGTGATAGATGCATAAACTGCCGGGAGGAAGTTGCAGACCAGTGCGATGGTTACGAAGATATAACCGAGTACCCTGATGGTACTGTTAAACTTTTTCAGAGCGACCTGTTCATTCATTCTATTCACCTCCGATTAGAACATAATTGCGGCAGCAAACATGCCGACCAGCATGGAAATACCAAGGCTGAATTCCTGAAGTCTCTTGTACTTTTTCAGGCCGATACCGATGATAAGCATAACTACGAAGGAAATAGCTGCAGCGGTGAGGCTGTTCATTTTAATGGACTTCTTAACAACTGCATTCAGGAGCAGGGTGGAGAAGAGGCCCAGTGCAGCAGCTGCCATGAGGAGTTTTACCCAGACAGCGTTGAAGTTTTCTCTCAGGTAGATAACAGCTTTATCAAGGAACGGTGCGCCGTAGCCGCCGATGATGATCCAGCCCATGTTGTTCAGTGCAGCGCCCCAGAGGATGAATACGAAGCCTGCCAGGGTGAGGGCATTGCCTTCAATGGAGGAGCCGGCCATGTTGGCGGAAATCTGTGCCATTGCCAGTTCGGTTCTGGCAGCGCCGATATCGTTCATACGCATCCATGCGGTAGGTCCGCCAATGACAGCGATCAGAGCGATGAGGACAATAACCGGAGCGAAGGAAGGTCCGATTGCGGTAATCATTGCGGAACGGGTACCGGCGATAATGTCTTCGCTCTTCATACCCATTTCTTTAGCTGCGGAGTAAGCCCTCTTCATGAAGACTGCAGCCATGACGAGGATGTTGATGATCATGAAGCAGGATACGATCCACATCATAGGTGAATTCATAAATTCTTTTACATCCATTTTTTAGTTTTCTCCTTTCCAATCAGATGAATGTTTATGAATTGATTTATTTTGCAGTAGAGATGCCTCCTTCCTTCTGAACTCTTCATCTAACGTTTGGCCTAAGCATACCCGAAGGAAATTTCAAACGGGAAAAATGACGGGTAAGTTGCAGGAAAAAGGGGGGGTAAGAGGTTTTAGCCGGGTATGAGAACTATTTATCTCCATCATTTTTTGTATCCTCCGGGGAGGACGGTTGATTTGCATTCCGCGAGTTCCTTCAAATTTCTTCCTTCACTTTTGGAAATAAAAAAGCAGATGCCAAATGCTGCATCTGCCGACAGATAATCCTGTACTTTTTTCTTTAAAACCATTATTTGGGGCCCGGATTTTGAAAATAAATCCATCACGCTTTCATTCGCCACTCCCCGGCCCTCCGGCCGGAGAGTTTTTTCAAGTGATCAGATTTCAGGGGATTCTATAAAAATATGGAATACTTCCTGCATCTTACCCCCTTGAATCCGTCATGTTGCGGAAATAAAGTGGCATTTCTCCCCATGCTTCTCATATAGTAAAAAGAAAATAAATAAAAACGAATAATTATTTTATTTGCACGTGTTATAAGTATAATTTAGATAGCATCTTAATCATTATTTAGCTTTACCCCCCCTATATATTTAGGGTTTTATGCTATGCAATATCAGCCTATGAATTATCCTGCTGAACAGGTTCAATCAGATTCATAACCATTTCCATCTGTGGAAACGATACAGATTTCAAGTCCGGAAGGAGGCCAATCATGATCCAGACTCTTCTCAGCCCGCCTTACATCTACTACCTGGGAGGCGTCGTCGCCCTGCTGGCTGTCATCCTGTGCTTTGTAGACGTCAACCTGACGAAGAAGCTCACCTCTTATATAGCCTCCCTCGCAATCCTTGGCCTTCTGGTCTATACGGGAATCATTCTGGCCAACTGGATTTTTGACAGTGTAACGGGCGGTTAGAAACAGGAACGGTTTGACAGGACCGTCCGTTATGAGAGCAATTCCTTATTTCTACATGTAAAAGAAAGGTTTTACTCATGTCCGCATCCTTTTTGAAAACAGTCAGCGCCATCCAGTACGTATGGCTGGGCGTATCCATCTTCCTCCTGATCCTGCTCATACTGAGCCGTACGGAAATCTTCCGCAATGCTTTAAGTCAGAGCCGGTATACAAAGAAGGAACTGTTCATCTTCACCGCAGTCTTCAGCATCCTGGGTTTCTGCGGCACCCTGTGGAATTTCCAGACTCCCGGCGGAATCATGGGCTTCCGTCATATCTTTATCATACTGAGCGGCTTCATCGGTGGACCGGTCGTAGGGACGCTGACGGGGCTCATCGTTGGTATTTTCCGTACATTTACCATTCATACCGATTACGCCCAGATCAATGGTTCTCTTTCCATGCTGCAGGGTATCGCGGCGGGCCTCATCGCTATGCGCCTCAAACGGCATGGCGATGATCTCTGGGCCTGGAGCATCATTTACAGCGCACTCATTGAAGTGGTGTACTGGTCCCTTTATACCTTCGTCACCTGGCCCTATGTATACAACAATGTAGAAGCCGTTGTTTCCATGATTTTCACCATCATCATTACCAATGTGCCGGCCATCGGCCTTTTCTTCCTGGTTCTTGAAAAAACGGTGAAATCAAAGGAAAGGGAAAAATCAGAGACCATCCGGAATGCATTTAACTCTGCCAACCGGCTGATTCATTCCATTCATGACAGTACAAAGGGTCCGGACAATTCAAAAATCCCGGATATCATCATTTCCGGCCTGCCCAACCTCATCTGGGCTGCCATCATCACCCCTTATTCCATCCATTTCAGCACCAATTATAAAAATAATACCCATGAGAGCCAGGGGGAGGCGGAAACATCCATCCTTCAGATCCAGAGGGAGCTTCCTACCAATCCTCATCTCTGCAAAATAACGATCCAGGGCAATGGAGATCCTACCTATATTTATGTTTCCAAACCCTCCGATACGGTCATATCCAAAACGGACCTGGAATTTTTAAACGGTCTTGCGCAGATCATTAAACTCATTACGGAATACTCTGAGCTTCTCAAAGAAGAAAAGCTTCTTCAGGAAGCAGAAATCAAGACCCTTCAGGCCCAGATCAATCCCCATTTCCTTTACAACACATTAAATACCATTCATTTCTACGTGCGGGATGATCCGGAAACGGCGAGAAAACTCATCCGGTACCTGTCCGATTATTTCCGCAGGTCCCTGAGCAATCCGGACCGCCTCATCCCTCTGGCAGAAGAAATCAAAGATATCAACGCCTATGTAGAGCTGGAAAAGGCCCGCTTTGCGGACCGCCTGTCCGTAACCTTTGATTTCCCTGAGAAACTGGTCAATCAGGTGGAAGTCCCGCCCCTCCTCTTCCAGCCGCTGGTGGAAAATGCCATTATCCATGGAGTTCTCGACAAACCGGAAGGCGGAGAAATCAAAGTGGGCGTCATCGAGCATCCGGACTACCTGAAATTTTATGTGCTGGATACAGGGGTCGGAATTCCTCCGGAAAAAAGAAAGCAGCTGCTCATCCCTCATAAAAAGAGGAAAAATATCGGCCTCATCAATGTGCACCAGCGTCTCCTGTCTACCTTTGGTCCCCAGAGCGGCCTTCATATCGTCAGCCGCCCGGGCAAAGGGACCATCGTATTTACCAGGATTCCCCGAAGCTCCATAAAGGAGAAGGAACCTTCCTCCCTGAACATGATGAAGCCCATCACACTGAATCCTCTGGAAACGGAAGAGCCTTCCTCCCCTGGCCTCATGAAGCCCATCATATTGAATCCTCTGGAAACCGATGAGCCTTCTGCGGAAGAGACAAAGAAAGAAAATTCCTGAATCCCTTTATTTTCATGATTTATGAACCATTTCCCTGTTTATTTCCTCTGTGCCCTATAGAGCAGCAGGCAGATAGGAGGTCTTATGATTCGAGTACTTATTGCCGATGACGAACTGCCGGCAAGGGGAGAATTGAAATACATCATCTCCCAGATTCCTGATGTGGAAATCGTCGGCTCCTGCACCAACGGCAGAGAAGTCATTCAATTCCTTAAAACGCATCCCATAGTAGATCTCCTCTTCTTGGATATCAAAATGCCCGTCATGAACGGACTGGAAGCAGCCAAAGTCATCAATCGCATGAAAATGCCTGTCCGTATCGTTTTTGCTACCGGTTTCAGCCAGTTTGCGCTGGAGGCTTTCGATCTCGAAGCTTTCGACTACATTATGAAGCCCTATAACGGCGAACGGATCGCCAGGACCCTGCAGCGTTTCCGGGACAGCCAGCAGATTCTGTCACAGGAGGAAAAAGAAGGAGAAATCGTCGCTTCCCCGGAATTCATTTCCCTCAAAACAAAAGGACGGACCGTCCGCCTTTCACCACAGAAAGATATCTTCCTCATTGCCACGGAAAAAACGGATTCCACCCTCTTTTACACCAGAGAAGGCATCATCCGTTCCTTCATGACCCTCAGGGAAGCAGAAAAGACCCTCACCCCTCTCGGCTTCTTCCGCACCCACAAAGGTTTCATCGTCAACCTTTCCAAAATCCATGAAATCCAGCCCCAGGATAACGGTACCCTCCTCCTCACCATGACCCGTTTCGATAAACTGAAAGTACCGGTCTCTAGGCACTATATCAAGCCGTTCAAGGAAGTGCTGCATATTTAGGAGTTTTTAGTTTTTAGTAGTTAGCAGTCAGCCGTTAGCTGTTAGAAATTCGAAAACTACAGCCAGTGATAAGTGCAAAGTGGTAAGTGATAAGTGGTAAGTGATAAGTGGTGGTGGCGCGCATTAGATTTATGAAGCGCGCCTTTTTATATGCCTGCACTAACGGAACCAGGTACTAATGACCATAAAGTCTGCCATTCTACCGGTCACCTGTCCTGGATGGGAAGGTGCCGGCAGAGCCGGCGGATAGGTGTTTTATCCGTGCAAGTCGAAAAAAGTGCCGTATATCTGAGAGTGAAATTTTCAGCAGTTAGCCGTTAGCCGTTAGAAAGCAGAATGAAACGTGCAGAAAATATATATTAAAAAGACGCCGGCCAATCGGTTATGATTGACCGGCGTTTTTATTTTATAAAAAATGGGCGCCTTTATAAATTTAAGGCGTCCACCTTCACTTACCACTTGCAACTAATAACTAATCACTCATTCCCCCAGCACTTCTTCCACTGCCTGTTTGCACAGAGCCACTGCCTTATCCATATCTTCTCTGGAAATGTTAAGGGGCGGGTTGAAGTAGATGATGTCTCCCATTGGACGGAGTACGAGGCCCAGGTCCATGGCTTTTCTGAAAATATGCCAGCCGATGCGGCGGGAGGGGTCGAAGGCTTTCTTTGTCTTCGGGTCTTCTACGAGTTCCATGGCATTGATGAGTCCGATGTGACGGATTTCGCCCATATTCTTGTGATTTCCAAGGGCTTCCATCAGTTTTTCATGGAGATATTTCCCGTTTTCATTGACTTTCTCAAGGAGATGGTCCCGTTTCATGATTTTCAGCACCGTCAGGGCGATAGCGCAGCCCATGGGGTTGCCTGCATAGGTATGGCTGTGGACGAAAGCTTTATGGGTGCCATAGTCGTCATAGAATGCATCATACACCTTGTCGGTGGTAATGGTGATGGACATAGGCATGTAACCGGCGGTGAGGCCCTTGGAGGTGCAGAGGATATCCGGGGAAACTCCGGCGTGTTCGATGGCAAAGAGCTTGCCGGTCCTGCCGAAACCGGCTGCAATTTCATCGTCGATGAGGAGGACTCCGTATTCATCGCAGAGTTTCCTGAGTTTTCTGAGGTATTCGGCCGGATAGATTCTCATGCCCGCAGCCCCCTGGAGGATCGGTTCCACAATGCAGGCTACTGTTTCTTTCCCGTATTTCTCAAAGGCTTTTTCCGCGTCTTCGAAGCATTCTACCTGGCAGGTTTCTCTCGTCTTGCCATAGGGGCAGCGGTAGCAGTCAAGGCCTTTGAAGTGGATATTATTCATCAGCATAGGATGGAAAATCCTCGCATAGAGGTCCATGGATCCAACGGAAAGAGCGCCGATGGTTTCGCCATGGTAGGATTCCGGGAGGCACATGAAGCGGGTCCTTTCCGGATGACCGGTCTGGTACTGGTACTGGAAAGCCATTTTGAGGGCTGCTTCGACAGAGGAAGAACCATTGTCATGGAAAGTGAATTTCGTGAGTCCCTTCGGCAGGAGCGGTTCCAGTTCACGGCAGAGCTCGATAGCCGGTTTGTGGGTGAAGTTGGTAAAAATGACATGTTCCAGCTGGTCGATCTGCTGCTTTAAAGCTTCATTGATTTCCGGATTGCAGTGACCCAGCAGGTTGCACCACCAGGAGGAAAT
The DNA here is from genome assembly GCA_900314595.1 of uncultured Dialister sp. Taxonomy (GTDB): domain Bacteria; phylum Bacillota; class Negativicutes; order Veillonellales; family Dialisteraceae; genus Dialister. The sequence goes on along the minus strand of OMVW01000007.1, from coordinate 60,636 downwards.
AATGTCCAGGTATTCCTTTCCGTGGGTATCATAGAGGTAGACGCCTTTTGCATGGTCTACGACTACCGGTGGAAATACTTCATTATCCTTCATCTGCATGGCAGGATGCCAGATGTATTTTTTATCTTCTTCTTCCCAATTGATTGCCATTTCATTTTCCCCCATTACACTTCCTGATAACATGCGGCCAGAACTTTCGGATCGATATCAAGGATGGTATCGCCTTTTTTCACTTTGGCAATGACTTTGACCTTTGTGATTTCTTCAATCATCTTCACATTGTCTTCTTCCATCACTCCGCCCTTCCAGTTGTTCAGAATGATTCCCTGAATCGGAATATTTCTGTTTCTGATATATTCGCAGGTGGTAACCACATGATTGATGGTACCCAGTCCTGCATCGGCAATGACCAGGACGGAAAGGTTCAGCCAGTGAATGATGTCTTCCAGATAGTATACTGCCTTTTCATCGTGACGGATGGGGCATACGATACCGCCGGAACCTTCCATTGTTACGTAGGGATATCTCTCAGTCACCCGTTTCCAGGCTTTGAGGATCACTTCTTTTTCCAGTGGATGACCTTCGAGCTTTGCGGCCAGATGCGGGGAAACGGCATGCTGGTAAAGGTAAGAAAGGATCATATCCTCCGGTTCATTGATATCTGCGAATTGATTCACAAATCCCGCATCGGAAGCAGCCACTGTGGGTGCCCCGCTGATGGCTGCCTTGTAGTAGCCCGCGTCATACCCTGCCTGTCTCATGGTCTTCACAATGAGGGCGGTCACATAGGTCTTGCCGATGTCCGTGTCCGTTCCGGTGATAAACAATCCTTTACTCATGAAAAATACCTTCTTTCGGAAATAAGATGAAATAAAAAAGCTAATAGCTAATGGGTAATGGGTAATAGTTAATGGCAGTCCCGACTGGGCAGGCCAAAGGCCCCATCAGTAAGATTGGCTGGCGCAGCCAGCCATATCCATCCCGACAGCCCCGATAGTCCCGAGACTCCCGACAATCCCGATTCAAAAGATTCCTGAATCAGGTTTTATTTTTTCATTCAGTCAATTCCAACTGCTCTAGCCAGGCGTCCGGAGAGGACGGCTGCCAGGATGCAGAGGCAGATATCACCGGGAACGGCCAGAATGAAGCAGTAGAGAACCACCGGCCAGATGCCAATGGGTGTTCCCAGATAGAAATTGTTGATGATATACACATAAATCATGCCCAGCAGGTAAACCACCGCAAGGCCTGCGAGATTGGCAAAGAGTACCTTGCCGAAAGACCATGTATCGAAAGATTCGCGGATTTTGCCTGTGAGCCATGCGCCAAGGATAAATCCGATGAGGTAGCCAAAAGTGGGCTGGAAAATATAGGACGGTCCGCCGCCTTCGGTAAAGACCGGTACGCCCGCCAGGCCCAGCACTACGTACAGAGCTACGGAAAGAGCGCCCTTTCGGCTTCCCAGAATCAGCCCTGCCAGAGTCGTAAACAAAAGCTGCAGGGTAAAGGGACAAACCGGCACCGGAATCCGGATGAATGCGCCAATAGCAATCAATGCAGTAAATAAACCAAAGGAAACAACTTCTTTAGACTTCGTCCTGCCATCAATGGCAGCTTCTCCTCTAACCATGACTTCCACCTCATTGTTAACATTATGTCATCACTTTTAAATATATGACGTTTACATATGTAATGATATAACAACAGCTCGTCAACTTCAAGGTTAACATCGGCTTTTTGAACATTTTTCCTGAAAATTTTTAGTGCTTAGTGATTAGAGAAGAAAGCAGCAGCCGGTGATAAGTGGGTAGTGGTAAGTGGTGGTGGCGTGCATCAGATTGATGAAGCACGCCGTTTTTATATACCTGCACTAACGGAACCAGGTGTAAATGGCTGTTCAGCTTGCCATTCTACCGGTCACCACCTTCCCTGGATGGGAAGGTGTCCGAAGGGCGGATGGGATAATGGATGTTTGCCTATTCATATATGTGAGAAGCTCATTCATTTCTTCAAGCGTCAATCTTCCCCCCCCACCGGTTCGCAACAGATAGATTCTCCGGCATTTGAGAACTTTAATGAGAAGTATCGTAATTATCGATTCTTCGAATCGATTTGCCCTCTCACCGCTATCGCGGAGCTCTCCCGAAGGGAGAGCCTGTCGACTATGGATTTCCTCATTTGTCACGAGTATGTTTCGTCAGTCAGTCTCATTTTCTATGTTTACCGGCATTTCAACCCCGTCTGTGTACATTCCCCATAAATACCCGGCGGCCATCAGGCCGCCACCTTCCCGACAATCCCGATATCCCCGGGAATCCCGACATTCCCGATTCAAAAGTGATTTCACCTTGAAGTTTCCAATAAAAAACAGGCACCCTGACTATTTCAAGGTACCCATTTCACTTATCACTAACTACTAAGGGCTATCTGTTCAGTTCATCCAAAGTTTTCGAGAAGCTGTCCGCAAAGTGTTCCATGAACCAGTCTACTTCGGGATAATGAAGTTTTTTGAGTTTTTCGCCGATGGACCGGTAGGCTTCGCGGAATTCGGTATTTCCATCTCTCAGTTCTTCCATGCATTTGAAGTAGGCGGAGAGGGTATCTGCCGCTTTGGCGAGGGGCCAGAGTTCGTCTTTTTCCATGTCCACCACGTAGGGGGAAAAGGAGGGTTTCAGCTCTTCCGGAAGGGTGGCGAGGAGTTTTTCTCTCGCCTGGTCTTCTATTTTTTCGTACTGCTTATGAAGGTCGCTGGTGAAATATTTCACAGGGGTGGGCATATCGCCGGTGAAGACTTCACTGGCATCGTGGTAAAGGGCCAGCATGGCCGCTCTTTCCGGGTCTGCTTCCTGATGAAATATATCTCTGCGAATCACCGCCAGGCAGTGAGCGATCATGACTGTCTGCAGGGTGTGTTCCGCATCATTTTCGGAAATGGAATTCCGCATGAGACCCCAGCGGGTGATGTATTTCATTCTTGCCATAAGGGCAAAGAAGGGATAGCTCAATTCATTTCACCCCACTTGTCGTAAAACCAGAAGTGATGGACCGGTCCGTGGCCGTGACCCACGGAATCTTTCGCCGCTTTTTTGATAGCGCCTTCCATATATTTCTTTGCTTCTTTCACTGCTTCGGGAAGAGAGAGTCCTTTCGCCATTCCAGCGGCAATCGCGGAAGAAAGCGTACAGCCGGTGCCGTGGGTATTTTCCGTTTCCACCCTATCCCCGATGAAGGAATAAAATTGATTTCCATCAAAGAGGATATCCTTTGCATCTTCCACCAGGTGTCCCCCTTTGACGAGGACTGCCCGGCAGCCGTAGTCCATGAGCTTTTCCGCCGCTTTTTTCATATCTTCCGTATTTTCAATGGGAAGGCCCGAGAGGACTTTGGCCTCGGGAATATTTGGCGTAATCAATGTGGCTATGGGTATCAGTTTCTTTTTATAGGTTTCAATGGCTGCTTCTTCGAGAAGGACTGCCCCGCTGGTGGCCACCATGACCGGGTCCACCACAAGGGGCGATTTTTCTGCGGAAATAAGGAAATCTGAAACTGTTTCCACGATTTCCGGAGTGGAAAGCATGCCGGTTTTCACCGCTTTCGGCGGGATATCGTCATAAATGGCGGCAAGCTGGGCCCTGACCATGTCCACGGGAGTATTGGTGACCATGGTCACTCCTTTTGTATTCTGGGCGGTTAAAGCGCAAATGCAGCTCATGCCATAGGTGCCAAGAGCCGCAAATGTTTTCAGGTCTGCCTGGATGCCTGCCCCGCCGGAGGAATCGGAGCCTGCAATGGTCAGTACGGGAATCATTTTTCCTCCTTCTTCAGCTGTTTCAGACCGCTCGTGAAATAGCCCACCAGGCGTCCTGTATTCCAGGTGAGATCATAGTCAATGACCGCAATACCTGCCAGGTCGAATTTGATGGCTGCGCTGCAGGTGGAGAGGAGATAGGACTGCAGGAAGGGATGATGGGAAACAAGGGCAATCGGTGCCCCGTCGGTAATGAGATGATTTCTTAGAATCTTCCAGTTCGGCTGGAGCAGTTCCTCGGCCGTATGGATTTCCTCGGCAAAACATTCTTCTGCCAGAATGCCTGCGGTCTGCCGGGTGCGGGTATAGGGAGAGGTATAGATGCGGATGGATTTATCTTTCAGGAAACGGCTGAGGATCCGGGCGGTCTTTCTCGCCTGGCGCATACCTTTCGGCGTGAGTTTCCTTTCCTTATTCGTCATTCCCTCTTCCTGGGGAACCGCTTCCCCGTGACGCATGAGAATAATGTACATTTTCTATCATACCTCCCGACGTAGTAGTATTTCGATGAAAGTGCTGTTCGTGATTCGTGATTCGTTGTTCGTGATTCGTTGTTCGTTGTTCGTTGTTCGTGGTCCACGGTCCGTGATTCGTGATTCGTGGTCCGTGATTCGTGGTCCGTGATTCGTGGTCCGTGAATCGATAACAGGTAATAGCTAATGGCTAATAGGTAATGGGGCCCAATCAGCCATGAGCCATGAGCTTCAACCGTTTTATCTGCAAAGTTCCGGGCTAACTGCTAATTTTTCTCACTATCCGCCTTCTGGCTGTCCTTCTCAGTATCCGGTTTATCGTCTTTTTCTTTCACATAGTACTTGTCTTTTTCTGCGCCGCTTCTGGCGTAGCGGACGGAGAGGTTTCTGCCGACGGTGGTGAAGGTCTGCTCGATGGGCTGGCCGCTGGCCAGGACTTTGGAAATAGCCACCCGGCCGTCCCGGATATGGATGAGGGCAGTGAGTTCATTTTTCTGGCGGGTTTCCACTTTTTTGGTCTGTTCGTCTTTCACCTGGACCCGTTCGGACAGTTCCACCACCGCCAGTTTTTTGAGCTGGTCCGGATTCATGTAGAGGCGATGGGCCGGGAATTTGAACTGTACCATTCCGTTATTTTCAGAAATGACCCGGGTAGTGATGTACATGCCTCCCGGTTTCTGGTTGGAAGCGCCGGTAATTTCCAGGAGACCTTCTTTATTCTTATCAAAGGAAAGGTAAATTTCCTCCCCCACGTCCGGGGTGACGAAACCTTTCCAGGGAGCTTCCGTGAGCGGAATATAGACAGGAAGATAATTTCTTCCATAGAAATCGCCTTTGAAATCGATGGCTGCCGGCACTTCGTATTCAGCCCCGTCCAGCATGACCGACCGGTAATCGCCGCGAATCCAGAAAACAGTGATTGCTTCCAGTGCGAAGACGATGATGAGAAGGATAAGTGCAAATTTTTTACGCATCATTTGTCTCCCTCCTCTTCTGCCGGTAACGTCTGACGGTGGGCGGGTTTCTTTCCTTTATGCCTTGTGGTTATATAGAAAATCCAGGAAATAAAGGCGGCTGCCGCACCGATTCCGAGGAAAAAGAGACCTCTCTGTGAAAAGGAAAGGGCGGAATCCAGTACGCGGATGGCTCCATCTCCCACGAGGAGCAGCACGCCGCACCAGCTCTGCATGGGCCGGTCCATCTGGAAACCTCTCCCGATGACTCCCACCCCAAGGATCGCTGCATAAATGGAAACAATCATGGCAGAGATAGCGCCCGTCGTTTCCACAATGGAAACAAGTGCGGAAAGGCCCAGGATGAAAGGCGTGAGACCTGCCAGGGCAGAGAGCCATTCTTTCTTCTTTGCGATGCGCGTCAGAAGCACTCCGTCCGCCGCAAGGAAGAGAAGGAAAATAAACCAGAGAGCATAACTTCCTGTAATATCCGCCCAGACGGTTCCGTAGGAACCTTCCAGCAATACCGCAAAGACCGCAATGCCCCCGAAGAAACGGAGCGCATCAGCGCCAAGGCCGTAGGAGCGGAAAAGAGTCCCTGCCATCCAGGTAAGGGAAGCGGCGAGAGAGAAGAAAATCGTCTGCCAGAGCATATTTCCTGCGCTCCAGAATATGAGGAGAAGGGTCCCCACAGCCCATACCCAGGAATAGCATACCACTGCCCGGTCCCGGTGTTCCCTCAGCATAAATCCGAGGAAGCCGAGAGCCAGGAACATGTAAATCCAGGAAAGGAGGCTCGGCCAGCTGCGCAGGGGGTCCGCATAGAAAAGTCCCACGGACACAAGCATGTAAAGAATCCCCATGCCTGCCGAACGGGTCACCAGGGTGAGCAGGAAGAGCAGAAGGCCTGAGAGGGCCAGGCCGGAATACGCATCACTGGTCAGTTTAAAGGAATCGGATACCACCCAGAAACCGCCCAGCATGCATACCCCGTGAAAGGTGGCCGCTGCTTCCCGGATGAAGACAGGCACTTTGTGATGCCAGGTGGTTTTCTTCTTTTTCGGAAGCCTGGGCGTTTCCGAATCGGAAAGGAGTTCGTCGGCCTCCGGCACTTCCTCCTCTTCCATTTCCACCGGGTCCGGTATCTTTTCATCCACCAGCACTACGGCAAGCATGATGAGGAAGGAAATAGCCATGGGAACAAGGCCCAGCAGGAACCGTTCATCCTGGGTAAGCCTGCTCCAGAGGCTGGCGCAGAGGAAGAAAATCCCTCCAATAATGCAGACTATGGCCAGAATAAAAAAGGCTTCCTTATAAGCCGCTATATTGGCACCTTTATACCGGGAAAGAATCTTCTTTCCGGCTTCCTCGGAAATCACCCGGTCTTCCACCCACCGGGGAACTTCCTCCTTCAGCCATCGACGATTAGACATGGTATCACATCCTGTTGTAGTATCATTTTTAATTGTATTCCCAAACCTGCTGCCTGACGTAAGAGAATTCGGATTTGGGACTTCGGATTTCGGATTTCGGGGCAGTGGCGCGCGTCAATTCATATGGCGCGCTTTTTCATATATTCTCCCATCAGTTCCCCAATTTGTATTCATAGATAAAAGGCAAAAATTGAATCTTATTTTTCTCTTATTATTCTATACAATGGGAAGGGAAAAAGCTATATTTTGTTTTTGTACGGGGCTGAATTTGGAAGGGAAACTTCTATGCCGGAAAGCTTTTGTGTCGGGGGTATCGGGGTTGTCGGGAATCTCGGGGCTTTCGGGAAGGTGCGGGGCTGATGCGGCACGATTTTATATGGGACTTTGCACAAACCTGTGGGAATCCTTTCGAAAAGATTTCATTCCTGCCCTTACAGGCCCTTCGGGCCAGCTTCCCCCGGGGGAAGCCTGACTGCTTTCCGATTTCCTCATTTGTCCTGTGATTCTTTCCTCAGTTAGTCTCATATGTGCCTTGTCTGATTGAACAACCTTTCCGGCTGCTTCGCAGCCACCTTTCCAAGCTTGGAAAGGTGGTGCCCGGCAGCACGCTTTGCGGTTTCCTCAAATGTGACTTGAATGGATCGTGCAGAGAAATATAAAATGGCCGCCCTGTAAATTTGGCGGCCACCTTCCCGAGTTTCCCGAAATTCCCGTGATTCCCGTGATTCCCGATTCAAAAGTAATTTCACTTATACGGATGACCGCGAACTGATCACTTTTCCTCCCAAAAAAAGAACCGATTGTATGCACAACCGGTTCTTCAATCTTTATTTCACAATCAGTACAGGACATTTAGCCCGGCTGACGAGGTAGCTGGATACGGAGCCCATGAAGATGCCCTTGAGCGGTCCAAGTCCCCGGCTTCCCATGACGATGAGGTCGATGCCGTGTTCTTCTGCCATATTCAAAAGGACCGGTCCCGGAGAACCCACTTCGTAAAGTTCTTCATGTCCGATTCCTTCAGGCATGACGGAAGCAGCTTCCTTGAGGTCGCTCTTGCACTGTGCCTCCAGGTCTTCCGAGAGCTTTGTGGTCAGGACTCCTTCCGCAATGGATACCTGATCGAAATTGCTCATGGCAGAAACCATATTGCACACAGAGGCGATGAAAATCTGCGTATTCTCTCCGGCGGCCGCAATATCCACTGCCTGGGCCAGTGCCTTCTTTGCATGTTCAGATCCATCATAAGGCACCAGAATCTTTTTGTACGTCAACATATAACCCCCACCTTTCAGAATCAAATTCGGGGAATCATTTCCTTATATATTATATCATATTCATAAAAAGAGAGACTTCTGAAAATTTTGATTGAATTAAAATGAACCAATAGGATGAGACGGCCGGCATTTTAAATCTGGTCGTCATCCATCAGTGATTCATAGCAAACAATGAAAGAAGTCCGCCTCAAAATCAGAAGCGGATTTCTTTATTCTTACCGGAAATGAGAGCCAAAAGTAAAATATATCTCTGCGCCTGAAGGGCGCCACCTTCCCGATAGCCCCGAGATTCCCGGGACCCCCGGCAGCCCCGGTTCAAAAGCCAAACCACATAAAGCTAAAAAACGTCTGAAACGTGATCTCTCAGAAAATCACTAGATCCGACTCCGGTTTGACCTGGCGGTTATGGAAGGGCAGGACCCGGGAAAAGTGATTCCTGAGACGGAGGTCTTCCATTTCCTGCCAGGTGAGATGATTGGGCCAGAGAGCAAACTTCGCGCGGCCCGAATCATAAAACCCTTTTGCCCGGCCGTAGCCGTGAATGCTTCCGGTCAGAAGCACGGAGAGGTCTTTGTGAGTTTCAATGAGCTTCCTGCTGGATGCCCGGACAAGCTGGGCATCGGCCAGGAAATAAATATTTCCTTTTTCCACGGTCTTTTTGTCCCACCGGTGGAAGATGGAATAAGGGAGCTCCGTGATTTCTTCATGGACGAAATATTTGCGATGGCCCAGTTTCTCCCAGTTGTCGTATATTTTATCATCCATATAGACCGGATGGTTTTCACCGAAAAGCTGGTAGAAATAGTAGCCCATGGAAAGGCCGCGGCCAAAATGGGGCACGGGCATGAGAAGGGAGCAGTCCTCCCCGAGAAGCCCCTTTGCTGTTTCCGCCACTTTCCTGCGAAGGTCAGCTCCCCTTTCTTTCAGGCTGTACGCTGCATCGATGACTGCCATATCCGCTTCCAGGTTCCGCACCCGGTCGCAACGGTAGAATGTATCATTCTCCCGGTAATCACCGGAAAAGAAAAGGGTCCGTCCTTCCACAAAAATCTGGTACCATACGGCCCCGGCACAATGGCCCGTGCGCCCCCAGTGCAGGGAAAAGCCCGGTTCCAGCTCCAGTTCCGGTGCGGTGGAATCGAGAATCATTGTATTTTCAGGTTTATAAACAAGCTGACGGTAGGTCTGGTTGCTCATGAGCACAGGCCCGTCAAAACCATGGGTAATGACATATTCAAGAGCACCGGTATGATCCCTGTGGGAATGGGTGATGAAAAGGTACTCCGCCCGGCGGATCTGCTCAGGAGTCAGGTCCGGCAGCCGGTCCTGCCCATCGGTGGAGGTACCGGCATCGACAATAAAAGCATGACGGTCCCCTTCCACGTAGAAGCAGTTCCTGCCTTCATCGCCGCATCCTCCTGCTATATAAAGCTGCATAAGCACTATCCCCCTGAAGTCACGAAAAATCCCGTAAAAAATAAAAAAAGAGCCAATACCCCTTTCAAAGGGGATTGGCTCCATCGCTCAATTATTTTTCTGTTCCTTTATTATAATACTTTTTCTCGTAGAATGCGAACAGTTTTTGAAACAAGATATAGTTGGGCTGCCTCTCTTTTCGACTTGAAGGTTAGAGGCTTTGGTGCGGGCGGCTTTTTCGTATTCGTCTGGCCCGCCCTTCCGACTTGAGGTTTAGAGGCACTCGTGCGAGCGGCTTTTTCGTATTCGTTTGGCCCTTCTCTTCGACTTGAACCGCAGAGGCACTCGTGCGAGCGGCTTTCTGGTATTCGTTTGGCCTGCCTGTTCGACTTGAGGTTTAGAGGCACTCGTGCGGGCAGCTTTTAGGTATTCGTTTGGCTTGCCTTTTCGACTTGGACTTGAGAGGCACTTGTGCGGGCGGTTTTCTGGTATTCGTATGGCCTGCCCTTCCGACTTGAGGTTTAGAGGCACTTGTGCGGGCGGCTTTCTGGTATTCGTGTGGCCTGCCGGACCGACTTGAACCTCAGAGGCACTTGTGCGAGCGGCTTTTGGGTATTCGTTTGGCCTGCCGGGACGACTTGGACTTGAGAAGCACTTGTGCGGGCAGGTTTCAGTGATTCGCCCGAGGGCTTTTTACCAGCCGGTGCCGCCTTTGGAAACCCGGTAGAGGGACATGTAGATTTCTTCTGCTTCGTCGGCGGTGTCTTTGTGATTTCCATTATAGGCGAGAGGTTTGCCATCGGGCGTATAGGCGCCTACGACTTTGTTCAGGATTTTGTACTTGATATCCTGCCCGAACTGGTCTGCGCCTACGGCGCAGTCGAGCTGGAGTATATGGTCCACCATATTGTAATTGCCGTAGTCCGGATAGGTCAGCGGGTCTTTATATACTTCCGCATAGAGGGTGGCGCGGATGATGGGAAGCATGCCGGCAGAGGCCGGATCTCTCTCGATCGTATCATTGTCCGCATAAATCCGTTCATCATCATCCACATAAACTACATAGAACCGGTCATAATCATTGAGCATTTTTTCCGAAGTTACCGGTTTGGCAGCCATGGCCATGCAGGGAAGAGCGGCAGCAAGGAGAGCTGCGGCAGCTATTTTCTTAAACATAAGGTTCCTCCTTTTGAACAACAGTCAATTCATGGTTTTATTATACCTTAGAAAAATGAGGAATGACAAATGGATTTTAGTGGTTAGTGGTTAGTTTTTATTGCTTAGCGGTTAGCCATTAGCATTTAGTTTTTAGATGGGAAGCTGGCGGAAGATTGGGTATTCATTCCGGCAGTTTCCAGACGGAACCGATTGTCTTGGGGACGAGGAGGATTCTTGACTTGACGGCGGGCAGTTCCTGAATGCGGGAGGGGCAGATGTAAATCAGGGTGTAAGGTCCCTGCCAGAGGTAGAAATCTTTATCCCTATGGGCCGGCGGGCCATACTGTTTCTTCATTTCCGCAATGAGTTCGAGCGTGCTTTCCTCCCGCAGGATTTCCACATACCCCAGTTTTCCATCCCGGAATTTCAGGGCCCCGAATGCGCGGCCTTTCAGGAATAAAGCGTTCTTTACGTCCGGAATGGTGAAAATATACTGGTCCCATCCCTTTTTATGGGTGACTGACTGCAGCGGATGTTTCGCCTTTACTTCTTCAGGCGATTCTCCCCAGCGGAGATCGTCAAAGCCCCGGGGATCCTCTTTTTCGGGAATTTCCCGGCATCCCCCGATCAGGGATATGGATTCAAAGACAATGCTGCTCTTCAGGGAAGAAAATGATTTCCTATGTTCCGGGGTGATATGGATCCAGGTCCTGGGACCAATCCAGTATTTTTCCCCCTCTTCGGTGATATAGGGCCTGCCATAGATCTTTTCAAAAGACTTTCTTAATTCTTCCGGAGAAGTGGTAGAGCTAATGATGACACATGCCAATTGATCAGTCTTAAAAAAGCGATTGCCAATTGAAGTCCTTTAAACTTCCACCCCGAAGCCTTCCTCATATCGATCCCGTATTCAGCGTCTCCAGGATTATAACCGATAAAGGAGACCGGATACCTGCTTTTTACCTCTTCCAGCGTTTCTCCCCAGAAAAGGTCATTTGAAACCTCCGGGATCCATCGAAGCCTCCATGGTCTGCCGCTGCATGAGAAGATGAATGTTGGTCGCCTCACCGGAAGCAGGCAGAAGTGAAAAAGCCAGGAGAAGCGAAGCTCCTATGGCAAGACGTTTGAAATGCAGCATATTTCCCCCTTTTTAGAAATAGAACTCTTTCTACATTGTGCCACCGGGAAAGAGCCCGGTCAGTACCTGCAAAAGGAAATGCTGCTCCCTTCTCCCGCATTCATTTCCCCGTGAAACTTGACGCTTTTGCGATTTCCTTCATTTTCGACCTTGACCGGTAGTACGACCCCTCAGTCCGCTTCGCCCAGCTCCCCAGACCCGGGGAGCCTTGAACTTTTCGACGTGTACGGGTATTTCACACTCGTCTGTTTACATCCCCCATAAATACTCTGCGGCCATCAGGCCGCCACCTTCCCGAAAATCCCGAGAATCCCGACACCCCCGATTCAAAAGTCATTCGCACCATATTTCCCCAATATAAAATGCGGCGCCTATGAATTTGCGCCGCACCTTCCCTTTTCCCTTATCTCTTTTTCCTTTCCCCTTTTATTGTCATACGCCTTACATGCCCATGTTTCTCAGAACGAAAATTACTGCTTCACTCCGTCTGCCTCGGCCTGCTCCTTCGCATGCTGTTCTTCTTCGGACTTCACCCGGTCCGCATAGGTGAAGACCCGTTCCTTCATGGTTTTCACGACGCTTCCCTCTGTATAGGGTTTGCCGTAATCCATGCTGGTCACGTCCACATAGGCTTCTCCGGCTTTGCGGTCGATCAGTTTCTTTCCTTTTTTATCATAATAGGTCACATGGCTGGCCACGAAGCAGTCTTTTTCACCAAAATCCACCAGATAAAGGCTGTAGGACACATCATCGTCATCCAGTTCCTCGTCTGAATCTTTTGCAACTGCCTTTGCCCCGGCCTTTGTAAATTCATTTTTCATGGTGGCCGTGACTCTCCGCTCCCCATTCACCATCCGGTCATTCATGGTATCCTGGTCGAAATAAGTTTCCCCGCCGGAGCTTTTCGTCACGCCTACCCACTGGAGATTTTCCAGGGCGCCCATAGCATTTTTATATTTCTGCTTTTTGCTGCCGGAAGTGGTCGTTTGCCTTCCTGCGGAACTGCCGGAGCTGCTTTTCCTGGAATGGCTGATGGCTTTTTTGAAAATACTGCCGAGAATGGATGATCCGCCAAAGGCCTCTACGGTATAGGAAGGCGCAGCCGGCGGAATGGTAAGGGCTGCTGCCAGAAGGGTAATAACCAGTGCTTTTTTCATAATGACCTCCGTTCATCCTCTCTTTCCTTATTTTATCACAGAAAACAACGAAAACCCTGCTTTCGCAGGGCTTTCGTTCAGGAAGGAAATTTATGTATGGATCAAGTCATTAAGACTGATTGTCGTGGGCGGCAGGGCCGCCCGAGGGGAGAGGGTATCAGATGAACATGGGAAAACCCATGGATTCAGCCGATCTCGATGTGATGAGCGGCTTTCTGAATGGTGAGATCCTTCTTCGGCAGTTTAATGGTGAGGACACCATCATTGAGGGCTGCGGAAATCTCAGTTTCTTCGATATCTTTCACAGCGAACTGGCGCTGGAAGGTGGTGGTCATTCTTTCGCGGCGGATATAATTGTGTTCTTTTCCATCATCTTCCGTGGATTTCTTTGCGGAAATGGAAAGGACGCCGTTTTCATAGGTTACATGGACCTCGTCCTTCTTGAACCCCGGCATATCGCAGGTCACTTCATAACGATCCTTGAAATCCTCGATATCCACCTTCGGCAGGCCTTTGTATTCCTGGTAGCCGACAGGGGCATTGTTAAAGAAATCGTCCAGTACAGTATCACCAAAAAGTCCTTCAAATGGAATCAAGCTTCTCATATATAGTACCTCTTTTCAAAATTCATTTTCTTTGGAAGTCTTATCTTCCTTACGATTATCATTATATCACAATTAGCACTCATGTCAAGTGAGTGCTAATATAAATTTTGACTTTTTGTCTATTTATTTAAAATTAACAGTTATCGGAGGATTCGCGTCAGATGGACGAATGGAAATATTTAACTGGACAATAATATTATTTCCACAAATTCAAAAGGTCCCGAGCCAGAAGAGGTCGGGACCCATATTATTATATGGACAAAATAGATTGATTCATCGGTACTCTGAAGGAGCATCAGCAGCTTTCAGTTTTGATTTTCCTTCGGGAGTTGGATATTCCTGCACATGCTCTGATTCTTTTTTATAAGTCATATCAAAAACCATTTTAAGAATCCAATTCCTGAGAGATTCGTTATTCTGAACTTCACGGTACAGTTCGATTCCACTGTTCATGGAAGAAAGAATGGCCTCATTTGTAGCTCTGTCACTTTCATCCTTGGCATTCTGCGCATCGGAATACTTCATTGCATTCTGATATCGCTTATCCTTTTTAACGATTTCAGGCAGTTCGGCAATCTGCTTTTTAATCTTATCCTCATCAGTCCAGGCAATATTACCGAAACGTTCATGGAATTCATCAAGAATATGGGTCAGCGTATCCATTTCCGGCACATCTATCCCCACGTCTGTTCCAACCGGAATAGGATCAATCCTTCCATTTTCGTTATCAAGCTGAATGCGCATGGTCTCTTTCGCTTCTGCCCGATAACTTTCCAGATCTACATCCTGAAGTAGATCGATCGTACCATCTTCACCTCTTGGTGAAGGCAGTTTTGGCAGAAGGAGCTTGAGAAATATGGAAAGCTTTTCCCATGCTGATGAGCCATAGGGAAGAATGGACGCAAGGAAATTATACGTTCTAACGAAAGCTTTTGCAGTACTCTTGAATTCAATCTGCTCCTCCATAATCAACCCTTTATACACATCCGTACAATGATCTAATATAGGATCCAGCTGTTCTCTTGGCACATCATTCAGATATAATTCCACAAATCGATTGACATCTTCACTGGTATAGACCTGAATAGATTCCATGGTATCCATCAGGTCATTCAGTTTATTGACATCAGTTTCACCTGATAGGATAGTAGTTTTGTAATATCGATTAAAAGCCTGCCTGATTATTTCCGGATCATTTACAAAATCCAGAATAAAAGTATCCTTTTTCCCCGGACAGCTCCTGTTGAGACGCGATAACGTCTGGACTGCCTTAATATCTGAAAGTCCCTTGTCCACATACATGGTATGAAGAAGAGGTTCATCAAATCCGGTCTGGAATTTATTGGCTGCCACCAGAATCCTGTAAGGATCATGCTTGAACATTTTCTCTATACTTCCGCTGGGGAAACCATTTAAATCTGCTTCGGATACATCACGACCGCCATCTCTTGTTGTCCCGGAGAATGCTATGATTGCCTTATAAGGACTATGATGTTCTTTAAGTAATTCGGAAATCGCATGATAATAAGTCACTGCCCGCCGGATACTGCTTGCGATGACCATAGCTCGCGCCTGGCCGCCAATTTTAGCATGCCCGATTACCTGGGAAAGAAAATGCTCGACCATGATGGCTGCTTTTTCATGGATGGCATACTCATTAGACTCTACATAATAATGGAGAATGGCCTGGGCTTTTTTCTTGTCAAATTCAGGGTCATCCGCAACCGTCTTCGCCAGTTTGTAATAACTTTTTACCGGCGTATAGTATTGCAGCACATCCAGGATAAATCCTTCTTCTATAGCCTGCCGCATCGTATAAATGTAATGAGGCTCGAAATGGACTGTCCCATCCGGTTCACTCACTTTTTTCCCAAACATTTCCAGCGTTTTATTCTTTGGGGTAGCGGTAAAGGCGAAGTAACTTGCATTTTTTACCATTCTGCGGCCTTCAATAATGGTATTGATCTTATCTTCCAGATCATCCTCATCATCAAGTATAGAACCGGACAATACCAGATTCATCTTGGCAGCCAGGCTTCCATTCTGACTGGAATGAGCCTCATCAATCAGGATGGCAAAATGACGATTCCTATAGGTATCGGAAATATCTTCCAGAATAAACTGAAATTTATGAACGATAGTGATAATGACTTTTTTACCGTCTTCAAGAAGCTTTCGAAGCTCACCGCTGCTTTTCGCCCACCCCACCGTAGAGGAAACCTGCATAAACTGGCGAATCGTATTCTTGATCTGCTTATCCAGATTGATGCGGTCCGTTACAACAATCACCGTATCAAAAATGGGCAGATTTTTATTATCCTTTAAAGTTACCAGCTGATGAGCAAGCCAGGCAATGGAATTCGATTTCCCGGAACCCGCTGAATGTTGTATAAGGTATCTGTGCCCCACCCCATCCCGCTTTGCATCAGCCAGAAGGGAAATAACCACCTTTAACTGATGGTACCGTGGGAAAATCTGCTTATAGGTTGTTTTTCCGGTATCTTCATCTTTTTCTGCAATAACCTGGGCATAGTTTTCAATAATATTGGAAAGCTCATCTTTCGTCAGGATGTCCTTCCACAGATAATCAGTTTTCAATCCCTCCGGATTCGGCGGATTTCCTGCCCCATCGTGATAGCCTTTGTTAAATGGCAGGAACCAGGACTTTTCTCCCCTAAGCTGCGTGCACATCCATATTTCATTGTCATCTACAGCAAAATGAACCATGCAGCGCTTGAAGGCAAAAAGTTTTTCCTTCGGCGACCGGTCCATCCTGTACTGATGAATCGCATCCTTATAATTCTGGCAGGTCAACTGATTCTTTAGTTCCATAGTGATGATGGGAAGGCCATTCAGGAAAAGAGCCACATCCAGCGCCAGACGGGCATTCTCTTTCGAATACTGCAGCTGTCTAGTCACGCTGAATATGTTTTTTCTATAAAACTCTGCCGCTTTGGGATTTTCCGCAGAAGGGCGGACATAGAACATTTCCAACGTCAGATGCTTGTACTTCATTCCTTTCCGCAGGATGGAAATCACACCGTCCGTCTTCAGCTTTCTATCCAGCTGCTTCAGGAAGCGGTCCTTCTCCAGTGGATTATCCAGGATATGAAGGGCTTCCATCTTCTCTTTCTGTGTAGTCCGCAAAAAACGGAAAAGCCTTTCCTCATCAATGGCATAGACCACGTTATAGTCCTGATTCGTCCCCTGCTCATAGTGACAGTCATTCACCAGACTCTGGACAATCAATGATTCCAAACCATTTTCCTTCACATTCGTCGGCATGACTCCGCCTCCGTTTCATCCATCACATAAGGGAAATAACCGAATCATTTCCCCTCATCCGGCACCCGAACTCCCCGCACATCCATCTGCCCGGTTACGACATCAGAAATCAGCCGGATACGATACTCCTTGAGTAAATTCATTTTCTGTTTAAACAAAGGGATTAATTTATCAATCTCATAGGTATTTTTTTGAATATATGCAGCGATTCTGGCCTGTTCCTCATAGGAAATTTCCGGTAACGAAACCTTTGCGAAATTAGCATACCGCAATGCCTGTCCATCACGGACCAAATCCGAAGTTCCCTGTAATGCTTTTATATACAACTTTGATTTGAAAAGATACTTGAAATAATCATTGCATACTTTCCCTTCTCGGGGAATAAGCATTACATAGGCAGAGCTAATCTTACCTTCCACATCACTGAATTCCAATCCCCCCTGAAAGCTGCGCATACTGATTACGAAATCCCCTTTTCCAACATGTTTCAGTATATCATTCCCTTTCAGAACGATGGTAACTCTCCTGCCCTCTAAATCCATAAACTTCTTTTGAGAAATAATCCCATACTTTTGTGATGATGTTAATTGCTCATCCTCCGCAAATGCTTTATCTTTTCGTTCCTGAAAAAGTTTTTTTGCATAAATCATTTTCCAATTTTCAGGAATTTCAGGCATCCAGCTGACTGTGCTTGGTTTCAAAGGTCTATGATCGATTCCCCTGGAAACCGCCTGATTGATGAGCGTTTCTTTCTCCTCTTCCAACAGTTCGATTTCCCGCCGGTACCCCTGAATCAGCCGATCGATATGGGAAACCTGCCAGTCCAGATAACGGACAATCTGGTCCTGCTCTTCAAGAGGAGGGACTGGGCTTTTTATTGATTTGAAATTATCCCACTTTATTGTAAAACGAACTGACTTTGCATAAATTTTATAATATCTCCCTACGAATACGGACTGAAACCAATATTTTAGATATGCTGCATTAAATGACTTTTTAGGAGTTGCAACATCATATGCGGATGTTATCATCCCATAATATTGTGAATTCCCCGCAAAAACAGCAGAAACATCCAAATCAAATAAACAGAATATCATATCTCCAGGATAGACTTTTTGATAGCTCTCATAGGAAGCTGGCACTTTCCCCTTAACATTCTCTATTTCTTTTTCTTTTACTCCTTCAGTTGTTAATGAAAGCAATTGAAATTGAGAAAAATCTTTTCCAATGAGGTCTTGATGATAATCAAATATTGCCCCATTACGCACCCATTTCCAATGAGAAGGTATTCTTCTCAGCCAAGGGACAAAACTTTCCTGATACGAACCATACGACCGTAACATGTTTATTCTCCTAAAATTTCCTTAACAAGGTAATTTGTTTCTTCCTCTACTACTAAAATATCCTTCCTGATTTCTTCCAATGTCCTCAGCTGCACCGGTTTATAGAAGTATTTCGTGAAGGACAGCTCATAACCTGTCTTTTCCGTCCCCGGTTTCAGATAGCTTAATGGCGCATAGGGTTTCACTTCATTTTCAAAGAAGGCTTCGATACCGCCTTCATAGGTAAAAGGGACGATTTCCTTATCCACATCCGGTTTCACAGGATTCCCTTTCTTATCGAGGATTGGTTTTCCTTCTTCGTCCAGCCTGGGCTGGTAGACCGGCACTTCCCAGTATCCGAATTCACTATTGGGGAATACGCGGCTGTACTCCCGGTCCGCTTCTTCATAGTCTTCATAGAGTTTCAGGATTTTTTCTCTGATGGCCGGTGTGATTTCCGTATTCTTTTCACCCAGGTTTTTCCGAAGGGGTGATTTGAAGGATGTGGCATCGATGAGCTGGACTTTTCCTTTCCTCCGCTCTTCTTTCCTGTTGGAAAGGACCCATAGATAGGTACCGATGCCGGTATTGTAAAACATTTTCTCCGGAAGGGCGACTATACATTCCAGTAAGTCATGCTCGATGATATACTGACGCAGATTGGAAGGTCCCTGCCCGGCTTTCCCATTGAAAAGAGAAGAGCCATTATGGACTTCCACGATCCGGCTGCCCAACTCTGTATTATTTTTCATTTTGCTGATATTATTCGCCAGGAAAAGCATCTGGGCATCCCCGATATCCGGCAGGAGAGAGACTTCTTCCCCCTGGTCCTGAATTATGAATCGTTCGTCGGTAATTTCATTTTTCTTGATATCACCCCAGATTTTTAAATCGGTTTTCCATGGAGTGCCAAAAGGCGGATTGGAAAGCATGAAATCAAAAGTTTCCCCGGAGAGGGCGTCTTGGGAGATGGTAGAGCCAAAGTATATATTATCCGCCTGAGTCCCTTCGCCTTTTACAAGCATATCGCTTTTAGCAATGGCATACGTCTCATCAGCCACTTCCTGACCGTATAAATGAATGGAAACGTCTTTTCCCCGCATTTGGGCCAGTTCCTGAATCCGGCCTTCTGCCACAGTCAGCATACCCCCTGTGCCACAGGCTCCATCATAAATACGGTACGTGGTGCTCTGTATTTTATCCTGCACCGGCACAAAAGCCAGATCCGTAATCAATTCGACAATATCCCTCGGCGTAAAGTGACGCCCTGCATCGGTGACATTTGTTTCTTCATTGAACCGACGGATGACTTCTTCGAATACCGTGCCCATGGTGTGATTGTCAAGAGCCGGCAATTTCACTCCGGCAGCATTTGTTACCAGACGACTGGAAAGGTTGATGGAGGAATCGGTAAATTTGGAAATCAGAAGGCCCAGGATATCATGCTCCGACAGTTTATCAATTTGCTTCCGGAATTCAAATTTATTAATGATATCCTGTACATTTTTTGAAAATCCATCCAGGTAAAGGATGAAATCGGATTTGAGCTGCTGCTGGCTGGTCCGATCCTTTAAATCTGAAAGTGTATAGGGAGAGCTGTTGCAGAAAGCTTCTTTTGCAGCATGGCAAAGAGCTTCATCCTGGTCAGTTATTCCTGCTGCATCGAGCATTTTCTTCATGGAAAGTACTTCATTTTTCGTCGGTTCCAAAACGGCATCAAAACGACGGATGACCATCATGGGAAGAATGATTTTACGGTAATCCCCAACGTCATATACATCCACCAGGCAGTCATTGGCAATGCCGAAGATAAATGAAACCAGCTGCCCGAAATTTGTATTGTCCATGTTTTCCCCCTGTATCAATCCTTTTATTAAATGATTCCTTTTAAAAATCTATCTCTATTATAATCGGCAAAATGCTTCAAGTAAACGAATGTAAGATTTTTGCGAACATGGTATTGACTTTTATTTTCTGTCATGCTACGATTTATTTGTAATCTAATTCGCGAACAAGCTTACTTAAGGAGGAAGAAATCATGACTGGCAATTTTGGAAAATTTATTGAGCAAAAGCGAAAAGCAAAAGGAATGACTCTGCGTGGGCTGGCTAAGGCCCTTGATATTGCTCCGGCTTTTATGAGTGATATCGAAAAAGGCCATCGCTATCCGCCTCAGAAAGACAGGCTGGATGAGCTTGTACGTATTCTGGACCTGAATTCTGATGAGGCTCATCAAATGTATGATCTGGCCGGTGAAGAAAGGGAAAATTCTGTCTCCCCCGATTTGCCGGATTACATCATGGGAAATGATAAGGTCCGTGTCGCACTGCGCATGGCAAGAGATCAGGGAGCCGGAGAAAAGGAATGGCAGAAAGTCATCGAAATGCTTGAGGGTAAACGAAAGGAGAACTCTGATCATTGATTCACTACAATTACACTCGTCGGCAATTGGAAGAAAAAGCAGTAGATTTGTTAAAAAGATTTGACCCGGAAAGGCTTTATAAAGCTAAGCCTATCGATGTATATGCAGTTATCGAAAATTGCCTGAATGCACCTTATGACTGGAAATACATCACTCCGGATCAAAGCATCCTGGGATTGACCGCTTTCAAAGATGGCTATCTGTATGTGTGGCCTAAACCTTATTATGAGCCCGGTATGAAGCCACTCACCATTGCACTTGACAAAGGCACTATTCTGATAGACAGTACGCTCACAGAAGAACCATACCGGGGACGGGAGAATTTCACGGTAATGCACGAAGTTTTCCATCAGGTCCTTCACAAAAGATGCTTTGCCCATAGTAACCCGGATTACACTCATACTTCGACAGCATCAGCCCTGAATGGTCAGTTCCGCCGGCGAACTTCTTTGGAAATATGCGAACACCAGGCCAACTACTGTGCTGCTGCTTTCCTTATGCCGGAAGATCTCACTGAACGCATTCTTACTCAATTCAATGGAAGCCAGGGGCATTTATACCTGGAAGATCCACAATCAAAAGCTATCATCGCGCAGATGGCCATGGAATTCAGCGTTTCCAATAGTGCCATGATGTATCGCCTGAAAAACCTGGGCCTCGCTTCCTGATATTTACAATTTCATAAGGTTACTTGCAAAAGAGCTGCCCTGACATGCTGCATTGCAGAATCCCTTTCTTTTATGGAGGTATCTCAATGCATCAAATCCCAAAGCATCACAAACAATCCTATTACACTGGCAACTACAATTCCTTCTGCAAAATGCATTTTCTCATGAGAGGTGCTTCCTAATGGGCAGCGGCAGAAGCGGATTATATCAAAAGACACGGGGTGCAGACAATTCATTAAATAATAAGCAAAATAAACCGGTAAACGGAAAAGATTATAATTCTGCCGGTTCAGCGTCAATAAAAAAAGTAGACACTGTATCAAATGAAACAGATTCACACCATATTTCATTTACCGGAATTCCCAATTCTGTATTAAGAATCACAAAAAATGACAGTCTAACTCAAGAAAGATATTATGGTGAAGATGGAAAACCTTATCTTGATATCGATTATACCAATCACGGGAATGCGAAATTACACCCCAATGTCCCCCATGAACATAAGTGGATAAAAAATGAAGACGGAACTTTGACCAGATTGGAAACAGAAGGAGCAATAAAAAAATGACGCAGGAACAACTCATCGATTATCTTAAGCATGGTCATGAAATTGAATTTAATTTTCATGGAAAGGAATACTCCATAACCCAGGGAACTCTTGACGGGAAATATGTCTTTTCCTTCTGTGAATTCTACAAAGAAACTACAGAAGTGGAAAAACCAGAGGATATACTTATGATTTCCAGAGATGGGTACACTGTTAAGGAGATGATCAATCAAATAACCGATAATGATATATGGTTGTATTAACGACTTTATCAGTTCTGATTTAATTTCATAAGGTTACTTGCAAAAGAGCTGCCCTGACATGCTGCATTGCAGAACCTCACAGTTACATTTTGGAGGTTTGCAATGTTCAGCAATTATAAGTTTTACAAAGTTTCATCGCGCTTTTATATCGTAAAAAGTACTTCCCAAAAAGAGAAACTGATTGGAGGTACATTCTGATGGGCAGCGGAAACAGCGGATTATACAGCAAAACTCGAGGTATGTCTGCTACTCCGGGCAGTATGGACCTGATGATAAAGAATGATGATTTTTCAAGAAATATTAAACGGAGAAAAGATATCGACAGCAATGGCTTTTACGATATCATTGCTCATGGCAGTCCAACCGACATTAAAATAGCATTCAAAGGAAAGCTCTTAAGTATTAATCATAGAATTTTAGCAAGATTGCTGAAATCCAATCCAGAATATAAAGACGGAGCAATACGTTTGTTATCTTGCAGCACAGGAAAAATCCCGAATGGATTCGCCCAAAATTTGGCAAATAAGCTCAATCGTCCAGTCAAGGCTCCCACTTCTTTTTTATGGGCTTGGCCAAGCGGAATATATTTAGTAGCCGATGGACATATTGTAAACGGTTCTCCACAACCATTATTGAATAGACTAGGAAAATTTAAAACTTTCTATCCCCAAGGAGGTAAAAGAAAATGAAATGCGATAAGTGTGGAACAGAAATGGTCTACTTTATAAAAGGTTTATCCTGTGGCTATAAATGTCCCAAATGTAACTGGAATCTAGTCACTACTTACATTCCACCAATTCACCTTGATAAAATTCAATATTCCATAAAGTTGTTTCCAACTGAGAATCCATCTATCGATATGATCCGGGTAACAGCTCGTCTGTTTCATTGTAATTACCCTGCATCAAAAAAATACCTTCAATTTGGAACTGGAAGTCTAACCGATAAAGCTGAAATTATCCAAAGTATAGCGCGTGCTTTAAGTAAGGCAGGCATTTCCTATTCAATAAGCCCTGATTTCCCTTATGAAATTTAATACAATTCTTTTTGTGGGAATATTCATTTATTCCCTGATTTTTCAAGTTTTCTTGTTAGAAATAAGCGAACTAATGAACATGGAGATCCTATGAGAAAAGAATATACCTATCGTTGTCCTACCCAATGCCCATTTAACAAACACTGCTTTATCATTAAAACAGAGG
This sequence comes from uncultured Dialister sp., assembly GCA_900314595.1. GTDB lineage: Bacteria > Bacillota > Negativicutes > Veillonellales > Dialisteraceae > Dialister. The sequence goes on along the minus strand of OMVW01000007.1, from coordinate 37,509 downwards.
CCCCAATCAAAAATCCTATTCCGATTCTTAAAAAATGCCCCTGTTATAAAAAAGATATTTCTGTATGGATTGGCAACGTGCCGCCAGAAATTCACGAGGTACAAGATGAAGATGCGTAAAGCTATATTGGATGATGGATGTAATCCAGAATTAGTTGCCGGGGCTGATTTTGATGGAATCCTCGAAATTCCAATTATAAAAAGGCCAAAGTCCTTTCTTATCCCATCGTCGATTATCCCTTTCTCCTTTCGAAGACAATGCAACAATCGACAGGCTGCTATTGGTTTTTTTGAGAAAGACATCTGTTTCTCAGATATTCTGATTCATCCGGAGCATTACATTGATGATTTCAAAAAATTCAGTGCCATAATCTCGCCGGATTGTTCTCTCTATCGTGACGCTCCACTGTCCGTTCAAATCACAAATATTTACCGAAATCGTGCTATCGGGTATTATTTTCAGAAGAATGGCATTTACGTGATTCCTCAAATACGATGGGGCACCGAAGATACCTATACCACAAAGAGACTTCCGGAAAGAGCAGCATTTCTGGGAGTTGAAAAGCACAGTATCATTGCTATTGGTACCTATGGATGCATCAAACATAAAGATGATAAATATTTCTTTAAATCCGGTCTTGAAGCCATGCTTGAGACGCTTGAGCCTCAAATTATTCTTGTTTATGGTGCCATGCCGGAATCGGTATTTGGTGATTATAAAAATGCCACAACGTTTATTCACTATGATGATTGGACAACAGCTCAACATAAAGCACATAGCATTGAAAAATTAAATACAAGATAAATGTTCCTGCTTATTCTGTATTTCTAGCTTCACCAATAACTTTCAACGCAAAAACGCCCGCATCTTTCGATACGGGCGTTTCATTTTATGGCTTTATTTCCGAAATGGAATCATCATGACCCAATAATCCGTACGAACCCTCCCCCGAATTTCGTCTTTGCCAGCCAGCTGCCCAGGTTGAAGACGTGGGGTTTTCCTTCGTCCCAGAGGGTGCAGTAGTATTCCCCTTCTTTTTCTTCGATTTTGACGAGGGGCATCCAGTGCCAGTGGTAGGGAATGGGTTCGTCTCCGGAGTGGAGGTTGAGGAAACCCATGGGGCAGTCGGCCTCTAAGCCTTCGGTGATGAAGGCTGCCACTTTGGGAAGTTTCGGGGCGAGCAGCCGGATAGAGGGGATGGGCAGAGCTTCCACTTTGCCTTTGAGTCCTCTCTCTTTCATGTATTCCGTGAGGCCTTCTTTGAGCCAGCGGGTCTTGTAGAGGCCGTGCATGCGGGGTGTGGCGTATTTCCATATTTCCAGCATGACGGAGAGGGCTTCATCCCGGGTGGCGACGATTTTTCCCTGCTGTTTTCTTTCGATATAGGCAGCCATCATGCTGCCGGCCGTGGGGCCGCAGCCGGCCAGTTTCTGCCTTTTCTCGGGGTACCATTCCTGGTCGTAACCGGCATGGTCTATTCCGTTGTCTTTGACTGTGATCCAGTCGGGATGAAGGATTTCTGCCATTTTTATTTCCTTTCTTTCGGAAACAAAGAAATCAGGTGATGTTTTTTTCTTTGAGGAGGCTCCTTACGACGTAGCCTGCCATCATCATGCCGGAAACAGGCGGCACGAAGGAGGTGGAGCCCGGCGCGTGGCCTTCTCCGATGGGTTTGTGGGGAAGTTCTTTGGAGTAAACCACGGTCAGGTGGCGGACCCTCCGGTCTTTCAGTTCTTTCCTCATCTTCCTTGCCAGGTGACAGACGGAAGTTTTATTGATATCTGCAATCTGCAGCATTTCCGGGCGCAGGCGGTTGCCGGTGCCCATGGAGGCAATGAGCGGAATTTTCAGTTTATAGCAGATTTCGGCAATGGAAACTTTGGCCGGTACGTCGTCGATGGCATCGATGATATAATCGGCATGAAGATTTTTAATGAAATCTTCATCTCCTGCCTTGTAATATACAGGATATGCTTTCGCATCACAGGCGGGATTCACCCGGTGGGCTCTTTCCACCATGACTTCCGCCTTGTTTCTGCCGATGGTCGTCCGGTCGGCCACGAGCTGGCGGTTCAGGTTCGAATCTTCCACTTCGTCTTTATCGATGAAAATGAGGTGGCCTACCCCGGATCGTACGAGGGCTTCTGCCGCATAGGAGCCTACGCCGCCTATGCCAAAGACGGCTACCGTTTTCGCAGAAAGGAGGTCGACCCCTTCTTCACCGATCACTCTTGCAGTTCTTACAAAGATAGGGTCCATCATTTGCCTCCCGGGATGATTTCAATCCAGTATCCGTCAGGGTCAAGGATGAAATAGATGCCCATGGCCGGATTTTCATAGCAGATGCAGCCCATTTCCTGATGTTTCCTGTGGGCCGCTTCCATATCGTCCACGTCGAAGGCCAGGTGGAATTCATTGTCTCCCAGATTGTAGGGGTCTTTCCTGTCCCTGAGCCATGTGAGTTCCAGCCGGTGTTTCGTCTCCCCGTCTCCCAGGTAAGCGAGGATAAAGGAGCCGTCCGGAGCTTTGTACTCACCCACTACTTTGAGTCCCAGAGCTTCTTCATAGAAAGCGATACTCTTCTCTAAATCGAGCACGTTGAAATTGTTGTGATTGAAAGCAAATTTCATGGTTTTTCTCCTTTTCTATCACGAGGTTTATTATTTTTAGTATAGCATGTTTTGGAAGGACGAGAAATGGAGAACCCGGAAATTGGGATGAAAGGCGAACTTTCTAACGAAAAAGCTTTTGAATCGGGGATATCGGGATTGGTTTCGGGGATATCGGGGCTGTCGGGAAGGTGTGCCGCTCCCGCGGCACAATTTTATATGGGGATTTTGCACAGGCGGGGTGAATACCTGCTTTCTCATCATTTCAACACAAAAAACGCCTGCGGAGGATTGCCTGCCGCAGGCGTTTTGAAATTGTTCAGCCCGAAGGGCTATATAAGATTGGTTTTCCGCAGGAAAACCATATCCTTCACTTACCACTTATCACTTACCACTTTTATTTCACAGCGATAGAGAAGTAGTTCTTCTTTCCTTTTCTCACGATGATGAATTTTCCGTCGGTATTCGGATGGGCGGAGACGGTGGCTTCGATGTCTTTCACCTGGACCCCGTTCACGCGGATAGCTCCGTTTTTGACGTCTTCTCTGGCCTGGCGCTTGGATTTTTCAACGCCTGCCTGGACGAGGGCTTCCACGATATTAATCAGCGCCTCGTGGACTTCGCCGCCTTTTGTATTTCTGAAAGCGCCTTCGATTTCTTCACCGGAGAGTTCCTGGATATTGCCGGAGAAGAGGGCTTCGGTGACTTTCTGTGCCTGGGCAAGTCCTGCTTCACCATGGACGAAGCGGGTGACTTCTTCGGCCAGTTTTCTCTGGGCATTTCTGTGTTCCGGGTGCTCTGCCACTTCTTTTTCAAGAGCATCAATTTCTTCGTGGGAGAGGAAGGTGAAGTATTTCAGATATTTCACTACGTCCCGATCATCCTGGTTAAACCAGAACTGGTAGAATTCGTAGGGGGAAGTCTTCTTCGGATCCAGCCATACGGCGCCGCCGGCGGTCTTGCCGAATTTCGTGCCGTCTGCTTTCAGCATGAGCGGAATGGTGAGGCCGAATGCATCATGGACGTCTTCCGTCTTTCTCAGAAGATCGACGCCGTTTGTAATATTTCCCCACTGGTCAGCCCCGCCGATCTGGAGCTGCACGTTGTAATGATCATAGAGCATCTTGAAATCGATGGACTGGAGGATCTGGTAGGTAAATTCGGTGAAGGAAATACCGGTATCCAGACGGGAAGCCACTACTTCCTTGGCCAGCATGGTATTGATATTGAAAAGTTTGCCATAGTCGCGAAGGAAATCGAGGAGGGAAATCTTGGACAGCCAGTCGTAGTTGTTCACCATGGTGAAACCGTCTTCGCCGAAAAGTTTCTTCATCTGGGCCGTGAGGCATTCTGCATTGTGCTGAATGGTATCCATGGTCTGGAGGACTCTTTCCGTCTTTCTGCCGGAAGGATCGCCGATGGAGCCGGTGCCTCCGCCGATGACGATGACCGGATGATGGCCGGCCAGCTGGAAACGCTTCAGGATCATAAATGGAATCAGATGACCGATGTGCATGCTGTCACCGGTTGGATCGATACCGCAATAGAGGGAAATAGACTTCTCCCCTACCAGTTTGTACAATCCTTCCTCGTCCGTCTGCTGGTTGACAGCGCCACGCCATTTCAGTTCATCAATAATATTCATCGAACTCCGCCTTTCTTGGTCTATGTTATATGAAATAAAGATACATATGAATCACTATATCACAATCAGAGACGTTTTGATATAGGGAACATAGTTTTGTAAATAGTCATCAGGTCTCACAGGGGATAGAGTCATTTGCGATAAATCGGATTGCGGATTGGGGATTGCGGATTGGGGGAAGGTGTGCCGCTGATGCGGCACGATTTTTTATGGGGCCCATATGCAAATGGCATGTTATGAAGGCGTCTTTTATATGGAGACTTTATGATGAAATAACTTTTGTTTCGGGAATGTCGGGAATGATCTCGGGGATTTTCGGGGTTATCGGGAAGGTGGCGGCCTTTGGCCGCAATTTTTATATTTTGCTTTCGCCCGAGTTTGCCCTCCATTACCCATTAACCTCTATGTGCAGCTTTTCGCAAAACAGCTTCCTTTCAACCCAAAGTCTGCGGACCTATTAACCATTAACCCCAATGTACAGTTTTCCGCAATACCGTTTCCCTTTCGACCCAAAGTCTGCGGACCTATTAACCATTAACCCCAATGTACAGCATTTCCACCTGATTGACTACACAGCCAATAAACCTTGTAACCATTAACCTCAATGTAAAGTTTTTTCCACAAAACAGTCTCCTTCCGGGATTCAGCCATTCGCTATTAGCCATGACCCCTTTCCCGGCACGGATGAAATTCTGCTAACGGCTAAACACCCACTTTCCCATCCAAAAACAGGCCTCTCGAGATGAGAGACCTGCCTGATTTCATAAGAATCAGCCCTGCATGACGGTTCCGTCGGCAAGGGTAATCTTGTGTCCGTTGTAGTTGATGGTGCCCAGATTGCTTACGGTTGTGGCTTCGCTGTCTTCGGTGAGGTTCCAGGTGGAGCCTTCGGAGATGAAGATATCCGCATTGGTGGCATAGGCCATGCCTCCTTCAGCGTTGGGAACGATATGAATCGCGCCGGTCCAGGTGGAGGCTTCGGTCAGGTTTACGTTCACGTCGGAGATGGAATCGACCAGGATATTTCCTGTGAGGTTCTGTTTCTGGAGGACGAGCTGTACATGGCCGCCGTTGCTGCCTGCTTCGCCCCAGCCGAAAGTACCGTCGTTGCCGGTCGCGGTGAGGACTGGCTTGTCAGCATCCTGCTGGATGGATGTATTTACAAGGGTGATTCTCCCATGGGTGCCGGTGACATAGAACATGCCTCCGTTATGGGAAATCAGGGTGGAGTCGGTCGCATTGAACTGCTGGGTGCCCATGGTTCCGATGGCTTCTTCATTGCCGCAGAGGACGATGTTGTAGAAGACGGAATTGGTTTCATTCCCTTCAAGAGTGGAATTTTCAAGGGTGAGGGTATTGTTGTTCTTAATGACTGCAGCTTTGGTCTGCTGTGCGTTGACGGTGCCATTGGTGACCGTTACGTCGCCGGTGGTGTATACGCCGTGGGATTCCTGGCCGCTGGTGGTGAAATGGCTGTTTTCAGCGAGGAGGATGCCTCCGTTCTTGCCCACTTTCATGGCCGGTGATGCATAACCGGTGGTGGTGACCGTGGTATTGGCCAGTTTCATCATGGCCTTTTCCGTAATTTCCACAGCCGGCGCATAATTTCCGGTGGTGTCCACTGTGGAATCGGTGAGGTTGACATAAGTTCCTTTGCTGTAGCCGTAAGCGCCGGCAGCGCCGGTTCCGGTGGTGGAAATCTTTGCATTCGTAAATGCGCCGTGTCCGCCGTGAGATACGAGGAGGGCTGCGTTCTTGCCGTAGAGATCGGAATTGACCGGATCATCTACATTGCCGCTCTTGGTGAAGGTATCATCCTTTGCATCCATGTAGGCCATGGATACGCGGAGGGCATTTTCATTATCCTTTTCGGAAATATAAGTCACGCCGTCATAGGAGCCGTCGGAAGTGATTTCATTGGCTGTTTCACCCTGGTCGGCGGTATACTTCGGCTTCGGGGCCGGTTCCGGCTCAGGTTCCGGTTCGGGCTCCGGCGCCGGTTCCGGCTCGGGCTCCGGTTCAGGAATCGGTTCCGGTTCGGGGATGGGCTTCGGCGCTTCCGGAGAAAGGTTCTTGAAGGTCCCTTCATCCACGGATTTCTGTACGTCCGGAAGAGTCAGGGACAGGCCCTTCAGCAGGGCATCCGTATAATCCACTTCCGGCGCTTTGGCCGTTTCAGCGGTTCCTGCTGCGGGGGCAGCTGTTTCTGCCGCTTCTGCCTTCGGAGCTTCCGTTCCCATGACAGTGGAGACCAATTCCGCTTCCGACGGCGCTTTGGCCTCTTCTGCAAATACAGAGGAAACCCCAGTGCCGGCGATGGCCAGCGCACAGAGCAGAGCGGTGATTTTACTATGTTTCATATATGTCCTCTTTTCTAAATCAAAGGTCCTTCTGACCCCAGTTTATCATTGATTCAGTATTTTTATTTTACAACAAAAGTGACTCGTTGTCATTATTTTTATGAGAAGGAGGTTATAAAGAAATGGTAAATTTTGGGGAGATAACGGGTAGAGACACTTGTCCCTGGGAAGGTTTGTCAAATCGTTCTTCGTTATTCGTTGTTCGTTCTTCGTTATGGATATGGCTGGCTGCGCCAGCCAATCAAATATAGTGCGCTCCGCGCACGGGCACTTGGCCCGCATATACCGGTTTAATCGATATATGGGAAAAACGAATGGCCGGAAAGGATTTCCCCCGCCTGTGCAGAATCCCCATATATAATCGTGCCGCATCAGCGGCACCCCTTCCCGCAATCCGCAATCCCAAATCCGAAATCCGATTTTCCAAAGTTAACCAAAAGCAGTTTCCCTTTTCGGGATAAATTTTCTCTCAACGAATCCCCATTTGTGCTACAATGAAATCAGCAAAATACGTATCATCATTTACCGAGGGAGGCAATTATGCAGATTCATGTCATTGATCATCCGCTGATTCAGCACAAGCTGACTATTATGCGCCAGAAGGGCACCAGCTCCGGCGAATTCCGCACGCTTCTGAAGGAAATCACTCTGCTCATGGGTTATGAACTGACCCGGGACCTGCCGCTGGAAGATTTTGAAATTGAAACTCCTCTTGAAAAGACGACCGGCAAACGGGTAGCCGGCAAGAAACTGGGCATCGTCCCCATCCTCCGCGCAGGCTTCGGCATGGTCGATGGTTTCCTGGATCTCGTTCCTTCCGCCAGAGTGGGCGTCATCGGGCTCTACCGCGATCCTGTCACCGCGAAACCGATCGAATATTACTGCAAACTGCCGGATGTGATCAACCGTGATTTCATCCTGCTGGACCCCATGCTGGCTACCGGCGGCTCTGCCGTGGCAGCTATCGATATGATGAAAGAACATGGCGTAAAGAATATCAAATTCATGTGCCTCGTAGCTGCTCCGGAAGGGGTAGAAGTGGTGAACAAAGCCCATCCGGAAGTGCCGATTTACACCGCTGCCCTTGACCGTCAGCTGAATGAGAAGAAATACATCCTCCCGGGCCTCGGCGATGCCGGGGATAGAATCTTCGGGACGAAATAATCTAGTGGTTAGTGTTTAGAATAGAAAGCCCGCTTGAAATCCAGGCGGGCTTTTTTATCACAGGAAAAGGCCGCGCTTTCCGTTTCGATGTGCGGCCTCAGACACTAAAAACCAAGAACTAAAAACTATAAACGTACGATTTTCCTATAAGCAGCTGTCTTTCGATTCTTCCGGATTCACTTCTCCAGCAGAATCCCTTCCCCGTGGACCGGTTTTCCTCCTTCAAAATTGACCGCTTTGAAATACAGCCGGTGATGCTCATCGGGGTCAAAGAAGACCGGTTCATCGTACTGCCGCTTCCCTTCTTTCGGGAATTTTTCCATGAAAGGTCCCACGTCGAAGGTTTCTTCCCCGGTTTCCGATTTCACGGTGATCCTCCCGTCCGTGATTTTCCCTTTAAACGGGATCAGCCGCTTCCACCCTTCTACGGACATTTCCCGGATAGGCGCGGTGAGCCGGAAATAGGAAAGTTCTTTCACTTCTTCTGGTTCCGGCAGATTTCTTTCCCCTATTTCCTTTAACACTTCCGATTCGGAAACGGTCACGATGAATGGATCGGTCTCCCTTGAACGGTCATAGTGCAGATAATGGTAAGCGGAAAGGAGCGTCTCCCGGTCTTTCCCTTCCACATTTCCGGGAAGGATTTTTCCATCGGAAAGCATATGGTACTTTTCCAGAACTTCGATAAGCCTTGCCTGCTGGTCTTTGGCGGGAACGTCGATGATATTTGCCGGCGTAACCGTGAGCAGGAGAGAAAGCAGCGCTCCCAGCAGGAAAAGGGGACGGATGGGTTTCCCGGAAATGCCGGAAGCCATGGCGATGATGCCATAGAAAGTGCAGACAAGGGAAAGGTACCGCCAGGTGGTGAGACCATAGGCGGTATAGCGGATATACACGCCCCAGAGCTGGACTGCCACGATGGGGATGAGCAGGATGCCGCCCCGGCGGATGAGTCGGGAAATTTTTTCATCTTTATTTCCATAGAGCATGAAGGTGAAAAATACATAGCCCAGTACGGCGATGGAAGCATACCAGTTCATGGTGCCCTCGGGCATTTCAAAAGCCCAGGCGATTTTTCCAAGGTACCCGTACAGGATGAGGAGGTAAATACCATAAAGCGGGAGAAATACCCGGGTCAGCACTTTGCCTGCCATGGGCGGTAGGACGATTTCCTCATGGACCCCCGGAATTTCCGCGAGGAACATATTCCACCCAGCCACGAAAAAGCCGAAATAGAAAGCCTCGGTCCACCAGCGCCAGGACAGATGAAATAAAAGGGCATTCACCGCCGCGATGCAGAGGGAAATGGCCCCCGCCGTCAGGAGAGACAGGCCGGATGATTCCAGAGCCGCCAGAAATACGGGAGGAAAGGCAGACTTTCCCTTTTTCTCCGCGGAAAGGAGGAAAACGAGAAGGCCCGTCAAAGCTGCCGCAAGGCCCAGCCCTCCCAGGATGAGGTAGGATTTTGCCTGATAGAGAGAGAAAAGTCCATAGAAAATGACCCCGGGGAAGAGGTAAATCAGGGGCATCACTTTCCGATTTTTTATTTCCAGAAAGATTTTTATAACTACCGATGAAAGAGCCCCATTCCCCAGGGCAAAGAGCACCGCCAGCAGGTCGATATGGTCTTTCTCCCAGAGATTCAGGTAAGAAAGCAGCAGAAAAAGAGCGAGCCCCCAGAGCGAAGCCGCCCCGAACCGCGTAAGCGAACGCTTTGCCGTCTCCTCAATCCACGCAAGAACTTTCATAAGACCTCCCTCATTGGAGCAAAACCGGATTGTTCATCTTAATTCGTTTAAAGTTATCAGTTATCAGTTAGCAGAATCCCACATAGAGTGAATGAACTTTCTTTTCATATAAATTATACCAAAAACGGCGTGAGCCAAACACATGACCCACGCCATCTTCATTTCCTTTATGAATCATTCACTTTTAAGCCAGAGTTGGACTCCGTTCGATTTCATGAGACCTGCGGGCTTTCACCCCGCCTGTGCAGAGTCCCCATAAATACTCGTGCCGCTTCAGCGGCACACCTTCCCGCAATCCGCAATCCGCATTCCGAAATCCGATTCACAAACAATGACTCAACTCGTCAGCCGCACTATGTTAGAGAGACTCCAGCACCTCCGCCAGCTTTTCCCCATGTGCCCTGCAGGTGGCGATGACTCTGTCCTTTACCGATTCGGGCATGACGCCGGGAATGTAGGCGCAGCCATGGCTGTAGACCGGTTCCAGGTATTCCATGCTGCAGAGAGCGGCCAGCTGCTGGAAATTATAGAAGAAATCCTTGAGGTAATGGCCGTTCGGACCGCCCGGTACATAAGCCTCCGTGGGAGAACCGGTGGTGCAGGAAATGATGAGTTTCTTGCCTTTGAGGGCCGTTCCCGTGGAACCATAGGCAAAGCCGTGAGCGAAGGTTTCTTCCACCCAGAGCTTCATGAGGGCCGGATAGGAATACCAGAAAATCGGGAACTGGAAGACGATGACGTCCGCTGCCACCAGTTTCTTCTGGTCCTCCTCCACATGGGGAGCAAAGCCTTCCTCAGAAAGCTTCAGCACTTCGATATCCGGGCACTTGGCCAGAAGCGTTTCCAGAATCGTTTTATTCGCCAGAGATTTTCCCGGTGCGGGATGACCATAAACCACGAGAACTTTTGGCATAATAGACCTCCTTGCAATGCATAAGATTAGGCCCTTCCGACAGACCTTTAACTATATTGTATCATTTTTTCCGTGGGGAATGAAATTCTTTCGTACCTGAAGGCTGGCTTACAAGAAGATAACCATAAGTAAAAGTTATCCGTACGCAGTGAGCAGAATGGCCGAAAGGCGGGCCGGAGTTATGGAAACTTTTCATTGGGGTTAATGGTTAATGAACGGCCGACTGTCTACCTTTCGGGCAGACTTTCATATGAATGACCCTGCATTGAAGTTAATGGGTTAATAGCTAGCCACCTGTCTACCCTTGGGGCGGACTGTCATATGGATGACTTTACATTAAGGTTAATGGATTAATAGCCGGCCACCTGTCTACCCTTGGAGCGGACTGTCACATGTATGACTTTATATTGAGGTTAATGGGTTAATAGCCGGACGCCTATCTCCCCTTCGGGCGGACTTTCATATGAATGACCCCGCATTGAGGTTAATGGTTAATAGCCGGCCACCTGTCTACCCTTCGGGCGGACTTTCATATGGATAACCCCGCATTGAGGTTAATGGTTAATAGCCGGCCGCCTGTCTTCCCTTCGGGCGGACTTTCATATGGATAACCCCGCATTGAGGTTAATGGGTTAATAGCTATCGACTTCTACCCGATATGAAACCCATGGTTCCTCCCCCGCCTGTGCAAAGTCCCACTAAAAAATGGGCGCCCCATGAATTTGGCGCCCACCTTCCCGCAATCCCCAATCCGCAATCCCCAATCCGACGACCGCAGATGACTGAAAACGTAAATCGAAGCCTGACAAAAAATCAGTACACCGCTTCCAGCTTCAGCACGTCGATATCATCTTCCAGGAGCTTATCCCGTACCCAGTAGAAGTGGTCGTTGATTTCCTCATAGAAAGCTTTGCGGAAATCGGGATCTGCCAGGATGGTCTGGGGACTGTATTCCACCGTTTTATCCTCATCGCAGAAATCGGCAATGCGGAAATAGTTCTCATGGATCCTGCGCAGCCATTCTTCGTACCGTTTGTTGAAGTCTTCGTCCCGGATATCTTTGAAGCAGTCCGTGAGCATGGCCTTCTGCTCGTCCGAAAGGCCGGTCACTTCCACGCAGGAGACCTGCTGGAGGATGCGGAATATTTCATCCGATGCTTCCAGGAATTCTTCCCAGTTCTTCCGCCCGTTCACGAAAAGATCCTTTGTCTTCCACCAGAGGTAGGGACGGTCCGGGCAGTGGGCCGCTGCCACATGGCCCAGGGGGTTGAAATCATTGATGAAATCGGAAACGGACTGATGATTGTCGATGAAATCTTTCAGGAATTTTTCAATCGTTTCGCCGGAAGTATTGAAAATCAGGTTCTGCACCCGGTTGATGGCTGCATTGATGCCCGCAAAGCCCTGATGGGCCCAGGTATCCGCATAGACGTGAAGTCCCACGCCCAGACGGAAGGGGAAATTCCCGTTATCCAGCGTCGTCTCCAGAAGCCGGTCTCCCAGAGCTTTGGAAAGCTCGCTGTACTTTTTGCAGACCAGTTTCTCTTCCACCGTATCCCCCTGAAGGCCGGGCAGGAAATGGAAAGGAATCCATACTTCGCAGTTTCCCTTGCCGGTGATATTGTTCCAGATATTCTGGGAAGAATAACGGATTTCGATGCCCTGGGCAATGGCTTCCTTTTCCGCCTTGTCGGAGAATGAATTGTCATCCATATTGTCATCCACAAACTGGGCGCTGGTGGCGATGATATTCGAATTGGACGGGCCGAATTCCGCCCACCGGGACAGCACGTACATGGTGCCGTAATGGTAATCAATATCCATGGTATTCCTCCTTTTATTTTAAGAAACCTTTATCGTTATTTTCTATCAAGTGGGGACGAATGTCAAACGGAAAATAGGCTAGATATCACATGGTGCCAGAATGGATTATGCACGATTTATTGGTTTCGTTCTTCGTTGTTCGTTGTTCGTGAAGGTGCGCCGCAACGGCGGCGCGAGTATATATGAGGATTATCCCAATTGTGTTTAATTCAATGATTTCATCAGAGGTAATCGTTCTACGATATCCGCAATAGATAGGAAATCATGCTTTCCGGTTTGTCCTCCGCATTTCCAGAAAATCCCCAATGGTGAAGAGGATGAGGGCGAGCCATATGGAGGCAAAGCCGAGGAAACGGTTTTCATCGAAGGGTTCGCCATAAAGAAATATGCCGATGAAAAGGCCCATGGTGGGATTGATGTACTGAAGGAAACCGAGAAGGTTCAGGGGAAGGTTATTGGCTCCTGCCGTGTAAAGAATGAGGGGAATGGCCGTGGCCGCCCCTGCGCCCAGGAGGAAAAGAGTGTAAGTCATATTTCCTGCAAGAAGATGACCGGTGCCTCCTATTTCCACAAAAAGCAGGTACGCCAGGGCAAAGGGCATCGTGAGCAGTGTTTCCAGGGTAATGCTGGCGAAAGGATCGATATGGAGCTTCTTCTTCGCCGCCCCGTAGGCCGCAAAGGAAAGAGCCAGCCACAGCGCCACCCAGGGCATATGGCCCAGGGAAAATCCCATCCACAGAATGCCCCCGAGTGCGATGAAAAGGGCGATCCATTTCAGGGAAATCAGTTTTTCATGGAAGAAAAGGACCCCCATGCATACGCTCACCAATGGATTGATATAGTAACCGAAACTGGAATCCAGGATATGGTCATGGGTGACGGCCCAGATGAACGTGCACCAATTGGACGTGATGATGAAAGAGGCAAAGACAAGGAGCAGCCCCCGCTTCTTATCCTGCAGCAGCTCTCTCGCAAGCGACCGGAAATCCCCCATCATTCCCAGGACCGCCAGCACGATTATCATGAAGAAAAAGGACCACACCACCCGGTGGGCCAGGATTTCATAAGCCGGCACCCCCTCCAGCTGCTTCCAGTAAATGATGAGGAACCCCCAGAGTACGTAAGACCCGATGGCCGTGATCAGTCCCTTTTTCCTGTCTTCCATAAATTTCACCTCTTTTGATTTGGCTTATTTTCGCATGATTTGGGGAAACTGTAAAGGAAAAACTAATAGCTAATGGCTAATGGCTAATAGCAGTTAGCCGGATTAAACAATTTAAAACGGCGGGCCTTCTTTCTGACGCCCGCCACCTTCCCGACAATCCCGATACTACTCCCGTAATCCCCGGGATTCCCGATTCAATAGTTGTCAAAGATGAAAGTTTCCAAATAAAATGGCGGGTCTCTTAACTCGACGCCCGCCACCTTCACTTACCACTATTTCTAAAAAAATGGGCGCCCCATAATTTCGGCGCCCACCTTCACTTATCACTTACCACTATTTCTCAAAGTCTATGGAACAGCAGCTATCCTTCCGGACACGCAGTCTTATTCTCCGAGAAGAACCTTCTTATTTTCCGGTCCCGGGGTGGTGACTACGATCTTCGTCGGGGTGAGGATGATGGCTCCTTTGACATTGGCTGCGCCGTGGAAAAGCTGCTCAGCCATGGCCTGGAATTTTTCGACCACCGGCCCTTCAGTGACATATTCGGCCGTGCCTTTGGCCTGATAGCCCTCATTGGTCTTCGGATCGTAGGCGGAAACGGACATGCGATGGCCGGACTGTACGTTCAGGACGGTCTGTTTCATGAAAACGTCCCCTACCGCCAGTTTTCCGTCAGGCAGGACTGCCTTGAAACCAACCGGTACCACATTCGGCCAGCCCTTCGCGCAGACCGTGGCGATGGACCAGATATTCTCTTCCAGAACTTTCTTGACTCTTTCTTCCATTTTGAATCCTCCTTTGGATATTCTGTCTCTATTTTAGTACTTAATGATTTGGAAATAAAGAGGGAAAGCAGTTAGTGGTTAGTGGCTGGTTCCCGGCGGCGGTCCGGCACCTGATGGTCAACCTTCCCCGGATGGGATGACTGATGTTCCCCCTGCACTATCCTTAGCCGGCAGAAATATAGATACTCATCAGCTTGATACAGGGCCCCACCTTTCCTGGGATGGAAAGGTGCCTGCGGAGCAGACGGATAGGTTGTACAACCGTCTCGCGGAGAGATTGAGAAAAGAATACCCTTTCCAGTTACTTCAGGTATTTGCAGTCATTTTCGATTTTTATGATAGATGAACTTACCCGGCCGCTACGCGGCCACCCTTTCAGCACTCGAAAGGGTGGGGACCGGTAGTGTGCTTACCTTTTTCCTCATATCTGCCATGTATGGATAGTGCAGAATAATTCCTTTGCCTGCCCTCTCACCGCTGTCGCGGAGCTCTCCCGAGGGAGAGCCCGCGTCTTATGGGTAGAGTCATCTGTCACGAGTACGTTTTGTCATTAGCCTCATATGTGCCATGAAGATATCGAGTCTAATGACGTACCATTCCCGCACCAATTGACTCAAAAGGTACGCGGGAAGGCTTCCCCTCGGGGAAGCTGGCCCAAAGGGCCTGAAAGGGCAAGGGATGGAATCCCGGCGGCCTCAGGCCGCCATTTTTCGTTGCTTGCCCTATCAGCCGCGCCGGTGTTCCCTGGGGAGAACCCGCATTTTCCGATAGAGTCATTTATCCCGGAAATGTACAGTCAGTCATCCTTCTATGTGCTTTCAAAAGGTTCGCAGACAGCTCTCTGTGGAAAACGGACCACCTTCGATGAAAACTGCGGGCTGATAACTAAAAAAATCCGCCTGCCACTTTGTGACAGACGGATTTGGCACAAAAACAAGTCCTCCCATAGTGGAGGGCTTAGAGAATATCCGAGATTCCAGGTTTCCGGGGCATGACTTATCAATCGGCTGCAGAAATCGTTATCGTTTACGTATGCACCTCGTGAGAAACAGTATGGTGCCGGAATGACTGGGTTTCAGAATGTTTCCATTTCCTTTTTGAGGGGAGGACTTGTTTTGTTTTTAACTACTTTGTAAATCTTGAATTTCCTCGAGGATGGAAAGCGGGAAGAACACGTGGGCTCTGGTCCTGACTCGCATTAAATTTTTAAGCGCTCTGCGAATCGCACCGGACCTCGGCCCGAGGCCTCGTTCTTTCTGGCTTTCTGCATATATAGTACAAAAATATAATTTTATTTTATTAGAATTTCATTATATTTTTGAATCCAAGAATTTCCCCTCCGCCTGTGCAGAATTCCCACAAAAAGAGGCGGCCAAAGGCCGCCTCCTTCCCGACTTTCCCGGGATTCCCGACATTCCCGGGATTCCCGAAACAAAAGTCAGGGACTATACCGTTTCATTTACAATTTGAGGCTATTTCTCATCCTTCGGTTCTTCGATCCTGAACCAGAAGGCATAGAGGGCCGGGACGAAGAGAAGTCCCAGTGGGGTCGCCAGTGTCAGTCCGCCGATGAAGGCGCAGGACATGGGCGCCCAGAATGGATTGACTACAAGCGGTATCATGCCCATCATATCGGAAAGGGAGGTGAGCATGATGGGGATGAAGCGGATGACCGCTGATTCCACTACTGCATCGTAGGGAGAAAGTCCTTTTTCCCGGTGCTGCCGGATCTGGTCGAGGAGGATGATGGAATTTCGAATGGCCATACCGCCCAGGGAAAGCATGCCGATGATGGCCACAAATCCCATGGCTTTCTGGGTAACTACCAGGGTCAGGATGCTTCCGATGAGGGCCAGCGGTGCGGAAAGGGCCGCAATGACCATGATGCTGATTTTCTTCATTTCGAAAATCAGGATAGCCAGGATGAGGAAGACCATGAGAGGAATGGTAGCCGCGATCTGCTTTGTAGACTTGGCGCTCCATTCGAGGCCTCCGTCTTTTTCAAGGGTATAGCCTTCAGGAAGGTTCTGACGGAATTCCTTCAGATACTTGTCCCAGACGTCGTTGGCCACTGTATCGCCCGTCATGCCGGCTGCCACGTCGCTCCGGAGGGTGATGCAGGGTTCGATATTTCTACGCCAGATGGTGCTTGTTTCATTTTTATAGGAAATATCGGCGAATTCGCCCAGCGGCACGTACCGTCCGCTTCCCACGTGAATGGGGAGGGAAGAAAGGCTGGCGAGGCGGGCCGCATTGTCCCCTTCCAGTCGGAAGGATATAGGAACGAGCTGGTCTCCCTGGTAGGATTCAGCCACTTTGTAGCCGGACAGTTTGATATAAAGGTCCTGGGAAACGGCATAGTTGTCGATGCCCAGTTCCCGCACTTTATCCTGGTTGATTTTCAGCTGCACCGAAGGGGTCTGCTGGGGCCAGTCGAGGGAGGCATTGATGACGTTTGGATTTTCTTTCATCTGGGAAAGGCCTTCATTGGCAAGGGCTGCCAGTTTTCCTGCGTCAGGTCCCCTCAGGCGGAACATCACCGGATATTCGGAAGGCGGACCGGTCTGGATGAGGCGGGTGTGAGCCCGGACTTCCGGATATTTCTCAGCCAGAAATTCCTGCACGTCTTTCCGGAGGGAATCTCTGGAAGACGTATCGGCAGCCACGATGATCATCTGTCCCCGGTCATCTTCAGCGGCCTGGGGATTGAAAAGGAGGATGAACCTGGGGGCCGTATCGCCGATATAGGTGGAGAAGGAGGAAACACGATTGTCTCCGTAAAGTTCATCTGCCACCGCAGCCATGACTTTCTTCGTATCTTTGATGGAAGCTCCGCTGGGGAGGTTCACATCGAGAATAATTTCCGGACGAACGGAATCAGGGAAGAATTCCCGATTTACAAAGGGAAGGGATGCCACGGTCAATGCAAAGAGGCCGATCGTCACAAGAATCGTCATTTTCCTGTAGTGAATGACAAATTTCACGGCTTTCCTGCAGTATTCCCGCCCCAGCCGTTCTACTCTCCCGCTCACGGAATCACCGGTACCGGGCTTGATAAACTGATAGCCAAGGACAGGAGAAACGAAAATGGAAGCCACCCAGGAAAGAAGAAGGGTGGAACCGATGACCCAGAAAAGGGAATTGCAGTATTCGGAAACCTGGCCGTCTGCAAGGCCTACAGGAATAAAGCCTGCAATGGTAATGAGGGTTCCTGCCAGCATAGGCATGGCGCAGGATTTGAATGCTTCCTGGGCTGCCTCCATGCGGGTGGATCCCATTTCCAGTTTGGACTGCATCATTTCGATGACGATGATTGCATCATCTACGAGAAGTCCCAGTGCCAGGATGAGTGTCCCCAGAGATACGATATGAAGGTCGATGCCCCACCATTTCATAAAGAGGAAGGAAGAGCAGACCACCACCGGAATGCACATGGCCAGGACCATACCGCTCCTAAGGCCCAGGGAAAGGAAAGATACGCCCATGACAATAGCCAGGGCCTCGATGAGGGATTCGGTAAATTCACCGATGGAATTATTGACCACTTTCGGCTGGTCTGCCACCAGGGACACTTCCATACCCGCCGGAAGATTCTGCGCCATCCGGTCAATGACGGCCTGCAGATTCTTGCCCAGAACCAGGTTATTTCCTCCATCTTTCATGGAAATGGCAATGCCGATGGAAGGTTTTCCATTGAAATACATGAGGGACGTCTCAGGGTCCGTATAGGTCTGGGTGACTTTCGCCACGTCTCCCAGATGGAACGTGCGCTCTCCCACATGAATGGGGATATTTTCCAGCGCTTCCTTCGTGCCGAGAAGCCCGTCCACACGAATGGCCACATTTCTGGAATTCGTATGAATGGTACCGGCCGGCATCATGGCAGACTGCTGGGAAATCATCTGGTAAATAGCTGCGGGAGACAGGCCGAAGGAAGCCAGTTTATTCTGGTCCATTTCCACATAAATCATCTGCTCCTGCACGCCAAGAAGCTTCACCTGTTCCACATCATCCACAAGGACAAGCTGGCGCCTTATATCTTCGGCATACTTACGTTTTTCTTCATAAGAATAATCGTCGCCGGTCAGGGCATAAATGGAACCGTATACGTCTGTGAAACGGTCATTGATGATGGGTCCCCTGACGCCCGCGGGCAGGTCGGCCCACACGTCGTTCACCGCATTTCGTACCTCGTGCCAGCGCTCCTGCACTTTATCTTTCGGCACTGTATCATCCAGATCCACATAGATGACCGTTTTTCCATCGTGGGTGAAGGACTTGATGTAGTCGAGGCCCCTTGTTTCCTGAAGCTTTTTCTCCAGGGGATAGGTCACCTGCTCGGTAATCTGCTCTGCTGAAGCTCCCGGCCAGGCAGCGGCCACCACCATTTCACGGATGGTGAAATTCGGGTCTTCACTGCGGCCCAGGGAAAAGAAGGAGGCCAGGCCGCCTATGATGATGGAAATCACGAAGAAGTAGACGATCTGCTTATGACGGATGGCCCATTCCGCCAGGGTTTCATCCTTCATGTGCGCACCTCTTCTCCTTCAGAAAGCTTCGAAGCGCCGGCGATGACCACGATATCTCCCCTGGAGAGACCGCCCGTGATTTCCACGGAATCTTCTCCGTATTCGCCGGCAGTGACTTCCACGAGGTGGACTTTCTTATCTTTCACCACCCATACGGAAGGCTTGTCATTCTGGGTAGCCATGGCCGTCAGAGGGACGGAGAAAGATTCTTTCTTCTTTGGACTTTCAAATTTCACTTCTGCCGTCATGCCGACCACCACTGTTTCCGGCGGATCGATCAGGGTGACTTTCGCATCATAGGTTCCGGTAGAACTGTTCGGAGCCGCCGCGATATCCCGGATTTTTCCCTGAACCATCACATTCGGAAGGGCCCAGAAAGTGACCGTAGCCGGCATGCCCACGGAATAGGTTTTGTACTGTTTTTCCGTCAGGGAAATATGGACATCTTTTCTGGAGTCATCAATGATGGATACCACCGGAGTCCCTGCCGCAATGACCTGGCCCACTTCGTACATAGTGGAACCGATGACTCCTGACCTGTCAGCCGTGAGAATGGTAAATCCCAGATTATTTTCTGCTCTCGAAAGGGTGGCAAGAGAATTATTAAGGTCAGCGTCTGCCAGTCTTGCCTGATTTTCCATCTGGTCCATGGTGAGGGCGGAAATGGCATTTTGCGCGTACAGTTTCTCATACCGGGCAAGAGTGGAATGAGCGAGATCCGCTCTCGCCTGGGAAGCGGTGAGGGCCGCTCTGGCGGAGGCCACCTGTTCTTCCGCATCTTTGGAATCCACTTTCATCAGCGGCTGCCCGGCCGTGACCCTCTGGCCCTGGTCCACATAACGGGCCATGATGCGTCCGCCGGTCTGGAAAGCAAGGGGGGATTCAAAATAGCCGTGGACGGTTCCCGAGAACGTACTCTTCTCTCCCTTCGATACTTCGCCGGCAGTCATGGTCTTCACCAGAGGCGGCCGGGTGGTGACAGTCGTTTTATTTCCACAGCCCGAGAAAACGAGAGCCATGCCCAGCAGGGAGAGGAGCACCAGTTTCTTTGTATATTTCATTCTTTCCATCATTTTTCCCTCTTTTCCAGACCTTTCAGCGCCACATCTTCCAGGATATCCATGAGAGCCCTGGAAGTCATTCCCGATTTTCTGAGGAAATCGGGGTCTGTCAATCCTTTGGCCGCGCAGAAAATAATCTGGCGCACCGCCATGACATTGACTTTCCGATACTCCCCCTTGTCCACACCTTCCTGCAGGAGGGAGACCATATCATCGAACCGGGCCTCTTTGAATTCCTCCCATTCCCTGGAAATATCGTCATACCGGTATTCCAGATCTTCCATCACCACGTCCGGCAGATACCAGACCGTGTGGAAATAAAGCTCGCAGAGCTGGACCAGCCTCGTCGTCACCGGTCCTTCCCCATGAAGGAGGGGCTCCTTCTCCCGGTCAAATTTATTCATTGCCCAGTGCATCACAAGGCGGATTAAATCTTCCTTGGAATCCACAATATCGTAAATCGTACTCTTGCTCACATGCAGCTTCTTCGCCAGATCATCCATCGTAAATTTCAGGGACCGGGCCATCATCAGCTCGATCGTCGCACGAATCAGTTTTTCTTCCATACAGTCCTCTCGGTAATTTCAACTTGTATTTTGTAATATTTTAGTATTTTCAGTACTCATAGTATAGAGTGTTTAGAACCGTATGTCAAACTGAGAGAATATGCGGGGTGAAAAGTTAGCAGTTATCAGTTCGCAGTTATCAGTTATCAGTTAATAGATGACGTCAGGAAGGAAACTGAATGTGGAGGGACTGTACATTGAAGTTAATGGGGAATCTCCCGCCTGTGTATAATCGGGAGTGTACGATAGACTGTGTAAAATCTATTGTAGCTCAAGGTATTCTTTTAGTAGCTTACGTTGAGGTCAAGCAGTATAGTTAATTCAAAGGGAGGATGCTCTTATGCCAAGACGTAAACAAAATACCAATGTCGAACTACCAGCTGCTAAAAGAATTGGAGAGGAAATCGTTAAAGATTTTCAAAATCGGAATATCCATATGGATACGACCATGATTCAGCAATTTCTGAGGCAGGCAGTGAAATCAATTGTCGAATCGGAACTCTCAGCTGAGTTGGATAATCATTTGGGATATAACCGGTATGATCAGAGCTCAAAACACAAAGCAAATATCACGGATTCCAGAAATGGATACAGCAGCAAGACAGTTAAATCCGACTACGGGCCCCTGGAATTGAAGACTCCCCGGGATCGAAAAGGGACTTTTGAACCTGTACTCGTTAAAAAGAATCAGGTAGATATATCAAGCCTGTCTCCCTATATAATCAAGCTTTATGCAAGGGGAATGACAACCAGAGATATTTCCGAACAGATTGAAGAGATGTATGGGTTCAGCCTTTCTGCTACTGAAGTCTCCCACCTGACTGATGCCGTCCTTCCGGAAATCATGGAATGGAGAAACCGACCTCTGTGCGAGAAATACATGTATATTTTTCTCGATGCTATCTATTATCGGATCCGAAAAGACGGAAGATATCAGGAAGTGGCCACCTATGTAGCTATCGGCGTAAATATGCGTGGGGAGAGGGACGTTCTCGGCATGTGGGTAGGTGCAGCCGAAAGTGCAAGCTACTGGGCGCAGATTATGGATGATCTGAAAAGTCGTGGCGTAAAGGAAGTCCTGCTCTTTGCTGTAGATGGCCTTAACGGTATGGTGGAAGCCATCAATGCCATGTTTCCCAAATCCATGGTACAAAGATGTATAGTCCACCAGATTCGGAACTGCATGAAACTCATTCCATATAAAGAAAGAAGAGAAATAGCAAAGGATATGAAGGAGATATATCAGTCTCCGACGTTGGAAGCAGCAGGCATGAGGCTGGAAGATCTGGATAATAAATGGGGGAGAAAATATCCGGGTGTAATCAAGACATGGAGGAAAAACTGGGATGAATTAACGACGATGTTTATGCTGCCGGAATCTTTGAGGCGGCTGGTCTACACAACGAATGCCATAGAGAATTTCAATCGTGGACTTAGAAAATACACCAAGGCCAGAACTCAATTCCCATCAGAAGAAGCTCTTTGGAAATCTCTATATTTGGCAATGGAGCTAGTTACTAATTCCTGGAGTAAAAAGGTATATAAATGGAATCAAATTATGGCTGAAGTAAAAGCTAAATATCCTGACTTTATAAGTGAGCAGGATATTGATGAACTTTCTTATAGCCGGTAAAAATAATTTACACAAAATGCTTGACACTCCCTTGACACTCCCGTATAATCCCCATAAAAACTCGTGCCGCATCAGCGGCACACCTTGAAATCCCAAATCCGAAGTCCGAAATCCGTCTTTCCCCAATCACCCCGACACCCCCGATTCAAAGGTCCTTCATCTTATAGTTTCCTTCCGGACCAGCATTCTGAAAAACCACCTGAAAATGGCGGGCCATCATTTCTGACGCCCGCCACCTTCACGGACCACGGTCCACGAATCACGGACCACGACCAACACTTTGTGAGACTAAAAACTAACCACTAACTATTCTTTTTCTCCTTCCTCTCCTTTTCTTCCTCTTCAAATGCCTCTTCCACTTCTTTCGGTTCTTCTACTTTATACCAGAAGGAGTAGAGGGCCGGGACGAAGAGGAGGCCGAGGGGCGTTGCCACGGTGAGGCCGCCGATGAAGGCGACGGACATAGGGCTCCAGAATGGATTCGGAATGAGGGGAATCATCCCGAGGACTTCGGCAAAGGAAGTCAGCATGATGGGACGGAAACGGAGGACTGCGGATTCGATGACTGCATTGTAGGGCGTCATTCCGTCTTCCAGATGCTGCCGGATCTGGTCGAGGAGGATAATACTATTTCTGATGACCATCCCGCCTATAGCCAGCATACCGATGATGGCTACGAAGCCCATGGCTTTTCGTGTGAGCACCAGGGTGAGGATGCAGCCAATCATACCAAGGGGCGCAGACACGGCCGCGATCACCATAAGTTTCAGGTCTTTCAGCTCAAACATAAGGATCATCAGGATGAGGAAGACGAGAATCGGGACAGTGGCCGCGATTTGTCCCATGGACGTATCGCTTCGTTCCAATGTGCCGTCTTTTTCGAGGGAATAACCATCAGGCAGGTTTTCCCGGAAATCTTTCAAAGTCTTGTTATAAAGCTCGGAAGCCACGGAATCACTCGTCACTCCGCCTTTTACATCACTCCGGATGGTAATGCAGGGGGCGAGATTTCTACGCCAGATGGTACTCGTTTCATTCTGGTAGGAAATATCGGCAAACTGGCCGAGGGGCACATACCGGCCGCTTCCCACGTGAATGGGCAGGGATTCGAGGCTTCCCAGCTGAGCCGCATTGTCTCCTTCGAGGCGGAAGGAAATGGGCACGAGCTGGTCGCCCTGGTAGGATTCGGCCACTTTATAGCCCGAAAGTTTGATGTAAAGGTCTTCGGATACCGCATAGTTATCGATGCCCAGCTCTCTCACTCTGTCCTGGTTGATATCGAGGTGAACCGTGGGCGTCTGCTGCGGCCAGTCGAGGGAAGCATTGGTCACATTGGGATGGGTCTTTGCCAGAGCCAGCGCTTCTTCAGCAAGGGCTGCCACTTTCCCTGCATCCGGTCCGCGGAGGCGGAGCATCACCGGATATTCCGCCGGAGGTCCCGTCTGGATAAGGCGGGTATGGGCACGGACTTCCGGATAATTCGTTTCCAGGAAATCCTGCACTTCTTCCCGAAGAGAATCTCTGGCTTCGGTATCCGTAGTAACGATGATCATCTGCCCATGATCATCTTCTGCCGCCTGCGGGTTGAAGAGAAGGATGAATCTGGGCGCCGTATCACCGATATAGGTGGAGAAGGAGGAAACCCGGTCGTCTCCATAGAGCCTGTCTGCCACGGCAGTCATTACTTTTTTCGTATCTTTAATGGATGCACCGCTGGGCAGATTCACGTCCAGAATGATTTCCGGACGAATGGAGGAAGGGAAGAATTCCTGATTCACAAAAGGAAGGGTCAGGATAGAAAAAACGAAAAAGGCCACAGTCCCCAGGATGGCAGTCTTTCTGTAATGAACGAAAGCTTTCACTGCCTTTCTGAAAACAGCATAGGCTTTATTCTGGATTTTAACTTTAATTTCCGGTGGTTTGGAAAGCTTGATGAACTGGTAGCCCAATACCGGGGAAACGAAGATGGATGCCAGCCAGGAAAGAACGAGGGTTGATGCGAGGACCCAGAAAAGGGAATTCGTATATTCCGTGACCTGCCCTTCCGCAAGGCCTACGGGAATGAAACCGGCTGCGGTAATGAGAGTGCCTGCCAGCATAGGAGCGGCGCAGGACTTGTAAGCCCCTTCTGCCGATTCCAGACGGCTGAAGCCATGCTCCAGTTTCACCTGCATCATTTCAATGACGATGATGGCATCATCTACGAGAAGTCCCAGGGATACGATGAGTGCCCCCAGGGATACGATGTGAAGGTCCACTCCTTTAAATTCCATAAATAAAAATGATGAACAAACGACGACAGGTACGCACATGGCAAGGACCATACCGCTCCGGAGGCCTAAACTGAAGAAGGAAACAGCCATGACGATGGCCAAGGCTTCGATCAAAGCTTCCGTAAATTCGGCAATAGAATTATTAACCACTTCCGGCTGGTCCGCCACCAGATCTATTTCCATCCCTGCCGGCAGATCCTGTTTCATCTGGTCTACCACGGCCTGGAGATTCTTGCCCAGGGTCAGGTTATTTCCTCCATCCTGCATGGAAATGGCAATACCGATGGCCGGTTTGCCATTGAAATACATGAGGGACGTTTCCGGGTCCGTATAGGTCTGGGTCACTTTCGCCACATCAGACAGGTGGAAATTTCTTTCACCCACATGAATGGGCAGGTTTTCCAGCGCTTCCTTCGTCCCCAGAAGTCCTTCCACACGGATGGCCACATTTCTTGAATCCGTATGAATGGTCCCGGCAGGCATCATGGCCGACTGATGGGCGATAATCTGGTAAATGGAAGCTGGGGAAAGGCCGAAGGAAGCCAGTTTATTCTGGTCCATTTCCACATAAATCATCTGCTCCTGGACACCCAGAAGTTTGACCTGCTCCACATCATCCACAAGGACAAGCCGGCGGCGGATATCTTCGGCCGCTTTTCTTTTTTCTTCATAGGTATAATCATTCCCCGTAATGGCATAGATGGAACCATAGACATCGGTAAAACGGTCATTAATGAAAGGTCCCACCACCCCTTTTGGCAGGTCACTCCATACGTCATTCACCGCATTTCTGACTTCATGCCAGCGCTCTTGAACCACGTCTTTCGGCACTTCATCTTTCAAATCCACGTAAATGACGGTCTTTCCGTCATGGGTGAAGGACTTGATATAGTCGAGGCCCCGCGTTTCCTGCAGTTTCCGTTCCAGGGGATAAGTCACCTGGTCCGTCAGCTGCTCGGCCGATGCGCCGGGCCAGGCTGCGGAAACCACCATTTCACGGATGGTGAAATTCGGATCTTCGCTCCGACCCAGTTTGAAATAGGACGCAAGGCCGCCGATGATGATGGAAATAATGAAGAAATAAATGATCTGCTTATGACGGATGGCCCACTCCGCCAGATTGAAGCCTTTCATGTTCTCACCTCTTCACCTTCCGTGAGTTTATTGGCTCCGGCGGAAACTACGATATCTCCCTTTACAAGGCCTCCCGTGATTTCCACGGAATCTTCACCGTATTCACCGGTAGTGACTTCTACCAGATGGACTTTCCTGTCCCTGACTATCCATACCGCCGGCTTGTCACTCTGGGTGGCCATAGCCGTCAGAGGTACCTTGAATACGGCAGTCCCTTCTTTATCTCCGCCAAAGCGCACTTCTGCCGTCATGCCTACCACCACCGAATCCGGCGGGTCAATCAGGGTGACTTTGGCATCATAGGTTCCGGTGGCCGTATTCGGCGAAGCTGCGATATCCCGGACCCTGCCTTCCACGGTCACTCCCGGAAGAGCCCAGAAGGTGACAGTGCAGGGCATTCCTACTGAGTAAGCTTTATATTGTTTTTCCGTTAAGGAAATATAGGCATCCTTTCTCGAATCATCGATGATGGAAACAACCGGTGTCCCTGCCGCAACGACCTGACCCACTTCATACATGGTGGACCCGATCACTCCATCCCGGTCTGCCGTGAGGAGAGTGAAAGAAAGATTATGTTCCGCCCTCGAAAGGGCAGCGGTGGAATTGTTCAAATCCGCATCTGCCAGTTTTGCCTGATTTTCCATCTGATCCATAGTGAGGGCGGAAATGGCATTCTGGGCATACAGTTTCTCATAGCGGGAAAGGGTGGAATGAGCCAGCTCTGCCCGGGCCTCCGACGCATTGACGGCCGCTCTTGCCGAAGCCACCGCTTCTTCCGCATCTTTGGAATCCACCTTCATCAGGGGCTCTCCGGCCGAAACCCGCTGGCCCTGATCTACATAACGGGCCATAATCCGTCCTCCGGTCTGGAAAGCCAGGGGGGATTCGAAATAACCGTGCACGGTCCCGGAAAAAGTCATTTTTTCTCCCTTTGTGGTCTCACCGGCTATCATCGTCTTCACAATGGGCGGCTGGGTAGTGACCTGCGTTTTATTTCCACAGCCTGAGAATACGAGGGCCATCCCCAGCACAGACAGGGCTGCCGCTTTCTTCCAATATTTCATGCTCTCTCCTCCTCTTTTTCCGATTCTTCGGGAACCGTCCTGATATTTGCATGCTCTCCCGCTTTGAGCCCGTTCAGGATGATATCCTCCAGCGCTTCCAGCATGTCGGAACCGGTCATATTCATTTCCGCAAGGAATTTGGGATCCGTCATGCCCCAGGCTGCATGAAATACGCACTGTCTCACAATTTTCAGGTTCACCGGGCGGTATTCGCCGGTCTTTACTCCTTCTTCCAGAAACCGCATAATATCATCAAATTTGGATTCCCGGTAATCGTCCCATTCTTTCCAGATATCCTCGTACTTGTTCTGCAGGTCTTCATACACCGGCTTCGGCATGTACCAGAAAGTCTTGAAGAAAAGCCCGCAGAACTCAATGAGCCTCGAATTGACCGGTCCCTTTCCATGAATCAGGATTTCTTCTTTCCTCTCGAAAATATCCATGGCCCAGTGCACCACCAGGCGGATGAGATCCTCCTTCGAATCCACCACTTTGTAAATGGAACTTTTGCTTGCGTGAAGTTTCCGGGCCAGGTCATCCATGGTAAATTTGAGTGACCTTGTTTTCATTTCCTCCAGCGTCGCCTTAATTAACCTTTCTTTCATGGTTACCTCCAGTACTACTTTCGTTTTTATCGTACTTACATTATAAGTTGCACTGTTGAAAGTTGTCAATAACAAGTTCAAATAAATAATAAGTGATTTGATGTATGAACCTTCACCGGTGAATATCCCGGGAAGGAAATCGTTGAAATAGGACAAGGAAATACCATATTTTATCGACTTTAATTTAATTTCATGCAGTTCCCTTCGCAGAAATAACTCCTTTAAAAAACAGAAAATCAAAATTTTTATTTATTTGAACGCAATACAAAAATATGCTTTCCGTGCAAATGCTCCAAACATTTATTTGCATTATTTCCCTCCTCATCGTAAAATAAAGAAAATGGCAAAAAGGAGCTGATACCCATGGAAAATTTTGACCTCTTCGCCTTTATGGCCCGCTGGAAGGAAACGATCCGCCGGCGGAAGGACCTCCTGCAGGAAGGTGTTTCTTCCTATGGAGTCCCCCGGGGAACGGACGCCTTTCTTGCTGCCATGACCGAATTTGTCACTTTCACAAAAAAGAACTGGAGCAGCCGCTACCCCACAAACGAAGCGGTCCTTCGCGGCATGAGGCAGTCCGAAATCGACCGCCGGCAGTGCGTGGAAATCCTCTGGGGCTACAATTTCCCCTATTTCCGCACCCTGGCGGCTGCTTACCCGAAAGAAAGCCAGGATGATCTCATTATTTCCATATTCGAATCCTTCAATACGGCCGTCGAACGATTCAATCCGGAAAAGGGCGTCAAATTCCTCACCTTCTGCAGCCACTGGGTAGACGGCTCCCTGAAGGAAACGAACAGAAAGAGCATCAACTATGCCAGCCACTACCAGTCCACCCTGGATGCGCCGCCGGAAGAAGGCGGAAAAAGTCTGGAACTGGAAGCCGACGACCGCCCCGAACCTTCCTCCCTGGTAGAAACCATGGATGAACGAAATAGAAATATAGAAATCGTCAGAAAGACCCTCCCCCACGTGCAGCTCACCGCCCGGCAGGCTGACGTCATCGATAAAATCTACTACAAGCACATGGGAGTCACAGAAACGGCCAGAGCCCTCGGTATCGACCCCACCTCCGTCCGGGACGCAGAAAGAGGAGCCCTGAAAAAAATGAAGAAATACCTGGAAAAGACAGGCTACACCAGAGAATAATCCTTCCGCTCCACATCAAAAAACGCTGCCCCGCAGCGTTTTTTGATTTTTTCCCCCTCCGTTTATCCCCCGCCTGTCCACATCCCCCATATATGCTCGTGCCGCCTCAGCGGCACACCTCCCCGAAATCCGAAATCCCAAGTCCGAAATCCGTCTTTTTCCCAAGCCGCCTGTGCAAAATCCCCATATATACTCGTGCCGCACCAGCGGCACACCTCCCCGAAATCCGAAATCCCAAGTCCGAAATCCGTCTTTTTCCCAAGCCGCCTGTGTAAAATCCCCATACAAAACTCGTCGCCGCCCCAGCAGCGACACCTTCCCTTTTCCCTTTCCCCCTTCCCCTTTCCCCTGTATTTTTACCCACATTTGACGCACCATTTGTTATAATAGAAAAAACAATAAAAACAAAAACATGGAGGTACCTATGTCACAAAGCGCCATGCAGGAAATCACCTGCCCCAAGTGCGGGAAAAAGCACGAATGTCTCGTATGGGACAGCATCAATACAAAAGAAAATCCGGAAATGAAGGCAGCCGTCAGAAACGATGAAGCTTTCCGCTACCACTGCCCCGACTGCGGAGCTACGGCCGTTTTGAATTATAATTTCCTTTACCACCAGCAGGAAGACAAAATCCTCATCTTCGTCGATGCCGACGGATCCAGCTACAACGATATGGCTGCCATGCTCGGCCAGCAGGGAAATGCCTTTGACGGTTATGTGAAACGGATCGTCCTTTCCTATAATGAATTCAAGGAAAAACTCCTTATTTTCGACGCAGGACTGGATGACCGGATTGTGGAAATCATCAAAAGTTCCGTTTGGGCCAATGTGGAAGAACATTATAAGGACAAGGGAATCGAGGAAATCCTCTTTGCCACCAATGAAGACGGAGAGCACGGTTTCCTTTTCAGAAAAGGCGGAGCCATGATCGCTTCCATGGAATTCGATATGGCCCTCTACAAAGCCATCAAGGAAGCAGCCCTTCCGAGAATCGCTTTCCTCTCCCAGAAAGACCTGATTATCAACCGCGCCTGGGCGGTGGAAATGGTCAATCGGCTGGGATAGTTTTTAGTCGTTAGTTGTTAGTGGAGAGTTATCAGTTATTAGTTATCAGTTCTCAGTTATGGAGGCCGCATGAAAATAAAAAGGCGGCCTTTTTATATACACTATATTTTAGTTAAATCATGTATAAAAAAGGCCCGCCATCCAAATTTGATGCGGGCCTCTTTCACTGATCACTGTGAACTGATAACTGATAACTTTTTAACATGCAAATTGCAGGCAGTATTTTTATCTTATTTTCGAAAAAGCCGAAACGATACACAAAATGAAAAAACTGCAATTTGTGTATCGTTAAACAACCTCTTTTGTGCCTTGCAGTGGTAGAACGCCCCCTGCCCGCTTCGCTCGCTGCCCTCCTGACCAGAGGGGCAGGTGAGTTTCGACTTGTGCGGGCTTTTCAAACTCGCCTGTGCACATTCCCCATAAATACTTATCGGCGCCTCAGCGCCGATACCTCCCCGAAATCCGAAATCCCAAATCCGAAATCCGTCTTTTCCATCCACCGTCTTGACAATTAAAAATCCCCATGCTACCATATTCATAATTCAACAGAGGCAATGACAGGAAGAGTAAGCATCGGAGCAAGTCCCAGAGAGCTGCGTCGGGTGAAAGCAGTACGAGCGAAGGAGCTGAAGATGGACCTGGAGCCAGTCGGACCGAATCATGAAGCCCGCCGGGACTGCCCGATACAGCAGCAGGGTATCAAGGAAATTTTCCGGCGTACCTCAAGAGTTCCTGATGGTGACATCAGGAAGAAGCAGAGTGGTAACACGGTAATAATCGTCTCTCAATAGAGAGGCGATTTTTTTATTTCAGAAACAAAGGCTGCTAAAGCAGCTGACAGCAGGGGTTTAAAAGCAGGATTGTGAAATAAGTCAGATTTCCGGCAAACTACTAAAAGCGGCGCCTTCTACTGATGCGCCGCACCATCACGGACCACGGACCACGGGTCACGGATCACGATGACGATAAAGGTAATCCGGAAAAGTGAAACTTTCCAATTTCACCTCCCACCACCCTTGTCCCCTGTTCTTTGATTTCTATTTTGATAAAACATTGGAGGCTATTATGGACATTAAAACAATCTGCATTCATGGAAGCGACTGGAAAGACCCGACGGGCTGCATTTCCGTACCGATTTTTCAGAGCGCTACTTTCGGCCATCCGGAGCTGGGGAGTTCTACGGGCTATGATTACACACGGGTCCAGAATCCGACCCGCGAATGCACGGAGAAGGTGGTAGCGGCCCTTGAGCACGGCTGTGACTGTACCAGCTATTCTTCCGGCATGGCCGCTATTTCCATGGTCATGGAACTTTTCAAACCGGGAGATACGATTCTTTCCTCTGACGACCTCTACGGCGGATCCATCCGCCTCTTCCGTTTCATCAACGAAAAAAACGGGCTGAAATTTAAATACGTCAATACCTCTCACCCGGAAGAAGTGGAAAAAGCTTTCGATGAAACGGTGAAGGCCGTCTACATTGAAACTCCGACGAACCCCATGATGCAGGTGACGGATATTCAGAAAATAGCCGAACTTGCCCACGCCCACGGCTGCCTTCTCATCGCAGACAATACGTTCATGAGCCCTTATTTCTGCAATCCCATCGATTTCGGGGCAGATATCGTCCTCCACAGCGGGACGAAGTATCTGGCAGGACACAACGATACCCTGGCCGGCTTTGTAGTCTGTAAGGATAAAGAAATCGCTGAAAAAGTCCGTTTCCTTTACAAGACCGTCGGCGGGTGCCTCGCCCCCTGGGACGCATGGCTCGTGACCCGCGGGATCAAGACCCTGGCCCTCCGCATGGAAGCAGCCCAGAAAAATGCCGGGGCTATCGCCGAATTTCTCGAAAATCATCCGAAAGTGACGAAAGTCCTCTATCCGGGATTGAAAAATTTTGAAAATAAGGACGTCCACTTCAAACAGTCCCGCGGGGCCGGCGCTATGCTTTCCTTCTACACCGATTCCCATGAGACGGCCCTCAAAGTGCTGAAATCGGTCAAGCTCATCCGCTTTGCCGAATCTCTGGGCGGCGTAGAAAGCCTCATCACCTATCCGGCCACCCAGACCCACTGCGATTTGACCGAAGAAGAAAGGCAGTCCCGGGGCATCACGGAATGCCTCCTCCGCCTTTCCGTAGGCATCGAAGGAGCAGAAGATCTGATCGCTGATTTGAAACAGGCCCTGGACTAAAGGAGGACTTATGAAATTATCTGATCTGGATACCATCATCGACAGGCGCGGAAGCGGCTGCTTGAAATATGATTTTGCCCTGCAGCGCGGAAAACCGGCGGACGTGCTCCCCTTCTGGGTGGCCGATATGGATTTCCGAGTGGCAGAGCCCATTATCGATGCCCTTCAGAAACGGGTGGCTCACGGGATTTTCGGCTACTCCGAGTCAGGCGTTGGCTATTTCAAAGCCCTCGCCGCCTGGCAGAGGAAATATTTCCACTGGGACATTCAGCCGGAATGGCTCATCAAGACCCCCGGGGTAGTTCCTGCCATCAATCTGGCCGTCAAAGCCCTCACGAAAGAAGGAGAGGGAGTCCTCATCAACCAGCCGGTATACTACCCTTTCCTTAATGCAATTATTAAAAACGACAGAAAGCTCATCAACTCTCCACTGGTCCTCAAGGATGGTCATTATGAACTGGATTTTGAAGATCTGGAAAATAAAATCATCGAAAACAATGTCAAACTGGCCATCCTCTGCAGCCCCCACAATCCTGTGGGCCGCGTATGGACGAGAGAGGAACTTTCGAAATATGCGGAAATCTGTGTGAGACACCATGTGAAAATCATTGCCGATGAAATTCACGAAGATTTCACCTACCCCGGCCATCCCCACACCGCCTTCGGCACCGTTTCCGAAGAAGCGGCCCAAAATGCCATCATCTGCACCGCTCCTTCCAAGACCTTCAACATCGCAGGCCTCCAGAATTCCAATATCCTCATCCCCAATCCGGAGATCCGCGCAAAATTTCAGGCAGAGCTTGACGCCTTCGGCTACGACCAGCTGAACGTCATGGGCCTTGCCGCCTGCCGGGCCGCCTACGAAGAAGGGGCCGAATGGCTGACGCTGGTGAAAGAATACATCCGCGGAAATCTCGATTTCTTCCGGGAATACCTGAAAACAAACCTTCCAAAGCTCAAACTCATCGAACCCGAAGGCACCTACCTCACCTGGGTAGACGCCTCGGCTTACGGACTTTCGAATGTTGAACTGGAACACAAAATCCTCTACGACTGCCATCTCTGGCTCGATATGGGCTATGTCTTCGGAAAAGAAGGAGAAGGGTACCTCCGCTTCAACCTCGCCTGCCCGAGAGTGACACTGGCACAGGGTTTAAAGCAGCTGAAAGAAGGATTGGAGGGGAGTTGTTAGTTGTTAGCAGTTAGCCGTTAGTTTTTCCAATTAAAATGGGCCCGCAGTATGAATGCGGGCTCTTTTTTATTGAAATTATCTCTAAGCAGGTAAGCCTCCACTTATCAGTATCACTATCGTTCACCAGCTCCCCGAGCCTGGGGAGCTGCCGAGCGAACCGAGGCTGAGGGGTTGTTCTACGCCGGCCCTAAAAATGTTGGCACAAACTCACCCTGCGCCCCTGATCAGGGAAGGAGGATTTTTCCGCGCCTGTACAAATTCCCCATAAAAAAATGTGCCGCATCAGCGGCACACCTTCCTGAGATTCCCGGGATTCCCGACAATCCCGAGAATCCCGATTCAATAGTATTTCATACTGAAGTTTCCTTTTCAGTTAAAAGTCCCGTACAGACTAATTCCTGTCCCACAAAGATATCACCCGCAGACTCACTTCATACAGCAGGATACAGGGCAGTGCCAGAAGGGACTGGGTCAAAATATCCGGGGTGGGCGTAATGACGGCTGCAATCACAAAAGAGGCGAGGATCACAAATTTCCGCACTTTCTTCAAAGTTTTCGCATGGACGAGGCCTGCCCGGGACAAAGCAATCATGACGAGAGGCAGGTTGAAAACGATGCCGAAGGGAATGATCATGAGGAGCACGAATTCCAGGTAATTTTCCATGGAAAGAAGGGGCGTGAAGCTTTCTCCCCCAAAGCCGATGAGGAAGTGAAGGCTCCTCGGCATGACGAAGAAGTAGGAAAAGCAGATGCCTCCCAGGAAGAGTCCCACGGAAAGGGGGACGAAGATGCAGGTCCAGGATTTTTCCCGGTCCGTCAGGGCGGGAAGGATGAATCGCCAGAATTCGTAGAAAACGACCGGCGATGCCAGGATGAATCCTGCGATGACGGCTGTTTTCATATAAATGATGAAAACTTCCGCAGGCCTTGAGAAATAGAGATGGCCCGCCGGAGCCGTGAGGAAGGCGATGAGTTCTTCTATAAAGAAAAGGGAAACAGCCGTCCCCAGACCGATGGCGATGAGAGAGGAAATGATCCGCTGCCGGAGTTCGGAAAGATGACCGGTAAGGGGCATTTCCCCTGCCGATTCAGCGGCAATCATTTTTTCTCACCTGAGGGCGCTGCCGGAACCTGCACTTCTTTTACAACCGTAACCGTTTTTGTTTCATCCGTATTCACTGCGTCCTTGAATTCATGCATGCTCTTTCCCAGAGCTTTGCCGATTTCCGGAAGTTTGCCCGGTCCGAATACGATGAGACCGATAACGAGGATGAGAAGTAATTCAGGAATGCCGATGCCAAACATAATGTACCTCCTTGAGTAAACGATGGAAATATTATTTACAGCATACGACAGCTTTATTTCCTTTCTGTCAAATTTTATTTCCATTTTTGTCAGAAATGGAAAAATTCTGCAAATTTACGGAAATTTGACTGATTTTCCCTAAATTTTGCAGAATTTTGCTTTTATTTTTTCCCATCCTTCCTACACTGGAATTATCCGCATGGGAAAAGCATTCCAAGAAGATGAATCACTCCTATGGAACTTCCCCTGAGCCTTTTCTCATGCGGTTCCATAGAAAGGTGAATCCCGGTGAAAAGGGTACCACTGACTCTATTTCCACAGGCCATTCACCACCAGTCTTTATTTTGGAGGATACCATGAGTGAATCAATGATGAAGGAACCTATTTCCAGAAGAACATTCCTGAAACTGGCCGCAGGAACCGCTGCAGGCGCCATGCTTTTCCATTTCCCCTTCCAGGCTTCTGCCGCTGAAGAAACAGCCCACCGCCTGGAAATTAAACCGATTGCGGTCAAGGACCTGCCCGATGCCATCGGCTCTGCCAAGGCTTCTCCCCTCGTCAATGGTTCCTACAAAGACCTCCTTTCTTTAGTCAATAAAATCAAGGACAGCTCCCTCCGGTCTGCCGTCCTGGACATTTACAACGACCCTCAGCCCCGGTTCATGTCCAACTACACGTCCTCTGCTGCCGTCACCCGCACCTACAACAAGCTTCTTGAAAAAGGTCTCGTGGATCCCGCAAAGATTACCGCTGAAACCCTTTTCCCGAAACTTCCGGCAAAGAGCCAGCCAACCATGACCGCTCCGGGCTCCGGCTACATGAGCCATCATCCTTACCCCGGCGGACTTTCCACCCATGTATGCTCCAACATGCATATCACCCTGGGCCTCTGCGATACCTACACGAAAGTTTTCGGTTATGACGTAGACTATGATATCGCTCTCGCCGGCCAGGCACTTCACGACAACCAGAAACCTTTCGTCTTCCAGTGGCAGGCAAATGGCGCATCCCTCAAGGAATTCACCCTTGCCGGCCAGGGCGCTCATCACGTCTTCTCCATCGCTGAATCCATGACCCGCGGCCTTCCGGCAGCAGAAGTGGTAGCCCAGGCCTGCGCTCACGGCGCACCGTCCAACCCGAAAGAAGAAGCGCCGGTAGTCGGCTGGATCAAGGCAGCCGGCATCATCGCAGGCATTGACCCTGTGAAATACGGAGCCCTCACAAAAGACGGTGAAGGACTCCCGGCTCCTCACAAGCAGGAAGGCTACATCGTCCATCTGGGCGACCATGACTGGGTACTGACCAGCCCGGCCTCCGGCAAATCCATCGCTATCCTGAAGGAAATAGCCGCATCCGACTACAATATTACCGATGAACCCACTTTCAATAAGTTCAGAAACTATGTAGGCTCCCAGGTCTCCTTCATGTACATCAACCACCTTTCTTCCTTCGCAGACGGCATGCAGCAGATCAAAGCACTGGTACATCAGGTTATATTGAAATAAGGTGCTTACCTTTATGAACATTTTCGACATGAACTATCGATAATCGTTCTTCGTTATTCGTTATTCGACGCAAGCCAAAGGACCGCTTCAGAAATGAGGCGGTCTTTTTTTATTTGAGGTATCAGTTCGCAGTGAAGGCGCAGCCCTTATATCCCAATGATTCCCGGATATGCTCATGACGGAAAAGTGGTCACTTTACCGTTTTTTCGTCATCAGTACAGGCGAAAACCCTGTTTTTTCAATTTTCATGACGAAAAAACGGTCATTTTACCACTTTTTGTCATGACCAATTTCATTTTTCCATATAAAAAGGCGCCTTATGATTTGGGCGCCTGCCTTCACTACCACTTATCGCTTTTATTTCCTGCCGCTATTTCTCCTCCACCGGAAATAATAAATCAAAGCAATGATTCCCGCCGGAAGGCAGATGCAGAGATACATGAGGGAGTAGCCCAGGATGTTCACCGCAAGGCCCAGGACGGCTCCTGCAAGGCCTATGGAAATATCCTGGGACCAGAAATAGGTGGACGTGGCCACGCCTGCCCGGGAGGGAGGCGCGCACTGGACGGCCAGGGTCTGGAGGCTTGGCGAAAGGGCGCCGAAGCCGATGCCCAGAAGGGCAGAAGATATGGCAAGCAGCACCGGTCCATTCCACAGGGAAAAGAGGACGAGGCCCAGGGAGAAGAGGACAAGTCCCGGGTAAATAACCGCATCCGGTCCATGATGGTCATAGAGGTACCCTACTAGAGGCCTTGTCAATACGATGACCACTGCAAAGGTCATGAAGAAAAGGCTGGAAAGTCCGCCCATTCCCAGACTTCTGGCATACATGGGGACGAAAGTCAGGACTCCCCCATAGGCAAAGAAGACGAGTCCTCCCAAAATGACGGAAGGGAGTGCTTTCCGTTCAATAAAATCAGAAATATGGAAACCCTTTTTCATTTTTCCCGACGGTCTGACCACGGATTCGGGGAGTTTTTTGCTGTTTCCCGAGAAAACAGCCGAAAGGGCCAGCAGCGCAAGGAAAATCAGAAGGCAGGATTTTCCCAGATGATTCAGGATGAGAAGACCCACCAATGGCCCGATGACCATGGCCAGATTGGCAGTCACTGCGAAATAGCCGATGCCTTCCCCTTTCCGGGAAAGAGGAAGAATCAAGGAAGCCAGGGTGGCCGCCGAAGTGGTCCCCAGAGCAAAAATAATGCCATGAATGAAGCGGAGACCCCATACCATTTCCAGGCTTTTCGCAAAACCAAAGCCCACCATAATGAGGAAAAGGATGAAAGATGCGCCGGAAAGGACATGCTGTTTGTGCATACCATCGATCATCCGCCCCGCAAAGGGACGGCAGCAGGTGGTGCCGAACTGGAAAAAAGTGAGGGCCATGCCCGCTTCCACCTGGCTTTTTCCAAGGTCATCCATTATAAAAATCGGAAGAGCTGCCACGAGGATCCAGTGGGAAATGAAATAAAAGAAATTGGCCATCCCCATGCCCACGAATTCCCTGGTCCAGAGTTTATCGGTCATAGCAGCCTCCTTTCTTACGGTAATACGTTTATTGTATCACAGAATATGGAGAATTAACTGTTTTATATTATAGGGGAAACTGCAGGATGTCAAACTTTTAAATCGGGGCGGTCGGGGTGATCGGGGTGGTCGGGATGGTGTGCCGCTTTCGCGGCACGAGTATGATGGGGATTCTGCACAGGCAGTGTTGAAGTATCCGTACGCGCCGAATTTCACCTGCTCCTCTGGTCAGGGGGCGGCGAGCAAAGAGGGCAGGGGGCGTACTATCGCTCCAGGGCACAAGTGAGGCTGACTAGCGAAAGGTACCCGGGACAAATGATCATATCCGGAGTGATCGGGGTGGTCGGGGCAATCGGGGCGATCGGGAAGGTGTGCCGCTCCCGCGGCACAAGTTTTTAGTGTGCCGGGCATGGCACGATTCTAGCTGGTGAAAGTCCAGTTACAGGTATTTGTCGCCGAGTGTAGCGGAGCGCAAGCTGTAAACAGTAATG
>OMVW01000043.1 GCA_900314595.1 uncultured Dialister sp. | reverse complement strand
GGAGTAGAGTGTCCATGGCAAAGGGATTTTCCAGTTTACCCTGTCCTATGTTCGGGGATACCAGTTTCCCGTGTCCAATTTCCTAGGACCATTTTATTCCGAAGGAAACCATATCCTTCCCGCAATCCGCAATCCGAAATCCCCAATCCGATTCGCCCTGATTTTTATTTCAGCTTATTTCAATATAAAGTTTCAAAAATATTTCTGGAGTCACTATGGAAGTAGTCATCGAAAATGTGAGCAAGCACTTTCAGAATGGAAAGAAAGTGCTGCCGGTGCTGGAGGATATCGACCTCACCCTGCACAAGGAGGAGTTCGTGGCCCTTGTCGGCCCTTCGGGCTGCGGGAAATCCACCCTCCTCAATATCTGCGCCGGCCTTCTTTCGCCGGACAAGGGGTCCGTCTATTTCACCGGGGAAGACCTGAAGGCAGAACCCCGGGTTTCCATCGTTTTTCAGGAAACAGGCCTCATGCCCTGGCGGAATGTGTATGACAATATCGCCTTTGGCCTGGATGCGGGAAAAGTCCTTCCGAAGAAAGACTGGAAAGAGCGGATCGACCATTATATTTCCCTGGTCGGTCTCAAGGGCTTTGAGAAATCCTATCCCCACCAGCTTTCCGGCGGCATGCGCCAGAGGGTAGGCATCGCCAGGGCCCTGGCCATCAATCCGGACCTTCTCCTCATGGATGAACCATTCTCTGCCCTGGATGCGCAGACCCGCATCATCATGCAGCAGGAACTGGTCTCCCTCTGGGAAAAGACGCGCCTCACCACCCTTTACGTGACCCATAATATCCAGGAAGCCGTGATGCTGGCAGACCGGGTGGTCCTCCTTTCCAGACGCCCGGGCAAAGTGAGACAGATTCTTCCCATCTCCATCCCCAGACCGGACAGGGACAAGCCGGAACACGCGGAAGAAATCGCTTCCCTCACCAATACGATCTGGGAACATATTTCCAAAGATGCCCTGGAAGCCATGACGGAGGTGCAGGGATGAACAAATATAAAGTAGAAAATAAAATGAAACGGTGGGAGAAATCCTACACCCCCGTGGTTTCCTTCATCTCGGCGGCCATCCTCATCTGCATCTGGGAAGCCATCTGCCGGGCAGGAGTCGTTTCCTCCCTCTTCCTTCCGGCGCCTACCACCATCGTGAAAGCCCTTTTCCAGATGATTCAGGATGGAGAAATAGGCGTATCCCTCGCCGCGTCCCTCTATCGAATCCTCATGGGCTTCTTCCTGGGCGGAGCCTTCGGACTCCTCGTGGGCCTTTTGACCGGCACATCGGCCCTCATTGACAGAATGGCCAATCCCATCGTCAATGCCCTCTACCCGATACCGAAAATCGCCCTCCTCCCTCTTTTCATCCTGTGGCTGGGAATCGGTGAAGTTTCAAAAGTCACCATCATCGCCCTGGGCGTATTTTTCCCGGTAGCTATGAATACCTACTCCGGAGTGAAACACGTGGATCCGCTCCTCATCAAAGTGGCTGTCTCCTTCCACGCAGGCTGGGGCTACACCATGAAACACGTAGTCCTGCCCTATGCACTCCCCATGATCTTCGCAGGCCTAAGGATTGCAGCAGGCACCGCCCTCCTCCTCCTCGTGGCAGCAGAAATGATTGCCGCCGAACAGGGCATAGGAGCTCTCATCCTCCACTATGGGGACCTCATGATCACAGAACGCCTCATGGCAGGAGTCATCGTCCTCTCCCTCCTGGGGCTCGTCTTCAATTTATTCCTGCAATTTCTGGAAAAGAAACTCGTCCCCTGGAGTGGGAAATAATTTTTTGAGTCAATTTTCAGCTATACGGATAGAGTCAGATGCGGTATTCGGAAGGCGGATTGCGGATTGGGGATTGCGGGAAGGTGTCGCCCCTGATGGGGCGACGAATTTTTTATGGGGACTCTGCACAGGCGGGTGTGAAAAGCCCGTTCAAGGCGTAACAGTCAGGCTCCCGAGGTGGCGCAGCAGCAGAGGGCCGCGCAATTTTTATATACTGCACTACAGGTACAAAGTGTAACTGACTCATACAGAAAACATGCTGCAGGGCACCTGTCCTGGATGGGAAGGTGTCTGCGGAGCAGACGGATAGGTGATAGCGGTGCAAGTCGATAATATCTCGCATAAAAGTTACCAATTCCGAGAGAGGGTCCCATGGAAGTTCCCAGTTGCCAGTATTCGTTGAGGATTTTTTTGTACAGGCGGTGACTCTACACTTTCGGCTCGTCCCTGTATTCCCGGCCTCACGGGAAACTGTACCTCCGCACGAAAGAGCACGTGTATTCCCGGCCCCGCGCGGGGAGCGGAGGAAGCGCAGCGCTCTCTTCTGGAGATACTTTCCCCATGGAAGTGCCAGCGCACATATCAAAGTCTGGAATTTAATGGGTAGAGTCCGGGATGAAAATGATGTCATCAATTGAAAAAATATGATATAATGTCCATAGAAAAGAGACAGTCGGTAAATTCCATGGGGGTGGAACGGCTTTCTCTGATCATACTGAAGTTGAAGAGAGCCCTCCTAAGCCTATGGAAGGCTTTTTTCAATGCCTGAAATTACATTACTTATTCCTCATGATGTATGCTATCAGCGAACCGAAAGCAATCATCAGGGATAAAGCTTCGTAAATGCTCATAGCATCACCTCCCTTGCGGGAGAGAAAAGCCTTTTTACCGACTGCCTCGGACAGATTATACCATATGTCTGTAAAATTATTCTACCAGTCCACACAGGCCTTCGGAACGGACGCTTTTTTATTTTTCCACAGCCTTTGTAGTTATGAATGAACAGACTGGACGCTGCCAGATAAAGGTACGTACGAATTCAGAAATTCTAACGAAAATCTAATAAAATAAATTTCCTTTTCTGTACTATATAGACAGAGAAACGAAGAAAGCCTTGCGAAACCCTTCAGAACCTCGGATGTGCACACTCGATCGAACCGGGCGGAAGGGCGGAGCGGGCCGGATTCCTCCTCACTCATACCGGTATGAAAACAAAATCAAGAAAATCCCCCGATTGAAAGACAAAAATCAAGCGTCAGTAACCTCACGACATGACAAACTTGCCGGCCACCTCCGTCATACGGCAGCTCCGTCCCTGCGTGTCCAGGCCAAAGTCCCTGCAGCCGATTGATCTATACTGCCATGATTCCCCCTGTCTATCCAGTCGGGGGATTTTCTTTTTTTGAGTCAATTTTCAGCTATACGGATAGAGTCAGATGCGGTATTCGTGGGTTAGCCTCACCACGGCGAGCCCCGGTATTGTCAGCATCGAGATTTCGTGGTTCGTGATTCGTGGTTCGTGAAGGTGTCGGCGCTGATGCGCCGACGATTTTTTTATGGGGACTGTGCGCAGGCTTTTTTATTGAGTCAATTTTCAGCTATACGGATAGAGGCAGATGCGGTATTCGTGAGTTAGCCTCACCACGGCGAGCCCCGGTATTGTCAGCATCGAGATTTCGTGATTCGTGATTCGTGGTTCGTGAAGGTGGCGGCCTGATGGCCGCTGATTATTTATGGGGACTCTGCACAGGCGGGGATGATGCCGGTTATCGCTGATGACGTGCTCCCCGCGTCCGGGGAGCTCCCAAAGGGTGAGGGGGCGTACGATGGAAAGCATGATAAGTGACTGGAAAGACTCCAAGCGTTACGTAATAGATTCCGAGTCAGTTGTCTTTTTTACGGATAGAGTCAGAGGCGGTATTCGTGAGTTAGCCTCACCACGGCGAGCCCCGCCACCGGAACTGGCAGTTCTATGCGGTTTATTTTCTATTTCGTTTGGAAGGAGACTTTTGGATTTGGCTCACATTTCCTTCTCCGGTTTCGATATAATAATAGAAAGGAAATACATTAATCTGAAAGCGGGGGGGTTCTACATGGAAGGAAATAGAGAGCAGGAGAGGGCGGAGCTGTATCGCACGATCTGGAATATTGCCACGGAATTAAGAGGAAGCGTGGACGGCTGGGATTTCAAGTCCTATGTGCTGGGCATGCTTTTTTACCGGTATATTTCCGAAAACCTGACGAAGTACATCAATGACGGAGAGCGGGAGGGGGATCCTTCCTTCGACTATGCGGAAATGGCGGACGAGGAGGCAATGGACGCAAAGGAGGACCTTGTAAAGGAGAAAGGTTTCTTCATCCCTCCGTCCATGCTTTTTGGAAATGTGCGGAAAGCGGCGGATAAGTCTGACAAAGATCTCAATGAAAAACTGATGAATATCTTCACAGCCATCGAAAGTTCCGCAGCGGGCACCGATTCCGAAGACGATCTCAAAGGTCTTTTCTCGGATATGGACGTCAACAGCAACAAGCTGGGAAATACGGTGGAAGATAGAAATAAGAAACTGGTGAAGCTGCTGGATGCGGTGGGAGATATGAACCTGGGGGACTACAAGGATGCCCGGATCGACGCATTTGGGGACGCTTACGAATACCTCATGGGCATGTACGCTTCCAATGCGGGCAAGTCCGGCGGCGAATTCTTCACGCCCCAGGAGGTGTCGGAGCTCCTCACCCGCATAGCCATCGGGGAGAAAAAGGAAATCAATAAGATTTACGACCCCGCCTGCGGGTCCGGGTCCCTCCTCCTCAAAGCGGCAAGGCTTCTGGGAAAGGATAAAATCCGCCAGGGCTTTTTCGGGCAGGAAATCAACCTCACCACCTACAACCTCTGCCGCATCAATATGTTCCTTCACGATATCGACTACAATAAATTCGATATCGCTCTGGGCGATACCCTCACAAAGCCCATGCACTGGGACGATGAACCTTTCGAAGCGATCGTCAGTAATCCGCCCTACTCCATCCACTGGGAAGGAGACGACAATGCAGTACTCATCAACGACCGCCGGTTCTCCCCGGCAGGCGTGCTGGCCCCGAAATCGAAGGCCGATATGGCCTTCATCATGCACATGATTTCCTGGCTGGCCACCGACGGTACGGCTGCGGTGGTCTGCTTCCCGGGAGTCATGTATAGAGGCGGAGCGGAACAAAAAATCAGGAAATACCTCATCGACAATAACTTCATCGACTGCATCATCCAGCTGCCGGCGAACCTTTTCTACGGGACATCCATTGCCACCTGCATCATGGTGATGAAAAAGTCCAGACCCGATAATAAAGTCCTCTTCCTTGACGCATCGAAAGAATGCATCAAAGTGACGAACAGCAATAAACTGACGGAAGAAAATATCCTTCACATCTATGACTGGTGGAAGGAAAGAAAGGAAATAGACCACGTCGCTTCCCTCGTCTCCGCCCTGGATATCGAGCAGGAAGGGTACAACCTCTCCGTCTCCACCTATGTGGAACCGGAAGACACGAGAGAAAAAGTGGATATCAGAGTCCTCAATCAGGAAATCAGGGAAATCGTGGCCCGGGAACAGGTCCTCCGGGAAGAAATAGACAAAATCATCGCGGACATAGAAGGCGGTGATGGCCATGAGTAAACTGGAAGAACTGCTGGAGGACTATTGCCCCGATGGGGTGGAATATAAGAAAATAAAGGATTGTTATCAACGCTTAAGAGGGACGCCCATCACGGCTGCAAAAATGAAGGAAATTCAAAATGCGGATGGAGATATAAAAATTTTTGCTGGTGGAAAAACGGTTATTAATGCATTTGAAAAAGACATTCCTAAAGCGAATGTTATTCGAGTTCCTTCTGTTTTAGTGCAGTCACGTGGAATTATAGATGCTGTATATTATGACCAACCATTTACATTTAAAAATGAAATGTGGGCATATACTTCTGATAATCCACTTGAAGTGAAATTTCTTTACTATGTTTTGAAAAACAACGTAGAATATTTCAGGTCGGCTGCATCTGGTATGGGTTCATTGCCACAAATTTCTTTAAAAGTCACAGAGGAATTTGAAGTTCCCGTCCCTCCGCTCCCGGTGCAGGAGGAAATCGTCCGTATACTGGATATGTTCACCGAGCTGACCGCCGAGCTGACCGCCGAGCTGACCGCCCGGAAGAAACAGTATGAATATTATCGGGATCAGATTCTGACGTTTGATTCATCTCGTCTAAAAGACAGCCAGATTCGCAGCTGTACGTTGAAAGATATATGTAAATCAATTACTTCCGGCGGAACGCCTAAGAGAACTATTCGAACTTATTATGAAAATGGAAATATTCCCTGGTTAAGGACACAGGAAGTAGATTGGAAGCCAATTTATAATACAGGGGTCTCTATTACAGAAGAAGGTTTAAAAAATTCTTCGGCAAAATGGATTCCCGAACACTGCGTTATTATCGCTATGTATGGTGCAACTGCTGGTAAAAGCGCAATCAATGAAATTCCATTAACTACTAATCAGGCATGTTGTAATTTAGAAATAAATGACCAAGTAGCACTTTACAAATATGTATATTATTGGGTAACTAATCAATATGAAAATTTGAAAGGATTAGGACAGGGCTCTCAAAACAATATTAATGCCCAAACAGTTAAAAAGTTTCCGATTATGCTCCCCAGTATTGAAAAGCAAAAAGAGATTGTTAAATTACTCGACCATTTCGATACTCTCTGTTCCGATATTTCCGACGGTCTTCCGGCGGAGATTGAGGCCCGGGAGAAGCAGTACGAGTATTACCGGGACAAGTTATTGACGTTCAAGAGGAAAGCGTGAGAGGAGGTGTACCATGGCATATGATATGGTGATGGAGGGCGGCCGGCAGACGGTGCTGGCGGAGTATGTGCCGGAGAAGGGCGGCTACCATTCCGATCATTACCAGTCGGAGGCGGAGCTGGAGAAGTCTTTTATCGCCCAGC
Source organism: uncultured Dialister sp. (assembly GCA_900314595.1). Taxonomy (GTDB): domain Bacteria; phylum Bacillota; class Negativicutes; order Veillonellales; family Dialisteraceae; genus Dialister. The sequence continues at coordinate 6,559 of OMVW01000043.1, read as the reverse complement.
TGGTGCAGCAGGGCTATGAGTACCTTCCCATCCACACAGAGGAGGACCTTATTTCCAATCTGCGTCAGAAGCTTTCGGCGCTGAACGGCATTACTTTTTCCGACAGGGAGTGGGATGATTTCTTCAGGACCTGTATTTCCGCCAAAAATGAAGGAATCCTGGAGAAGACGAGGAAGATTCAGCAGGATTATATCCAGCTCCTTCACCGGGATGACGGGTCTACGAAGAATATTTACCTCATCGATAAGGAGCATATCCACAATAATTCCCTCCAGGTGATCAATCAGTATGAGGAGAAGGGCGGGAAACACGAGGTCCGCTATGATGTGACAATCCTTGTGAACGGTCTGCCTCTCGTCCATGTGGAGCTGAAGCGTCGGGGCGTGAATATCCGGGAGGCTTTCAACCAGATCCGCCGGTACCAGCGGGATTCCTTCTGGGCTTCTTCGGGGCTCTATGAGTATGTGCAGCTCTTCATCATTTCCAATGGCACGGAGACGAAGTATTACTCCAATACCACGAGAGACAGCGCAGTGAAGGAGCAGACGGAAAACGGCAGGAAGCACAGCCGGAAGACGAGCAATTCCTTCGAATTCACCAGCCACTGGGCAGACGTGAAGAATCACAATATTTTCGACCTGGTGGATTTCACGAAGACTTTCTTCGCCAGGTCCACCCTCCTTTCCCTGCTCACACGGTACTGCATCTTCACGGCAGAAAATATCCTCATGATCATGCGTCCCTACCAGATTGCAGCGACGGAGGCGATCCTGAACCGCATCGAAGTTTCCAACAATTACAAGAAATACGGAACTACTGCAGGCGGCGGCTACATCTGGCACACCACGGGCTCCGGCAAGACCCTCACGTCCTTCAAGACTGCCCAGCTGGCCACGAAGCTTCCCTATATCGATAAAGTCCTTTTCGTAGTGGACAGGAAGGACCTGGACTACCAGACGATTAAAGAATACGACCGTTTCCAGAAGGGAGCGGCCAATGGAAATAGAAATACAAGAATCCTCACGAAGCAGCTCTCCGACCCGCAGGCGAAAATCATCATCACCACCATCCAGAAACTGGATACTTTCATCAAGAAGAATCCGGACCATGAGATTTATAAGAAACATGTGGTCATGATTTTCGACGAATGTCACAGAAGCCAGTTCGGCGATATGCATGCAGCCATTGTGAAGCATTTCAAAAAATACCACATCTTCGGCTTCACAGGGACGCCTATTTTCTCGGCCAATGCCCTTCTCCACGGCAATCCCCGGTTTGCGACTACCGAGCAGGTCTTCGGGGACCGTCTCCACACCTATATCATCGTAGATGCGATCCGGGATAAAAATGTCCTGCCTTTCCGCATCGATTACATCAATACTATCCATGCAAAGAAGGATATGAAGGACAAGCAGGTGGAAGCCATCGACCAGCAGAAAGCGCTGCAGGCGCCGGAACGGGTGCGGGAAGTCGTTTCCTACGTGCTGGACCATTTCAACCAGAAAACGAAGAGAAATAATTTCTACGACCTCAAAGGCCAGCGGGTGAACGGCTTCAATTCCATTTTCTGCGCCGAATCCATTCCCATGGTGAAGAAATACTATGTGGAATTCAGGAAACAGCTGCCGGAAAGGCGGAAAGACCTCACCATCGCCACCATTTTCAGTTATGCCCCCAATGAGGCGGAGCCGGGAGAGGTGGTGCCGGATGAAGAGATGGATACTTCGAGACTGGACCAGACGTCCCGGGATTTCCTGGATTCGGCCATCAGCGACTATAACGAAGTATTTCATACGAATTTCTCCACCGACTCTGATGGATTTGACAACTACTATAAAGATATTTCCCAAAGGATGAAGAACCGGCAGATCGATATCCTCCTCGTAGTGAATATGTTCCTCACCGGTTTCGATGCGACCACCCTCAATACCCTCTGGGTAGACAAAAATCTCAAAATGCACGGACTGATCCAGGCCTTCTCCCGGACGAACCGGATCCTGAATTCCGTGAAGACTTATGGAAATATCGTGTGCTTCCGGAATCTGGAGAAAGAAACAGACGATGCGATCGCCCTCTTTGGAGATAAAGACGCCCGGGGCATCGTAGTGCTCAAAGATTTCAAATCTTATTTCGAAGGATATAAAGACGAAAACGGAGTATGGCACAGAGGGTACAAGGAACTCATCATGGAGCTCCGCGCCAAGTACCCGCCGGGAGAAGAAATCGCGAGCGAAGCAGCGCAGAAAGATTTCATCATGCTTCTGGGCCAGATCCTCCGCCTCCGGAATATCCTCTCCGCCTTCGACCAGTTCGAAGGAGTGGACCCGCTGAAACAGAGGGAAATGCAGGACTACCAGAGCATGTACATCGTGCTCCACGAAAAATGGAAGCCAAGGCAGAAAGAAAAAGAAAATATCAATGACGATGTAGTCTTTGAAATGGAACTGATACGGCAGGTGGAAGTCAATATCGACTATATCATCCGTCTGGTAGCGAAATACCACAAAGGCCACTGCAGGGATAAAGAACTCCTTGCCAATATCCGCCGCTCCATCGATTCCAGCGTAGAACTCAGGAGCAAGAAAGAACTCATCGAAGGATTCATCGCCCGGGTGGACGTAAACAAAGATGTAGACCTGGACGTCACCTCCGATTTCCATATCTATGTGAAAGAAGAAAAAGAAAAAGAACTGGGAGACATCATCCGGTCCGAAAACCTCAAAGACGAAGAAACCAGGAAATTCGTGGACAACGCCTTTGCAGACGGAGAACTGAATACCCTGGGCACGGATATCGTCAAAATCCTCCCCCGCATGTCCCGCTTCGGCTCCGGCGGAAAAAAGAGAGAAGAAAAGAAAGAACGGGTCATCGATAAACTCAAAAACTTCTTCGATAAATACCTGGGACTGTAAAAAAATCACCCTTTCTGAATGGGAAGGGTGATTTTATTTTGAAAATTTTCTGAAAACTCTTCGCGCGGGGCCGGGAATACACGCTTTCCCTCGTGCGGAGGTACACATTCACGTGAGGCCGGGAATACAGGTGCAAGACGTAAGTGTAGAGACACCGCCTGTCTGAAACCCTTCAGCACAAGTGCAGGCAATAGCCCGTGCGCGCCCCACTATAAAAATTGGTTTGTGAGGCAATCATGACTTTCGAAAGTGAAAAAATTTTAAAGTTTCGAAAGTGGGAAAGCCCCTGCGGCTTCTGGCAGTCTGAAGGGTCAATCCTCCTTGCAGGAGGATTGCCGAAGGCGGGGCCTTTCGTCCCGGTTTTGTCATATTTTCGCCTTGTACCGCTATCAACTGTCCATCTGCTCCGCAGCCACCTGTCCGGCAACCACGCCAGTCACGACAATCACGATGCAATGATTGATTTTAAGCCGCACAGGCATACATGAAATACAGTCAGGCCTGCTGCGAACTCTGGTAACTGGCATCTTCCATGGGACCCTCTCTCGGAACTGGCAGCTTCCATGCGAGACATTACCGACTTGTACCGATATCACCTATCCGTCTGCTCCGCAGACACCTTCCCATCCAGGACAGGTGCCCTGCAGCATGCTAATGGATTTCCTCATTTGAGCTTATGCTGTGCAGTGCGGAAATTTTAAAAGGGCCGCCCTATGAATTTGGCGGCCACCTGCCGGGCAGCCACGATAGTCACGACAATCACGATGGGATGATTGATTTTAAGCTGCACCGGCATACATGAAATACAGTCAGGCCTGCTGCGAACTCTGGCAGCTGGCAACTTCAATGGGACCCTCTCTCGGAATCGGTAATTTCTATGTAAGCAGTCCCCATTAGACAGCTTCGAATTTCGTCGTTATAATGTAGGAAAAGAAAAGCGACGGGAGGTAATGACTATGGGAACAGGCGGGGCGCCGATATTGCGGAATCGATATTTTCTGTATGCTACGGAGTTTTTTGCCGGTATGGCGGTGATGGCTGTGGAGCTGGGGGCTTCGCGGCTCATGGCTCCTTATTTTTCTTCGTCCCAGATCGTGTGGACCATGATCATCGGGACCATTATGATTGCCATGGCTCTGGGAAATGTGTGGGGTGGAAAACTGGCTGACAAAGACCCGGACCCGGCAAAACTGTACCGGCGGCTCATCATCGCAGCGGTCTGGATTGCCCTCATTCCGCTGGTGGGAAAGTATATCATCATGGCCATCGCAGGAATGCTCATCGTAGCCATCGATATTCATCTCCTCATCTGGGCGTCTTTCCTCACGTGCCTCGTGCTTTTCGTATTTCCTCTCTTCCTTCTGGGCACCGTCACTCCCTCTCTTGTGAAATATGCGGTGAATTCCCTCGATTCCACGGGTTCCATCGTAGGAATGCTGGGTGCCTGCAATACCATCGGGTCCATTATCGGGACTTTCCTTCCGACTTTCGTGACCATTCCAGCAGTCGGGACGGCAGTGACTTTCATCATTTTCTCAGGTGTCCTTCTGGTGATCGGCCTCATTTACTTTATTTCCAGCGGTGGAAATAAGGGACCTCTGGCACTGGGAGTCCTGGTTTTCCTCATAGCTTCCGTCTTTGGTTCTTCCAGCCACTTCGCTTTCTGGCAGGAGGGACTCACTTATGAGGGAGAGTCCATGTACAATTACCTCCAGGTGCGGGATACGCCCAGGAGTACCATCCTTTCCACGAACGTCCTCTTCGGCGTCCAGTCCATCCGCATGAAAGGGGAGGAACTGACGGGCATGTACTATGATTATGCCCTGGCAGGTCCCGTGCTGGCCGGTATTTCTGAAAAGGAAAATCCGAAAATCCTCATCCTCGGCATGGGGACCGGTACTTTTGCCTCCCAGTGCAGGAAATATTTCCCCAATGCAGCGATCGAAGGGGTGGAAATAGACGAAGCCATCACCGGGCTTTCCCACAAATATTTCGACCTTCCTTCCGATATTCCCGTGACCACCTACGACGGGCGGGCTTTCCTCGCAGGGACTGGTGAGAAATACGACGTAATCCTTGTGGATGCGTACCAGGATATAACCATTCCCTTCCAGATGAGCAGCCGGGAATTTTTCGGCCTCGTCAGGGACCATCTGAATCCCTCGGGCGTGATGGTGGTGAATATGAACCTCAAGACGAACGGAGAGGGAGAGATCAACGAATACCTCTTAAATTCCATGGGCACCGCCTTTTCCCACGTCTATACGGCAGACGTGCCGAACCAGACGAACAGGGAAGTCTACGCCTGGAATGATTCCTCTCTGGCCGATTCCTTCGAAAAGAACCGTCTTTCTCTCAAAGACCATGACCTCCGCACCCTCATGGGCGAAGTCCGCCTGGCGGCCGCTCCCCATACACAGGGAGACCACATCTTCACCGACGATAAGGCGCCGGTAGAATTCATGGGCATGCAGGCACTGGATGCCATGATGAGGGAAGAAATAGGGCCGTACAAAGAGGCGTACCGCATTGGAGGTGTAAGGGGACTGCTGGATGCAGTGCTGTGAGGCAAAGACGGATTTCGGATTTCGGGAAGGTGGGCGCCTTTGGAATTATATAGGCGCCCTTTTATATTGGATTTCTTCAGGTGTAGATACTTTTGTTTCGGGGATATCGGGACTGTCGGGGTTGTCGGGGATCTCGGGAAGGATATGGTTTCCTGCGGAAACCAATTTATATAGCCGGCTCTGCCGGCGGCCTTTGGCTCTCACATTTCGATTTAGACGCTGGTACAACCTATCCGGCTGCTCCGCAGCCACCTTTCCATCCCAGGAAAGGTGGTGACCGATTGTCAGTCTTTTCATTTTCTTCGTATGAGTCTTGAACGTGAAGTGCAGGATGTTTTTTCGGAGACGGAACTGCCAGAGGTGTTTTGCGTCTCCCAACGGGGGAAGCTCCCGCGAAGCGGGTGAAGGGGGTGATCTATGGAAAGGATGACAAATGACACAAAAATTTTCATGCGTAACGTAATAATGTGAAGGGCAGTCCGTTTTTGATTCGTTTTATATGCACTTTGAACAGGAAGTGCAGTTCCCCCTCACCGGCTGCACCGGAGCTCCCATCTCGAGGGGCGCCTTTTCGCTTTGGAGTAGAGACAATCGGCATGGGATCGTTTCGTCAGTCAGTCTCACATGTGCCTTGAAGGAATCGGAATCTGTGCCGTACCTTTTTCATCGGAGTTGCCTCAAAAGTTTCGCGGAAAGGCTTCCCCTTCGGGGAAGCTGGCTGCGAAGCAGACTGATAGGGCGGAAATGGAATCCGGCGGCCAAAGGCCGCCCGATGGTCAGGCTCCCCCTGGGGGAGCTGGCGCCGGAGGCGGCTGAGGGGGGAAATATGACCCTTTGATCATTGTCATTCTTTTTGCTTTTCGTCGTTTCTGCCTGGAAGCTTTCCGACTGGTTCGTCCCCTGACCCGCTTCGCGGGAGCTCCCCTTTCGAGGGGAGCCTTCTCACGTTTGGATAGAGACAATCGGCATGGGATCGTTTCGTCAGTCAGTCTCACATGTGCCGGCTGTCATAGATGAACTCACCCGCCTTCGCTTCGCTCCGGCACCCTCTCAACACCTGAGAGGGTGGTGACCGATTGT
>OMVW01000012.1 GCA_900314595.1 uncultured Dialister sp. | reverse complement strand
AAAGGAGAAGGACAAAGAGCAGAAGACCGCCTGAATAAGTGGGCTAACCCCGAACAGAAAAATTAGGAATGGGTGTCCTTGACAACGGGACCGTTTTACACAAGTTTATATGGGGATTCTGCACAGGCGAGTTTGAAATACCCGTACAAGTCGAATTGTTCAAGCCCTCCCAGGCTTGGGAGGGTGGCGCCGAAGGCGACGGGTGGGTCGTACTACAGCTGCAAGTCGGAAATGAGACAAAAGGCAAACGATAAGGCTTCCCCTCGGGGAAGCTGGCTGCGAAGCAGACTGAAAGGGCAGGGAAAGGACGAACTGCACTTTCCAACTATAAAAGTTCAATTCGAAAATGACTCTGACCTTCGAAAGTGACTCTAAAGCCCGCAGCTGCGGATGAGACAGGCTTCCCCCCGGGGAAGCTCCCGCGAAGCGGGTGATAGGGCAGCGATGGGACCCGCGGCCAAAGGCCGCAGGGCGGATAGGATGATGGATGCCTGTCCTGCACTGCCCATTCAGGTCGAAAATGAAGAAATCGGCAGTCGGGCAGGCTTTCCCATGGGAACGCCGCAAAGCGGTGAGAGGGCCAATCGATTCGAAGGATCGATACACGGATTTTCTTATAAATGCTGCCGGCGGCTTCATCAGTGCTATATTTCCTGAAATTTTCATGACATAGGGAAGACAGCCTTTAAAAAGGAATGGGCTCAAAGTTACAGGATATAATATGGCAGTTTTCATCTGGTACTTTTTAGGAGCAGCCACAGGGATTTATAGACAATTTTTGAAAACTGGAAATTCCTTACTGACAGTACCCTTTATTTCCTATATAATAAGTAAAATTACAGGCCCAAAGACGGGCATTTCATGAAAGGGGTTCTCTATGTTTCATGCATTTCTGATTTTCCTTACGATACTGGCGGCAGGTATTGCGGCATACCTCATCCTGAAACGGGTGAATGCGGTATTTTCCTTCCTCGCCGTAGGTCTCATCCTCCTCATGGGGGCTTCCCTCATCACCGGCACGCCTATCGCACCGAAAGGTTCCCTGGGAAATGTATTTCTTGATACCTTCGGATTTCTGACGAATACTTTCAAGAAAAATATCGCCGGCATCGGTACCCTGATTATGGTTGTCACCGGATATGCGACCTACATGAAACATATCCAGGCATCCACCAAACTGGCCTATACGGCGACACGGCTCCTTTCCGGTATCAAAAATCAGTACCTCATCCTTTCCGCATTTTACCTGGTAGGCATGGCACTGAAACTGGTCCTTCCCAGCCAGGCAAGTCTGGCAGTCCTCATGCTGGCTACTGTATTTCCTGTATTTATCGCCCTGAAAATCCGGCCCATTACAGCAGCTTCCGTCCTGGCCCTTCTCTGCCTGGACTATGGCCCTAATGACGGTTCCACTCTTTTTATGGCCACTACAGCCAATATCAACGTGGTAGACCTCTTCCTGAACTGGCAGGGAAAAGTGGCCCTGTCCATCATTCTCGTTACCGCCCTCATCATTCCCTTCTACTATCGCTGGACCGATAAAAGAGATCGGGAAAAAGGAAATACGGGAAATATTGAGACCGACAAACCCATCGACGACCCACCGGTGCCTTTCTTTTACGTATTTCTGCCATTAATTCCCCTGGTCCTCGTCTTTGCGGCCTATTTCATTCCCTCCATCAAAATTGATGTCATTACAGCCAACTTCATCGGATTTGCAGTCACCTTCGTCATCGAACTGATTCGAAGGAAAGATAGAAATAAAGTGCCCGGAGATGTGGCTGAAGTATTGAAAGGTATGGCAGGCGTATTCTGCTCCGTCGTAGCCATCATTATCTCTGCATCCGTCTTTGCCCAGGGCATCAAACTCCTTGGGGGTATAACTATTTTCACCGATGCCATCGCAGGTATGCAGGGAGCTGCTGTACTGGTCATGGTAGTTCTAACATTCATTACCTATATATTTGCCATCATCATGGGAAGCGGTGCGGCCCCCTTCTTCGCCTTTGGACCCCTCACCCCGGCCATTGCAGAAAGACTGGGCGTACCGACCCTTTCCCTCCTGCTTCCAATGGAACTCGCTACAGCCATAGGCCGTGCTTCCTCTCCGGTCTGCGGGGCATTGATCGCCATTGCAGGTACCGCAGGACTTTCCCCCATGACCCTGGCCCGCCGTACAGCCCCTGTCCTCTTTGTGATGCTGCTCGTCAATATGGCAGCTTCCTGGTTCTTTACCATGTAAGGAGAATCCAATGAAAAAAATCATCCTTGACTGCGATCCCGGTTCTGATGATGCCATCGCCATGATGCTGGCCATCAAAAATGAAAATATCGACCTTCTGGCCGTTACTACAGTGAATGGAAATAGAATCGTGCCGAAAACCACGGAAAATGCACTCCGCCTCATTCAATTCATGGGCGTAGACATTCCCGTCTATAGAGGCTGCGAAGAACCGATCATCTGCAACGAAATCCCCGGACGCAAACCGGACCTTCCCAGAGTCACCAGAAACGACTGCCACGGAGACTTCCTGCCCCTTCCGGCGGCCACCATTAAACCGCAGCCCGAACACGCCGTATTCTTCCTCACAAAGAAATTCATGGAAAGTGAAGGAGATATTACCCTCGTCTGCGTAGGACCTCTTACCAATATAGCCATGGCCCTTCGCATCGAACCCCGCTTGAAACAGAAAATCAAAGAAATCGTCATCATGGGCGGCGGACACTGCGGAGCCAATGCGGCAGCCGCAGCGGAATTCAACTTCTATGCTGACCCCGAAGCAGCCAAAATCGTCATGGACTCCCCCATACCGAAAGTCATCCTTCCCCTCGACTGCACCTGGCGCGCCTGCATGACCGAAGAAGAATGCAGGAAACTCGCCTCCCTGGGCACCCCGCCCGCCAAACTGGCCGCCCACCTCGTGCAGCTTCGAATCGATAACCTTAAAGTCAATGATATTTCCAAACATAACTACGACCTCCGCCACACCCCGGGAACCGTGGCTTCCGCCATGCTCTACAGATATGATAACGACAGAGCCCCCATCCACGATGCACTGGCAGTAGCTTACGTCATAGATCCCACAGTAGTCACTGAACTGGCCGATGCAAATGTAGACATCGATATCTCCGGAGGCATCTGCGACGGAAGAATGGTCGCCGACTTCCATAATACCAAAAAAGGAAAAGACCCGGTCACCGCCAAAGTCGCCCTCAATGCAGACGGAAGGAAATTCTCCGCGATGATTATGGAAGCACTGGGGAAATAATAACTAGTGATTAGCGATAAATGATAAGTACAGGGCACCTTGAAATTATCAGGGTGCCCATTTTTTATGTGGGAAACTTTTGTCCTGGCAGCCTTTGCTTTGGGATGCTCAGGGCGGTCGGTGCGATCGGGGTGGTCGGGAAGGTGCGGCGCTGATGCGCCGCGAATATAGATGGGGATTTTTCCCAGGCGGGGAAAGAACTTCTTACTCATTAAAACCATACAACCGGCCCTTCAGGCCGGGGAAAACACGCAAACCGGGCCTTCGCGGAGGGAAAAATTCAAGCCCGCCTCGCTCCGCTTGAAAGAGTACGGCCCCGCCGCTCCTCACAATATGGAATCCTGCGAGACTTTTTGGAAGTAGATTATGATTCTCGCACCTTTTTTTCCTTGAGTCTATCCCCAAAAAAGATATGATGGAATTATAGAGTTTCCCATATTTTAAAGGAGGAAATGATGGACGGATTGGAAGAGGAAATCGAGGCTTCGATGGGGCAGTGGAAATATGCCTATCCTGAGGATTATGAGCGGATGGAGGAAGAGGGGGTGAATATGCACGATTATGCAAAGCGGCGGATTATTTCTGCCAATCAGAGTATGGCTTCTACCCTGCAGATCATGAATGACCGGCTGCGGGAGACCGTTTCGGATCCGGAGGAGTTTGAACGGGAGAAGAAGTGGAATGAGATGACTGCATGGGAAATGAAGGCGGAGGATTTGAAGTATATCTGAGGAGAAATGGCTGCTTTCAGGGAGCAGAGTGATTTCGTCCAGAGGGGATTTAGCAGGCAGCGGTTAGCCGTTAGCAGTTAGAATCCTATCTTTCCGTAACACTCGTACCATCATGATTCCATTTGTGCGAGGTTCCATAAAATCAGCCTGTGCAAAATCCCAGAAAAAAATAGCGGCCCATCGGGGCCGCCACCTTCACGGACAACGAATAACGAACAACGAATAACGATTTCTACAAAGTTTTTACGTAATTTTTTGTTAAGGCTAACCACTAACGGCTAATTACTAACCACTCACATCTATTTCAGCCACAGATTGAGGGCACTCTGGGCGGCCTGTTCCGGGGTGATGTATCCTTCCTGGGCCATGAGGGCGAGGACCATGGTCATTCGTTTGGCTCCTTCCTGGGGGTGGTCCAGTGGATCATAGGCTGAGGGGGCCTGGGGGAGGCCGGCGAGCATGGCGCACTGGGAGAGGTCGAGGTCTTTTGGTTCTTTGCCGAAATAGGTCCGGCTGGCAGGGCCTACGCCGTAGGCTCCGTGGCCGAAGTAGATGGTATTCAGGTATATTTCCAGTATCTGGTCTTTGGAATAGTATTTTTCCAGCTGCATGGCGAGGGCCAGTTCTTCCACTTTCCGCTCCATGGTCCGTTCATTGGAGAGGAAAATGTTTTTTACTGTCTGCTGGGCGATGGTGGACCCGCCTTCCATGGTGTGTCCTGCGATGGCATTGGTGATGATAGCCCGTCCGACTCCGATGAGGTCGATGGCTCCATGGTCATAGTACCTTCTGTCTTCGGTAGCTACGATGCCTTTTTTCAGAAGGTCCGGAATCTGGTCCCCGGGGACGAATTTCTTCCGGTCGATCCGGGATTCCAGGGCCGTGGTGAAATGGGCCACATTGTTCCATTTCTGCTGGAGCGATTCCACTTCGGCTGCTGCCTCTTGGCGGGTGGGGATTTTTTCAGAAATATTTTTTTCTTTATCCGTGGATTTTGGGGCAGCGGTCTCTGCCGTACCGGCAGGGGTGGCTTCTTTGGAAATGCCATTGAAAATGGTATTGGAAATATCTTTGATGAGCTCCACCATTCCATCTTTTTCGGATTTCTGCTCCTGGGAAGGCGCAGAGCCTTTGGCGGCCACGGCTTTCGGAGTGCGCGGCTTATCCACGCCTTTGGATATGTCGTTTCCTTCGCTCATGCCCCAGTAAACAGCACCGGCCAGGATGAGAAGGATGAGTAAGAGTTTCTTCATAGGAGATTCCTCGCTGGAAATTTGTTTGTATATTTCTTATTCTATCATATGTGGGGTTGTAGGATGAATAGTTTCATTCGTAAAGGAAACTTTATGATGAGAGGCTTTTGAATCGGTGTGATCGGGGTTGTCGGGAAGGTGGCGGTCAAGTGCCAAAAGGACGGATTGGGGATTTCGGATTGCGGATTGCGGGAAGGTGCGGGCATCAGAATCATGAAGCCCGCTATTTTTATAGGAAAACCTTAAGCTTTGAAAACTTTTGAATCGGGATTATCGGGAATATCGGGAATCGTTTCGGGAAAATCGGGAAGGTGGCGCCCTTCGGGCGCAAGTTTATATTTGGCCTTCGGCGCTTAGCCAAATGGAATGGGAAATATGAAAATTATCGATTTCTCGAATCGATTTTGCCCTCTCACCGCTTTGCGGTGTTCCCCGGGGGGGGAGAGCCTTCCCGCTTTATGTAAGAGTCACCTGTCCCTTGCCTGTTTCATCATTTCCTAATCAATACTTTGCGGCGCCCATAAATTTGCGCCGCTCCTTCCCGACAGTCCCGACATCCCCGAAATCATCCCCGATATTCCCGAAACAGAGGTTATAACGAAGTCAGTTCGGTTATTATATTTTCAGTTATTTTACTGACTACCCACGGGGCGAAAAAGCGTGCGTAAATTGAGGAAATATGATATAATAATATAGCTGAAAAGCTATATATATAATGTATAAAGTAAAAGCAGCGGTGAAAGTCCGCTGATTTTTTTTCAAGGAGTGTACGAATGGCTGAAGATATCCATGAAATCCAGGCCCGCCATGAGGAAGAAAATGGCAAGAGCGATTACGGCGCCAAAGATATAAGGGTGCTGGAAGGGCTGGAAGCGGTCCGTCTCCGTCCGGGCATGTACATCGGTTCTACCTCTGCCAGGGGTCTCCACCATCTGGTATATGAAGTGGTGGATAACAGTATCGATGAAGCGCTGGCAGGCTACTGCACTCATATCGAAGTGACTTTAAATGATGACGGAAGCTGCACGGTCACCGATAACGGCCGCGGGATCCCGACAGGCATGCATGAAACGGGCAAACCGGCTATGGAAGTCGTTCTGACGGTCCTCCATGCAGGCGGAAAATTCGGGGGCGACGGATATCCTATTTCCGGCGGCCTTCACGGTGTAGGTATTTCCGTAGTCAATGCCCTTTCTGAATGGATGGTGGTCAACGTCAGGCGCGAAGGCCATTATCATGAAATGAAGCTCTCCCGGGGCGAAGTGACCGAATCCATGCGGACTTATGGCAAAACTGATGAAACAGGGACTTCCGTCACTTTCAAGCCGGATATCCGGATTTTCAAGGAAGGTATCGATTTCGATTATGAAACGCTGAAAATCCGTATGCGTGAACTGGCTTTCCTGAATAAGGGACTCACCATCACCCTCACGGATAACCGCGATAATGCTACCCATCAGGATGTTTTCCACTATGCAGGAGGCATTGTGGAATTCGTGAAATATTTAAACGAAGGTAAAGACCTGGTGGATCCTTCCGTTATTTCCTTTGAAGGCGAAAAAGACAAGGTCATTGTAGATATCGCTATGCAGTACCAGACGGGCTACAGCGAAAATATGTATACCTTCGTCAATGATATCAATACGGTGGAAGGCGGTATGCACCTCGCCGGTTTCCGTACGGCACTTACCAGGGTTATCAATGATTACGGTAGAAAGAGCGGAATTCTGAAGCAGAATGATGAAAATCTTTCCGGCGATGATGTGCGTGAAGGCCTCACCTGCGTCATTTCCGTCAAAGTGCCGAATCCGCAGTTCGAAGGCCAGACGAAGACGAAGCTGGGCAATCTGGAAGTCAAAGGCATTGTAGACAATATCGTTTCCGAAGGCCTCCACACCTACATGGAAGAACATCCTGCGGAAGCCAGGGCAGTGGTTGAAAAAGGAATCACCGCCAGCCGGGCCAGAGAAGCAGCCCGCCGGGCCCGCGAACTCACCCGAAGAAAAAATGCTCTCGAAGTATCCAGCCTCCCGGGGAAACTGGCCGATTGCACCGAAAGAGATCCGAAATTCACAGAAATATACATCGTCGAAGGGGATTCCGCAGGCGGCTCTGCCAAGAGCGGCCGCGACCGCCGCTACCAGGCGATCCTGCCTCTCCGCGGTAAAATCCTGAACGTAGAAAAAGCAAGACTTGACCGGGTGCTCAATTCCGATGCCATCCGTACGATGATCACCGCCTTTGGCACAGGAGTGGGCGAAGATTTCGATATTACCAGGCTCCGCTACTACAAAATCATCATCATGACCGATGCCGATGTAGATGGTGCCCATATCCGTACCCTTCTCCTCACTTTCTTCTACCGGTACATGAAACCCCTCATCACCGAAGGCCATGTATACATTGCCCAGCCGCCGCTCTATCAGATCCGCAAAGGACGGCAGAAATACTACACCTACGATGATGATGAACAGAACCGCATGCTTGATGAAATAGGCAGAGACGGATGTGTCATCCAGCGCTATAAAGGGCTTGGTGAAATGGACCCCGAACAGCTCTGGGATACCACCATGAACCCGGAACAGCGGGTCATGCTGAAAGTAGAACTCACCGATGCCATCGAAGCAGACCACCTCTTCAACGTCCTTATGGGGGATAAAGTAGAACCCAGAAGGAAATTCATCGAAGAACACGCAAAGGAAGTTACGAATCTGGATCTGTAATTTTTCAAAAAAGATCGATTGTGCAGACAATCGGTCTTTTTGTTTTAGAAAATCGGATGGCGGAATGCGGATTTCGGATTGCGGGAAGGTGCGGCGCATAAAAATTTGGAAGCGCCGCATTTTATGATTTTGCCTTTGGCCCTCATCTGCAGCAGGACAAATTTCACCTCTCAGTTTATAGGGAAACCGGAATTTTCGATGGCTTTTGAATCGGGGATGTCGGGGGTCTCGGGATTGTCGGGGCTGCCGGGAAGGTGGCGCCCTGCGGGCGCAAGTTTATATTTTGCTTTCGGTGTGCATTTCCGAGGGGAATATATATTGTTGAAAGTGCAGTTTCCCCTCACCAGCTGCAGCAGAGCTCCACAATGGGCAAAAACTTTTGGTATACCCATCAAAAAAGGCCGCACTTCCGATTTGGATGTACGGCCTTATTCACTGATAACTAACCGCAGATTTATATCCCGGTTTGAACAAAGTCTCAAAAAAGTGCCGTATCAGCGGCACTTTGCAAATAATGAACAACGAATAACGAACAACGAACAACGAAAATCGTAATTGACTCCATCCATAGTCATGGAGACTGAGAAAATAATTATCTTCTCCTCATTCCTCTCGGATAGGCATGAGAGCCATGGCCTTTCTGGGCTCTCCTTGCTGCGCGGTTCGGGAGGTCTTCCTGGGACTCGCTGCCGGAGGACTGGCCCATTTTGCCTTTGGCCAGTTTTCCTGTCTGGATGCAGGTGCGTTTGGCGGTGAGGAACCAGCCGGCCATTTTGTCTGCATTTTTGGAATCGCTGCTGTTCTTGGCCATGGAATCTTCGGGGAAATCTTTCTTGTAGTATTCGATGGCTTTTTTGCTGTTCGTCTTGTCATCGGCAGCTACAGATTTGAAATTCATGAGGTTTCTTCCCACGAAAAGGATGAGAAGTACCGGCAGGATGGCCATATAGAAGACGCCGGAGGCGATATCGGTGGCGATGAGAAGGACTGCCACTGCGATGACGCCCATGGCTGTATATTTCTGCATGTTCAGCATTTTGCGGAATTTTTCATCCATGGCGGAAAGCCAGATATTTCCACCGGCATGGAAATAATTCAGGAATTCCTTGTCCCGGAAGCTCCGGTCCCCTTTGTGGCGCTCGATGATCTGGTCGATGATATCTTTTACATTTTTCTCCAGCCTGAGCATCTGGTAGCCGATGAAGAAACCGATGGCGGAAAGAATGATAGTAACGATGATAGTAACGATATTAGAATCCATAAGTCTGCTCCTTTTCTACATAGTATTTATATTATACTCTTGTTGAGCGATATGGGAAAGGGGAGAAAAGGAATTGGAAACGGGGCCTTTCCTGAAAGCTGCCGGAGAGGTTCACTGTTTTGGGAAGAGGAGGATTATAAGAAATACAGGGGGACTTTTTTTCATTCCGCTTGTAGAAATATACAGTTTATACGATCATTCCTCTTTCGGCGGCAGGAAATATGAAATAATAGAAATATAGATACTGCCGTAATTTTTATGCAGCTTAAAAATATTTTCCTAAGCAGAATTTGGTGAATGCGATTATATTTATACAAAAATATGAATAAAAACTATTGACATGATACTTTTGGCGGACTAAAATATGAATAACATACAGAAAGGAGAATAAAAATGCCTGTTTCCTGCCGGAGAGTCAGAAAAAATACGGTGCTCAGAAATCTTTCTGTTTTAAGGAAAGCCCTGCCGGACGTGCTGCTCATGGCTGTCGTGAAGAATGACGGCTATGGAAGCGGAGCGCTTCCCATGGCAGAAGCAGCCCTGGCCTGCGGATTTGATGCGGCCGGCGTGGCAAGGGTATCGGAAGGAATCCTACTCAGAAAGGGAGGTATCAGATGTCCTGTATTTATCCTGAGCGGTACGGCAGAAGCAGACTGGAAAGAAGCAATAGAAGAAAATCTGATTTTTCCGCTGGATGAAGATGGAAACAGGGAGAAGCTTTCCCTTCTCTCTGAATCTTTGGGGAAGACGGCAGAAGTGATGATTCCGGTAGACACCGGGCTTCACCGGATCGGAGTCACTCCCTCGCAGGTGATTCCTTTTGCAAAGAAAGTGGACCATATTTCCTCCATCCGCATCAAAGGGTTCTTCACCCATCTGGTGGACCCGGATTCAGCGGAAAAACCATTTGCCGGGAAACAGCAGCTCATCTGGAACAGCCTGGTGGAAGAAATTCAAAAAGCATTTCCGGGAAGAAATTTCCTCTTCAGCGCGTCCGACAGTGCAGCGGCGGAAGATATGGATTTCAAAGAAAATATGGCCCGCATAGGGAGCCTTCTACACGGAATCCAGCCTTCGCCGGATGTGTCCCATCCCATTCCTGTAGAACCGGTGATGGATATCGTGAGTCACGTGACCCACCGGGTATTTGTGAAAAAGGGAGAAACCGTCGGATATAACGGGCTTTACCGGGCAGAGGAGGATCAATGGATTGCCACAGTCCCCGTGGGATACGGTGACGGTTACAGGCGCACCCTTTCGGGCAGAGCTTCCGTCCTCATTCAGGGAAAGCGACGAAAAATCCTGGGTCTCATCTGCATGGATCAGATGATGGTGGAAAGTGATGAGCATGTAAAGACAGGAGAAGAAGTCATCCTTCTGGGTAAACAGGGAAAGGAAACCATCCGCGCAGAAGAACTGGCAGGCCTGGCTGATGCCAATGTGCATGAATGGCTGGGCGGCTTCAGGAGACTTCCGCTCATTTGGGAATAAAAGGAGATCATAATCATGAAAAAACTGGTAAAATCAATCATTCTCGGTATGGCAGCTGCCTCTGTCATGTTCATGGCCGCAGGCTGCGGCGGCGGAGCGAAACAGGCCGCTTCTTCAGCTCCTGCCAAGTCCCAGGCCCAGGGAGACCTGCTGGCGCAGATTAAGAAAAAAGGCGTCCTCACCGTAGGCACCGCTTCCGGCTTCCCGCCTTATGAATTCCTGGATGCTTCCAAAGCAGAAAAGACAGTCATCGGCGTAGATATGGACCTGGCCAAAGCCATCGCCGACAAAATGGGCGTCAAGCTGAAAATAGAAGACTCCAACTTCACCGCCCTCCTCTCCTCCCTTACGGCAGGCAAAGTGGATATCGCCATTGCAGGCATCAATGCGACGGAAGAAAGAAAGAAAACCATGGACTTCTCTACAGGGTACCTGCCCACTCATGAAAAAGTCCTCATCCGCAAGGACGATGCAGGGAAATACAAGACTATCGAAGATCTGACCGGCAAGACCATCGGCGTACAGAAATCCACCACCGAAGAAAAACTGGCCCAGGATGAACTGAAACAGTCCAAGCTCGTTGCCCTTGACCATGTACCGGACGTAGTTCTTGAACTGAAACACGGAAAAATCGACGGGGTAGTCGTACAGGATATCATTGCCCAGCAGTACCTCGTCTTCAACGATGATCTTATGCTCTCCGATATCAACTTCAAGACCTCCAAGGAAATGGATACCGTAGTCGCTGTACCGAAAGGAAATCCGGAACTCCTGAAAGTCATCAACGAAGTCATCAAAGAAAATGCGGCCAACGGCAATTTCGAAAAATGGCTGCAGGATGCAAGCAAGAAAGCCGTAGAAAATGCGAAGAAATAATTTGATTGAGACATCTGTCACATTTTCGGGATGAGTCATTTCGGTATTCGTGGGTTAGCCCTGCCACGGCTCGCCCCGATAGAGTCTTTTACGAAATTTCGTGGTTCGTGATTCGTGGTCCGTAAAGGCGGCACTGCTTGTGCAGCGCCGCTTTTGGTATGGGGATTTTCACGGGCGAGTTGAAAGATCGGTAGGGAACCCACCCGACCTCGCTTCGCTCGGCCACCCTCCCAACTCTTGGGAGGGCTTGGACGATAACGACCTGAATGGAATCAGATGATATTGAGGAATTCCTTTCAGACGGATTTCTGACATCTTGAAGAGAACACTGTGCTTTCTCCGCTTCCTTCGCGGGGCCGGGAATACAGAGACATGTCGCAATTGTAGAGTCACCGCCTGAGCAGGACCCTTTCCGGCTCATTTGTCGGCCAAAGGCCCTATATATACTTGGCCGCTCCGAAAATTTGAGGCGGCCACCGCCCCTTTCCCCCTTTTCTTCACTTGCGACTTTTACGACAAATGAAAAGAGCCGGTTGTCCGCACAGCCGGCCCTTTTTTCTAACCGATAATTACTAACGACCAACTACTTCTTATCCCTCGCATGGGCCCTCGGCACTTTTTCTTCGCCCAGGGATTTCAGCATTTCCGCATTTCTGCTGACGGTGAGGATGTAGAGGAAGTCTCCTGCCCGGAGTTTGATATCCGGGTCCGGGATGTGGCTCTTGCCGCCCCGTTTGAGGTCGATGATGACGGTCTGCCTCATGCCGGGGAGTTCGCCGATGATTTTATTTTCCAGGACTGAACCGCTGGCGATGGGGACCTCGATGATATTTCTTTCTTCTTCTGCTTCTTTATCCGGCGCTGTCTTGAGGGATTTCTTGAGGAGTGCGTCGTAGATGGGCTCACCTTTGAGGAGTTCAGCAGTGATGTAGGCGATGGCACTTCCCAGGGCGAGGGCCATGAGGTGGCCGAAGTCACCGGTCATTTCCAGAATGAGGAGGGTGCCGGTGATAGGGGAGCGCACGGAGGCTGCGAAGAGGGAAACCATGCCGATGACGATGATGTTTGGCGTGTAGATTTCATTGATCATGTCCAGGGAGACGAAGATATTCGCTTCCACTGCACCTACGAGGGAGCCGATGACGAGGAGGGGGAGGAAGAAGCCGCCCGGTACGCCGCAGCCGTAGGAAATCAATGTGAAAATATATTTTCCCGCCAGCAGGAGCAGGAGGAAGCCGAGGCTGTAACGGGTCATGGCCAGGGTATCCACCAGGGCATTGCCGCCGCCCAGCACCTGGGGCAGGTAGAAGCCCAGGAGGCAGGAGCAGATGAGGGCGAAACCGATTTTCATATACTGGTTTCTGAAAATTTTGAGGCCGTAGAAATTTCCTGTGTGGAGAAGGCCCCAGTTGAAGATGATGCCTGTGAAGCCGCAGGAAATAGCAATGATGACTACGAGGCCCAGATGTTCCGTGGGCATGGGGACGAGGTTTACGAAATGGAAGCTCGTGCTGTTTCCAAAGAAGAAACGGGTGACGATGGTGGCCGTAATGGCGCTGGTCATGGTAGGGAGGAGCACGGCCCCTGAAAAATTCCGGTGCAGTTCTTCCAGGGCGAACATCATGCCTGCCAGAGGCGCATTGAAGGCAGCCGCAAGGCCGGCAGCTGCACCGCTTGTGATGAGGTAGCGCTCTTCCATGCGGGTGCGGCCGAGAAATCTCGAGAAACCCTGCCCTGCTACAGCACCGATCTGGATGGAGGGACCTTCACGGCCCAGCGACAGGCCTGCACCGATGCCGAGAGCTCCGGCAAGAATTTTCACCCAGAGAATACGGAACCACTTCATTTTGTAAAGACCCAGGATGACCCCTTTCACCTGGGGAATGCCGGAGCCCGAAGCCATGGGGGCATAGCGGCACATGAGGAAGAGGCAGAGGCCGATGATCGCCAGGGCCGCCGCCCAGCAGAGAATCGGAATGGGATCCATCCTGGCTTGGGCGGAAAGAAGGAAGGCATTGTAGATGTAAATGCGCAGCGCTTCCGCTTCAGTGAGGAGGAAACGGAAGAGGGAAATACAGAGACCTCCCAGAATCCCTACGAAAATTCCTTCCACAAAGAGGCGGAGACGGAACTTGTGCCAGTTGTCCAGAGCCACGTAGGTTTTAAAAAGCTGGCTTTTAAAGGAGGCGCTTTTTTCTTCAGTTTTCATAGAGAGCCTCCTTTCTTTGGAGCATACCATTTCGGATTGAAATAATAGAGGCAAATGAGACAAAAACTTTGAAGTATTCGAATGGCCTGCTGGAGCGACTTGAAGGCTTCAGGCAATGGAGCCTGAAACTTTGAGTTATTCGTGTGGCCTGTCGATACGGCTTGAAAGTTTGAGGCACTTGAGCCAGGAACTTTGAGGTATTCGTGCGGCCTGACGCAACGACATGAGGCTCTGAGGCGTTCCAGCCAGGAACTTTGAAGTATTCGTAGAGCCTGCCGGAACGACATGCGTCATAGAAGCGTTTGAGCTGGCAGGGACTGATAACTAAAAACTAAGCACTAACCACTAACCACTAGCGGCTGATTGTTAACGGCTAAAATCTCACAAATCAACCTGATACGTCAGCACCGCATCGATGGCGGAAACGGCGTTTTCCCAGGAGGTGATGGTGTCTTTCATTTCGTGTTCGTAGAATTCGTCGTCAATGTATTTTAAATTTATTTTTACATTAATAATAGAGGCATGGATGCAGGCGATGGCATTCTGGGCAGCCATGATAGCATCGCTGATGCAGTTTTTATTTCCTTTGAGGAGGAGATTTGTGAAGGAAGGGAGCAGGTCGCTCATGGTCTGGGCGGTCTGCTGTGGAACGGAGATGGCTTTCTTGAATGCTTCAATCTGTTTCATCTGCCTCTCTTCCAGGGGGAGCTTGCGGATGGCGCGGAGGGTATCCATGAGTTCCCTGAAATTCTTTGCATCTTCATCCATGAGGTCCAGGAAAATGGAACGGGCGAACCGGAATACTTCCAGATATTCTTTCGCCTTTTCATGGAATTCGGCGTAATTCTTATTGGAAATCGTGAGATTGCACACCATTTCCGCCAGGGCACAGGCCTGGGCGCCCATGAGTCCCGCACAGGCACCGCCGCCGGGCGCAGGCTTCGAGGAACCGAGATCATCAAGGAAATCATCAATCGTCATCTGACGGAATGCTTTTTCATCTGCCATAGGGATCACCTCTGCATAGACAATAAAGACTTTTAATTATTTACTATTATACAGTGTATTCGGGATGAATAACATTAGAAAAATGTGATTTTTGGTGGGTGGAATGAATTTATCTGGTGATGCGGCTGAATTCAACATGGCTTTTGTGTCGGGGATACCGGGGAACTCGGGAGTCTCGGGGGTATCGGGAAGGTATTGCCGCTGATGCGGCAATGAATATAAATTGGGAATGTGCACAGGCGATGGAATCATAGTTTCGCAGATATCGGAGGAATTTGATTTCTTCCGGTTTTCCCGAACAGGAGAGCCGAAGGCTGTGCGCGAAGCGCACTATATAAATTGGTTTGCGGCAGCAAACCATATCCTTCCCGGTGGCCCCGATCACCCCGACCATCCCGACTGCCCCGATTCAAAAGTTTCAGAAAATGATTTGACATGAAGTCATATAAATGATATACTATACATCGTCATATGGCCCTGGTCATATGGCTTCATATGTGGCGGGTGTGGTGAAGCGGCTAACACGGCGGATTGTGGCTCCGTTACGCGTGGGTTCGAGCCCCACCACTCGCCCCATTTTTTTTTACCTTGAACACCATATGGGGGTATCGCCAAGCGGTAAGGCAACGGACTTTGACTCCGTTATCGGTGGTCCGACTCCACCTACCCCTGCCAGAGATAAAGAGCTGTAGTGATGCAGCTCTTTTTTTATTGAAAATTTAAGAAAAATAACTTTTGAATAGGGAATGTCGGGAGACTCAGGAGCATTAGGGCTTTCGGGAAGGTGGCGGGTATCAGAAATAAAAGCCCGCCTTTTTGAAATCTTGTCAAATCCTGGTTTCCTGGAAGGGAAAAATACGGATCTGACGGGACAAAATCTTTCCTCAAAATGGGCGCCAAAGGCCTTGCGCGGAGCGCACTAGATAAATTGACTCGCCGGCCATATCCTTCCCGGCAATTCCGATCGTCCCCGACATCCCCGTGACTCCCGATTCAAAAGTATTTCTGCTATAATATAATAGAAATTATTTTATAATATAAAATTAAGGAGGCAAATGATGAAATCTCTCGTTCTCTGGTCTTCCCGTACGGGAAATACGAAGAAGGTGGCGGAAGCCATTTATGAGGCACTGCCGGGTGAAAAGGATATCCTGGAAGAAGGAAGGGAAAAGGACCTTTCTTCCTATGATCTGATTTTTGTGGGCTTCTGGGCATTTCGGAGGGGTGCGGACATGGTAGCGAGGAGGACTCTGGCAAAAATGGAAGGCAAAAAAGTGGCCATCTATGCCACAGCCGGGACTTATCCCGACTCCCAGGCAGCCAAAGATTATCTCGATAATGCGGCAGCTCTCCTGCCGGAATCGGCCAAATGCCTGGGCACCTGGATCTGCCAGGGAAGAGTCAATTCCTTCCATACAGGGAAACGGAATCCCAATAAAGAAGCCGTCCATCCGCTGACACCGGAACGCCTCGCCAGACTGGAAGAGGCGGAGAAACATCCGGATGAGAAGGATCTTCTCAGTGCAAAAAACTGGGCTCTCACTGTAGTGGGGAAACTGTAATATCAGTGATAAGTGATAAGTGTTAAGTGGTAAGTGAAGGTGGGCGCCTTGAAATTATGAAGGCGCCCTCTTTATATGACTTTAATCTTCGAAAGCTTTTGAATCGGGGTAATCGGGGTGGTCGGGATGATCGGGACTGTCGGGAAGGATATGGTTTTCCTGCGGAAAACCAATTTTATGTAGTGCGCTCCGCGCACGGGCTGCTGCCTGCATAGAAGCTGCCCGGGGTTATGCGCAGACGGTGGCTCTACACTTGCGGCTTGTACCTGTATTCCCGGCCATACGTGAACCTGCAGCCCTGCACGAGGGATCATGTGTATTCCCGGCCGCGCGCGGGGAGCGGAGAGAACGCAGCGCTCTTCTTTTAACGCTGAAATCCGGACGAAAAGATCTCGCCGGGATGGGCCAATTCCGTTCAAGTCGTTACCGTCAAGGCCCTTCCTGGTTTTGCTCTCAAACAACGTGCAAAAAGCAGTGAGAGTCATGCTGCAGCCGAGAGGGAGGGATAAACGAAGTGAAGGAGGGTGGCTCCATCGTTCTTTCAACTCGCCTGTGCAAATTCCCTATAATACTTGCGGCGCATCAGCGCCGCCACCACCCCGCATCCCGCACCCCGAAATCTCGATACTGACTCTATCGGGGCGTGCCGGGGTGAGGCTGACTCACGAATATCGAAATTGACTCTATCCATCCAACAGACGAATGTCTCAAAAAGCAAAAAAATGTCAAGGAATTTCATTTGACATCGCACACTGCTTTAGCTATAATTAGTCTGTTATGGTGCACAAAAATAGCACTGCCGCTACGAAGGAGGTGTTTTTACATGGCAAAAATGACATTCCAGCCGAACAACCACTGGAGAAAACAGACTCACGGTTTCCGCGCTCGTATGAAGACGAAAGCAGGCCGCATTTGTCTGAAGAGAAGAAGAGCAAAGGGCAGAAAGAAATTAAGTGCCTAATCTAAAGGAAGAGGGAGCCAAGGAGGACTACAGTCTTCCCCGTTCCTCCCGTATCAGACAGAACAGGGATTACCGTAGAATTTATCGTTCCGGTAAACGTTTCAGCAACAGGGCCGGGCTCTTCTACCTGGTGAAATCCAGGAGGAAAGATGTCCGCATCGGCTTCGTATGCACGAAGAAAATCGGCCATGCCTTTGCCCGCAACCGGGCGAAGCGCCTCATGAAGGAGGTCTACCGCCTTCACCGTCATGAGATTCTTCCGCACTTCGAAGGGATCCTGCTGGCCGGACCCTTCCTGACGGGCTGCACCTATCAGGAAGCAGAAAAGGCCATCCTTGCACTGTGGCGCAAGGCCGGAATACTGGAGTAAACATATGAAATCTGTATTAATCGCACTGATCCGTTTCTACAGAGCATTTATTTCTCCCCTGAAGCCTCCTTGCTGTCGCTTTACGCCCACCTGCAGCGAATATGCCCTGCAGGCGGTCATGAAATATGGAGCCCTGAAAGGCAGCTGGCTCGCGTTCAAACGGATTCTCCGCTGCAACCCTTTTTGCAGGGGCGGCTACGATCCGCTTCCGTGAAGGCTGTCTTTTTTTCTACTTTTTTACAGGAAATAAAGATTTTATCCTCATCATAAGGCCGCCTTATACATTTGGCGGCCACCTTCACGGACCACGGACCACGGCCGGGACAGATGACGTCCATCATTATTTCCTCACTGATTTACAAATATCACCCCGGCAAGTCTATTTCCAAAATCATAACGACACCCATCCTAAGCGCCTTTGAAATGCAGAAGACGCCCATTCCGCGGTTGAAATGAAGACCGTACAAGGAGTAAAAATGAGTGACTTTCAGATTCCGCTTCTGAGCACCTTCGTAGGATTCCTGGCAGATATCATGCGCATCTGCCTGCAGTATGCCTACGAACTTACCAAGGACCTGGGCTTCCCGAGCTACGGGATTGCTATCATCGTCCTGACCATCATCATCAAGACTGCCCTGCTCCCGCTGGCCGTAAAACAGATCAAATCCATGAAGGCCATGCAGGAAATCCAGCCGAAGATGCAGGAAATCCAGAAGAAATACAAGAACGACCCGAAGAAGCTTCGCGAAGAAATGTCGAAGCTTTACAAGGATAACGGCGCAAGCCCCATGAGCGGGTGCCTGCCCCTCCTCATCCAGATGCCGTTCCTGGTTTCTATCTACTATGCCCTCCAGGGCTTCAACTACGACCCGGCCCATGAAAGCTTCCTCTGGCTCGAAAGTCTGGCTGTACCGGATTCCACCTACATCCTGCCTATTCTTTCCGCCGTATCCACCTTCATTATTTCCTGGCAGACCACCCCGAAAGATGCGCCTTCCAACCAGAAGACCATGCTCCTGGTCATGCCTCTCATGATTGGCTGGATGTCCCTCAACTTCCCGAGCGGCCTCGTCATCTACTGGATCGTGGTCAACCTGTACCAGCTCGTACAGCAGACCATCATGTTCCGTGAAGAAATGAAAGATCGCCTCGGCGGTACCAGAAAGAAAGGCACCGTTACCGTACACGGAGACGTGCAGGCTGAAGAAGCAAGACAGCCAAAGAAGAAAAAAGTCGTCCGCAAGAAAATCATCAAGAAAGTAGTCAAGAAGAAACCGGCGGACAAAGAGAACAATGAAAACAAAGAAGTCTCTGCAGAAAAAGACGCTCCTTCCGAAAAAGAACCGGCTGAAAAGCCGGCCTCCGCGAAAGAAGCGCCTGTAGAAAAACCGGAAGAAAAACCGGTTGAAAAAGCTGAAGCAGAAAAAGCAGAAGAACCTGCTGAAAAACCTGCAGAAGCTCCGGAAAAACCTGCAGATACTCCTGAAGAAGCAGCTCCGGAAAAAGAAGCTGCAGATACAGAACCCAAAGGGGAGGCTGACAAGAAATAAATGAGAACAGTGACCATCAAAGCAAAAACCATTGATGCTGCCGTAGAGGAAGGCCTCAAACAACTTGGCATCAGCCGCGAAGAAGCTGTTGTTCATGTCATCGAACAGCCCTCCAGCGGACTCTTCGGCCTCATCCGCAAAAAACAGGCCGTCGTATCCATCTCCGCACCGGATCTCGAAGAAGAACCGGTAGAAGAAAAAACAGAAGCTCCCGCCGAAGAAACCCCGGCAGCAGAAAAAGCGCCGGCAGAAGAAAAACCGGCACCGGCTTCCGAAGAAGCAGAAGACGAAAAAACCGAAGCGCCGGAAGAAAAACAGGGAGAAACCCCGGCTGAAGAAACCGGAGAAACTGAAGAAACCGAAGAAAAACCGGTCAAAGGAAAAGAAGAATTCGTATTCAATGCCGAAGAACAGGCAAAGACCGCAGAAGACGCCAAAGCATTCCTGGCAGACGTATTCAAAGGCATGAACCTGGAAGTCACCATGGAAACCATGATGAACGAAGAACGGATCCTTCTCAACCTTCACGGAGAAGGCCTCGGAATCCTCATCGGCAAACACGGCCAGACCCTGGATGCCCTCCAGTACCTGACCAACCTTGCCTCCGGCAAAGAATTCCGTCACCACTACTTCGTCCTTCTGGACGTGGAAAACTACAGAGAACGCCGCAAAGACACCCTCGAAGCCCTCGCAAGAAGGCTCGCAGGCAAAGTCAAGAGAACCGGCGAACCGGTGAAACTTGAACCCATGGCAGCCGGCGAACGCCGTATCATCCATCTGGCCCTCCAGAACGATGCAGCTATCACCACTGACAGCGAAGGCGAAGCACCGCATAGATATGTAGTCATTAAACTGAAAGAATGATTCTGAATCGAAAGGCCCCTTACGGGGCCTTTTTATTGTGGATAAACTTTTGAGTCGGGATTATCGGGAATGTCGGGGTTATCGGGGTTGTCGGGGAGGCGTGCCGCTGATGCGGCACGTGTATATATGGGGATTTTTCACAGGCAATGTTAAATACCCGTACAAGTGGAATTCACATGCCCACCCTGGTCGGGGGGCAGCGACCAGGGGGGTACTATCGTTATAAGTCGAAAATGAGGAAACACAGGTGGTAAGGCTTCCCTGACCAGGGGCAGTTGGCGGGCTGCGAAGCAGACTGAAAGGGTCAATCGATTTGAAGAATCGATATTTCCACATGATCCTCATTCCCGGGGATTAAAAAGGACGTCTCCAATCGAGGCGCCCTTTTTTAATAACTAACAAATAACCACTAACCACTAACAACTACATCTTCACAAACACATCGGAAATAGAGTAGAGTGCTCCTTTTCCTGCCATCCGTACCTGTTCTCCGTCGAGGGTGCAGTAGAGGACGCCGGTTCTCTTTGATGCCTGGAATGCCACGAGGTCATTTTTCCCGAGCACTTTGGCCCAGTAGGGGATGATATGGCAGTGGCCGGAACCGCAGACCGGGTCTTCAGGAACGGCCAGTTTTGGGGCGAAACTCCTGCTCACGCAGTCGTATTTCGTGCCTTTGGCTGTGATATGGAGGAGAAGGCCGTCCAGTTTTTTTACTTTTTCCTGGTCCGGAGCTGCCTGAATGACATCTCTTTCATCAGGAAGGACGCAGAGGAGGTCCCTGTCCATCCATGCTTCGAGAGGTCTTACACCGATGGCTTTTTCCATATCGTCCGTTACCGGTACCTGTTTCAGGTGGTAAGCCGGGAAGACAAGTTCCAGCAGGTCACCTTTTCTATTGACTGTGAGGGTTCCTCCCATGGTGTGGAAGGTGAGGGATTCTGCGTCTTTTTCATAGAAATGGAAAAGCACATAGGCCGTCCCCAGGGTGGCATGGCCGCAGAGGTCGATTTCTCCGCCCGGCGTGAACCAGCGCAGGCCATATCCGTCTTTTCCCTTTACCGTGAAAGCCGTTTCGGAAAGGCTGTTTTCGATGGCCATGGACTGCATGAGGGAATCCTTGGGCCATTTGTCCAGCACGCACACGGCCGCCGGATTTCCTTTAAATACTTCATCTGTAAAAGCGTCTACGATATACTGTTTCATAAGAAATGCTCCTTTCTTAGATTGATTTCATTATACACAGGTGGTATGATTCAAACAATCGAAACGATTTTAACGAAATGATGAATCATTTTGAACAATAGATCACTTTGATTTCATTACACTTTACGTAATCGTAATCCGTGGTCCTTGACCCGGGAGGGTGCGCCGCCTGTGCGGCGGATTTATAAATCCGCGGGCTTCCTGATTTTTTGCCCCCACCTTCACTTACCACTTGATTTGGGAGGTCAATATGGACATCCGCTATCTGGAAACGCTGGAAGAAATCAATCGCTGCGGTTCTTTCGCAAAGGCTGCGGAGAAGCTGAATTACACCCGCTCCACGGTGACCGTACAGGTACAGCAGCTGGAGAAAGAATTCGGCATCAAGCTTTTCGAGCAGATTGGAAAGAAAATGGTCCTCACCGACGAAGGAAGCCGCATCATGCCCTATGTGGAGCAGGTCCTTGCCAATTACCGGCAGATACTCATCTGCAGCCGGAAAGAAGTGAGGAAACTGCGTATTACGGTGCCTGAAAGCCTTCTCATCTACCGCCTCCAGCCGGTAATTGCGACATTTCGCGAAAAAATGCCGGAAATAGACCTCCAGATTCAGACCGAATCCTGCTACCACATGAACCGGATCATCCTGAATGGCGGGACGGACCTGGCCTTTCACTACGACGTAGGAAAGCCGGATCCCAATATCACCGAACGGAAACTGGCCGAATATCCTCTCACTCCCTTCGGCTCGCCGGATATGAGCGAAAAGGACCGGGACTTTCGCACGCCGGATCAGAAAAAGCCATTCAGCGTGATCGATATCGAGACCGACGGCATCTACAGGGCATCTCTGGAAAATGCGCTGAAGGAAAGACATATTTCCTTCGCCGGAAATATGGTCCTGGGCTCCATCACTGCCATCCTTCAATGCGTGAAGCTGGGCCTGGGCGTGTCTGCCCTGCCGGACTTTGCGGTGAAAAAGGAAATAGAAAAAGGAGAACTCCTCCGCCTGGATACAGACCTTTCGCCTGCGACCATCGGCGTCATGTGCAGCTATCATTCCCACAAAAGACTGTCACCCGCCATGAAATACTTCATTTCCCTGGTAGAAGAAATGATCTGATGTTTGTATGGCTTTCTTTGAAATGGCGAACTTTCATCTTCGAAAACCTTTGAATCGGGGCAATCGGGATGATCGGGAAGGTGGCGCTTTGAAATTATAAAAGTGCCAGATTTTATATTGAAGGCAAATTTGTGCATACCCCTGCAAGGCAGACTTGTAATCCGTATTTCCTCACATATGCGGCTGACCTGCACCCGGGCTGCCTTCTGCCACTAACTGCTAATCACTTATATATAGAAATGATATAATATTACTGATACACTGGTGAAATTTATGAAGGAAAGGAGGGAAACCATGAATCTGACGCCCCTTGGGATATTGAAGGAGTACTTCGGCTACGATTCGTTCCGCCCGAAGCAGCAGGAGGTGATCGATGCCATCGGCCGGGGAGAAGACGTGATGGCCATCATGCCTACCGGCGCAGGAAAGTCCGTGTGTTTCCAGATTCCGGCCCTCCTTTTCCCTTACGGGACGATTATTATTTCTCCCCTCATTTCCCTCATGAAAGACCAGGTGGAAGGACTGACGGAGCAGGGGATTCCTGCGTCCTTTGTGAATTCCACCATTCCCTATGAAGAATCCATCGAACGCCTGCGGGACCTATGGCGGGGAAAAACGAAGCTCCTCTACATGGCTCCGGAAAAACTGGAACCTTCCTACTTCACAAGGTGCCTTGCCCTGTGTCCTATTTCCATGATCGTCATCGATGAAGCCCATTGCGTTTCCCAGTGGGGACACGACTTCCGGCCGTCCTACAGGAAAATAAAAACCTTCATCGATTCCCTGCCGAGGCGTCCCATCGTTACCGCTTTCACCGCCACAGCCACACCCATCGTGGAGCGGGATATGAAGGAAAGTCTGGGTCTTCAGCGTGCCCGGGTCTTCCGCACAGGGCTCGACCGGCCGAATCTCTCCTTCCGGGTCATTGAAGGGGCGAAAAGGGACAATTTCATCCTCCGCTATGTGAAAAATCACAAAAAAGAATCGGGCATCATCTACTGCGCTACGAGAAAGGCAGTGGAAAATATTTACGAAATGCTCACTTCCAAAGGCATACGGGCCGGCCGCTACCATGCAGGAATGGAAGACGAAGACCGGCGGAAAATGCAGGAAGACTTCTCCTTCGATAATCTGACGGTCATGGTGGCTACCAATGCTTTCGGTATGGGCATTGACAAGAGTAACGTGCGATACGTCATTCACTACCAGATGCCAAAGAGCCTCGAAGCTTACTACCAGGAAGCCGGCCGCGCAGGCCGCGACGGAGCGAAGGCCGAATGTATCCTCCTCTACAGCGGACAGGATGTACGGATCCAGAAATACCTCATCGAACAGGGAAATCAGGATGATGAAATAAAAAAACTGGACTACCAGCGGTTAAATGCCATGGTAGACTACTGCCAGACCACCTCCTGCCTCAGAAATTTCATCCTCGCCTATTTCGGGGAGGAAGTGAAAGAACCCTGTGGCCACTGCGGTAACTGCGAAAGCCAGGAAGGAAAAGTGGATATCACCGATCCGGCGAGCCTCATCTTCCGGACGATCGATTCCCTCCACGAGCACTTCGGCGCTTCTGCCGTGGCTGATGTCCTTCACGGCAGCCGCTCGAAGAATATTATTTCCAAAAAACTGGACAAATGCCCCACCTTCGGGAAACTTTCCTTTGAAAAAGCAGCCCACATCAGGAGCATTATCAATAATTTCATCGCCGACGGATATCTCCGGCGGGAAGGAGAGCCCTATGCGGTGCTGAAACTTACCGACAAAGCCAGAGAAGTTCTGGAGGGAAGAGCCAGAGTCATGGGCCTTGCCTTCGGGGCAGAAGACATCATGGCCGATGCGGCAGTCTCCCGCAAAATCGACCGGACTTCCGGCAAACGGGGCACCCTCTTCGAAAAACTCCGGGACCTCCGCAAGACAATCGCCAGGGAAGAATCCGTACCGCCCTTTGTGGTTTTCACTGATGCAACACTGGAAGATATGGCAGCCCTCCATCCGCGGACAAAAGAAGAAATGGCTGCCGTTCACGGCGTAGGCGCTTTCAAACTGGAAAAATACGGTAAGCGGTTCCTCGCCCTTCTCAATGAAGAAACCGCAGAGACGGGTGAAAAGAAACAGACCCTCGAGGAAAAACTCCTGGACCTCCGGCAGGACCTGGCCAAAGCCAATGATACCGTACCCCGTGCCATCTTCACCGATAAAATCATCCGGCAGATGGCCCAAAAACAGCCCACCACCATGAGAGAGCTGAAAACATTCGAAGGCATAGGAAATCATGCGGAAAAATACGGTGAACCCTTTCTGGACCTGATCGCAGGAGAAAAACCGCCCCTCCCGCCTACCTCTAAAGATTTTAAATCCACCGCTGCCTACCTCTTCCTCAAAAGCGTGAGGAAACGGCTCGCCCTCCATCACAAAACAACCGAACCGGCCATCCTCTCTGAAGAAAACCTCCGGCGCCTCTCACAGGGTGACGAGACAGTCCTCACCAGTATGGATGCAGCCGATGCGGCGGAATTCAGGAAAGCAATGAATGTGTATAAAAACATTTCTTGATATCAACTTTGATTTCCCTGGCGGACTTTCATATCGGACAACTTTTGAATCGGGGAAATCGGGAGTCTCGGGGATATCGGGAGACTCGGGAAAGTGTGGTGCAACAGAAAAGAAGCGTCGCAGAGATATATAAAGCTTTTTCCGCACATGTGAGACTAATTGACGAAATATTTCCAGGATGATTGCCTCAAAAGTCCCGCGGTAAGGCTTCTCCTCGGGGAGTCATGCTTTCCACTTAGCTCACTTTCGACATGTACGATAGTACATCCCCCTGCCTCACTTCGTTCGGCTGCCCCCGGACTCGGGGGGCCTGGTGGGCTGCGTCAGACTGAAAGGGCAGAAAATGGTAAATCCTGCACTATCGGTAAACACAGGTCTGAAGATACGGCTAAGCATGCTACAGTTCACCACCTTCCCTGGATGGGAAGGTGCCCGAAGGGCGGATAGGTGTTTTATCGGCAGTCGGGACAACTGCCTCAAACCTGAAGGAAATTGTACTTTCGACAATAATCGTACAAGTCGTTACCGTTAAAGCCCTCCCAAGTTTTGCTCTCGAACGCGATTTGAAGGAGAGAGGCATAGCCGAACGACACACAAATCGCAGTGAGAGTCATGCAGAGGCTGGGAGGGTGGCCGAGCGAAGCGAGGTCGGGTGGGTTGTACTACCTGTACAAGTCGAAAATGTGCAAAAAGGTATACAAAAAGCTCCCGCGCAGCGGGTGAAGGGGGCTGTCCATCATAAGAATGCCGGCTGACTCTAAAGCTCCCTGCGTACCGTACTAACCATTAAACACTAAAAACTAAAACCTATTAACCATTAACTTCGACTGACAAAGCCGGCTCACTTTATATATAATATAAGTAAATAATATAATAGTAATAAAAGGAGGAACCCAATTGAGCCTTGCAGACAAAGAATACCTTGGAATCGTAAAGAACATCCTTGAAAAAGGCGCCCTGGGACAGAACAGGACCGGAATGCCCGCCTACAAACTGCCCCACCAGATCATGCAGTTCGATCTGGAAAAAGAATTTCCCATCCTCACTACGAAATTCGTGGCCTTCAAGACAAGCGTGAAAGAAATCCTCTGGATCTGGCAGAAACAGTCCAATGACGTCCACCTCCTCCAGCGGTGGAACTGCCACGTATGGGACGAATGGATGCGCCCCGACGGAACCATCGGCAAAGCCTACGGCTACCAGCTTGGAAAATACCACCAGGTGGATACCCTCCTGAAAACTCTGAAAACCGATCCCCAGAGCCGGCGGATGGTGGTGGACCTCTGGAACGTGCAGGACCTGCCGGATATGGCCCTCTACCCCTGTGCCTTCCTCACCATGTGGGACGTATCCGACGACGGACGGCTGAACTGCATGCTCGTCCAGCGAAGCGGAGACATGGGCCTGGGCGTACCTTTCAATATGACCCAGTACGCAGCCCTCATCCACATGATCGCCCAGGTTTCCGGCCTGCGCCCCGGTCTCTTTACCCATGTGATCAATAATGCCCATATTTATGAAAACCATGTGGAAGCCCTGAAGACCCAGCTGGCAAGACTTCCCGAAGCCTACGACGCACCGAAGCTCATCCTCAACCCGGATATTAAGAACTTCTACGATTTCAGACCCGAAGACATCCGGCTTGACGACTATAAACACCATGAAAAAATCGCCATGGAGGTATCCGTATGAGCCTTTCCATCATCGTAGCGAAAGCAGAAAAAAACGTCATAGGGAAACAGAATACCCTCCTCTGGCATATTTCCGACGATATGAAACGATTCAAATCCCTGACCATGGGACATCCCATCCTCATGGGCCGCAAAACCTTCGAAAGCCTTCCGAAAGTCCTCCCCGGACGCACCCACTACGTGCTCACAGGAAATAAAGACTACAAAGTACCGGAAGGAGTCCTCCTCTTCCACACACTGGATGACCTCCTGAAATCCCTGCCGGAAGGAGAAAACTTCATCATCGGCGGAGCCCGGTTCTACCGGCAGACCCTTCCCCTGGCAGATACCATCTATTTAACCGACGTTCATAAAGAATTTCCTGACGGAGATGCCTATTTCCCCGAAATCGACATGACAGAATGGAAAGAAATATCCAGAACCCCAGGCACCGGGCCCATTCCCCATGACTTTGTCGTGCTGAAGAGGAAATAGTGGTTAATAAGAAGTAGTGGTAAGTGATAAGTGGTAAGTGAAGGTGCGGCGCAAAAATCAGATAGCGCCGCAGAGATTTATATGGGGATCAAGCCTTCAGCATTCCAGTAGACACTGAACTTTCCTGCGAATCAATTAAAAAAGGCACCTTCCAGATTTCAAAGGCGCCACATCCACGTATCACTTACCACTTCACACTTATCACTTTTATCAACCCATCTTCATCGGAATTGATACCAATCGAAAGAAGGCAAATCCATTGAAAACCGCAGTCCGTTATTTCTCCCGCGGAGGCTCTACCGAAACCATTGCGAAAGCCATTGCCCGGGAGCTTCGTGAAAAAGCAGAACTCACCTCTGTGCCCATCGAAAAGAAAGTAGACCTCCTCTTCCTGGGAAGCGGCGTCTACGCAGGACACATCGATGCCCATGTGAAAGAATTCATTCAGTCTCTGGACAAGGAAAAAGTAGGCAAAGTCGCCTTCTTCTGCACTTCCGTCCTGAATCCTGATGGAAGAGACAAAGAAGTCCGCAATCTTCTTGCCTCAAAAGGCATTCCCATGGATACCCGTACCTTCCACTGCAAAGGGAAATTCTTCTTCGTCTACTCCGGTCATCCCGACAATAAAGACAAACTGGACGCAGCGATTTATGCGAAGAAAATTGCAAAATTGTGATTCACTATAGTAAGAAAGACAGGCTGAAATACGTGCAGCCTGTCTTTTATATTGGGAAAAGTGATAAGTGGTAAGTGAAGGTGCGGCGCCGAATTTGCAGGGCGGCCATTTTATATTAAACTCTATCCGTTGGCAGCTTTTGAATCGGGGCGATCGGGGCAATCGGGAAGGTGTCACTGCTGGTGCAGCGACAAGTATATATGGGGACTGTGCACAGGCGATATTGAAAATCTCATACAAGACGAACTACCCTCCTGGTCAGGGGTACAGTCAAATGAGGTGAGGCAGGGGTACTATCGGTTGAAGTCGAAATTGGGATAAAAAGAAAAAGTATCTCCCAACGATTCCGGGCAATAAGAATTCCTGTAAGTACCTCCGGGAAATAAAAATTCTCAGTATACTAAGAAAACTCAAAAAAATCAAAAGTTTTACCAGTATACTGATAAAACTTTTTTTATATTCAGGCAGGGTACTCGTAAAAGAAGGGTTTCCGGATGAAGTGCCAATCACTGATGACTGACAACCCTCTTCCATCTATGCTACAATATTTCCCAGGGAGGAATATTATGGACGAGAAAACAAAAGAAATCAAATGGACCCCGCCGCCCGGGACCTTTACGGTCATCCGGGAAGCACTGGAACTTTTCAAAGAGATGGTTACAGAACTCGAACTGGACGGAATCGAAATCGATTACAGGGAACTCAAAGCTCTCATGGACTGGTGCAGGGATCACGGAGAAGAGACCATCACCCCGCCTGCGGAAATCTTCGATTACCTCGGGAAATACCTCATTCCCGCCTTCTCCATCCTGGACGACGGGACAGACAGGGACAAACTAGAACCCACAGTGAGAGAATTGATGGAACTCTTCCCGGAAATGAAAAAACAGTGGGAAATGTATGTGGAACCATAATGGTATGTGACAAGTGAAAGTGGCCGCCGAATTGACAGGGCGGCCATTTTTAATCCCCACCTGCCCGTCCTTCATAGCCGGCCTTCGGCCGGAAGAAATTCATCCTGTCTTTCCCAGGTCAGGCGTCAGCGGAGCTGACAGCCGGGGTGACCGGTCCTTGAAATCGAAACTTTTTATACAAATGCTACTGACCATCCGCGAAAAGGCTCCTCTCGGAAAAACCCGAAGGGAGAGGGCCAAGCGATTCAAAGAATCGACAGCATTACATTCCTGAGCACTACCCATTAACCACTAAAAACTAAAAAAATATTTCCACCCTGTCAATCCCTGTCACACCCATCTGCTATACTTTCCACAAAAGACAAAGGAGGTCTTACAGATGGACAATGCGGAAATACTGGCAAGACGGTGGAAATACCTGTACCCCGTCAAAGCGGCTGCCATGAAAAGACAGGGAGTTGACCTCGTCAAAGTAGCCGAAGGGCGTATCGCCACGGCCCGGGAGGAAATGAAACTCCTCCTCACAAAGCTCAATGACGAATCAAGAGAAAAATATACGGACGCAGAAGAACTGGAAGCAGCTTTTGTCAGGAACAAAAGAAACGTCATGAGCGCTATGGAAAGACAGCTGAAGTATCTTTGAAACGAAGCCTTCCGACAGAGACATGAGATTTTCGACGCATAAAAGTTCCGGGTGCACAGTTCAGTGTCCCCCTGCGGGGGAAACTCCCGCGAAACGGGTAAAGGGGGTCGACTATGGAAAGAACGACAAATGACGCAAGTCATTCATGCGTAACGCAGGAAGGGGTCCTCCGGAAGACGGTGATTTCCATGGTACCCCTGTACGACCAATTCCTGTCACAAATTTCGAAAATAAATGGGCACGCTAAAAATTTAACTAAAATCTAATAAAATAAAATTCCTATTTTGTACTATATAGGCAGAGCAAGGGAAATCACCCACGAACTTCCGCTACGGCAGCCATTCTCAGAGAAAGCGGAAAGGGCGACGGACCGAGCTTAAAAATTCACGGGCCCGTGAAAAGAAAAAGAAAACGCCAGCATGAAAAAAGCCACTACCCCAGGATTAATAGGAGCCCCCTGGGAGTAGTGGCTTTTTTCGTGGTTGAATCAGGTACATCAAAGTCCCCTGACGTGCAGCCGCGGATGGTTAACCTTCCCTGGCTAGGACAGCCCGAAGGGGCGGATGGGATAGTAACGGCTTGAAATCGCGCCCACTTTCATCGATTTGCCACGAACCGTCTGCGATTTGCGTCCGAAGGCAGGGGACTCTCCCATGAAGACGGTACGTACTTTTCTTTATCCTCATTTTCGACATGCAGGAACGTACGCCCCCTCACCCTGCGGGAGCTCCCCGGACGCGGGGAGCACTTGCTCATCTGCAGAGGCAGACAGCATGAAGAGGTCTTCTTTTATATTCCCACCCGCCCCAAAAGCAGGGAAAAGGGGTAAGGGGAAAAGGGTGGTGGCGCTGCACAATTCATGAAGCAGCGCCTTTTTTATATGGGTCGCATATAAGTTCCGAGTTCCGAGTGTCCGGTCCTGCGGCAGAGCCGCTCTATGCACCCTGCGTCCCCCTACGGGGGAAGCTCCGCCGAAGGCGGTGAAGGGGGCTGACTCTCGAAAGAATGACAGATGAAACAAATGATGCAAGCGTAACGTAATAGTGGATCCATTGAAGTTGCCAGTTACCAGAAGGTTCCACCAGAAGCCTGGCTGAAAGTCATGCATGTCGATGCAGCATAGAAACAATCATCGCATCGTGAGTATCGTGAATATCGTGGCTATCGTGAAGGCGAGGCTGCACAATTCATGAAGCAGCGCCTTTTTTATATGGGTCGCATATAAGTTCCGAGTTCCGAGTGTCCGGCCCTGCGGCAGAGCCGCTCTGTGCACCCTGCGTCCGGGAGCGGGGGAAGCTCCCGCGAAGCGGGTGAAGGGGGCTATCAATCATATCCATCGGAACTGACTCTATCCACCCACGCGTAACGTAATAGTGGATGCATTGAAGTTGCCAGTTACCAGAAGGTTCCACCAGAAGCCTGACTGAAATTCTAGCATGTCGATGCAGCTAAAAAACAATGAATGCATCATGATTATCGTGAATATCGTGGCTATCGGGAAGGTGGCGCTGCACAGTTCATGAAGCAGCGCCTTTTTTATATGGGTCGCATATAAGTTCCGAGTTCCGAGTGTCCGGCCCTGCGGCAGAGCCGCTCTGTGCACCTTGCGTCCGGGAGCGGGGGAAGCTCCCGAGCGCAGCGAGGGTGAAGGGGGCTGACTCTCGCAAGAATAACAGATGAAACAAATGATGCAAGCGTAACGTAATTGTGGTCCCATTGAAGTTGCCAGTTACCAGTGACTGAATTCTTTGAAACTTTGAAATCTCAGCTGTCTTCGAAACTTCACATTGTCCGGGAGTCGGGACACGGGACTCGGGGTGGTGGCGGGCATCAGAATAATGAAGCCCGCCAATTTTTATATTCCCAGCCAAGTCGTTACCGTTTCAGCCCTCCCAAGTTTTGGGAGGGTGGCCGAGCGCAGCGAGGTCGGGTGGGTTCATCTGCACCTGCAAGTCGAAATTGTCACCCCACCCCCGCGAGAAAAGGCGTCCGGGAGCGGGGGAAGCTCCCGAGCGCAGCGAGGGTGAAGGGGGCTGACTCTCGAAAGAATGACAGATGACACAATTGATGCAAGCGTAACGTATTCATGGATATCATCAAGCGGCAGGATTTGTACACGGATGAAAAAGTCCGCTGCAGGAATATTTCCATACAGCGGACTTTTATTTACCGAAAAGGTCACTATGCGTACCGGTGCGGGAGAGGGTAAGCACGAGCACGTCATTTTCTATGCGGTAGATCAGCAGCCAGTTGGGAAGGACGTGACACTCCCTGTGGCCGGACCAGTTTCCGGACAAAGCATGGTCATGATTCTTTTCATCCAGAGGCTCGCCCAGTGCGAGCTTTGTGATGACTGCATCAAGAAATACGACCTTTAAACCACGCTTCAGGGCCAGCTTGTAATCCTTCCTGAACTGCGTGGTGGGCTTGACGATATACTTTGTCTTTCTCATTTCTTAAGATCCGCCAAAAGCTCATCCAGGTCCGTATACCCCTTTACAGACGGATCCCCGGCAATCCTTTCCGCCTCCAGCATGGCAGCCATCGTCTCCTTATTGGGCTGCTCCAGTCTGACCTTGAAAGGAATGCCCCCTTCCCGCAGCGACTGGCGCACAAAAATATTGAAAGCCGTAGTCAGATTCATGCCGAGCTCAGCAAATAAAGCATCCGCCCTTGCCTTCACCTCAGAATCCATTCGAATGCTGATATTCGTTGTAGCCATACGATCAACCTCCTCTACTATTTATATATATTTTAGGGTATTTGCACGAATATTGCAATGCGGTGCACGAAAAATATAATTTCTTTTATGGAAGTTTTGATTTTTTCCCATTGAAGTTGCCAGTTACCAGAAGGTTCCACCAGAAGCCTGACTGAAATTCTTGCATGTCGATGCAGCTAAAAAATAATGAATGCATCGTGATTGTCGTGAATATCGTGGCTATCGGGAAGGTGGCGCTGCACGGTTCGTGAAGCAGCGCCTTTTTTATATGGGTCGCATATAAGTTCCGAGTTCCGAGTGTCCGGTTCGGCGGCAGAGCCGCTCTGTGCACCCTGCGTCCGGGAGCGGGGGAAGCTCCCGAGCGCAGCGAGGGTGAAGGGGGCTGACTCTCGAAAGAATGACAGATGACACAAATGATGCAAGCGTAACGTAATTGTGGTCCCATGGAAGTTGCCAGTTACCAGAAGGTTCCACCAGAAGCCCAACTGTTATTCATGCATGTCGATGCAGCATAGAAACAATCATCGCATCGTGAGTATCGTGACTGACGTGGCTATCGGGAAGGTGAGGCTGCACGGTTCGTGAGGCAGCGCCTTTTTAATATATTTTGCACTACACAGGCGGAGCACAGATAAGGAAGACCATCAGCGTACTACCGGGCACCACCTTCCCTGGATGGGAAGGTACCGGCGGAGCCGGGGGATAGGTGTTTTATCGATGCAAGTCGAACATTTCTACCATGGAAGTTCCCGGTCCCCAGAAACCGAAATCTTCGAAACTTTGAAATCTCAGATGTCTTCGAAACTTCACATTGTCCGGGACTCGGGAAACGGGACTCGGGGTGGTGGCGGGCGTCAGAATTTGAAAGCCCGCCGATTATATATGCCCACCCGCCCGCCCTTCATAACCGGCCTTCGGCCGGAGAAATTTCATCCTTCCCTGGCTAGGACAGCCCCGAAGGGGCGGATGGGATGATTGATGCTTGAAATCGAAAGCACTTTCATCGATTTGCCACAAAAAGTACGCGTCTTGCGTCCCCCAACGGGGGAAGCTCCCGCGAAGCGGGTGAAGGGGGCTGACTCTCGAAAGAATGACAGATGGCACAAATGATGCAAGCGTGACGTAATTGTGGTTCCATGGAAGTTCCGAGTTCCGAGTGACCCATCAGAGGCCCAACTGTTATCCATGCATGTCGATGCAGTTTAAAAACAATGAATGCATCGTGATTGTCGTGACTGACGTGGCTATCGTGAAGGTGGCGCTGCACAGTTCGTGAAGCAGCGCCCTTTTTTTATGCCCGCCCGCCCCTTATAACCGGCCTGCGGCCGGGGAAGTTTCAGCCTTCTCTGGCCAGAGAAGAGTTCACCAAAGAAACAGAGAAAGTGTCCGCCGCAGGTACGCAGCGTATGGCAGGTGCATTAAAAGTCCGGCAGCTCTTGCTTTTTGCAAATTAGTAAGTTATGATTTAGTAAATTGTAACTTACTAATTTGCAAAGGAGGCTCCCATGTTTATCGGAAGAGAAAAAGAACTGGAGCAGCTGGAAAGCAGGTACCGTCGCGAAGGGTATGAATGCATGATCGTTTATGGCCGCCGGCGGGTGGGGAAGACCGCCCTGATCAGGGAATTCTGCAAAGGGAAGAAAACCATCTTCTTCACCGGCATGGAGACCACAGCCCGGGAAAATCTGGAAAACCTCTCCCAGTCCATTTATGAAGCCAAAGGACAGACCGGCCCGGCACCGGTATACCGGGACTTTTCCGCAGCCCTCGAAGCCATTACGGATATGGCGCGCAAAGAAAAAATCATCCTCGTCATAGACGAATACCCTTACCTCGCCGGATCCTACCCCGGTATTTCCTCCCTCCTCCAGGTAGAAATCGACCACAAATGGAAAGACCTGGACATCTACCTCATCCTCTGCGGCTCCTCCATGAGCTTTATGGAAAAACAAGTCCTGGGCCACGAAAGCCCCCTCTTCGGGCGGCGCACCGGCCAGCTGAAACTCGCCCCCTTTACCATCTTCGAAGCCCGCAGCCTCTTTCCCCATATTTCCGGAGAAGACCTCGCCCTCTACTATGGAGCCACCGGCGGGATTCCCTTTTACCTCACGAAAATGGACGAAAAAAAGACCGTGGGACAAAACCTGGCAGACAACTTCTTCGATCCCGTCTCCTACCTCTTCGAAGAACCGGCGAACCTCCTGAAACAGGAACTGCGGGACCCCTCCACCTACAATGCAGTCATTCAGGCCATAGCAGAAGGAAATACGAAACTCAGCCAGATCGCCTCCAAAGCAGACCTCGAAGTCAGCGCCTGCGCGGGCTACGTCAAAAACCTCATGGATCTGGATATCGTCAAAAGAGAAACACCGCTGGGAGAAAAAAACTCCCGCCGCTCCATCTACCTGCTGAAAGACGGACTCTTCCGCTTCTGGTACCGGTTCATCCCCCGCCACTACTCCCTCATCCAGAACGGAATGGGACAAGCCGCCTGCCGCCGCATCCTCCCCGCCCTTCCGGAATTCATGGGACAAGTCTTTGAAGAAATATGCCTCCAGTGGCTCTGGAAAGAAAATAAAGAAAACCGCCTTCCCCTCCTCTTCGAACAAGCCGGCCGCTGGTGGGGCACCGATCCCCGCACCAGAAAACAGGAAGAAATAGACATCCTTGCCGGAAACGCCGACAAAGACCTCCTCCTCTGCGAATGCAAATGGAGAAACGAAGATACAGACATAGACACACTCCAGACCCTCCTCCGCCGGGGCACCCTCTTCGAAGCACACAGCCGGTCATACATCCTCTTCACCAAAAGAAACTTCTCAGAACGGACAAAAAGAAAAGCAGAAGAAATAGAAAACCTAAGGCTCGTAAGCTATAAAGAAATGATTTGAATGGGTCGCATATAAGTTCCGAGTTCCGAGTGTCCGGCCCTGCGGCAGAGCCGCTCTGTGCACCCTGCGTCCGGGAGCTTCCCCCGTTGGGGGACGCAAAATCGCGGATGGTTTGTGGCAAATCGATGAAAGTGCTTTCGATTTCAAGGATCAGTCATCCCATCCGTCAGCTTCGCTGACACCTTCCCTAGCCAGGGAAGGATGAAATTTCTCCGGCCGCAGGCCGGTTATGAGGGGCGGGTGGGTGGGGATATAAAAAATGCGGCGCTCACGAATTTGCGCCGCACCTTCACGATAACCACGATATTCACGATAATCACGATGCATTCATTGATTTTTAGCTGCACCGGCATGCACGAATTTCAGCCAGGCCCTGAAGGGTCCCACTCGGAACTGGCAACTTCCATGGGCCCACAATTACGTTACGCATGGATGGAAGTAGTCAATTTCGATGGATTTGATAGTCAGCCCCCTTCACCCGCTTCGCGGGAGCTTCCCCCGTTGGGGGACGCAGGGTGCATATAGCGGCTCTGCCGCGGGACCGGACACTCGGAACTCGGAACTTCCATGGGAACATACATTATTTTCCTCTGGGGTGGATGTGCCATTTTTTACGGATTTTTTCTATGATGGTTTTCCGCACCTGGAAGAGGCGGGAGGGGTTGAAGCCGCAGGTGCGGCAGGTTTCCTGCCAGTTTTTTCCGGCGAGGCAGGCTTCGAGGTATTTCTTTTCTTCTTCGGTGAAATGGATTCCCTGCATGAGTTCTCTCAGGGTGGGCCTTGTTTCTTCTACGGCCGGTGTGGTGCCTTCGTCCAGTTCTTCTGTTTCTTTCTGGCGGATCCACTGGCGGATCATTTTCGTCCTGACGGCCCGGAGGCGGCGGTGGATGTAGAGGGGAAAGTAGACGCCTCTTTTCGGGTCGAAGGTTTTCAGGGCTTCGAGGAAGGAGGCGGTGAGTTCGCCTGCCAGTTCTTCCCGGTCGTTGGCGCCGGTGCATAGTTTTTTGATGAGGGGTTCGTATTTTTTCAGCATGGCAAGCATGGCTTCGCTGCTGCCGGATTGGGCCTTTTCTATGAGGGCTCTTTCGATTTCCTTTTCTTTTTCCATTGTGTTTCTTTCCGGCATGCCTTTTGTATTTCCGCGGTTAGACAAAGCATACAGGAATTGGAAATAGAACACAAGTTCGCTAGCAGTTCGCTCTTATTTCCAAAAAAGGCGTCTGGAAGGAAGGGAAGGGGGCGTTTGATTTCTTCTGTTTCATGGAAGAGGGGAAAAGGGGCTGTAAGAGGTAAAATTTTTTTAAAATAAAATCTCCTTTTTGCACTATACAGGCAGGAAGCTTGTATTTCAAAAAGGAGGTTTATGATGAATGATTTCGTAAGAGAGGGGAAGGGTCTCTTCCTGGCTTTTCCCATCAAGTTTACGGGAAGTGTGGTCTTCCTGTCGCTGGGGCAGCATGCGCTGCTTTTCCTGTGTTTTTCGGCGCTGGTGGCGCTGGATGTGCTGAGCCGGTGGCTGGCGATCAGTGCGGAGATGCTCCGGAAGGAGGGGCGGAGGGGGCCTACGCTTTTCGCTCTGGCCCGGGGGATTCCG
Source organism: uncultured Dialister sp. (assembly GCA_900314595.1). Taxonomy (GTDB): domain Bacteria; phylum Bacillota; class Negativicutes; order Veillonellales; family Dialisteraceae; genus Dialister. The sequence goes on along the minus strand of OMVW01000012.1, from coordinate 1,474 downwards.
AGGGCCCGGCGGCTGGGGCTCATCAAAAGTTCGGTGATGAAGGAGCGGGGCGCGTCGAAGCTCATGATGTATGCTTTCTGCGTCTTTGCGGCTGCGGCGGCAGATGCGATGCTGTCTATCTCCGGAAATCCTTCGGGCATGGTGCCTCTGGTGGTGAGTTATCTGACGTCCACGGAGGCGCTTTCGGTGGTGGAAAATCTGTCGGAGGCGGGTCTTTCTTCCATGAAGCGGCTGCTGGAGCAGCTGAAGGGGGTGAGGAAATGAGAGTGGGTATGGATTTTTCCGAGCATAATGGGCGTCTTCCCTGGGACCGGCTGGCTAAGGCGAAGCTTTCCTTTGCGATTCTCCGCCTGGGCTGGGGAAGGGAGCATCTGGACGGAAGGTTTTATGAAAATGTGAATGGCGCATGGGACCATGGGATCCCGCTGGGGGTGTATTATTACAGTTATGCCCTCGCTCCGGAAGAGGCGGCGCGGGAGGCGCGGTTTGTTTCTTTCATCATCCATGATGCCGGTCTTGCGGGCAAGCTTCCTTACGGCATCTGGCTGGATATGGAGGATGCGGACGGCTGGAAGGCGGCGCGGGGCGTCTCTTCGGGCGTGGAAATCACGGCCCTTTGCAGCGCTTTTCTTTCGGAAATAAAAAAGGCCGGTCTTTCGGCAGGGATTTATGCGAGCTTCGACTGGCTGTCCCGTCTCATCGACCTAGAAGCTCTGGGAAATCCTCCTCTCTGGTGCGCCCAGTGGGGAGAAAGGTGCGACATGAAGGGGGTAACCCTCTGGCAGTTCACCGATTCCTACCGGCTGGGAGGAGTTATCGCAGATGGGGATGTAGTGATTTCGGAGTCAATCGTCAGATACAATGGACTGAGTCAGATACGGTATTCGTGAGTCAGCCTCATCACGGTAAGACCCGATAGATTCTGCTTCGAGATTTCGGGGCGGTCGGGGCGGTCGGGGTGATCGGGGTAGTCGGGGAGGTGGCGCTGCTGAGGCAGCGCCGATTTTTTTATGGGGATTTTGCACAGGCGGGTTGAAAGAACGGCTGAGAACCCACCCGCCTTCACTTCGTTCAGGCACCCTCCCAACTCCTGGGAGGGCTTGAACGATAACGATTTGAATGGAATCAGACCATATTGAGGAATTCCTTCCGGCCGGATTTCTGACATCCAAAGAAGAACGCTGCGCTCACTCCGCCCTCCGCGCGGGGCCGGGAATACACATTTCCTCTCGAACGGGGATGCAGCTGCCCGTGCGGCCGGGAATACAGGTACAGGCCGCTCAAGTAGAGCCACTGTCTGCGTACAACCGGTATGAGCTCATTGGCGGGCCTCTGGCCGACAGGGGAGAGAAAGCGGATTGGGGATTGCGGATTTCGGATTGCGGGAAGGTGGCGCTGCTGAGGCAGCGCCGATTTTTTTTATGGGGCTTTTCACAGGCGGGTTGAAAGAACGGTTGAGAACCCACCCGCCTTC
>OMVW01000048.1 GCA_900314595.1 uncultured Dialister sp. | reverse complement strand
TTTTTTTCGACTTTTTTGCACAAAAAAGCACGCACCTTTCGATGCGTACTTGAACTATTTTATGAATTTCTTAAGTTAATGACATTGCTATTAGCTATCAACTATTACCTTTCCACGCAAAAAGAGCCGTGAAAATACATGTACTTTCATGGCTCTTTCATTTACAGCTCGAGGCCGGTCATCCGATATTCGCCGTGGCGCCTACCCTGACTCTTCCGTCCGCTTTTCCGTCATTGTTGTAACGGATGCGGCCGTCGCCGGATATTTCAAAAATCGGCTTCCCTTCAGGCCGCTTCTTCTCTTCTTTATAGCCCAGGGATTCCAGCTCCCGGGCGTATTCTTTTTTCAGTTTGACGAGGGTCTCTCCATCGTCGCCTTTCTGGCTGTTGTTTTCCAGAAGGTTCTTGATGATGCCGGCCAGTTCATAGCGGGTGATTTCACCGCGGTTGAAAAATTTTTCATCGTAGTCCGGCGCTTTTCCCTCGCTGCACAGGGTCCTTACCGTCCGATAATCCCAGGATTTCGGGCTCACCGAATCGAAGGAGTTCGGCGCATAGGGATTATAGGCAAAGGCGGTGAAGGAAGCCGCCGCAAGGAGCATGGTGAGAAAAAGTTTCTTCTTCATATCAGTCACAGATCTTTCCTTCAATCCTGGCCATGAGTTCATCCTTTCCTTCACCGGTGAGAGAGGAATAGGCGATGGCCGGTGCGTCTCCGGGGAAATATTTATCCAGGAGCCTTTTATTCTTTGCCAGTTCATTCCGCTTCAGTTTGTCCCCCTTCGTGCCGATGATCTGGAGATCCGGCGCGATGGAGCGGAGCCATTCATACGCTTTCATGTCGATGGGAAGGCCCGGATGGCGCAGGTCGATAAGGAGACCGATCATGACCAGGTTCTTTGACTGCTCCATGTAACGGGCGATAAAGCCGGACCAGCTGTCCCTGTTCTGCTGGGTGGTCTTTGCAAAGCCGTAACCCGGCAGGTCCACCAGGTACCAGTCCTGCCGCTGTTCTTCCCCGTCCAGGGTCCTTCTGGACTGGATGGCATAGTAATTGATGGTCCTCGTCTTGCCCGGTTCCCTGGAAACATAGGCAAGCTTCCGCTGGCCGCAGAGGGAATTGATGAGGGAGGACTTGCCCACGTTGGAGCGGCCGATGAAGGCGATTTCCTTCTTCTCATCCTTCACGTACTGGGAAGAATTGACCGCTGCGCATACATAGGCAGAGGAAAAAATGTGAAAACTATTGACTTCTTTGATTTCAGCCAAGATGCACCTCCTTTGGGGGGATATGACTGTATAAATTAGTTTTTAGTTTTTAGTTGTTAGTTGTCAGCTGTTACGTATTACTAATTACTAACTGCTCACTTCACCAGCGCATGTTCCAGCACGTCGGTCACGTTCTTTACGTAGACGAAGTGAAGCTTGTCGCGGACAGATGCAGGAATTTCATCCAGGTCCCGTTTATTTTTTTCAGGGAGAAGGATCTGTGTGATGCCGAGCTGGCTGGCAGCCAGGACTTTTTCCTTCACCCCGCCGATGGGGAGGACTTCCCCGGTGAGGGTGATTTCGCCGGTCATGGCCGTATCGCCTCTTACTTTTCTGCCGGTATAGGCAGAAGCCATGGCAGTCGCCATAGTGACCCCCGCAGAAGGTCCGTCCTTGGGCACGGCCCCTTCGGGCAGATGGATATGGGTATCCAGTTTTTCATAGAAATCATCGGAGAGACCCAGTTCTTTCGCACGGCTCCGGATGTAGGTATAGGCGGTCTCCGCCGATTCCTTCATCACGTCTCCCAGCTGGCCGGTGAGGATGAGGTTTCCCTTTCCTTTGATGGTGACTGCTTCGGTATCGAGCACTTCGCCGCCTGCCACGGTCCAGGCAAGGCCGTTCACCCGGCCCACGGCATCGGGATGATTGTCGGTCATGGGCATGAATTTCACAGGGCCCAGATATTTTTCCAGGGTCTTTGCGTTAAGAGCGGGAAGTCTGTCATCTTCCAGGACGATCTTCTTGCCCACCTTCCGGCAGAGGGAACCGATGGTACGTTCCAGTTCGCGGACGCCCGCTTCCCTCGTATAGCCGCGGATGATCCGGCGGATGAGAAGGTCCGTGAAGCTGATATCCTTCTCTTTGATGCCGTTTCTTTCCATCTGGCGTGGAATGAGGTACTGCTTTGCGATTTTCACCTTTTCATCTTCCGTGTAGCCGGAAAGTTCGATGAGTTCCATACGGTCCAGAAGGGCCGGCGGAATGGTGGAAATGGTATTGGCGGTGGCCAGGAAAAAGACTCTGGAGAAGTCGAAAGGAATATCGATATAGTTATCATGAAAAGCCTTGTTCTGTTCCGGATCCAGCGCTTCGAGAAGGGCGGATGCCGGGTCTCCCCTGTAATCGGCGCCCACTTTATCGATTTCATCGAGAAGGAGCAGCGGATTCTTCGTCTTCGCCTGGTTAATGGCTTCAATGAAACGGCCCGGCATGGCACCGATATAGGTGCGGCGGTGGCCGCGGATTTCCGCTTCATCATGAATGCCGCCCAGGGAAATGCGGACGAATTTTCTTCCCATGGAATTGGCAATGGACTGGGCGAGCGACGTCTTGCCCACGCCGGGAGGACCTACGAAACAGATGATGGGCGCTTTGGCATCGGGCGCCAGCACGCGGACAGCCAGGTACTCCAGGATTCTTTCCTTCACTTTTTCCAGTCCGTAATGATCATGGTCAAGGATGATCTTCGCCTGTTTGAGATCCAGCTTGTCTTCGCTTTCCTTCGTCCAGGGCAGGCCGAATACCCAGTCCAGGTAGTTTCTGGCTACGGCGGTTTCTGCCATCATAGGCGGCATGGCTGCCAGATGGTCGATTTCTTTGGAGAGCTTTTCCTTATATTCTTCCGGAATGCCGGAATTTTTCAGTTTTTCCCTGTAATCATCGGCTTCCTGCTCCTGGCTCACCGTATCACCCAGACGGTCGTGGATGGATTTGATTTTCTGGCGAAGGAAATAATCCTGCTGTTCCTTCTCCATTTTGCTGCGGACATCGCTGTTGATTTCCGCTTCCAGTTTTCCGATCTGTATTTCTTCATCAAGAAGGCGGCGCACCATCTGGAGACGGGTCATGACATCCGTTTCTTCAAGGATTGCCTCTCTCCTCTGCGGGGTCAGGATGAGCTGGGCGGAAATAAAATCCGCCGTTTCGCCGGGATCGGTGATCCTCTTCAGCTGTTCCATCTGGTCATCGGGAAGGCCCTGCTTCGTATTGTGAAGCCATTCGAAGAAAGCCTTCAGGATGGTCCTCCGGTAGGCCTCTGCCTTCAGTTCATCTTCGGGCTTTTTTTCTTCCAGGTCATCCACATCGGCAGAGAGGTATTCCTCCTCTTTCATGATTTTCAGGATGCGGACGCGGGAAACCCCTTCTGCCAGGATGCGGATGAGTCCGCCCGGCAGCTGGAGCATCTGGCTGATTTTAATAACCGTGCCCACGGTATAAAGGTCATCGGTGCCCGGTAATTCCTGTGACGGGTCTTTCTGCATGGCAGTCACCAGGTAACGGTCGCCTCGGCCTGCCTTCCTCACGGCATTGGCGGATTCCTTGCGGCCGATATCCAGATTCACGGTCATACGGGGATAAATGACGATATCTTTCAGCGCTACCAGAGGGAGGTTCAGCGCTGGTTTATTTTCAGTAGTAATTTCTTCCATATACATTCCTCCATAATCATTATTGTAACACAGGTGGGGAGGAGATTCATTGATTAAGGGAAAATAAGAATTCGCAAAAACCGGCTGTGTTTGACTTCTATCTCAATCGTTCTTCGTGATTCGTTGTTCGTTCTTCGTCAATGGAGTACATGCAGCTTTTAAATGGCTGCGTCTGATTTCTTCACGAAATCATCTATTTCCTGCCTCAGGACCAATTCCCATAGAAATCCGTTTCATGTTTAAGGAAGGACGAAAACGATTGGCCAATGAAAATCAGATTCAAGGACAGAATCTGTCTTTTGGTCCCAAAAAGCCGGGACCGGTATAGCCGGCTCCGGCTTTTCGAAGGAATGCTCTTTACTGCAGGGTCTCACCTTTGCGGATGAGGACCGGTTCGGAGTGTTTCAGCACTACATCTTCCGTGACGATGCACTTTTCCACATCCTTCATGCTCGGGATTTCATACATCACTTTCTGCATGATTTTTTCAATGATAGCACGAAGTCCGCGGGCTCCTGTATTTCTTTCAATTGCCTGCTTTGCAATGGCATGGATGGCTTTTTCGTCAAATTCCAGTTCCACGTTGTCCATAGCCAGCAGTTTCTGATACTGTTTCACCAGGGCATTCTTCGGGTCTGTCAGGATCTTCACCAGGGCTGCTTCATTGAGCGGGTGGAGAGGAACGATGACTGGCAGGCGGCCGATGAATTCGGGGATGAGCCCGAATTTCAGGAGATCTTCCGGCTGTACCTGCTGGAGGAGTTCAGCCATGTCCTTCTGGTCTTTTTTCTCGATGTCCGCGCCAAAGCCCATGACGCTCTTGGTGAGTCTTCTGTCAATGACTTTATCGATGCCTGCAAAAGCTCCGCCGCAGATGAAGAGGATATTGGTGGTATCGATCTGGATCATTTCCTGATTCGGATGTTTTCTGCCGCCCTGGGGAGGAACGCTGGCAACGGTCCCTTCGAGAATCTTCAGGAGTGCCTGCTGTACGCCTTCTCCGGAGACGTCTCTCGTAATGGAGGGGTTTTCCGACTTCCGGGCGATTTTATCGATTTCATCGATATATACGATGCCCCGCTGGGCTTTTTCAATATCGTAGTCGGCAGCCTGGATGAGGCGGAGGAGGATATTTTCCACATCTTCCCCTACATAGCCTGCTTCCGTGAGCGTTGTAGCATCGGAAATAGCGAAGGGTACGTCCAGGAAACGGGCCAGGGTCTGGGCAAGAAGGGTCTTGCCGGAGCCTGTGGGCCCAAGCATGATGATATTGGACTTCTGCAGTTCGATCCCATCATCGTCACCTTCATGGGCAATCCGCTTGTAGTGATTGTAAACGGCTACGGCCAGGGCCATCTTTGCATCATCCTGCTCGATGACATACTGGTCGATGTATTCCTTGATTTCAACCGGGGTGGGCAGCTTGAAATGGGGAGCCGACTTCTTTCTGTCTGCTTTCAGTTCCTCTTTGAGGATGTTGGAGCATACTTCGATGCATTCGTTGCAGATATAGACGCCGGGGCCGGCAATGAGCTTTTCCACTTCATCGCCGGAACGGCCGCAGAAGCTGCATACCGGAGTGGGTTCATTTTTATTTCTCAATGGATGCCTCCTTATTTTGCTTTGACAAGTTCGTTTCGGGTGAGAATCTTGTCGATGAGGCCATAATTTTTCGCCATTTCCGCAGTCATGAAGTTGTCTCTTTCCGTATCATTGCGGATGGTCTCCAGCGGCTGTCCGCTGTGTTTGGAGAGGATGCCGTTCAGTTCTTCCCGAAGGCGGAGGATTTCACGGGCATGGATTTCGATTTCCGTGGCCTGTCCCTGGACACCACCTAAAGGCTGATGGATCATGATATTGGAATGAGGCAGGGCATATCGTTTGCCCGGTGCGCCGGCCGTAAGGAGTACGGCTGCCATGCTGGCGCAGGAACCGATGCAGATGGTGGAAACATCGGGACGGATGTACTGCATGGTATCGTAAATGGCGAGCCCTGCGGTGACTACACCGCCGGGGCTGTTGATATACAGGTGAATGTCTTTGGACGGGTCTTCTGCTTCCAGGAAGAGGAGCTGGGCAATGATGACATTGGCCATATGGTCTTCAATCTGGCCGTCCAGGAAAATAATTCTGTCTTTCAGAAGGCGGGAGTAAATGTCGTAGGACCTTTCTCCCTGGGCTGTCTGTTCAACAACAATCGGTACATATGCCATAGTAAAGCACCCTTTCTTTTTGGAAATTGTCCTCCCTTCTGATGGGGAGAACAGGAAAATACAGGGGTTTTTATATGGTCGAAAGAGACGCCGGTCATCCCCGCGTCTCTTTTTACCATCATGAGTTACCTGATTGAATTCATAGGCACCCATTAGTGCCTGCCACTTGCGGGATATTTCCTGTAAATGGGATCCTTCCGGACAGAGAAGTCTTACTGAGCGTCAGCGGGAGCTTCAGCCTTCGGTGCTTCTTCAGCAGCCGGAGCTTCTTCAGCTTTCGGGGCTTCTGCTTCTTCTTTGTCAGCTTCTGCCTTCTTTGCGGAACCGTAGATGAAAGCAGCTGCTTTCTTGCGGAGGACGGAGTTAACGAGCATACCTACACGGTCTTCGTCTTTAATGATCTTCATAACGTCTTTCGGATCAGCATTGAACTGGTGAGCCATGCTGTAAACTTCCATGGAGAGGTCCTGGTTGTTTACTTCGAGCTTTTCTTTGTCAGCGATGGTTTCAAGAACGAGGCCCTGACGAACCTGTTCTTCAGCGGTTTTTTCATAGTTCTTGCGCAGTTCTTCTTCGGTCTGGCCGAGACGCTGGAGATATTTTTCAAGGGTGGAATTCTGGGCTTCCACATTCAGTTTGATTTCATTGACGATTTCGTCGATGCGCTGTTCTACCATTTCATGAGGAATATCCACTTTGGAGTTTGCTACTGCCTGGTTAACCAGTGCTTCGTGGTATTCTTCTTCAGCTGCCTGGATAGCCTGGAGCTGCATCTGCTGTTTAATAGCTGCTTTCAGGTCGTCCATCTTGTCGTACTGGGAGATGGATTTTGCGAATTCATCGTCCAGTGCAGGGAGCTGTTTGCGTTTAACGTCATTGATATGTACGGAGAATTCTGCTTCTTTGCCTTTGAGAAGGTCTACGAAATAGTCTGCCGGGAAAGTAACTTTAACGGTTACATCGTCGCCTGCCTTGTGGCCTTCGAGCTGTTCTTCAAAGCCCGGGATGAAGCTCTGGGAACCGATTTCCAGCGGATAGGACTTGCCTTCGCCGCCTTCAAATGCCTGGCCGTCTACGGTGCCTTTGAAGTCAATCACTGCGAAATCGCCCTTTGCGAGGACTGCGCCGTCTTCTGCCTTTTCAAGCTTTGCATTCTGTTCTGCTGCATTCTTCAGCTGGGTAAGAACGTCTTCATCGGTGATTTCCGGGTTCTTTCTTTCAGCGGAGAGGCCTTTGTATTCGCCCAGTTCTACTTCCGGACGTTTAACGAAAGAGGCGGTGAATTTAGCGCCGTCAGCTTCGGAGAAGGATTCTTCCTTGACTTCCGGAGAGGTGACAGGAATCAGTTTTTCCTGGGTCAGAGCTTCATTCAGTGCTTCATTGATGACGATGTCCTTGGCTTCTGCTTCTACAGCAGCTTTGCCGAAGTGCATTTCAAGGATCTTGCGACTTGCCTTGCCTTTACGGAAACCGGGGATTCTGACCTGGTTGGCAATGCGGGCTACGGCTCTCTTGAAACCCTTCTGTACAACTTCAGCCGGCAGTTCTACTGCCACGGAAACCTTGTGCTGATCCAGTGCCTCTACTTTTACGTTCATAAAAAATATTCCTCCTTAAGTCGGCAGACCGACAATAATGAACCTTTTTAGTGTTTTACAATGTACGATAAATCGCAAGTTATATTTTAGCACAATGTAAATAAAAAAACAAATATGTCAGGAAATGAAATTGCATTTTTTTGTGACCGGTATAGAGAGTTGTTAGTTATCAGCTGCATTGTACACAGGCGGAAGGCGGAACTTTTCCCCATAAGGACCATCCGCTGTACCTTATTTCTATATACATAATGTTTAAGTAACAAGCTATCCGCCCGGAAGTCAGGCCGCTGATCACTGCAAACTGCTGACTTTGAATCCAAAGATTTTGAAAATTCAATTTCTTTAAAGATTATAACTCAAAGAAAAGCTTTGCCGGTCCCTCCAGATTTCCTTTGCGTGATGCCAGCACCAGCTGGCTGGTCAGGGCTTCTTCCTTCAGGATTCCCACGGTAAGGCGGCTGCTCTCACGAAGGACCGATTCCGGCACCAGGGCCAGGCCCAGGCCTTCTTCCGCCCACTGGCGGCAGGTGCGCGCATCATCAGCCACACAGTATATATTGGGCCGGAAATTTTCTTTACCACATTCGTTCAGGATGATTTTCTCCCAGCGCCGGTAGAGGATGAGAGGCGCCTCCTTCAGATCGCTCAGACGGTAAACTTCTTTATGAAAATCAGGGAAACAGTCAATCTTCGCCCCCACCCCCATCAGGCTGCGGGCCAGAGGCTTCATTTCCAGCCCATAAGTGGAAAAAGGCGAGCGGAGAAGAGAGACGTCTATCTTCCCTTTCCTCAATTTTTCAAGCAGTTCGTAGCTGTTTCCTTCATATACTTTGATCTGGATGTGGGGGTATTTCGACTGAAAGAGGTGGAGCCGGTCATACAGTTTTTCATGGCCCCCGGAAGAAACGAGGCCGAGCCTTAAGATTCCCTGATGACCGGACTGGAAGGTGGATATTTCCTCCCGCGCCGCTTCTTCCAGCTCCAGCATTTCCGCCGCATACCGATAGAGCCGGCTGCCTGCCTCGGTGGGCGTTATCTGCCGTGCTCCTCGCTGGAAGAGAGAGACTCCCAGTTCCTGCTCCAGAAGGTGCATCTGGGAAGAAAGAGGCGGCTGGGAAATATGGAGCTTCCTCGCCGCCCCGGTGATGGTTCCTTCTTCTATAATGGTTTTAAAGTAATTAAGCTGCCGTAAATCCATACGTCCTCCATATGGTTTAGAAAGAAATAAATATTTTTCATATGCCTCTTTATCTGCTATGATACATACATTCCAATTGATGTGCAATACTTTGCACAATATTTCTTTTAAAGTCACTCTTCAGGAGCGATAAAGTATACTCTCAAGGGAGGAAAAAATGAAGCTGCTGATTATGCTTTTCCTGACGTTTGCCAAAATTGGGGCGGTCACCTTTGGCGGCGGTTATGCCATGCTGCCCATCCTGCAGAGGGAAGTGGTAGAGAATCATCACTGGGCCACCGATGAAGAACTGATGGACTATTTCGCCCTGGGCCAGGTAACGCCCGGCATGATTGCGGTCAATGTGGCCACATTCATAGGGCTCAAGCTCAAAGGATTCTGGGCAGGCCTCTTTGCCACCATCGGTGTCATTACCCCGTCCATGATCATCATCACCATCATCGCCATGTTCCTCACCCACTTTGAGGAAAATCCTTTCGTCATCCATGCGTTCACAGGCATCCGGGCCTGCGTATGCATCCTCATCCTGGATGCAGTCCTCAAGCTGGGGAAAAAATCGGTCCATGACAAACGGACCCTCTTCATCTACCTCCTCATCCTGGCCATCACGCTTCTGGCGCCGGTATCCCCTGTCATTTCCGTCGTGGCGGCTGCAGTCATCGGTTTCTTCCTGAAACCCTCCGCAAAGAAAGAAGGTGCCTCCAAATGATATGGCTCCTCATGTTCTGGGAATTTTTCAAGGCAGGCCTCTTTGCCGTAGGCGGCGGTCTTGCCACCCTTCCCTTCCTCTATGATATTTCCCAGCGCACCGGCTGGTTCACCTTTGAAGATATCGCCAATATGATCGCTATCTCCGAATCCACTCCGGGCCCTCTGGGTGTCAATATGGCCACCTATGCCGGATACCAGTCCCTGGGAATTCCGGGAGGCATCTTTGCCACCCTTTCCCTCACCGCCCCTGCCCTCATCGTCATCACTGCGGTGTATGCGGTACTGACGAAGTTTAAAGAATCCGATGCAGTGCAGCGTATCTTCTACGGCCTCCGCCCCGCATCCACCGCCCTCATCACCGCAGCCGGCCTGGGCGTAGCCAAGGTAGCCCTCCTGAATCTTCCCCTTTTCCAGACCTCCGGCGCCATGACCGACCTCTTCCGCATCCAGCCAATCATCCTGGCAGTGATCATCTATGCGGCCCTCGTCAAATTCCGCTGGCATCCGATCACCTATATCGCCCTCTCCGCTGTGGCAGGGATTGTGTTCTCTATGTAATTTGAGTGATAAGTGGTAAGTGAAAAGTGATAAGTGAAGGTGGCGCCTTAAAATAAAAGGCGCCATTTTTATATCAGGGGATTATCCAAATACAATTTTCCATCCTCTATAGTAAAAATAATAAAACATAATAGGGTAGAGTTATTAGCCCTCCCATTGCACCGTACGTACGGTCCTCGTATACGGCGCTACATTGTTACATCTATTCCTTAAGCTCAGATAGTA
>OMVW01000054.1 GCA_900314595.1 uncultured Dialister sp. | reverse complement strand
TAGGAGTAGAGTGTCCATGGCAAAGGGATTTTCCAGTTTACCCTGTCCTATGTTCGGGGATACCAGTTTCCCGTGTCCAATTTCCTAGGACCATTTTAACTCTCTATGAGGCGCTTACGGAAAATGAATCCTATAAAACGGTCCCGGGACCCACGGATATTTCAGGCCGCTACCTTTCCGAAGACCTTCCCTGCGGCATGACGAGCCTTCTGGACCTTTCAGAAATGATGCACGTCCCGGCGCCCCACATCGAAGCCCTGGTGACGGTTCTTTACATGTACCTGGGAAAGAAATATGAACCCTTCCTCACGCCGGCAGACCTCCGGGTGCTGAAAGCGCTGAAATAGGAAGTAGTGAAAAGTTTTTAGTTTTTAGTACTTAGTGATTGGAATCACCGGTTTCGTATAAAGGAATTTCTTATGAAAAAATTATTTGCCCTTGCTGTTTCGGCTCTTCTTCTTTCGGCTTCTCCCGTATGGGCGGAGAACTGGCTTCCATTCCAGGATTCCGGAAATACTTTCGTGGATACCGATTCCTTTGTGGACAGCGGAATCCGTTCTTCCATTGCCGTGAAATCGCCGCTGGATGGGGGAAGCGCCATTTCCACCATCGAATTTGATAAAGAAAAAAGGTCCTACCGGATTTCGGAAATGAAGACTTTCGATAAAGACGGAAACCAGCTGAAAAATTTCACCTACAGCGATGATCCGCAGAACTGGAGCCGCCTCGTTTCCCATTCCTTCGGCATGAATCTCTACGATCATTATATTTCCCATCCTCTGCCCCGGTTCAATCAGCCGGTGTGGCTCATCATCCATAAAGAAGAGGGAGTCCGTTTCCATGGCAGTACCTATGATGTGGAAAAGAATACCATTTCCTACAAAGACGGGTATGCCACTTTCTGGGTGCGCATTTCCTATCCCTGGAAAGACCAGGATTTTTCCAAAGTCGTTTATCAGGTGAAGATGGACATGCCCCATAAGAAAATACAGACCCTTTCCATGACCAGTTACGACTTTGAAGGAAAAGTCAAGGCTCATGGCGCAGGCAGCCGGGACAGGGAGGATATCGTCTCCGGCTCTCCCCTGGAAAAAGTGTATGAATATATCAATAAAGAACTGAACAGCGGCCACATCCGCATGCTGTCCTCGCTGTAAGTGGTCAAAAAGGGGCTCGCGTCAAAAGCCGGAAGCGGGCCCTTTTGTGATTCTCTTCTAAAGACTGCTTATCACTAAAAGCTAACCACTAACCGCTCCTCTCTTTTCATCAAGGAAATATCAAAATGGCTCACATCATTTATACTGCCCTCAATCAATCGTTATCCGATCAATGCTATACAGCCTTCCTTACCGGCTCTATCCCGGAAGAGGGATGGCTCCTCACGGAAGGGGTCCATCTGTACTTCCTTGGGGAAGCGCCGGAGCTGCCGGAGGGGAAAATCATCACAACTGCTGCAGGACCGGCGGATTTTCTCGTTTCCTCTCTTGAAGAAACGAAAGCCCTGGCCGCTTATAAAAACTACCTTGCCGGCCGCCGCCTCCCGGCAGGAGCGGCCCTGGCGGCAGGAGAAGGGAAAGTCATCCTTTTTTCGCCGGAAGCTTTCGAACCGGACCTGGGCCATATGGACATGTACCGTCTGGCCTTTGATCCGCTTGAAGAAGTGGTGACTCCCCAGGAAGCGGCAAAACTATACCACGTGGATGCGAAACGGGTACAGGCCGACTGCGAAAGGGCGGGAATCTCCGTATTTCAGGCCCATGAGGTCCGCAGGTCGGCAAGCACCTGGCTCATCCTCAAAAGCGCGGCGGGACGGGTGTATCATGAGGAAAGGGAAAAAACGTATACCATCAATCCGCTCCTCCTCGTCTTTTCCACCCTGGAAGCGGCTCATATCTGGAACAGGGACAGCGGAGTCGTACGGAGTGCCGCGGCCGGCGCCGGCCATGCCTCTGCCCGCATGGGAGAAGGAGAACGGAGGAAATCCGGCCGCACCTGGCTCGTCACCCGAGCTGCCATGGAGCGCCTCTTCGGCCAGGCCCTGCCGGTGCTTATGAAAGAAGCTATGAAGGGAGTCGTTTAGGCATGCCGGTTCGACTTGAGCTTCTGAGGCATTTGTGCCTGGAGCTTTGGGGTATTCGTATGGCCTGCCGGTTCGACGTGAGGTGTTGAGGCATTTGTGCCTGGAGCTTTGGGGTATTCGTATGGCCTGTCGGCTCGACTTGGAGTGCGGAGGCATTTGTGTCTGGAACTTTTAGGTATTCGTGGGGCCTGCCGTTTCGACGTGAGGTGTGGAGGCATTTTTGCCTGGAGCTTTTGGGTATTCGTGTGGCCTGCCTTCTCGGCAAGGGACGTAGAGGCATAAGAGACAGGAACTTTAAGGTATTCGTATGGCCTGCCGTTTCGACGTGAGGTGTTGAGGCATTTGTGCCTGGAACTTTGAGGTATTCGTGTGGCCTGCCGGTTCGACTTGAGGTGTGGAGGCATTTGTACCTGGGACTTTGAGGTATTCGTGTGGCCTGCCTTCTCGGCAAGGGACGTAGAGGCATAAGAGACAGGAGCTTTTAGGTATTCGTATGGCCTGCCGGTTCGACTTGAGCTGCGGAGGCATTTGTGCCTGGAGCTTTTAGGTATTCGTATGGCCTGCCGGTTCGACTTGGGGTGCTGAGGCGTTTGTGCCGGGACCCTTTAGGTATTCGTGTGGCCTGTCGGTTCGACTTGTGCTTCTGAGGCGTTTGTGCCTGGAGCTTTTAGGTATTCGTGTGGCCTGCCGGTTCGACTTGGGGTGCTGAGGCGTTTGTGCCTGGACCCTTTAGGTATTCGTGTGGCCTGCCGGTTCGACTTGAGGTGCGGAGGCATTTGTGCCGGGACCCTTTAGGTATTCGTGTGGCCTGCCGGTTCGACTTGAGGTGTGGAGGCATTTGTACCTGGGACTTTAAGGTATTCGTGTGGCCTGCCGGTTCGACTTGAGGTGTGGAGGCATTTGTACCTGGGACTTTAAGGTATTCGTGTGGCCTGCCGGTTCGACTTGGGGTGCGGAGGCATTTTCGCCGGGGGCTTTAAGGTATTCGTATGGCCTGCCGGTTCGACTTGGGGTGCGGAGGCATTCTCGCTGGAAACTTTGAAGTATTCGTGGGGCCTTCCTTTTCGGCAAGGAACGTAGAGGCATTTTTGCCGGGAGCTTTGAGGTATTCGTAGGGCCTGCCGGTTCGACTTGTGCTTCTGAGGCATTTGGGGCAGGAACTTTCGAATATTCGCAGGGTTTCATTATGAAATGATGAGGAAATTGGAATTTCCTGTTTCTATTGTTCTTCTGATTCTGTATAATAAATAGGTAATGTACGATTTCTATTTCATGTAATATAGAAAGGTTTTGATTATGGCTACAGTGACTCCATTTCCACAGGGACCGAAGATGAAAAATCAGAAGGCTGATATTTTCGAAAAGTATATGAAGGATAACGGCCTGAATTTTTTCCGCCGTCGGGATGCCCATGATTCTTTTGATACGGTGGTCTTTATGACTGCCATTCCTGCCGGCTCGAAGCACAAGCTGGTGGTGGCCGTCATTACGGACAACAGTATGTACACACTGATCCGCACCCATCTGGGTACCGTGCCCAGGGGACCGGCGCGGAAGACGTTCATGGATTATATCAATAAGCTGAATACAGAGCATGCGATCGTGAAATATTCCGTCAATGACGATGAAAATGTATTTCTGGATACCACTGTCACCAGCCGGGTGGAAAATTTCGATCCCGAAGTGATCAGGACGCTTCTGGATCTCATCGTTTACCATCTTCATGAAACCTACGATGATCTGGCAAGGCGGCTGAACCAGACCGGAGACCAGACGAACGGGTTTGAGATCTGAGTTTTGAGTGGTTAGGTATTCGTTTTTAGCAGCCTGGAGACATTTTCGAGGTCGTTCTTCGTTGTTCGTTGTTCGTTCCTCGTATTGGTGGCGGCCTGATGGCCGCCAATATTTATGGAGATTGTGCAGAGGCAGGGAAATGCTGCCTGTGCAGCCGGCACGCGTCAGAAAATGAAGCGTGCCATTTTCAGATATGGATTAGTGAGGAATTTATGGAAAGACCTATTGTGAGGGATATCCTTTTCCTGCAGCGGAAGGCGGAGAAGGCTTCGAAGAAGGACAGCTCTGCGGGGCGGGATCTGGCGGATACGCTGGAGGCTCATCGTGAAAACTGTGTGGGCATGGCGGCCAATATGATCGGTATCGGAAAGGCCATCATTGCCATAAAAGATGGAAATAAGACCATTCTCATGTACAACCCGGAAATCACAAAGACTTCGGAGACTTCCTATGAAACGGAGGAAGGGTGTCTCTCCCTTTTCGGGAAACGGCCCTGCAAAAGGTATGACTGGGTGGAAGTACGATACGAGGATGAAAATTTCCACAGAAAGAAGTCCCGGTTCAAAGGATTCACCGCAGAAATCGTGCAGCATGAAATGGACCACCTGCAGGGAATACTCATTTAGGCGTAAACGCCGGTTAACATACAACCGGCGTTTTTCTTTCGCAGGAAAGCGGCAGATGGCCAGTGAAGAGCGCTCTGGAGGCAAAACTTTCGATATTTATGTTTTCTATAACAATATATTGATAAAATGATTATCAAAGCCAGAGATAAAAAAATCAGCTAAATCATGAGAGAAAAATTAGAAAATACGCTCATCATCGGATATCCGTACAAATCATGTATTGCTAGAAGTATGATTTTAAGGAATAAATCCGGGAAAAGCCCGGCTATCCAATAAAAAGATAGATACCCCCGGGAATAATGATGTAATCCGATGAATATAAAGGGGCGAGAAAAAGTTTGAAAAGAGAAAACGCTGCGCTTCCTTTCTGAAAATTGCGGAAATATTCCTCTTTTCTCCGAAAATTCATAATTTAAAAAGCATGGATTTTTCAGCCGGCCCGGACAGTGCCTTCGGAAATTTTACTGTTCCTTCCACTAACCGCCAACTGCTCCTTCCTTTCGAAGATGACTCCACACCAGCCCATCGGGATGCAGCACCCCTGATCCCTGATTCTTAAACTTAGGTATTTCTACTTTTACTTTTTACCATACCTATGCTATAATGCTCTTGAGAATGATAATCAGAAAGGACAGCACTATGAATACCTTTTGGACAGGACTTATTATCGCCATCATTGCCGCCTGGTTCGGCTACAGCCTGTACCGCATGTGGCGGGGAAGCACAGGCCGTGACTGCGCCTCCTGCGCTCTGGGAGCGGACTTTGACTATGCAAAGTACAACAATAAAAAGCAGCCTCTCCCGAAAAAAGCGGAATTCGTCATGAATAACGGCCACCACATCATTGTAGATGAAGAAGCGGCCAGGAGACGGCGGGAGCGGATCCGGAAAATGATGGGGAATGGTTGATTGAAAGAACCGGTTGCGAAAGCAGTCGGTTTTTTATTTTTCAGTCAATGTGGTAAGTGTTAAGTGATAAGAGGTAAGTGAAGGTGGCGCCCTGAAATAAAGGGGCGCCGGTTTTATATCCGGGCTATTGCCTTGAACCACTTTTGAATCGGGGCGAAGATGATTTCAAAAGACTTGGGAAGTGACGCACATCGGATGGCGGAGCGCCTCCCCGGGATGCAGCATTTCCGGGAGCGGTCCCTCTTTATTATTTGTCCGGCTTTGGGGCTGCCTGTTCCGTTTTCTGATGACTGCGAACTGATAATTGATAACTTTCAGTCTATGTTTCATCATGCTAAATCAGTGACGACTGGTATTTCCTCTATCCATGCATATTTATTCGTCCGGTCCATTTTCCCCTTATGAATGGACACTGCTGTATATACCCGATTGATGGATTTCCGGGGGCGGAAGATTGTATGTCATCTGTCCTTCGTATACAATTAAATACCAAATATCATTTACCATAAATAGGCGATTTTAATGTTAGTTATCACTAAATTTCTAATAAAATCCGATAATTCCTGCCATCCTCAAGACATGAATTTTGACTGATTTTTCTAATACGCGTTCTTTTCATTTCTGAAAGCTCATGTTATAATGGCTTCGCCGGCAAGTTAAGAAAGGAAGTATATATGAGTACAATTTGGACAGTGTCGATTCTCGCTGCCTCCGCAGCATGGATTGGCTACAGCATTTACAGCATTTCCCGTCTGAGCGTCAAATCCTGCTTTGATGGAGCTATCGTAAATGCCGGACTCACTGGTTCCCACCATCAGGACTGAAAGGTCCTGAGCGAACGGATTCGTGATCACTGTATGATTAGAACTTAGAAATAGCAGCTGCCCACAGGCATCGCGGATGGTTTCGCATACATATGGGAAGAAAAGTCGTGCTTTGCAGAAAGGCACGGCTTTTTGTGTGGAAATAAAGGAATGGCATCCATTTCCTCTATGGCGGGCATTACTTTTTAGACATGTTTTGCACTGTTTCTATATTTCCCATGCCAATCAATGATATAATGTATGAAATACCGCAGAGACGTGGTAAAAAAATTCTATCCTTCAGGTCTGCGCCTGAAGTCGAAAGTGAAAGATGAGAGATTGCTATGATCAGCGAAGAATTGCAGCATAAACAGGATATTCTCGAAGCCTACCTGCAGGGACTGGGAAGCGTCATGCTCGCCTTTTCGGGAGGAGTAGATTCCACTTACTTACTCCATGAAGCGAGAAAAATGCTGGGAGACAAAGCCATGGCCGTGACCATGAACCTGGCCTCCGTGCCGGAAAGGGAAGTGGCTGATGCCATCGATTTCTGCCAGAAGGAGGGCATCCGGCAGAAAGTGATTTCCATGGATCAGTTCAAAATCGAAGGATTTGCGGAAAATCCGGAGAACCGCTGCTATCTGTGCAAACATTTCCTTTTCTCTACCCTGAAGAAACTGGCAGTGGAAGAAGGATTTGACTATGTCATTGACGGGACGAACCTGAACGATGCCTCCCAGTACCGCCCGGGACTCAAAGCCCTGGCTGAACTGGATATCAAAAGTCCTCTCCGCTATGCAGAACTGTACAAGGCAGACATTCGCGAACTTTCCCGCGAAGTCGGCCTTCCCACCTGGAGCAAACCCTCCTTTGCCTGCATGGCCACCCGTTTCCCATACGGCCAGACCATTACCGCAGATAAACTCTCCATGGTGGAAAAAGCGGAAGACTATCTCTTCTCCAAAGGCTTCAAACAATTCCGCGTCCGTCTCCATGATGGAAATATGGCCCGCATCGAAGTACTGCCGGAAAATCTGCTGAAACTTTTCGGCATCCACAATGAATTGCTCCGCGTATTCAAAGGACTGGGCTTCACCTACGTCACCATGGACCTGGCAGGGTATCGCATGGGAAGTATGGATGAAGTTCTTGGAGACAAAAAGTAAATACTTTGTTTTGAGATTCATCCGATTTTCGGGGCGGTCGGGGTGATCGGGGCCGTCGGGGTGATCGGGAAGGATATGGTTCCCTGCGGGAACCAATCTTATTAAACGGCCCTTCGGGCCGCACATATGAGGAAATCGGAAAACAGGTGAGGGAGCGAAGGAAAGGGAATGGCGGTCTTTTCTGGCCAGGGAAGGTGTCGACGAAGTAGACGAATGGGATGATTTGTGCTTCCCCCTGCACTACACATTCCCGGTAATTATGGGGAAATCCATCAGCACAATACCGGTCCCCACCCTCCCGAGTGCTGGGAGGGTGGACGCGGAGCGGCCGGGTGGGTTCATCTATCGTTTCTTGTCGAAATTGGGGCTAACTGACGAAACATCATGTACTTAAAGACTCTATCGCAATTCGGAAAGGCTCCCCTCCCAGCCTCCCCGAAGTTCGGGGAGGTGGACGCGAAGCGGCCGGAGGGGCTGTACTCTCGTACAAGTCGAAAGTGTGCTAAAAGGTAAGCTCATCCCCGGGGAGCTCCCGCGAAGCGGGTGAGGGGACGAACTGCACATATAAGGAGAAATGTACTTCGTCGGATTGTCCAGCGTCCGGGGGCGGGGGAAGCTCCCGCGAGCAGGTGTTGCAGGGCTGACTATCGGTACAAGTTGGAAATGACTCAAATATGCGAAATGTCTCTAAAGTCCGCAGCTGCGAATGGGAAAGGCTCCCCTCGATAGGGGAGCTCCGCGATAGCGGTGAGGGGACGAACCTGTCGAACCCATAAGCACCGATGACGACAGATATCTTTAACGGGAAGAACCAATATAAAAACTGCGGCGCCTTCTATTGATGCGCCGCCCCTTCACTGATAACTGCTAACTCAAACTTCGCAGTTAACAATCTTGTGTTTTCCTAGATAATATCGGTCTTTTTCTAAAAAAGAATAGCAAGGGCCTTCCGTTTTAGGTAAAATTA
>OMVW01000021.1 GCA_900314595.1 uncultured Dialister sp. | reverse complement strand
TTTTTTTCGACTTTTTTGCACAAAAAAGCACGCACCTTTCGATGCGTACTTGAACTATTTTATGAATTTCTTAAGTTAATGACATTGCTATTAGCTATCGGCCATCCGCCATTAGCCATCAGCGGTTCCATTTTCTCTCAGTCCTGGAGAATTCTATTTCCCATTGAAAAGGCAATAAAAAAGCGGTGCCTTCGATGCTGCACCGCATAAATTCGACAAAACTAACTGCTCATTTCTTCAAGTCTTCATCAGTGGGGACAGACGGCGTGGGGATTTCGCCGGGAATGCCGCCGATCATGTAGGAGTCCAGCATATTTCCTATATCCATACGGGTATAGCCGATAGCGATATCATCGGAAAGTTTCCATTCGCCGTCCATCATGCACCAGATGGTGAGGGCTCCCAGGAAATGGCCCATCACCAGCCGTGCCAGCATCTCTACAGGTGCATCCTTTTTCAGCTCTCCCGGCTTTTCGCCCATATGGGCCGTCATGACTTTCAAAATGGCCCGGCGAAGATTTTCCAGGGCCGTCTGGGTTTCCGTAGGAGTCCCTTCGGATTCCATGCTTTCCCGGAGCCACTGACGGATCATGCGTACACCGCTCCAGTCCGCATCTTTGAAGAGGCCGGCAATGAAGTAGCAGCACCGTTCATACACATTGCTGTCAAGGTTGACTGCTTCTTCCGTCACCTGTTTCCCGGTCTGGAAAGAAAGCTCCGCCACCACGTCTTCCTTGCATTTGAAATAATGGTAAAAAGTGCCTTTGGCTACGCCCGAATCTTTTGTGATATCTTCTACGGACACCTGATCAAAGCCATTTTCACTGATGAGCTTCCTTGCCGATGCCAGGAGCTTTGCCTTCGTCCGTTCTGCCTTTTTCGTGAGTGCCATGAATTTACTGCCTCCTTTTTCAACCCATGGTCAATTTTTTATAGTATAGAACAAAAAGAAATATTTTTCAATAAAAAGTCAATAATCAGTCATAAAAAGATGAAATTTTCAGTTTCCGCCGCATCGGGTGTCTCACAGGGTCTTCTGCCGGCGGTTTTTTGATTTATAGGAACCGTTCACTTTTCCCATGAGTTCAAGCCATTTGGACATAAAAAACGGACCCGGCCTAAGCCGTAGTCCGCCTGATACTTATTCTCCGATAATCGGTTTCTTTTCTGCTATTCCCACTTTTCTGGGATAAGTCTTCGGGCAGGGAGCCGTCTTTTTCAGGAAAAGAATGCAGCGTTTGTCTCCTCCGGGCAGTTCGAATTCCTTCTTTTCCGAAAGGTCTGCGTTCAATTCCCGAAGGATTTTTCCTGCCTGTTTCATTTCCTCCATGGCCCCCGGGCCTTTCATGGCTGCAAAGACACCGCCCACTTTGACGAAGGGCAGGGCCCATTCGGAAATAATGGGCATGGCTTTCACGGCCCGTGCGGTGACCACATCAAAAGCCTCGCGGGTCTTCCTGCGCCTTCCACCTTCTTCGGCCCTCATATGGACGCATTTCACATTTTTGATGCCCAGATTCCTGCAGGCATTTTCCACGAAGGTCAGTTTCTTCTGGATGGAATCCACCAGCACGAAGAGCATATCCGGCCGAAGGATGGCCAGCGGCACACCGGGAAAACCTGCACCGGTGCCAAGGTCAAGCACTTTCCCTTTTTCCGGGAAATATTTTTCATCATACACCGTCAAAGAATCATATATATTTTTGATGAGACTTTCATCTATGTCTTTGATCCCTGTAAGATTCATTTTTTTGCTCATGGCAATGACCATGGCATTATACTCCGTGAGTTTTGCCGCTTTTTCCTCATCAGCGGGAAAACCCAGCACTTCCATCATTTCCAAAGTTGTCATTGTTTTCTCCTCCCGGCAATGACGAATTCCCCGATTTCCCTGCGGGGATGAAATGAAATTGATCTTAGTTTTTAGTTTTTAGTTTTTAGTTGTTAGTTGTTAGTGTTTAGCCGTTAGTCATTCCATTTTCGCTGAAAAACTTTCTTACCAATTACGAAGTTTCCCGGCAATGTTACTATTTCACTAACTGCTCACTGCTATCTGCTAACCACTATTATAATCTCGCGCCTGAAAGGGCGCCACCTTAACGAAGAACGAATCACGAAGAACGATATCGTTAATGACTCTTCCGCAAGTTATACTTTATGCCCCTTCATCCTCTTCACGTACACCATGAGCACCGACATGTCTGCCGGGGAGACGCCGGAGATACGGGAAGCCTGGCCGAGGTTCAGGGGACGGATTTTGTCCAGTTTCTGGCGGGCTTCGATGGAAATGCCTTCCAGAGTCAGATAATCGATTTCCTTTGGCATTTTTTCACTTTCCATGCGGGCAGCCTTTTTCACTGCCGCTTCCTGGCGGGCAATGTAGCCTTCGTATTTCACGGCGATTTCCATTTCTTCCACTGCTTCCGGATCGAATTCCGGGCAGCCCAGGAATTCCACCATTTTCTGATAGGTCACTTCCGGGCGCTTCAGGATTTTGTCTGCGCCGATGCCCGTAGTGAGGGGTGCCGAACCCATGGCTTCGAGAGCTTTATTCGTATCTCCCTTTGGCGTGAACCGCTTTGTCTTGATGAAGCGCATGGCCTCCTCATAGTTCCGTTTCCTTTCCAGGAAATGACGGTATCTCTTTTCGGTGACAAGTCCGATGTCATACCCCTTCTGGGTAAGGCGGAGGTCCGCATTGTCCTGGCGAAGGATCAGCCTGTATTCACTGCGGCTCGTCATCATACGGTAGGGTTCATTGGTGCCTTTTGTGACAAGATCATCAATGAGAGCTCCGATATAAGCTTCGTGACGGCAGAGGATGAATGGTTCTTTTCCTTTGATTTTAAGAGCTGCATTGATGCCTGCCATGAGGCCCTGGGCCGCTGCTTCTTCATAGCCGCTGGTGCCATTCGACTGGCCGGCCGAGTAAAGGCCCGGCATTTTCTTTACTTCCAGCGTCGGATACAGCTGGATGGGGTCCAAAAGGTCATATTCGATGGCATAGGCAGGACGCATGACTTTCACGTCTTCCAGTCCCGGGATAGTGCGGAGGAAAGCATACTGCACGTCAATCGGCATGGAAGTGGACATGCCCTGTACGTACATTTCATTCGTATCGAGACCTTCCGGTTCGATGAAAAGCTGGTGACGCTTTTTATCCGGGAAGCGGACCACTTTATCTTCGATGGAAGGGCAGTAGCGGGCCCCTACTCCGTGAATGATTCCGGCATATTTGGGAGCACGCATGATATTTTTTCGGATAATGGAATGGGTTTCCTCATTCGTATAGGTGAGCCAGCAGTTCCGCTGGTTCCGGTCCGCCCTTTCGTTCATGAAGGAAAAGGCGTGATTTTGTGGATCTCCTTTTTCAAGGGCCATATGGTCCAGATGAAGGCTCCGGCTGTCCACGCGGGACGGGGTGCCTGTCTTGAAACGGAGGATATCAAGGCCATGTTTCTTCAGATTTTCAGAAAGGCCTACGGACGGACGCATGCCATTGGGTCCTCCGGTGTAAATGGTTTCGCCGATGATAATCGAACTGTCCAGATAGGTTCCGGTGCAGAGGATGACTGCCTTTGCCCGGTATTCTTCGTGAAGTTCCGTCGTAATGCCCACACATTTTCCGTCTTCCACGATGATATCCATCACCTGTACCTGTTTGAGGTCCAGATTTTCCGTATTTTCCACCACCTGCTTCATGTAGCGGTGGTACGCATTCTTATCGGACTGGGCCCGGAGAGCATAGACGGCGGGACCCTTTCCCAGATTGAGCATTCTCATCTGGATGGCCGTCGCATCAGCCGCAATCCCCATCTCTCCGCCCAGGGCGTCTATTTCCTTTACCAGATGGCTCTTGCCCGGTCCGCCGATGGCAGGATTACAGGGCATCATAGCCACATTTTCAAGGGAAATCGTAGTGAGGAGCGTCCTGCAGCCAAGCTTTGCAGAAGCCAGAGCCGCCTCGCAGCCCGCATGACCCGCACCCACTACTATTACATCATAAGTATCGATATAGTACAAAGTAATCCTTCTTTCTTACTTCGGATGATTGATTCAGTATATTTTATTATATCATATATTTGATGATAGTCAGCGGATTAATGATTTGAAAACGGAAACGTTTTCTTCTGTGCAGATGCGCCCGGAAAGGTCCGATATATTCTCCGCAAGAAGCCTCACACATTCCGCTGCTGCCACAAGGCCTGCCGTTCCATCAAACATGCCTCCTGCCTTTACACTGTCCAGATGGGAGCCGAGAAGGATTTCATCCGCCATAGGTCCTGCCGGGCGGTAATAGCCGTGCACGTTTCCGGCCGCATCTACCGAAGTGGTCATTCCGCACTCCTCGAAGTACCGGATCGTTTCTTCTCTTTCTTCAATGATAAAATCACTGCCAAAGACGCGGTTCACCGCTCCCGACTCATCGCGCCCGATAGATGCCAGGCGGAGCAGGTTTTTCCTTACAAGTGCCTCATCGATTCTATGCATGGCCAAATGCCTCCTCTCAAATTTCCCTTTTGTGCTGATTATAAAATCAGGAAAAATCCACCGTCAAATGAACACTTCGGCAAAAAGCGGTGAAGAATATTCATTTCCCCGGTCTTTATAGCTTAATACAGTCATTTCTGCTACAATAAAAATGTATAAATTTCAATCTATTTACACAGAGGGAGTCTCTATGTACGAAGAAACGACGATTGCCGCCATTGCCACAAGTCCCGGAGAAGGGGGCATCGGCATCATCCGCATCAGCGGCGAAGAAGCGGCAGCGGTGGCAGACAGGATATTTCATACAAAAAAATTAAAATCTTTTACTGAGGCAGAACCATACCGCATGTATTTCGGCCATGTGGAAAAAGAAGGAAAACGGATCGATGAAGGACTGGCTGTCTACATGAAAGCACCCCATTCCTACACCGGGGAAGACGTGGTGGAAGTGCAGATACACGGATCCATGGAAGCCCTGCGGGAAACGCTGGAGTTCGCTCTGGAAAGCGGGGCCGTCCTTGCCAGCCGGGGTGAATTCACAAAGAGGGCCTTCCTCAACGGCCGGCTGGACCTTACCCAGGCAGAAGCGGTGATGGACATCATCGAAGCCCGCGGGTCTGCCGCCCTTACCCAGGCGGAAAGCCACCTTCAGGGAGCTTTATCCGGTTTCGTGAAAGAATGCAGGGCAAAGCTTTCCGATCTCATTACAAAGCTGGAAGTGACCATTGATTATCCGGAAGAAGACCTGGAAGACCTGACCAACGAGGAAATCAGGGAAGGACTTTCCGGAATTGAAGAATCCCTCTACAAGCTGCTGCAGCGTTCCGAGGAAGGACGCATCATCAAGGAAGGACTCCGCACAGCCATTGTGGGCCGGCCGAACGCAGGAAAATCAAGCCTCCTCAATGCCCTTCTGCAGGAAGAGAGGGCCATCGTCACCGATATTCCGGGCACGACCAGAGATACCATCGAAGAATCCATCAAAATCGGGGGCGTCCCCCTGGTCCTGATGGACACTGCCGGTCTTAGGGAAACAGACAATAAAGTAGAAAAAATCGGCATCGAACGGACCAGAAAATCCATGGAACAGGCTGATCTCATCCTGGCTGTCATCGACTGCTCGGCGCCGCTTTCCCGGGATGATAAAGAACTTCTGGAAGAATTAAAAGGCAGAAAAGCCTTGGTCATCCTCAATAAATACGACCTTCCGCCGGAAATCGGTACAGAAGATATTGAAAAATATGCAGGAAATATCCCGGTAGTCTCCGTTTCCGCCCGCTATGGAAGCGGTGTGGAAGAACTGGAAGAAGCCCTCCGGAAACTGACCGAACATCAGGACAGGGACGCAGGACGGGAACTTTTCCTCACGAACCTTCGCCATGTGAACCAGGTAAAAAAAGCCCTTGCAGCCGTCCGCCGGGCCTCGGAATCCCTTGCCTCCGGCATGCCTGCCGACTGCATTACAGTAGACCTTACGGAAGCCTGGAACGATATGGGTGAAATCACAGGAGATACGGTAGACAATGAACTGATCAACAGGATTTTCGAACGATTCTGCGTAGGGAAATAATGAAAATCATCCGGCAGCCTTTCCCCTGAATCATACCGGATATCCGGATTTTTCCAAATTTCATATCCCTGGATCATCCATCCCCGGGTTCCGGGGACGGAATTCAGAAAACAAAAACAGCGTCTCTGAAGAGGCGCTGTTTTTATATGGAAATCAAAAATATAATGCTTTTCGCCGCTTACCGTTTTCCTTCCCGCCTGTGCGGCCTGTGCAAAATCCCCATAAAAAAGCGGCACTGCCTCAGCAGCGCCACCTTCACGAACCACGAATCACGAAATCTCGAAATAGACTCAATCGGGGCTCGCCGTGACAGGGCTAACCCACGAAAACCGTACGTGACTCAGACCACAAAACGGACAATGTGAGAATTATTCTTTGATTCCCCCGTGGAGTTTCATTTTTCTTGCCTTGCAGGCCGGGCATTCTCCGCCCCCTCCGCAGCAGTCTCCCCCGCCTAAAGTGACGTGGAAGATGTGTCGGCAGGCCAGGACAAAGAGGACCGCAATGATGGCAAGGACGATATAAGTTCCGATGGACATAGTGCCTCCTTATTTCTTATAAATTAAATCTATTTCAAGCATTTAGCTGTCAGCCGTTAGAAAGTCAGTCAGAGGGGAATAGGACTCTGACTATTTCCTTTAAAGAGAAAAGGCGGCCCGCCCGGAGCCGCCTTTCCCTGTAGAGGAGTGTTGGTGGCTGGAAATAATCTGCTTCAAGGGAGAATGTGGACGATAACCGTAGAGATTCATTGTCCAGCCACTTGATTTCCTATAACTAACCACTAACGAATTTACTGATCGCTGATCTGACTCAGGCTTCCTGGCCTACTGCGCCGGGCTCTTTCTCCTTTGGTGCGGGACGGAAGATGAAGTAGAGCGCTGCCAGGCAGAGGATGATCGCTATGCCCTGGCCAATTCCGAAAGCTGCGTCATAGAAGAGCCAGCTGCCAAGGTTGTAGGCTACGAAAGCCATGCAATAGCCGAGAACAAGCTGGAAGCCGATGGCAATGGCTGCCCATTTGCGGTCTCCCATTTCTCTGGCAATGGTTGCGATGGCAACGACGCAGGGCGGGTCGAAGAGGTTCAGGATCATGTAGGAGAAAGCAGCAATTGGAGTGAACATGGTTGCAATTCCGGCCATGATTGCTTCTTCTTCTGCATCATCAGCTACACCATTCAGTACTGCCAGGGTACCGATCGCATCTTCTTTTGCCATTTCTGCAGAAATGACGGCTACAGCGCCTTTCCAGTCACCCAGGCCCAGAGGAGCAAAGAACCAGGAAATCGCATGACCGAAGCCGGCCAGCATGGATTCTTCAATATCTTCTACCATTTCGAGGGAAGCATTGAAAGTGGAGAAGAACCAGATAATGCAGCAAACTGCGAAAATAATGGTACCTGCTTTAATGATGAAGCCTCTTGCTCTTTCCCACATATGGATGAGTACGCCCTTGAGGGCCGGTACATGGTAAGCAGGAAGTTCCATGACGAACGGCGCCGGATCGCCGGCAAATACGGAAGTCTTCTTCAGCGCAATACCTGCGAGGACGATGACTGCAATACTGAGGAAATACATAGCCGGAGCCATGAATACGGAATCCGGGAAGAAAGCGGAAGTAATCATGGCAATGATGACTGCCTTTGCAGAGCAGGGGATAAATGTGCAGAGCATAATGGTCATTCTGCGGTCCCGCTGGTCTTCAATGGTTCTGGTAGCCATGACTGCCGGTACACCGCAGCCGCTGCCCACAAGGATCGGAATGAAGGATTTGCCGGAGAGGCCGAATTTTCTGAAAATACGGTCCATAATGAAGGCAACGCGGGCCATGTAGCCGGAGTCTTCAAGAACGGAGAGGAAGAAGAAAATGGCAAGAATCTGTGGAACGAAGCCAAGGACTGTTCCCACACCGCCGATAATTCCGTCTACGACGAGGCTTTCCAGCCATTCCGGAGCTTCGATGGCTTCCAGAAGTCCGCCGGCTGCATCAGTAACGATTCCTCCGAAGAAATCATCATTCACCCAGTCCGTAATCGGTCCGCCGACGACGGAGCAGGCAATATAGTAAACAGCAGTCATGATGATGAAGAAAATCGGAAGGGCCAGGATTCGATTCGTTACGATCCGGTCGATCTTGTCGGAAGTGGTCATGGTATGAGCGGCCACTTTTCTCTTCAATACGGAATCGATAATCTTTGCAATGTAGCCATAACGCTGATTGATGATGATGGATTCGGAATCATCGTCCAGTTCATCTTCACAGTCTTTGATATGGCCTTCGAGATGGGTCATGACCTTCGGGTCCAGCTGAAGGGCGCCGGTGGCTTCTTCATCTCTTTCAAATACCTTGATGGCATACCAGCGGCTGAAACGTTCTTCCACCTTCGGTGCAATGGTTTCTTCAATATGCGCAATGGCATGTTCCACGGAACCAGTGAATACGGAGGGGAGCTTCACCTGCTGTTTCGCTTTTGCTGCTTCTAATGCTTTTTCAGCAGCTTCCATGCAGCCTTTTCCCTGAAGGGCAGAGATTTCCACCACTTCACAGCCCAGTTCTTCGCCCATCTTCTTGACGTCGATGGTATCTCCATTTTTCTTCACCAGATCCATCATATTGACTGCCATAACGACGGGCAGGCCGATTTCAATGAGCTGGGTGGAGAGGTACAGGTTTCTTTCCAGGTTTGTACCATCGATGATGTTCAGAATAGCATCCGGCTGTTCATTGACCAGGTAATTTCTTGCAACTTTTTCTTCCATGGTATAGGGAGAAAGGGAATAAATCCCCGGCAGGTCCTGGATGATCACATCTTTATGACCTTTGAGGATTCCGTCTTTCTTTTCTACCGTAACGCCCGG
This sequence comes from uncultured Dialister sp., assembly GCA_900314595.1. Classification (GTDB taxonomy): domain Bacteria; phylum Bacillota; class Negativicutes; order Veillonellales; family Dialisteraceae; genus Dialister. The sequence continues at coordinate 22,581 of OMVW01000021.1, read as the reverse complement.
CCAGTTGCCTACGTACTGGGAGCTGCCGGTAAGTTCATTAAATAATGTGGTTTTCCCGCAGTTCGGGTTGCCTGCGAGAGCGATTCTGATTGACATGGCTGCTCCTTTCTTATTCTACTTCAATAGCTTCCGCTTCATTCTTGCGAATGGAAAGCTCATAACCGCGAATGGTCAGTTCCAGAGGATCTCCCAGAGGAGCCACCTTTCGTACATAAATATCCACGCCCTTGGTGATGCCCATATCCATGACACGGCGGCGGAGTGCCCCTTCACCATGAATACGCTTCACTTTGGCGGTAGCGCCTACCGGCACTTCCTTTAAAGTTTTCATTCTGAATTCTCCCTTTCTCATCCTATATCATAGAAATATTAAAAATAAATCTTCTGAGCCATGGACTTATCCAGCGCCACTCTGGAGCCTTTCACCTGAACGATGAGGTTTCCGCCCATATGACTCACGATGAGTACCGGCGTATCCACCACGAACCCGAGGTCCGCCAGGTGCTGCCGCACTTCATCTTTACCGGAAATACGGCGGATAATCACTGTATCCCCTTCCTTTGCAAATACAAGAGGCATCAAGTTTATCACCCCGTTTCCCTCAAATTCTGATAACGACTCTCGTTATCACGGTTACATGATAGACTATACTAATTCGATTAGTCAATATACCAAAATTATTTTTATTGGTGGTCCATTTTGATTTTATTAATTATACTTATATTTATTCTGATTAAAATAATGATTTTATTACCTTAAATTGAATATTAGCGGCGTTAACTGATTAAAAATAACGTTGTGTAAATTTGGAATTGATAAGGAAAATATAAAAGATAAAGTGCCTAAAAAGTGCGTAGTTTGTAGTTGTTAGTTTTTAGAAGTTAACTGATGAAAAACTGATGTGGCATATCATCTTCGGCAGCTTTTTCATTGAGGTGAATGGATAACAGGTGAAAGGCTGTGTACCGTAAGGAAACTATATTTGAGACAACTATACATTGGGGTTAATGGTTAATGCGGTCAAACGAAGCCCGCACAATCCCCCGGCTCTTTTGAGGGGAAGCTCCCACCGAAGGCAGGTGTTGCAGGTGTACTGACATGACCAGGCACTTTGTTCGAAAAATATCAAATCGGGCCAAATGATATTCATGCCAACTGAGAGCCGAAGGCAAAATATAAAAGATTCGTGCCGCGAGAGCGGCACACCTTCCCGAAAACCCCGACAATCCCGAGAATTCCCGACATCCCCGATTCAAAAGTGTTTCATCATATAGCTGATTTCCTCTCTCTTGACTCTATCCCCCATCCCCTATATGATGAATAAAAAGGAGGTGCCAAAAGGATGAAACGCTGGATCATGCATGTGGATATGGATGCATTCTTCGCATCCGTAGAGCAGCGGGACCACCCGGAACTCAAAGGCACGCCGGTCATTGTGGGCGGCCTTTCCAAAAGGGGAGTCGTGGCTACCGCATCTTATGAAGCGAGGAAATTCGGCGTCCATTCGGCCATGCCTATTTCCAAAGCCAGAGAGCTCTGCCCCAATGGAAATTTCGTGGTCCCCCGTTTCGATGCCTATAAGGAAGCTTCCGACAAAGTGCATGAAATCATGCTCCACTATGCCGATACCTATGAACCTATCTCCCTGGACGAAGCGTTTCTTGATATTTCCGGCATGGGCAGCCATTACCCGACTTTAGGAGCCATCGGAAGAGCCATCAAGAAAGAAATAAAGGAAAAAACGGAGCTCATAGCCTCCGTAGGCATTGCTCCCAATAAATTCCTTGCCAAAATGGCCAGCGACATGAAAAAGCCTGACGGCCTGTGCATCATTCCCTATGGGAAAGAAAAAGGAATCCTCCGTCCCCTTCCGGTCCGCCGCCTCTGGGGCGTTGGGAAAGTGACAGAAGAAAAGCTGATTCGCGCCGGATTTCATATCATAGGCGATATCCAGGATGCGCCGGAGTCCGCTCTGACCGGCCTCCTCGGTGAAAATCAGGGCCATATGCTGAAACGTCTTTCCGTGGGCCTGGATGACCGGCCGGTGGAAGGCGACCGATCCATCAAATCCATCGGCGACGAATCCACCTACGAGAAAGACCTCACCGGCCTTTCCGAAATCGAGCGGCAGATCGCCATGCACAGCGATATAGTAGCCCAGAGACTTCGGAAACATGAACTGACTGCAAGGACCATCACCCTGAAAATCCGTTTTTCTTCCTTCAAAACCATCACCCGTGCCAGGTCCCTGGATGACGGAACGAGTCTCCAGGAAGAAATATGTGAAAACGCCCTGCTCCTTCTCAAAAAAATTCCCATTCACGAAGGAGTCCGCCTCATCGGGGTCACTGCCTCCAACCTGGGTCCCCCTATTTCCATGGGTTCCCTCTTTGACGACAATAAAGAAAAACGAAACCGCGCCGCCAGGGCCATGGATGAAATCCAGGAAAAATTCGGGAAGAAAGCGCTGCAGAAAGGGTTCTGGGTGGAGTCAGAGGATAAAACATAAAACTCATATCTCCCGGTTAACTTTTGAATCGGGGTTTTCGGGAATCCCGGGAATTATTTCGGGGATGTCGGGAAGGTGGCCGCCAAAGTCATCGGGCGGCCATTTTATATTGAAAAAAGTCAAAAGGGATCCAATGTGTTGTGAAACCGGGCTCTGTAAACCGACGAATACTTAAAAGCTGCTCACTTTTATGCCTCAAGCCTTCACGCCCTGCCGGCGGGCCAAACGAATACCTCATAGCTCCTGTCTCAACTGCCTCAGACCCGCAAGTCGTTGCCGGCAGGCCTTACGAATACCTGAAAGCTGCCAGTTCAATTGCCTCGAACACTTAAGGTCGAAACGAGAGGCCATACGAATACGCCAAAGCCGACCGCTTTTATGCCGCAAAACTTTCCTGCCCTTCTGGCAGGCCTTACGAATACTTCATAGCTCCTGTCTCAACTGCCTCAAACCCGCTAGTACTTACCGGCAGGCCACACGAATACTTCATAGTTCCTGTCTCAACTGCCTCAGACCCGCAAGTCGTTACCGGCAGGCCTTACGAATACCTCAAAGCCTCCTGCTCAAATGCCTTTATTGAAAAAGTCTCAACCGGCAGACCATACCGTGCTATAATGAATACACAATAAAAAACAAAGCGAGGTGCTGACTCATGGTTAATGAAGAACGGATGAAGAAAACTTTCACCGATCTGGTCAAGATGTATGCTCCCAGCAAGGGAGAACGGGACGTGGCGGAGTACCTGAAGAAGGAGCTTAAAAAGCTGGGTGCCGCAAAGATCATCGAAGATAACGATGGTTCTGTGAACGGAGGAAATACGGGAAACCTCATCGCCAGATTCAACGGCAATGCGCCGGGACTTCCTTCCATCGCCTTCACCGCCCACATGGACTGCGTGGAAAACTGCAAAGGCATCGAACCGGTGCTGGAAGATGGCATTTTCCGCTCCAAAGGAGATACCATTCTGGGTGGAGATGACAAGGCAGGCGTTACCGCCATCCTTGAAGGACTTCACCTGATGAAGGAAATGTACATCCCTCATGGCAAAATCACCGTCATTTTCACGGTGCAGGAGGAAATCGGCCTCTTCGGTTCCAAAAATATTGAAGAAAAATATATCAATGATGTGGACTTCGGTTATACCCTGGATGCCGATGGTCCTGCAGGTTCCCTCTTCAATGCAGGTCCTTCGGAATATACCATCGATTTCATCTGCAAAGGGGTAGCCGCCCATGCAGGCATGTGCCCGGAGAAAGGGACCAGCGCTATCCGCATGGCAGCCCTTGGCATTGCGGCCTGCCCGCAGGGACGGATTGATTTCGAAACCACCTGCAACCTGGGTACCATAGAGGGCGGTACGGCCACCAATATCGTCCCGGACTACTGTATCATCCACGGCGAAGCCAGAAGCCGGAATGAAGAAAAACTGGAAAAAGTCGTTTCCGAAATGGAAGAAGCTTTCAAAAAGGCAGCAGAAGGATTCCCGGAAGGCAGCCTTGAGATTCGTAAAGAAAAAGCATACGATGCTTTCACCGTGAAAGAAACAGACCCCTGCCTGAAGCTCTTCAAAGGAGCCTGCGATGCAGCAGGATTCACCATGACCGTGGAAGCCTCCGGAGGCGGCAGTGATGCCAACTGGTTCGGGACCAAAGGATTCCCGGCAGTCCTCGTGGGCGTGGGCATGAAAGATTTCCATACAAATAAGGAAAATCTCGCCCTGAAAGACCTCTGCGATGCCGGTGAACTGGTTTACCGCATTATTGAAGCCGAAAGTCATTTCGGCCATTGATTAGGTGAAAGTTTTCAGTTGTTAGTTTTTCCTGATAAAGAAAGGACCGCCCCCATCCGGAAGCGGTCCTTTTCGTGTGGTAAAAAAGGAAAGCCATCGGTGTCCCGGGATGGCTTTCACAAAAAATCTGCGCACCAGGCACATAAACTGACAACTTTACAATTCTAAAGGAATTATTTCATAAATTTGACAATCATTTTTTTATAGGTTAAAATAGTTAACATATAGATTTAAATGTATCGATAACAAAAAACAACAGAAAAAGATTCTTGCGATATATTTAATTTTATAACGAATACATTTCATAACAGAAAAGGGGATTATTATGGCTTCCAAACCGAGTTACAAAGAATTTGCCACCATCTTCAAGGCTCTTTCCGACGAGACCCGCCTCCATGTGGTGGATATGCTGTCCTGCAGGGAAATGTCTGCCTGTGACATTCTTTCCAATTTCACCCTCTCCCAGTCCACCCTCTCCTACCATATGAAAATCCTCATCGAAGCAGGCGTGGTCAATGCAAGAAGAGAAGGGCTCTGGACAAAGTACTCCATCAACGACGATACTTTCGTACATATCATGGACTTCATTCCGGAACTCTACAAGATGAAGGATGAATGCATCTGCCAGCAGATCAAATATGTAAAGAACCCGCCGAAGCAGGATGGGAAAGACCCCTTTGGAAACTGATTGATTATTGATAAGACCGTTAAAATACGGTCTTTTTTATTGTGCAAAATTTCCCGGCATCTTGCATGAACAATCATCCGTACCGAAGCAGTTTCTGAATCGGGGATGTCGGGAATCCCGGGCATCTCGGGACTGTCGGGAAGGTGCGGCGCAACAGAAAAAGGCGCCGCACCTTCCCGACAAACCCGACATCCCCGAAACTAACCCCGACAATCCCCGATTCAAAAGTATACCCTCATCCGGTTTCCTTTACAGAAAAAGCCCCACCAGCGGCGGGGCATAAAAAAACTGCCCATAAAGAGCAGTTTTTTATTTCTACAATTACAGTCCTGCCAGCATGAAGTAGCGGACTTCGATATAAATGGTACCAATAATCAGGGAGAGGATCATCATCGGGAAGCACCATTTCATGAAACGGCCATAGGAGATGTAGTGACCTTCTTTGGCTGCGATAGCGATCATGATAACGTTCGGGGATGCGCCGATGGAAGTACCGTTGCCGCCGTAGCAGGCGCCTACGGAAAGTGCCCACCACATGTAGTCTGCATGAGCGAGGCCCATGAGCTGCTGCATATCTTTGATCAGAGGAATCATGGTTGCGGTGAACGGAATGTTATCGATGAAGGCAGATGCCAGACCGGAAATCCAGAGGATGAGGAAGGTAATCAGGTGATGATCTCCGCCTGCGAGGTTGACGCCCCACTTAGCGATGGCATTGATGACGCCTGCTTTTTCAAGACCGCCGACCAGGATAAAGAGACCCATGAAGAAGAAGAGTGTATCCAGGTCAATTTCTTTCATCGCATCATCCGGGTTGATTCCGCAGACCAGCATGGCAACGACTGCGCCGGTCATGGCGATGGTTGCGGTATCGAGGCCGAAGTGTGCGTGGCCGATGAAGCCGAGGATGGTGAGACCCAGTACGGTAAGGGACCGGTTGAAGAGCTTTCTGTCTTCTACAGCACCCATCACATCAATCTTATCCACTTCTTCCTGCGGCATATTGCCATGGGGCAGTTCCTTGCGGAAGAGCCAGATGATGCAGCACAGAGTCATGAATACGGTGATAATGGCCAGTGGACCGGTATTTTCAGTGAAGTCAAGGAAATTCAGATGGGTTGCGGAACCGATCATGACGTTTGGCGGATCGCCGACCATCATACCGGAACCACCGACGTTACACATAAAGATTTCTGCGACCAGAAGAGGTACCGGATTCAATTTCAGCATACGGCAGAGAGAAATGGTGAGCGGTGCAATCAGGAGAGCTGCGGTAACTGCATCCAGGAAGGATGCGGAAACAGCAGTAACTACGGAAAGCAGCACCAGAAGCATACGGGGCGAACCCTTCGATTTCTTCATGGTCCACAATGCTACCACGCGGAAGAAACCGGATTTCTTGACAACGGAAATCAGGATCATCATGCCTGCCAGGAGGCCCAGGGTATTCCAGTCGATAAATTCTTTGAACGCTTCGTGTTCAGTCAGGAATCCGAAGTAAATCATCGCACCGCCGCCAATGAGCGAGCAGATGGTTCTCGGAACCTTTTCCGCCATAATTCCACCATAGGTGAGGAGGAAGATGACGATGGCCAGATAAAATTGGAAATTACTCATAATCCAAACTCCTCTCACTGCCCTGAAAAACAAAGGGCTTTTTCATCGGCTCCTTCTGCCGTCCTTCGGGCCCTTCCCTTCCGAAAATGCAGACGTGACAAACCGACAAATTGACATTACACTGCTTGATAGTTTTATTTTAACACAATGCATAGCCAAAATAAATAATCAAATTCACTTGAATTTACTAAAAAATGTATAGATTAAAGTTTATGATTACAATAAATCATTTTTATTACCTATGATTACATGAAAGACGAGGCGCTCTGGACCGAGGAAATCATCCTCCATCCATACATTTCAAAAGCGTTTCCCTCATTTGCGCGATATAATGAAAAGAGAAAGAAGGCCTTACCCATGGAAATGAATTCATTGAAAGAAATGATTGCCGGCCAGTTTTCCCTGGCCCTGGGCGCTTTATTTTATACATTCTGGTGGCTTTCTGCCTTTAAGCCCGGCGAAAATACGGGCTGGACCGGAGGGATTTCGGGAATCTTACTTTTACTTCTTGCCATTTCCGGCCTGGGAGGCGTGGGAATCACCATCATGGGCATCTGTGAACTGCCTCTTCCCTCCTCCTGGCCGGGCGGCGGGCTGCTCTCCCTCATGGCGCTGGCTGCCTACCTGATCCTGCTCCTTATTTCCACAAAAATCTTCGGCCGCATCCCTACTACGGAACTCATCCTCATCGCAGGATGGGCTCTCCTTGAAATCATGGCTCTCGGCACTCTTTCCGAAGCAGGGCTCCTGTCCGGCCGTTTTCTGACAGCTGCCGCTTTCCTCATAGCCGCGGCCACCTTTTTTGCTTTTATCTCTTACATGGTGTATTACAGAATCGATGAAGAAACGGCCTATATCCTGGGCGCTCTCCCGCTCCTTGCAGACGGAGCCGTATGCGCCTTTCTGGGAATGACAGCAGCCGCCCATATATAACCCGGCTCTCTCCGGGGCCGGACAATAGGCCGGATGACTGAAATTTATAAAGTAATCTGAAGGCCTGCATCTTTCGACAGCGGGCCATTTTTTATACACAGTTCTCACTGAAAATGGAAATTTTTATTAAAAGGCCCGCCAAAGCCGCTAACTGATAACCATATTTCCAAAAGTTTTTAAAATATGATTTCCATTTTTGTACGCCTCTCTTTCCCTTCCCTTCCTTTATAAGCTATAATAAAAGTAGAAATTTATGAGAAATGAGGAACACTCTATGATCAAACTGCTTTTTATTTCCCATACCGGCAGCGGTGAACCGCCGATGGCGGAATTTATCATGAAAGACCTGGTAAAAAAGGCCGGTCTGGAAGAAAAAATCTACGTCTCTTCCGCCCGTTTTGAAAAAGAAGGCGGAGCCCTCTGCAAAGAAGGGCAGGATGTCCTCACTGCTCATGATGTGCCCTGCAATCCGAGGCAGGCGCTGCCCCTGGAATGGAAGACTTACGATCAGTATGATTACATCTACTTTATGGATAACCTGCAGGATCCCCGCATTTTCAACACTCTGGGCGGTGATGTGGATGACAAACTTCGTCTCCTTTCTTCCGCTTACGGTGATGATAGCGGAATTTCCAATCCCTATGGCCGCGGCTCTTTTGAAAAAGCTTACGACCAGTCGGAAAAGGCCTGCCGGATCCTGGTCAGGAAATTCAGGGACTGGGTGAAATGAGAGTTTTTAGTTTTTAGCGGTTAGTGATTAGTTCGTAGAGGCCCGCCGGAAGGGAACGGGTCTTTTGTTTTATTTTATCCGCGGGTATGGAAATACCCTTTTATTTCCGGGAGGTTCATCTTGGATTACGCGAAAAATCAGGCTGTTGCGAAGGAAAATCATGAAATTCTCCGGAAAGGGCTGTACGAAACGGCTGATGGAAAGGCCTGGAGTTTCCGCCATTCTCTGACAGAGCTCGAACAGGCGGAAGTGTACCTCCCCGGAAATCTGGAAATCCTGGCAGAAGAAGTGAAAAAGCTCCCCCGCACCGGGGCCGGACGGATTTCCGTGGTGGAAGGAGATACCATGGACCATGCGGGAGAAGGGGTCCTCAACTTTGCCAATGCCTACGAAGCAGGCGGCGGCTACCTCTGGGGCGCGGTGTCCCAGGAAGAATGCCTCTGCCGGGAAAGCACGCTCTATGCATCCCTCTCTTCCGGGGAGGGCTCCAGGCTCTATGCCTATAACCGCTCCCTTTCGGGACTCGAATCGGACGGCATGATTTTTTCTCCGAATGTGGAAATATTCCGAAAGAGTCAGGATGAGGATTATGTCCTTTTCGGGCCGCCCCGGGAGACATCCGTCGTCACCCTGGCAGCGCCGGACCTCCGCGGACCGGCCAGACACCTAGCCCCTTATGAAATACGGGCCATCCGCCTCAGACGGATCCGGTATACCCTCTCCCTCTTTGCCTCCAAAAGATGCCGGACCATTACGCTTGGCGCCTGGGGCTGCGGAGTATTCGGCCACGACCCTTATGACGTGGCTGATGATTTCCATACGGTCCTCATGTATGAAGATATGAAAAACCTCTTTGATGAAATCATCTTTGCCGTATGGTGCGGAAATGACAAGAAAAATCTTCTTGCCTTTCAGGAAACGTTTGGGAAATAGGAATCTCGTTCTTTGTTCCTCGTTCTTCGTGAAGGAGTGCCCTGAAAGGGCACTTTTTATATGGAAAACTATACGTGGTCATCTTTTGAATCGGGGATTGTCGGGAATGGTTTCGGGGATGTCGGGATTATCGGGGAGGTGGCGCCCTTCGGGCGCAAGTTTCAGATATGGCCTTCGGCCCCATCTGCGATGAATACGATTTTTCTCATATGTACAGGTCGTCCTCCCAGCCGTGCCAGAACCCTCCTAATGAGAAGAGCCTCCTGACTTACGATAGAGTCATCTATTCCGGATACCTTTCATCAGTCAGCCTTATATGTGCCTTGTAAGTGCAATAAAAATAATACTGGCGGACTTTATGAATTGTGTCCGCCACCTTCCCGACCACCCCGATAATCCCGAGAACCCCGACAACCCCGCACCAAAAGTTTTTATTTCTATAGTTATCTTCTTCGAAATTCTTATTCCTCAAATATAACCGGCGGACTTTATGAATTGTGTCCGCCACCTTCCCGACCACCCCGATAATCCCGAGAACCCCGACAACCCCGTACCAAAAGTTTTTATTTCTATAGTTATCTTCTTCGAAATTCTTATTCCTCAAATATAACCGGCGGACTTTATGAATTGTGTCCGCCACCTTCCCGACCCCCCGATAATCCCGAGAACCCCGACAACCCCGTACCAAAAGTTTTTATTTCTATAGTTATCCTAATCAAAAGCCGTATAATTTCTTTTTCATAAGTCTGTCAAGGAAATTTCAATAAGGAAAAACCACCGATGAAACCGCACTTTTTAACTTTGTTCCATGAAAAAGGGTGACAATTGTCTTTTATATTTCTATAAAAGATGTATAATATAGACAGGCTATGGTGAAAAGTATGTTTCCCCATACTGTTCCGCGGATTGTTTTCATCCGCCTTCGAGGGTGCCCCGGCTTTGTTTTCCCGGTTTCGTCGTCCGGGGACTTCATCGTCCGGATCGCCTGAAAAGTGATGAAAATACATCCAATGAGGCTGTGCCTCCGAATTTTTTTCGACTGTGAGGTCCCGCGGCTGACTCCGGGCCGGCTTCCAAGAGCTGGTTGGAGGGCCTGGTCCCTGAATCGGGCGATGGACCTGCCGCCATGGAAATGTCATTTCGTTAACTGTTACAGAATTTCCCGGCGGATTCAATTTCACAAAAGGCAGGAAAGAGGTCTTCTTCCCGGTCCCAAAGCCAATTGCCGGATGTATCGGCAAAAAGCGGCGGAAAAGGAAAAGAAGGGTGCCTTTGCCATCCGGGCATCTGCGATCCCGCCCCGCACGAAGTCAGTGTTTTTGTGAAAGAGACATATTCAGTATGCTGACCCGCTTTTCTTCAGAACCTGGCTGTGGTACTGCAGCCGCAGGTTCGTGAAAGCGCACTTCTTTCCTTTCCTGCAGGAATTCTCCATGTACCTCCTGAGCGAACCATAAATCTATGGTTCCCTGACTTAGATCATTCTGAACACTCCAAAAATACAAATCCCCCTGACGGCCGCCATCCGTCAGGGGGATTTTAAATAAGAAACAGGGGAAACACTCCAAATATCCATGGTTGAAAAAGCATTTCGGGACTCGAAATCAGGCTGAATTTCCCCTCCGGGATTTATAAATGCATCTTGCGATATTACATAGAAAAATTTTATATAATATTTTCAAAAATAAATTTCACTTTTTGTACTATATAAACGGAGGCAGGAGAAAGGGCCCCTGAGAAATCCTTCATAAACCCGGATGTACACCATCGATCGAACCGGGCGGAAGGATGGATCCGATGATTTTCTCCCGCCTCTGTGCCGGCACAAAGCAAAATAAAATCCCCGGTCAGAAGACAAAAACTCCTGATTCCAGTCCTTCCCGGATGCAAACTTCAAAGACCACCTCCGTCATACGGCAGCTCCGATTTCTGCGTGTTCCAGGTCTATGTCCCTGCTATCCGTGGAACCATACTGCCCCAAACAGGACCCCGGTCAGACGACCGGGGATTTTTTGCGTTCTATAAAAAAGTCCATTCCCCCGCCTGTGCAAAACCCCATATAAAAAAATCGTGCCGCATCAGCGGCACACCTTCACGAATCACGAATCACGAAATCTCGGGCTTGACGCATCCGGGGCTCGCCGCAGTGAGGCTGACCCACGAATACCGTTTGTGACTCATTCCGCAAAACGGACAAATGTCTCCAATCAATCCGCCTGCGTACAGTCCCCCCCAAAAAAGCGGCAGCGCATCAGCGCTGCCACCTTCACGAACCACGAATCACGAATCACGAAATCTTGGGATTGACGCATCCGGGGCTCGCCGCAGTGAGGCTGACCCACGAATACCGTATGTGACTCATTCCGCAAAACCGACAAATGTCTCACAAAACTAATTCGTCTTCTTTCCCTGGCCTTCTACCGGTTTTGTGATTTTGCCGGCAATGCGGTCGAGGAGTTTATTTCCTTTTTTAGCCTTTTCAGCTTTTTTCTTTTCGTCTTCTTTCTTCTTCGCTTCTTCAGCTGCTTTGGCTGCGGCGGCTGCCCGGGCTTTGGCCATTTCATTTCTTACGGAAGCTGGGATATTGAATCCTTTTTCTCGGTAGTTCCGAAGGGCTTCTTTCATATAGTCTCTCCAGATGGCTGCCGGAACGGTACCGCCTGTATAGCCGGCGTTTGTATTCGTATCGTCGCCAATCCATACGGCCGTCACGAGGCTCGGAGTATATCCTACAAACCATGCATCGTGTTCATCGTCCGTAGTCCCTGTCTTGCCTGCCGCAGACCGCCCGATATAGGCATTTCCGCCGGTGCCCCGGGAAATAACTTCTTCCAGGATGGAGGTGAGGCGGTAAACCGCATTTTCACTGACTACCTGTTTGTATTCCGGTTTTGCGGAATGGTCTTCGAGGATATTTCCATTCCGGTCCACCACTTTGAGGATGGCAATCGGTTCTACCAGTTTGCCGTTATTGGCAAATACGCTGTAGGCTTTGGCCATATCGTAGACGGATACGCCGTTGGTGAGACCGCCGATGGAAGCTGCCAGGTTGTTATCGGTGGATTTCCCGTCTTTGACAAGGGTGGAAATACCGCAGGCTTCGGCCAGTTTCAGGACTTTTCCCATGCCCACTTCATTGGCCAGGTCGATGGTGGGGATGTTCATGGAATGAACGAGGGCTTCTTCCAGGGTGACTTTGCCGCCGGAAGTGCCGCCGTAGTTCTTCGGGGTCCAGCCGCCGGGATAAGTCTTCTTTTCATTGCTTACCGTATCGTAGGGGCTGAATTTATTTTCAAAAGCGGTGACATAGACGAAAGGCTTGAAGGAGGAGCCCGGCTGACGGACCATCTGGACCGCGCGGTTGAAGTGGTCTTCGCCGCGGCCGCCTACCATGGCTTTGATATGGCCGGTACCCACTTCGATGGAGAGGAGGGCGCCCTGGGGCTGAGTGAGTCCCTTATTGTCTTTGGAGCCCTGCGGAAGATCGGCTTTGAGAGCTTTTTCTGCTTCTTTCTGCATGTCCAGGTTCAGGGTGGTGTACACCTGGAGTCCTTCTTTGTAGATGGCATCGGAATCGTATTTATCGCTGATTTCCTGAATGACGTAGTTGATGAAATAGGACGCCGCCCGGGAAGTTGCGCTGCCGGACTGGGGTTTGGCGAGGTGCAGGTCCGCTTTTTTCGCAGCTTCTGCATCAGCCTGGGAAATATACCCGTACTTGGCCATCTGGTCGAGGACGATGGCCTGGCGGTATTTGGCTGCTTCTACACTGCGGAATGGAGAGTAGTAGTTCGGGCTGTTCGGAAGGCCTGCGAGCATGGCGCACTGCGGAAGGGTCAGATCTTTCACATCTTTGTCGAAATAGACGCGGGAGGCGGTCTGGATGCCGTAGCAGCCCTGACCGAAGTAAATCTGGTTCATGTACATTTCAAGAATCTGTTTCTTGGTGTACTTGCTTTCAATTTCAAGAGCCAGCACCACTTCGAGAAGTTTTCTCTTGATGGTCTGTTCCTGTGTGAGGAAAGCGTTGCGGGCCAGCTGCTGGGTGATGGTGGAACCACCCTGACCGGTGGCATTCCGGGTAATGAGGTTCGACCAGATAGCGCGGAGAATCCCTCTGGGGTCCACCCCGTGATGTTCATAGAAACGCACATCTTCTGCAGCCACGAAGGCATTCTGCAGATTCTGGGGCACTTCTTTGATGGAAACGGGAATACGGTTTTCCTCTGCATGGACGGTCGTGATGAGCCGCCCCTTTTCATCATAAATGCGGGAAGACGCGTTGGGCTGGATGTTGGTGGTCACATCCGGAAGATTTCCGGTGACGGAAACAAGGAAACCTGCCGTAGCCCCGGCCCCCGCAATGAGGACGATAACCAGAAGAAATACGATGACCTTCGTGAAGAAGGAAGATTTCTTCTTTGGCCGGACACGGCGAATATCTGAATTCTTCATAGAACTTCTCCTTATACAATCAACCCTTTTCCCACTTTTGAAAGGGAATCGAGGTATATATTTATATTATTATACCATAGGTAAAAAAGAATTCTGTAAAAAGTGGGAATTAGAATCGATTTAATGGATGACGACTGCGAATTCCGGGTTTTCTTTTACCATTTTCGAAAGCGGGGCCTTCGGGTCATGAGCCCGGACATTCGAGGCATTCAGGCTGGCTGCTTTTCTACATTTTCCCCTCACCCGCCTTGCAGGAACTCCCCGAGAATGAGTTTACCTTTTAGCTCATTTTCGACTTGAACGAGAGTCCAGCCCCTCCGGCCGCTGCGCGTCCTGCCCGAACTTCGGGGAGGCTTACCCATCCGCATAGCCTGCTTCAGTGTCACTTGATAGCACAGGATACGTGATTTTCAACCCCGCCTGTGCATAGTCCCCATTAAAAAAGTGCCGCATCAGCGGCACACCTTCACGAATCACGAATCACGAACAACGAATAACGACCAGCTGATGAAGCACTCTGCCATTAGCTGACTGTTAATCACTTCAACACCATATTCATAAATTCATTCCGAAGAGCGCTCTCGGTGCCAAAAGCGCCGGAAGAAGCGATGGTCCTGGTCCTTGTACCCGGCTTTTTGATGCCCCGGGCGGTCATGCAGGAGTGTTCGCCTTCAATGTAGACGATCACATCGTCGGAATGGGTGACCATTTTCATCACGTCCCGTATATCGGTGCCGATCCGTTCCTGCAGCTGGAAGCGCTTGGACACGGCATCAGCAATTCTTGCGATTTTGGAAAGGCCGATGACCCGTCCGTGAGGAATGTAGCCCACGGCCACTTTCATATTGTACATGAGGGCGATGTGGTGTTCGCAGTGGGAAAAAATCGGAATGTCCTTCACCACCACCATGTCGTTTTCCGGAGTGGCGAAGGTTTTTTCAAATTCTCTCGCAATTTCTTCATTGGATACGTCGTTATAGGCAAATTGTTCCGCCATCATATCGGCAAAGCGCTTCGGCGTTTCAAGCAGGCCTTCACGGGCCGGGTCATCCCCTACGGCCTCGATGATGAGCCTTGCCGCCTGTTCCAGTTTTTTCAGATCCATTTATACGCCCCTCCTGTCCGGGTCCCAGATGATTTTATGAAGCTGCACCTGGACGGTCACGTCCTGCAGCTGATTATTTCTTACAAATTCCACAAGCTCCGCCGGGCGGATTCTGCCCCACACGGGACTTACGTAGAACCGGGGATCGTTATTTCCATGGAAATATGTCTCAATGACTTCCTTCATTTCTAGGAGGTCTTTTTTTGTGCTCACCACGAATTTCAGGACGTCCTTCTTTCCAAGAAGCTTGAAATTATGGAGGTCCATGGCTTCCTTCATGCCGCTTCCGCTGCATTTATAGTCCATGGTATAAAAAGTGCCCGCCGGACGCTCCCGGTAGAGGGGGACGGCACCGTTTGTCTCGATATTATTTTCATAGCCCTCTTTCCCCAGCCGGTCCAGGAGATGGTAGAGAGGGTGAAGGAGCGGTTCTCCGCCGGTAAAGGTCAGCCGCTTCCAGGGAAAACTTCTGATTTTCTCATAGAGCGCATCCTCTGTCAGCGCTTCCGCCGTATCCTCAAGAGAAAGAGAATACTTCGTATCGCAGTAATTGCAGCGGAGATTGCAGCCGGCAAGGCGGATGAAAGTGGCCATGAGGCCGGTCCTCTTTCCTTCGCCGTCGATGGAATCGAATATTTCAGTTACATGGAAATATCCGTCATCATAGGTATATTTATTTCTCATAGGTCGCTACATTGCCCTCTGTTTCCTGCACGGATACGCGGATGCACTTTGGGATTCTGTCGCAGAGCCATTTGGCCATATTTTCGGCCGTAGGATTGATGTCTCCCAGTACATCATTGATCACATGGTGGTCAAACTGGTTCACGATTTCCTTGATTTTCGAGAAATCCACCACCATTCCATTTTTGTCGAGAGTCTCGCTTTGGACAGTGACAGTGATGATCCAGTTATGGCCATGCAGGTTCGTGCACTTGCTTTCATAATCAAGATGGAGGAAATGGGCTCCGGATACTTCTATGCGTTTCGTTACGGTGAACATATTGTTCCTTTCATTTAGCGATAATTATGGTTTGTGTCATTGCGGGGTGAATCGGATTGCGGATTGGGGATTTCGGATTGCGGGAAGGATATGGTTTCCCTTCGGGAAACCAATTTTTTGTAGTGCGCTTCGCGCACGGCCTTTGGCTCTCACATATCGTTTTTAACGATCGTATGACCCCTTCGGGTGCCCTGACCGGGGGAGGAGAGGAAATTCGTGGGCTGATGGATGACTTTGGAGAAAATGGGCTTTCAACTTCGACTGTGCAGAGTCCCCATATATAATCGCGCCGCATCAGCGGCGCACCTCCCCGCACCCCGCATCCCGAAATTTCGAAGGTGCATCAAGCGGGGCGTGCCGTAGTGAGGCTAATTCCCGAATACCGAAGTAGTCTCAGGCCATGGTATCTGACAGATGACTCAATTAAGAGCCGGATCCTTGACTCCGTTTGCCGCGAAGGCAGCTGCCCGGTCGATGCAGGTGCCGCAGGTGCCGCAGGGTTTATCTCCCCCTTCGTAGCAGCTCCAGGTGAGTTCATAGGGCGTGTGCAGTTTGAGACCCGTGGCCACGACTCCTGCTTTATTCATATCGGCAAAGGGGAAGACCAGATGGACTTTCCCGTAGGTGCCAATCGTTATCGCATCGTTCATGGCTTTCAGGAAGGGTTCGCTGCAGTCCGCATAAGCGTCCCCTGCCGCATCATCTGCATGGGCACCGATATAAATGTCCACTTCTTCATTTTCAAAGAGGGACGCTGCGAGAGAAGCGGCGGTAGAAAGCATGAGGCCATTCCGGAAAGGCACGTAAGTGGCTACCTTTCCTGCGCCGTTCTCCGCAATCTGCTCTGCGTAGCTCTTGTGAACGATTTCTTCGGTGGAACCCGAGAGAAGGGAGCAGTTGGAATACTGAAAAATCTGGGACAGGTCGAATTCGTAATGTTTCAGGTGGTAGTACTCCGCCACCTTTCTCGCCGCCAGTATTTCCTTCTTGTGTTTCTGGCCATAAAAAATAGAAGCAGTCACAACATTGTCTGCTCCCAGTCTGTCCACAGCCAGGGATACGCAGGTGGTAGAATCCACGCCCCCGCTGGATAGGATAATCGCTTTTTTCATCTTTCCTCCTGTTTTTTTAAGTTGGTTAACAGATGACAACTGGGTATTGATTTGGAAATATTATACACTGTCTCTATGTGAATTGCAAAATTTTATATGAAGAGCCGCTAAAGTCCCGGGCAGCCGGGTCATGTATGGAAACTCCGATACGAAAAACTGTGCATTGGGGTTAATGGTTGGAATACTCTGATTGTGTAAGGAAATCTTCATTATGAAATACTGTGTATTGAGGTTAATGGGTAATGAGCCGGGAACTTTGATTGTTGAAAGGAAACTTCATTCTGAAAAACTGTACATTGAGGTTAATGGGTAATAGGCGGGGCACTCTGATTATGTAAAGGATACTTCTTTATGAAAAACTGTGCATTGAGGTTAATAGTTAATGGGCGGAATACTCTGATTGTATAAGGGACACTTCATTACGAAAAGCTGTACATCGGGGTTAATGGTTAATGGGCGGGCTCAACTGATTGTGTAAGGGATACTTCATTACGAAAAACTGTACATCGGGGTTAATGGTTAATGGACGGGACACTCTGATTATATAAAGGATACTTCATTTTGAAAACGGTGCAGGGGTAAAGGCTCCCTGTGCGGTTTCAAGGGGAAAGTTCTCCATCAAAAATGCGGCGCTTCTTATTTTGCGCCGCACTTTCACTTACCACTTAGCACTTACCGCTTATTACTTGCCACTAATCTGTCATTTAGAAATGAAGCCGGGTAGGGCTCCCTTGTCCTACATCCCAAGTGTCTCGTCCAGCGGTTCTTCGCAGAAGAGTTTCATGGCTCCTTCCGCCATTTTCACTCCTTCATGGGCAGCGCCAGGGACGATGCTCTTCTGCCAGCGGAAGGGGATGTTCAGTTCTTTCGCCTTTTCTTCGCAGGCTTTGAAATAGTTATTGCACCGCTCCATGCGGTTCATGCCCTGGGCATCGGCCTCGGGAGTATCGCGGAAAGGTTTCTTTCTGGAAATATCATTTCCTCCCATGAGCATGTACACGGGCCGGGAAAAGGCGCGGATGAAATCTCCTCTGGAAACGGGCAGATCTTTCATGCCGTAAGGATAGGCGATTTTTTCATCAGGCATGGTAAACCATCCCGAATTGGCGCAGATGATCGCATCCACCCGGGGATTATCGCCAAAGAGGGAGTAGCGGTGCATGAACTGTCCCCCTGCCGAATGACCGAAGAGGTACACCTTCCCTTTGCACCGGGTGCGCCGGCGGACGGATCCGATGACCCGGTCGATGGCGGAAAAAGTCCACTCATCTCTTGGCTGGATATGGCCTTCCTCTCCTTCCGCATCGGAAATATTTCCTTCCTGGTACCAGCGGGCACCGGGATATTTCTCCGCGCTAAACTTTGGCGAAGCGATGAGCATATTGTACTTCACCGCCAGCGGTTCCAGCCTCGTCCGGAATTTATCTCCCGTCCTCGTATAGCCGGGAAATGCGATGAATACGGGGTCCCCCTCGGACCAGGTGGGCGGGCGGTAATAATACACCTCCACCGGATCTTTATTGACACCGGTAGGTTCATCCATGAAGTACCGGCTTTCCCCCACCGTCAGGACGGGCTCCTTTTTCTTCTTTCTTGAAACCATGAACGCCCCGGCCGCCCCCACCACAAGGGCTGCCACCGCTTTCACCAGAAGATCCATAGAAACACCCCTTTTTAGAAATATGACTGATGACCAACTTTTAATTTTATTATAGCATGAAATATTTCCACTGCGGAATGTAGATTTGGAAATCCGAAACCGCTGAATAAAAAAGGGGGGGGGAATGGGAAAAGGGAAGGTATCCCTGCTGAGGCAGGGACGAGCTTATATGGGGTATTTGCACAGACGAGTTGAACAACCGGCAGAGCATTCCACCCGGTATCGATGGAATTCTTTAAACAGGATTTCTGCTATACGAAAAAGAACGCTGCGTTTCCCCGTTCCACGCGCCCGGTCGGGATTTTAACCCCGCCTGTGCAAAGCCCCCATAAAAAAATATTGGCTGCATCAGCAGCTAATCCTCCCCGCACCCCGCATCCCGAATCCCGAAATCTCGGAAATGTACTAAATGGTGCATGCCCGATACAGGGCTAACTCCCGAATACCGCAGCTGACTCAGGTCGTATATCTGACAATTGACTCCAATAAACCGCCTGTGCAAATTCCCCATTAAAAAATGCGGCGCATCAGCGCCGCCACCTTCCCGAGCCCCGAACCTCGAATCCCGAAATCTCGGAAATGTACTAAATGGTGCATGTCCGATACAGGGCTAACTCCCGAATACCGTAACTGACACAAACCGTATTATCTGACAGATGACTCAAATAAATCACCATTCAATCCACGTCAGCGCCTTTTCCAGTTCATAAAAGCTCTTTCCATCCCAGAGGATATCCTCACAGAGATGGTCAAGCACATCATCGGGATCGTCGGATTCATAATTGTACACCAGTTCCATGAATTCCTCGAAAGGTTCCCTGGTGAACCGGTATTTCTCCACGCTTACGCTGTAGGTGTGGCGGCCGGGGTGATATTTCAGTCCCGAAAACCGGTACACGTAGCCCCGGTGCCGGACGGATGCTTCTCCGTCATTCATATAATCGATAAATTCATCTGCGTCTCCGCCCTGCATGATCTGTCTCCTTTACAATGGGCCAGGCCCCTTCTTTTATTTCCACCTTACCATGTTTTTCCGCTGATTTCAACGGGATGGTCCTGAAACAGGAAATTTCGGCGCCCCAAGATACACTTTTTCCGCCATTCTTTCATTGGCTTCATCCACCAGGAGGGGCATCCGGTACAGGTCGAAGAACATCCAGAGGAAACAGCCTCCCAGAGTCAAAAGGTAGAGGATATTCCGCTTCGGATTTCCCAGATAGAAATAATGAAGGCCGAAGACCCAGGCAGTCATCGCTTTCCGGAACTGTTTCTTCGCCGGCAGATGATGGGCCATGTACCGTTCCTCTTCTTTGGGAAGCATGAAAATCCAGTAAGGGTAGCCCTGCTGATAACTGAAAAGAAGGCCCGCTGCCATTTCATAGAGTTTGTGAACCCTGCGGGCCCTGGTGAGCAGGTCCTTTTCCCTTCCGGCTTCCTCCATTTCCTTCCGGAAAGCTTCCGGATTTTCCGTCATCGGCACGGCCTCCTCGATCTGGGGAAGCATGTCCATGGCCGTATTCGTAAAAAACTCACCGGCTCCCGCCTGGTACCATTTATCCATCACCGGACGGACTGCACTGTAATCGGTGAGCATCACCAGGTCATTGGAAAGGAAATCCCGGAAATCGTCGAAATCTTCCTGCTGTTTCTCAGGGTCTCCTTCTTCCCTTTCCAGATGAAAAGTCCCCGCTTCCTGCCCATTCCGCACACGCAGGGCCGCAGCCCTGTCAATGGTCTCACTTTTTTCATCAATCGAAAGGATGAGGATGGTATAATTCTTCACCCGCCTGCGGATATAGCCCATGGATTTCCCTCCTTTCCCCAAAGTTCCTGTAATCGATTCTATTATAACATAAGGGTATAGAGAAAGTTTCAGCGTATTTCCGGAAAGGCAGGAGAAAATAAGACTCTCCCTTGACAGCCACGGTCCACGTAAAAATCCCAAGCAAAAAGCCGCCCGAAAGGTGCGGCTTTTTCATTAGAACATGGTATTGTTATTTTCCGCCTTTTCAGGAACATCCTGGATGATATCCCAGTGTTCCACGATTTTCCCGTTTTCCACACGGAAAATATCGACGGCAGACTGTCCCCTGTCTGATTCATTCATTTTGATATGGTTATGGATGAAAACCAGGTCCCCATCGGCAGCCACCCTTTTAATTTCCGCCGTGCTTTCCGGGAATTCTTTCAGGAATCCGATAATGGCCGTCCTGAAAGCTTCCTTTCCATCCGCAAATCCCGGGCTGTGCTGGGTGTAAACATCGCCTACCGCCGTATCGATGATAGAAGCATTGTGCTTGTTGAAAACTTCATTCCAGAAATTGACCACCAGTGCCTTATTCGCCTCATCCTGTCTTTCCTTCTGAAGTTTGGAAATCATTCCATTGTCCCGGATAGGTGGAAAGGCATGGGCCTCGCTCCCCAGGGCAGGAACCATGACAAAAGAGGCAGCTGCCAGAGCAGCAATCAATAATTTTTTCATACAAATCTCCTTTCAGAAATTATTTTATTTGATATCCGTTATCAATATAGCAGATTGGGAAACTTTTGAAAAGAGGAAACTTAATAAGCCCTCATTATATGATTAAGCATATCGAATATTTCCCGCCTGCGTACATTCCCATCCAAAAAGGGCGGCGCATCAGCGCCGCACCTCCCCGAGCCCCGCGCCCCGAAATCTCGGAAATGACAAGAATGGGGCGTGCCGTGGTGAGGCTAAGACCCGAATACCGATATTGACTGAGACCGCAGTATCTGCCTAATGACTCCAGACAAATCCCGTCATCGCCATGGAGCCCAGGTTGCAGACATCGTTGAAAACTTCCGCCTTGTCCCCTTCAGCAGCTCCCAGTGTATAGAGGATAGGAAGGTAATGGTCCGGAGTCGGTACCGCATAATCAGCGGAAGGTCCCTTTTCATAATCGATCAGGGCCTTTGTATTTCCTTTGGCCACTGCTTTCTTTACGTAATCATTGAAAGCATAGGCCATGGGAGTCCCGCCTTCATTGTCCCATTCCACTCTTCTCAGGTTATGGACTACATTTCCGCTTCCGAAAACGAGGTATCCTTCGTCCCGGAGAGCCGAGAGTTTCTTTCCGATTTCAAAATTTTCCGAAGGCTTTGCCTGACCGTCCACGGAGAGCTGGACTACCGGGATGTCTGCTTTTGGAAACATATGGGTGAGGACGGTCCAGGTACCGTGGTCAATGCCCCAGGAATTATCTTCCTTCACGATCTTTCCCAGAAGTTCCATCACTCTTTCGGAAAGGGGAAGGTATCCTTTGACCGGATATTTCACTTCGTACAGTTCCTTTGGGAAACCATACATATCGTACACCTGCTTCGGCACGGGAGCGGTCTGGATCCAGCTCCCTCTCGTATACCAGTGGGCGGAAACAGCCAGGATGGCCTTTGGTTTTCCGTATTCGGAAATGACCTTTTTTCCGATTTTCTTCATACCTTCCGTAATGTCATTCTGTTCCAGCGCGATCATGGGTGACCCGTGGCCGGAGAAAATGACGGGCATCCGTTTTCCCATATTAAACCTCCTCTACGGTAAATGTGCCTTTGTGAAGAATCCTTGCCCTCTTTCCGAAGGCATTCTCATCATTCCATGTCATAAAGGCAGAAACCTTCCCGCTTTCGAAATCAAGAAGCTGGGAGAGTACAGTGCCCGGGCCTTCTACCCAGTTCACAAAGTACAGACCGTCCCTGATTTCCAGGACTTCATATTTTTCCTCCTCCTGCGTGACAGCAATGGATTCCCCCAGCGCTTTCCAGGAAAGAATCCCCTCCACCGGATACACGATGGTAAATGCAAAACCCGATTCATAACGGACAGTCAGTTTCTTTCCCTTTACGCGATCAAAAAATGTCATGATGTGCCTCCTATTTTATACATATATAAAATAAATAACTGATTTGGAAATATGGATGTGCCGGCAGTTCATAGTTAATGGCAATGTCATTAACTTAAGAAATTCATAAAATAGTTCAAGTACGCATCGAAAGGTGCGTGCTTTTTTGTGCAAAAAAGTCGAAAAAAAT